>NZ_JBXUGJ010000002.1:0-636635 GCF_057180445.1 Chryseobacterium sp. HNCC26DJ239
ATATGCTGATGGAATTCGTAAACTACGCCAAAAAGAATATGATAATGTCGACTTGTATAGTGATAGCGATGCTATTAAGGCCGAATTGCAAGAAAAACAAAAAGAAAAATTTATAGATTACTGTAATAGGTTGCTAAAGAAAAGACACGGCTCAAATAATAGTTCTGATTCAATTAGAACTAACTGGAGGTGTTTAATTGAATTTATTATAGAGTTTTCCGGAGATGATTTAAGATTTTCAAAAATTGATTTGAGTTTTGCTGATGATTTTAAGCTTTATCTTTTATCGGCGCCCTATCGCGGAAAAAAGAAAGGAATTCTTTCAAATAATAGTGCTGCAACGTACTTTTCTATTTTTAAGGCAATAGTTTCCCAAGCTTTTATTGATGGTTATTTTATAATTGACTTATCAGCAAAGATTAAAGGTATTGGAGAGCAAGAATCTTTCCGTGAACATCTCTCTTTGGAGGAACTTAATCTTTTAGTAAATACTCCTTGTGAAAATGATGAATTGAAAAGAGCATCTTTATTTTCTGCACTGACAGGGTTAAGACATTGTGATATTAAAAGGCTTAAGTGGAAAGAAATTGATGTTCAGTCAAATAGAATCAAAATTCAATTTAGACAAAAGAAAACAAAAGGAGTCGAGTATACACCGATTTCTGAACAAGCAATTCATTTATGCGGAACTCCGAGACTTCCCGAACAGCTAGTATTTGAAAATTTACAAGATAGCTCTTGGATTTCGAGACCTCTCGAAAAATGGGTCAAATCAGCTGGAATAACAAAGCATATAACTTTTCATTGCTTCAGACATACTTTTGCAACATTGCAGCTTTCTTTAGGAACAGACATTTATACAGTTAGTAAAATGCTTGGACACAGTAAAGTTACAACAACTCAAGTTTATGCTAAAGTAGTTGATGAACTGAAAAATGGAGCAGCTGGAGCTATTAAGCTGGATGAAAATATTTTAGAAGAAAACCAAGAAATTATACAAGCAAACTAATAAATATGAAAGTCAAAAATTTTGAATTAATATGTATGTATTTACCCATTATAGTGGTATGTATCCTTTTAGGAACTCAAGTTAGAACATATTTTATCGATAAAGGGTCCGATGAATTTACGGCAAATATCTTTTTTATAGTCGTGATTTTCGTAGGTGTTGTTATTTATTCAGGTCTAACATTGTTTTTGCATACTATCTATGAAATTATAAGCAGAATTATTACTAAAAGAAAAAATCTAGTTTTGGTTAATGAATTCTTTTCTGGACCTGTTACTATTGCTGATATTAAAGAAGATTTAAAATTTAAAGAAGTTGTAAAGTTCGATAATAAGCTTGAGATTGCATTAAGATATACAAAGGAGCAATTTGCGCTATACACATCTGTTAATGATTTAGAAAACCTATGCAGCTACATTACAAAGTATGCTAAGAAAGAAAAAATAGAAAATTTTAGCCCTGTAAGGGTTCACAAATTATCTAATATGGATTTGTATCATTTTGGCTGGAACATTTGGAAGCACTTTGATAGGCGAAATCAATATGAAGTAGCATTGTTTTTAAAAGAAGTTTTTCAACATTCACTAAAAGATGTTGAAACGGACTCAATTAAAAGTCATTTAAAAGATGATGATGAAAAAGGTATCATTAAAATAAAAAGAGATTTAAAATTTTAGTATAATAAATATCTTAACTCCTTGCATAGTCGTAGCGATTATTGAGCATTTACTAATATTTCTGAAGCTATCCATTTACGAACTTAAATGTCGGGAATATTTCAAAAAATTATAATACATTATTAATAGTTAAATTTTTTTAGAAGAAATTTTATCATAAATAGATTTTACATAAAATGAAGAATGTAGAGAATATTCCTTTTTTACTGCAACAAATTGAAGGTAAATTAAATTCGCTATCTATAGAACAGGATAAATTAGATAATCCTCTTTTTGATATAGAAGTGACCAAAAACGAAATCTTACGGATCGAAAGTGAAATTGACCCGATAAAGAAAGAACTTATATCTTATACTGATATTCAGAGGCAGAAAGAATTAATGAGGATTCGTCTAACAGAGTATATGGATGTACTCGGCAAAAATCACGATCTCCCTTTTTCAAAAAGTCAGGGGCGTATTGGAGAATTAAATTTTTATCTAAAGCCCCTTGTTGATATCAGAAGTATTTTGAACAACGATTTGACAACTGGTATCAGCGTTAATTTAGCCCTGACAAAAGATCCATCTGATGCAGTCTTTGATGCAGAATCATTTAGAGAAACTCTTTTTCAGCAAAGACATAGTATTATCCAAGCAAACAATATCTTTCAACTCTTTGAAGTGTGCAGAAATTTCCTTGAAAAGATAAAGATAAATTATAAGTAATTTTTTTATTGGATAATGTCTTCATTGTAATGGATTCGCCACTTCGGATTGTACTGAGGTGAAGTTAACTGATAGTCTAAGTAAAAATCATAATCACTATTCATTGCCAGAAATTTACTGTAAAACTCTTCTTTATAACCTGCATTATCCAAGTAGAATCCAATAGCTTGGTGATAAGGATATACAAATGATAATTTTTTATAATGATGATGTAATTTATCTGCGTCAATTAATTGCTTTACCATAGCAAATGCATTAAGGATATTTTTTGTTCCACCGGAATATAGTGGTCTTACAGTACAGTCTATAAGTGTCTTTTCAAGATTTGAAACTTTTACTCCATTAATGAAGGTTTCCATTGTAGTACTGCTTTGATTTTTAAGAAAGTAAAATGTTTTGTCTCTGAATTGCTTTATATTTTTTGTGACTCTCTGAGGTTTACTAAAAGCTAAATCTATATTTCCTTGAGTTAAGGTGTTTTTAGGACTGGAAATGCTATCGATCTCTTCTGATAAATAGATGGCGTTGTTTTCAATAGTACTTATTTGATGCATTATTAGTGCTGAATGGTGGCTAAAGTGTGTATATTTGTTATACGCATAAACCAAGTCAACAACTTCAGGATTGGAGTCATTGAAAATATATAAATCTTGTTCTAAGGTGTAATGTTTTTGAAGTATGTATTCGCTAATTTCTTTACTTAATTTTTTGAATTTGCGAAAACTCGAAATTTCCTGTACCAAATAATCAAATTCCTTTTTATTTAAAGCCTTTCTGTGAGGACTACCAGCAATATAAGCATCAACAATCTTTTCAAAATTCATTAGTACGTAGTATTATTTACTTATGTATACATAAGAAATAATACAAAGTTAGTCTTTTTTATTTGAAAAGTCAAATGGAGGAGATTTTTATTTAAAATGTCCGTTATTTCATACAAAATGTGTAATTTTGTATGAAATAACGGACATTATGAAAAAGAAACAAATAATTTTACCCAAGTATTTGGCTCTGCTGGAACAAATGGGAGAGAATATTAAACTTGCTCGAAAAAGAAGAAAATTAACTACAGAGCAGGTTTCAGAGAGAGCCGGAATTGTACGTTCAACACTACATCTTATTGAAAAAGGTGATCCAAGTGTGGCAATGGGATCATATTTTAATGTTTTGAGAGTATTGGGTCTTAGCGATGATATTTTAAAGCTTGGATCTGATGATGAATTTGGAAGAAAATTGCAAGATTTAGAATTACTGAAATAATATAATTAAATGAAATCTACTAAAGTTGACATATTTGTATATGCAGATTGGATTGACCTTCAAGGTCCTCATTTAATGGGGATTTTGTCAGCTCATCAGGGTAAAGGAAAAAAGTCCTTTAGTTTTGAATATGATAAAGAGTGGATTAAAAGTGCGGGTCAAAATTTAATAGATCCTGATCTTCAGTTGTTTGGAGGTCCACAATATCCAACCAATAAAGAAAATTTTGGTGTTTTTATGGATAGTATGCCTGATACTTGGGGAAGAACACTAATGAAAAGAAAATCTATTCAGGTAGCCAAAGAAACTGGAGAGAAAGAAAAGAAACTTTATGATCTGGATTATTTATTAGGAGTGTATGACCAAACAAGGATGGGTGCTCTGCGATTTAAGACTTCAATAGATGGAAATTTTTTAGATGATGATGAGAATAACCCTACACCACCCTGGTCATCATTAAGAGAGTTGGAGGCAGCCGTGAAAAGTTTTGAAAATGAAGATGAGCCTAAAATGAAAAGGTTATTAGCACTGCTTGTAGTTCCAGGATCTTCATTAGGGGGTGCAAGACCGAAAGCTAATGTTATGGATCAGGAAAAAAATTTATGGATTGCTAAATTTCCTTCAAAAAATGATACAATTGATAAGGCAGCGTGGGAATATCTGGCATACCGATTAGCTACTGATGCCGGAATTAATATGTCAGAAACAAAGATTCAAAAATTAAGTAACAGCTATCATACATTTTTCACCAAAAGATTTGATAGAACAAACTCCGGAAGAATTCATTTTTCGTCAGCTATGACTATGACAGGAAACAATGAAGAAAAATTAAGAGATTCAACTGCAAGTTACCTTGATATCGTTGATTTTATTACGAACTACGGTATTGATGTTAACAATAATTTGAAGGAATTATGGAGAAGAATCGTGTTTAGTATTTGTATATCAAACACAGATGATCACCTTAGAAATCACGGATTTATTTTAACCCCAAAAGGATGGATACTTTCACCAGCCTATGACATTAATCCGTCTGTGGATAAAGAAGGACTTGCTCTAAATATTGATACAGATAATAATGCTTTGGATCTTGAACTTGCTAAGGAAGTGGGCGCTCAATTTAGACTGAACGAAAATGAAATGGATGAAATCATTGAAAAAGTCATTTCGGTTGTAAGAGGATGGGAAAGTATTGCTAGCGAGATTGGAATACCCAGATCTGAACAAGAGCGTATGAGATCTGCATTTTTACCATTTGAAAATTAATCTTTTAAAATAATCTTAGTAAATAAATTTTAATTGATTAATACGTTTAGAATGAGCTATAAAAATTAAGTTTCAACAGTAGGTAAAAACTTATTGCTTAAAATGGGCTGGATTAAAAATTTCATACGGAGATTTTATCACTAAAGGTCTGGAACTTTGTGAAAATAAATAACAAGAATACTAAAGAATCAGTTTATCTTTTTTCTTGGTAATCCAATTTCATGTTCCTGTGGATAGGGATTTCGGTGAGTCATACTAACGTCTTCCCGTAGACTTCTTTCCATTTCTTTAGATTTTTCATCATCCATCGAATATCGCGGATCGGCAATCAAAGGCATTTTTGCCATTTTAGTAATGGTAATAGTAGGAAAATGATAATCTACTTCAACAGTTCCTAATAAAAGGTAGACTCCTCCTTCCTTAAAGGGAAATTGTTTTAAACTGTCGGGAAAATGTGCCGTGTCAAAATACTCACCTTCAGCATCGATCCATGTTCCGAAATACATATCGTCTTTCTTTCCAGGATGATTTCTCATCTTGATAGGAACGTGTTTCCTGGAAATTAAATATGCCAGCATTTTAACCTGTTTTTTATGATACTTCAAGAGATCTTTAACCAAAACGTGACCTCTGTATTTAGTCTTGAGTAAATCAAAGATCGAATAGGAAACTGGAAATCCTAAAATTTCAATTTCATCAAAAGCGTCTTCAAAAGGGTTTCTATCTATTGTCGGTAGCTTATAATCTTTTTGAGGTTCCTCAAATAATGATATGATCTTGCTTTTATATTGATTCTTTGAAAGTAGGAATCTTGCTTCAATTAAAAGTTCGTGTTTCTGCTTTCCGGTAAATCTGAAAGCCCCGACAAAAATTAATATCTGTAAAGTTTCAATACCAATGTTGACTCTTTTTATAAAATCTTCTAATGATCCGTAATCGCCGTTTTCTTTCCTTTCTTCCGGGATATTTACTTTGATAGAAGCTTCAAGTTTTTCAATATGCATTAGACCTAAGTACACATCTGTTCCATATAATGTTGTATGAAATTCGCTTAGGTTAATGCAGGGGTTATGAATTTTAGCACCTGACATCTTCGCCTCGTGTACATAAACTTCTGTTCGGTAAAAACCACCGCCATTATTAATAGCAGATACCATAAATTCGATAGGGTAATAGGCTTTCAGAAACAGACTCTGATAGCTCTCCACGGCATAAGAAGCAGAGTGTGCTTTACAAAAGGAGTAGCCGGCAAAAGATTCAATCTGTCGATATACTTCCTGAGAAAGCTGCTCAGGATGTCCTTTCCTTTTGCAGGATTCAAAGAAATCATCTTTTAATTTTTGTAAAGCTGAAAGTGATCGTCCTTTACCACTCATAGCTCTTCGAAGAACATCTCCATTAGCTGCAGAAACTCCACCAAAGTGCATCGCAATTTTAATGACATCTTCTTGATAAACCATAATGCCATAGGTTTCGCCTAATTCTTTTTCAAATACATCGTGGAAGTATTCAAATTGACCGGGATGATTGTGTCGGAAAATGTACTCCCGCATCATTCCACTCTGTGCAACTCCTGGACGAATAATTGATGATGCAGCAACCAATACTTTGTAATTATCACATTTTAATCTTCTCAAAAGTCCACGCATAGCTGGAGATTCAATGTAGAAACAACCAATGGTCTTTCCAATGCTCAAAAATTCATTGCACTTGACTTCATCCTTAGAGATTCTGGTATCTTCAATATCTACATTGATTCCCTTTTTTTCTTTAATTAGATTAACGGTATCTTTAATCGTTCCCAATCCTCTTTGTGAAAGAATGTCAAACTTTTCCAGACCAATATCCTCAGCTGTATGCATATCAAACTGAACAATTGGAAATTCTTTTGGAGGAAATTCTAAAACTGAATAATTTGTAATAGGTTCTTCGGAAATAAGAATCCCACAAGAATGCATACTTCTTTGATTGGGAAATCCAACTAACAACTGTTCATACTTATAAATCTCTTGAACAATTGAATTTTGATCGTGTAGTTCTCTCGGTTTTTTTGAAAGCTGATCTAGTTCATCTTTCGGCAGTCCAAAGACTTTTCCCAGTTCTCTGAATCTCGATTTTCTCTTGAACTCCACATTAGTTCCACAAAAAGCAACGTGATTTTTTCCATATTTATCAAAAATGTATTCCAAAATAGTGTCACGATTCTTCCAACTCCAATCGATGTCGAAGTCGGGAGGACTTTTACGGTTTAAGTTTAGAAAACGCTCAAAGTACAAATCTAGCTCTAGAGGACATATGTCGGAAATGCCTAAACAATAAGCTATAATACTGTTAGCGCCACTTCCTCTTCCGACGTGCATAAAACCCATACGCTTACTGTATTGAATAATATCCCAAGTAATCAAGAAGTAGCCGCAAAAATTAAGTTGATGAATAACTGTTAATTCTTTTTCAGCTCTCTCAATAGCCTGTCTGTTATTATCAGGATATCTATGAGATAAACCTTCATAAGCAAGCTGGGATAACAATTTAAAGTCATTTTCCTTGCTGTCAGTATAATATTTTTTATTCTTCGGGGTTTTAAATTCAAAATCAAAACTGCATTGACTGACGATAAATTTCGTGTTTTCAACGATTTCTGGGTAATGCTTAAACTGATCGAGAAGAGTTTTCTTACTCATAAACAACTCATCTTTTCTACAATAATCTTTTTCAGCCAGTTTTGTAAAAAGAATATTACCATCTATGGCTCGTAATATTTTATGAAGTTCGTATTCGTCATCAGTCTTAAACGTTACCGGATGAAGGATAACCATTTTATGAGTGAGGGATTTGAATTCAGAATTGATTAAAAGGTTTAACTCATCTTGTCTGATTCCGATAAACTCGTGTTCCAATAATATATCAGGTTTATTTTGTAAAGTATAAATCACAAAGCAGTTTTCTAATTGAGGATTAGATTTTGGAATTTCAATATTTTCACAATTATAATCGGTCAAAAGCCTGTTGACTTCAGCTATTCCTTTCGGGTTCTTCGCTAAGCATATATAATACTGCTCATTTTCAACTCTGACATCAACGCCTACAATAGGTTTAATGCCTTTATCTTCACACAGTTTATAAAACTGATAGATTCCCGTTACGGTATTGATATCAGTTAGCGCAAGAACTTTCAGCTTATAATCCATAGCCAGATCAACTAATTCTTCAACAGAAATAGTCCCATAACGAAGGCTATGATAGGTATGACAATTGAGGAACATAATTTTATTTATTGAGTCAAAAAACCGGAAGCCCTTCCAAGGCTTTTAGCACCAAAACGGTCTTTCATTTTATCCATGGTCTGATATAATGAGATCAGCTCTTCGGTATCTTCAAAAAGATTCATCTGATGGCTTCCGTGAACCAGTCCTGTAAACTTGACACCTACAAGACGAATTCTCATTCTTCGGGTATAAACTTTCTTGAAGAGTTCCAGAATATATTTCAGCAATGTGTGGTCTGCTGAGGTATAAGCCACCTTACATTGTTTAGTCTCTGTATCAAAGTTGGCATATCTTATTCTTACTGATACCGTTGAGGTCAGCCATTTTTCCTGTCTTAACTGGTAGCATAACTGTTCAACCATTCCGGAAAGAATACTTCTGATATTCGGAATATCGATGGTGTCTTCGGAAAAAGTTGTTTCAGTTGATATGGATTTACGCTCTGAATATTGAATCACAGGATTTAAATCAATGCCATTGGCTTTTTTCCATAACTCAGTTCCATTTTTTCCAATTAATTCCTGAAGCACATCCACTGGCATTTTAGCAAGTGTTTCAATCTTTCTTACACCTAATCTTGAAAGGAGTTCAAAGGTCACATCACCAACCATAGGAATCTTTCTGACGGATAAAGGATTTAAAAAAGGCTGTATTGCGAGCGGTTTTAATTCTAATTTACCGGCTGGCTTTGCTTCACCTGTTCCAATCTTTGAAACTGTTTTATTGGTAGACAATGCAAAACTAATAGGTAGACCTGTATTTTTCTTTACCGCTTCCGCAATTTCGGTTGTCCATTGATAGCAGCCGAAGAACTTATCCATGCCCGACAGATCAAGATAGAACTCGTCTACACTTGCTTTTTCCATAACAGGAACTTTTTCCTGAATGATTTCAGTCACCAAATGTGACATTTTGGAATAATACTCCATATCACCTTTGATAACCTGCGCTTCGGGACATAAGCGTAAAGCCATTCGCAAAGGCATCGCAGAACGAACCCCAAATTTCCTGGCTTCATAGGAACAAGATGCTACTACACCACGATCTCCGCCACCTATGATCACGGGCTGATTCTCCAATACAGAGTCTCTCAGCCGTTCACAGGAAACAAAGAATGTATCCAGATCCATATGTGCAATCGCTCGTTCCATTTGACAAAATTATCACGATTTGTAGCAAAAAATTGTATATTTGTTGCTATAATTTATAGCAATGTCAATTTTATCAGAAAACATGCGGTATTTAAGAGGTAAGCTCAATCTGTCTCAACAAAAGGTTGCCGATGATCTTTTAATTACCCGAGGCCGATATAGTAAGTATGAAGATGATGCCGCAGCGCCACCCCTTGATATTTTAGTGAAAATTTCAAGATATTATAATATCAGCATCGATTTACTTTTGACCATCAACGTCAGCAAATATTCGATTGATGAGATTATGGAGCTCCCTGACAATAGGATTGTTCTGCCTATCAGGGTTGATCAGGATGGAAACGATCAGATTGAGATTATTCCACAAAAAGCCTCTATGGGTTATCTGAACGGTTATGGAGATCCGGAATACATAGAAAGTTTGGAAACGATATCCTTACCTTTTTTAAAAGGTGGGAAGTTTAGAGCGTTTCCAGCGGACGGAGATTCTATGCCGCCTTATAAGAACGGAACTTATATTGTTGGAAAATATGTAGAAAATCTTTCTGATCTGAAAACGGACCGGACTTATATTTTCATCACCACTAATGATGGAATCAGTTACAAAAGATTCCAGTTTCATGAAGCAGACAGTATATGGGTAAAAGCTGACAATCAATTTTATGAGCCATATAAAATTCCATTATCTGAAATTAAAGAGATCTGGGAATTTGCCTGTAGTATCAATACGATAGAATATGGAGCTGATGAATTTGCAGAACGTAATATTCAAAACTTTATGACAGAGATCAAGACCGATATCAAACAGATTAAAGAAAAAATAGGAGATAAGAATTGAATTCATTTGAATAAAGCTCAAAAATAAGTTTCCTAACATTACTTCATAAAAAAAAATCTCCTAAGGGAAGCAAAAACACAAATGATGAAAAAAATCCCGTATAAACGGGCCAGATCAAATATAAATATTTTAATAGAAAATTGCAATGAGTCAGCTGAGTTTATTTGATACGGAAGAGTTTTATAAATTTCCAAAAGACCTTTTGGAATACAAGGAACATTTCCTGAGCAGCAAAGAAGCCGATGAATTGAAAGATATACTGCTGAAAACGACACCTTGGGAACAGCGAACTCAGAAGATGTATGATAAAACAGTTGTAACACCCCGCCTTACTGCTTGGTATGGAGGAAATGATAGCTCTTACGATTCAGACGGAAATGTTTCAGGAACTAATCCTTGGACTCCCGAGCTTTATACTTTAAAAGAAAGGATAGAAAAAGAATTTGGGTATCAGTTCAATGGTGTTTTATTAAACCTGTATCGTGATAATAATGATTCCGTGGCATGGCACAGAGATAAAGAAAGCCGCTATGGAAAACGACCTGTGATTGCATCAATCAGTTTAGGTCAAACCAGAAACTTTGATTTCAGAAAAAAAGACCATCATCAGAGCAAATACAGTTTGCCATTGCCTCACGGTTCGTTACTCATTATGAAAGGGGATTTACAGGAAAACTGGGAACATCGAATTGCTAAATCAACAGTAAAAATGAAAGAAAGGATTAATTTGACCTTTCGTTTAATTATTTAAATAAACTCTTACTTATCCAATTAACTTTTCCTATTTTAGAAAAAATAAGAAAGTATTAATAACCATTATTTTATGACTCAAAAAACACATCGGATTAGTTTTCATTTTTTCGATATCGGCGGCGGTGATGCTATTTTTATCAGATTTTTAGGAACAGATTCCCAATGGCATAATATACTTATTGATGGAGGATATGGTAAAGAGTACAAAAATTCTTTTGCCCCATTAATAAAAGAAATTTTGTCTTCTGGCGAACAAATTGAAAATTGGATTATCAGCCATATAGATCGCGACCATATCGGTGCCGTAAAAGGTTTTGTCGTGGACAAAAAAATTGAAAATAAACAAGACGCTGTAAAGAATTTTTTATTTAATCATTCTCCTGAGATGATAAAGGAATCTAATGGGAAAATCTCAGTCGGTGACGGGATTTTACTTAGGGATTTTTTAACTGCAAATAATCTTCTTACCACAGTGCCAATAAATACTGAAACATTACCAATTGAATGTTTTGGTTTTAAAATGACCATTCTTTCACCTACACCTGAAAAGGAAGCTGCTGCAACAGAATTGTGGAAAGAAGAAGAAAGTAATGGTAAAATTGGTAGAAAAGAAAATCAATCCGACCATAAAAAAATAATTGAAGAACTTACAGGGAATGAATTTAAACCGGATACAGATCCTGTTAATGGAAGCTCTATTGCTGTTCTTGCCGAGTTTGATAAGGTAAAAGTACTCTTATTAGCCGACAGTCATCCCTCTGATATAATTGACAGTTTAGATGCATTGGGGTATAATAAAGATCGGCCACTGCCCGTGAAGTTTATGCAATTATCACATCATGGCAGTAAAGCCAATACCTGCCCTAAATTGCTGGAAATAGTTCAGACCAATTGTTATGTGATAACTGGAAACGGTATCCATAACAGACATCCGGATAAAGAGACTATAGTTAGAATCATTACGAACGAGAGAAGAAATTCTGAAATTATCAAAATTCATTTTGCTTGTGATACTCAAGAATTGAGAAATATCTTTGAGGTCGATGACGACGCTTTTGAAAGATATACATTTGAATGTGATTATTCACAAATAGGACCTGACAGCTTAGAACTTTCGTACCTGCCCTTAACTCATAAAATATGAATGAAAATATACCACAGCTTTCTACAATCAAAATCAGATGTAACCACGAAATTGCTTCAGCAGTAATTTTCTACCCGAGTCCTGATGTTGATGACGTGTATGTCTTGACTGCAAAACATTGTTTAGAAGGTAAAAAGTTCGATAAAGAATATGTAAATACGGATATTAAACTTGAAGAGATTTTTAATCAGGAAACATCAGAATTTCATTCATACAATTTGACCGAAACAGATATTGTTATTGTGTCAGATGATGATGAGGATATGGCATTGTTGATTCTTTCTAAAAAGAATATTCTTCCACTTACAGGTAAACAATTTTTTTGTCAGGTAATTGATACTGATGAAATGGTGGAAGATTATCAAATTAGAGGGTATGCTAATTTTAATGATCAAGAGGCAGATCGATCTTTTCCTATGAAATTTATCGAAGATATCAAGAGCAATCGATATAAATTTACACTAAAGTCTGAAAATTCTCTCGATACATATTATCAACAGGCCTTGGAAAATGTTGAAGGATTGTCTGGAAGTGGCGCTTATTCTATCTTGTATGGAAAAACTTATTTTACAGGTATTATTCATACATACGAGGACGGTGGATTTTTTTTGGCGACCAAAGTTTTAGCATACAATAAGCTGATTCCATATCCTAAGTTCAGTCTGATCAATTCTATCAAACCGGAGACAGATAAAGATGTTCTCTTAAGTTATGAAGAAATGGAAAAAAATGAACAAACCACTAATTCTAGAACTAGAGAAAAAATCGGAGATTTTAATGTTCCTCGTGATAATATAGACCTCCTGCAATTGCTTAAAGAAAAGAATCTTGTAGTGGTTCATGGAAACCCGGGAGTTGGAAAATCGGCTTTGACAAAATCAGCTGTAAGTGATTTGAAAATGTCTGGAGATCGTAGTGTTTTAACTTTTACCGCTGAAAACCTGTATTGTGAAACAATTAGTGAAGCTTTGATAAAAGCCGGATGTAAAGTTAGTATCGAACAAATATTGGCAAGTCCTTTATCAAATAAGTATTTTTTAATTTGGATAGAAAGCTTTGAAAAACTAATAGAGTCAGGTAGCTCGGGAGCATTTAATGAACTACTTCAGATACTGGAAAAAAATAAAAATATAACTATAGTTTTAACAATAAGAGACTACTTATTACAGAAGTTTAAAATCGATTACTATTATGAGCTGCCAGAAAATATTGCTTATTTTCAAGTAGGTGAATTTAATGATGCTGAGGTTGAATTAATCGTTGAAAAAATTCCTGACTTACTGCCATTGATGGAAAATTCTAAGATTAAGCATCTTTTGAGAACTCCTTATTATCTTGATAAAGCTGTACGAATTATACCAGAACTATTAAGTGAGGAACACTTGGACGAGTTACAATTTAAAAGGTTAATGTGGAAATATATTGTTGAAGACAATCAATCACGACGAGGAACTGTTTTCTATGAGATTTGTCTTAAAAGATCTAGAGAAATGTCTCTTTTTACAACATATGAGAGCGATAACAGTGTGACTGCTGATCTTGTTAAAGATAATATTCTACAGTTGGATGATATGTCCGATACCAGTGCTTACAGTCCTTCTCACGACATATTGGAAGATTGGGCATTGATCAGATTTATAAGAAATCAAAAATCGGAGATTGCAAACTCAAAAGATTTTTTACTTTCGATAGAAAATACTCCCGCCATGAGAAGGGCATTCAGATTATGGATGGAAGAGTTTTATGAATATGAACCGGAAGCTTCCGTATATTTTATGCACGAGCTCTTAAGTGATGATACTTTGTCCCCTTCATGGAAAGATGAGCTACTGATTGTTTCACTTAGATCAAATCATTCCAAAGTACTACTGGATAGTTTAAAAGTACAGCTTCTTGAAGATGAAGCGAAATTGTTGGATCGCATAATCTATTTACTACAAACGAGTTGTAAAAAAATAGATCCTCAAAAAAGAAATTTTAATGATCTTCTGCCTATTGGCTCCGGATGGGATTATATAATTGATTTTATCAAAGCTAATATTAATGAAATTAAGCTGCAAAATTTTGAATTAAAACATTTGACTCTTATTGAATCATGGTCAAAACAGCTCCCTGAATTTAACCAAGGCATACTTCCATCTGGTGCAAAAAGCGCTGCTTTTCTGTTGGAAGATTTTATTTTTAGGTTGCAGGGTCGTTCAATTCAGAGGAGATTAGGCAGGAGATCTTCTGAATATTTAAAAAAATATATTAAAATTCTTTTTAAATTGACGGCAGCCGATCAGGAACTTATTGCTTCGATTATTCAAGCTTGCTTGATTCCTGAAACAGGTAATGAAAGATGGACTGATCCTGCTTTTCTACGAGAAATAAGAGCTTATATTACCGGAGGTGTTATTTCAGATCAAATTTGTCGCTTTTTCCCTGAAGAAGTTATTCAAATGGCTACTGAAGACTGGGCTCAAAAGGAAGAGAAATATGCACCGGGGAGTATTAATAGTATGCTTATTCGAGAGCCTAAAGTAAATGATTTTGGTTTAAATAAAGATTTAGAATATGATTATGGATTACCATCAGGTTATCAGACTTTTTTTTATTGGATGTTTTTGTATCACGGTGAAAAAGCTCTTGATTTCCTTATTCCATTTTTAAATGATGCTTTTGAAAAAAATTATGAAATTCTTCTGTCTTTAAAAAAGAGAGGGGTGGAAAGGATTGAGGTTGTTTTTGAAGATGGATCGTGTGGTGTATACTATGGGAATCCTGAGTACTGGTCTATGTACCGAGGATTTTCAATTTATGATAAGGTCTTAATATCAGTGCTGATGGCTTTGGAAAAGACTTTGTTAGAAATTGGGGATAAAAAAGATTTTTCAACAGCACGCATATTTTTAGACAGGTTGATAAGAGAGTCTAACAATATTGCCATTTTAGGAGTGGTCTGCAGCATTTTACAAGCATTTCCTAATTTAGTTGATGAAACTTCTGTCTCCTTATTAGGTGTCCCACTGTTTTTTAAGTGGGATTCTACAAGGTCTACTTCGGATATGATGAGAAGCAATGTCTATAATGACGAAGAATTCGAAAGAAAAGAACGAATTGCCGCAAATCAAAGAATTCATCGCAATAAGTATTATGTAGGTTTAGTTGGATTTGTGGCTGACTATATGTTTTATCAACGAGAGTATAATGAACTTTTATTCAAACAGGTCGACAGAATGTGGGAGAATGTCAAGGAAGATGATTGGCTTTTTAAAAAGTTTTTGTTTGATATGGATGCTAGAAAGTATGAATTTAAACATTTTAATCAAAAGGGATATGAAAATTATGTTCAGGTAGTTCCCGGATATGATGATACAATTAGAAATGTTGTAGAAAGTGGGAATGATTATACAGTTCCGACAGCTAATACGACTTGGGCAAGAAAAGTTTTCGAATACGAAGAAGTTGATGATCATAACTATGAAACTTGGAAAATAGGATATGAATTTATTTTGCAACTAGATGGTAGACGAGAAATTATGGTTTCTCCAGGTACTATGGCGTCTATTGCTCTTCGTGACTTTTCAAATCAACTTCAACCTGATGAAATTGCATGGTGTTGTGAAACTATTATCAATTTAGAAGCAAAAAAATTAGCGAAAACAGATCCATACGCTATTAATTTTGATTTATTGGATAATATACCTTCTCTTAAAGGATTATGCTATATTTTTAAAGTTGATATTGAGCAAGATTTAAAATTGAAGGTTAAAGAATTAATTTTCCGTTTACTTTTAAAGGGTCTTGACGCTAGGGAACGAATCGCTTTGCAGCACGCTATTTTACAGGAATTAGTATTATTTGAACCTGATTTTGTTTTAAACTGTTGGTATGGATTAGCAGAAGCCATCGTAATTCTAAAGGCACAAAATAAAGAAAGCGAGAGAAAGCGAATGTTATATCATCAAGGGAAATTAAGTGCTCGTGATTTTAATAAGTCGGAAGAAGACAATTGGTCGGAAGTACTAATTAATTCTGTTATCAAAGGAAGTATAAACATACCTGATGAAATTATCGTTTCATTAGACTTACATACTCAGTGGTACTTGGATGACATGCTTCGTATCATCCCATGGAATACGGCTCTTCCTGCTCACCACAAATTTATTCAGGATGTTCTGACACTACACACTGTTTTTTTAAATGATCCCAAATCAAGCATGCTGGATTTTTATGAAAGTAGACATGCATTTACTTTTTATTATCCACGATATCTGCTGAATCAGCCTACAGAATTATCATTACCTCTCTTAAAAAAAATACTTGATTCAAGTATAGAAACACCTGAAAAAAGTATCCCTGATGATTATTTAAAATTTATATATAAGTTAGTTGAAGAGTTTATTAGAGCAGCGATAGGTAGAATTCAACTCGAAAATTTCTGGATATTTTGGGAATTTTTGAAAGATTGGATGATCAATAACAGCAATGCGAGATTTCTACCAATTTTTCTTTTTGACATTGACTGGGTGGAGAGCTCTGAAAAATGGTCAGTATTGGATGGTAAAAGCTTATATTTCAAAGATTTTATAATTACTTTAGGATTTAACAGAATTAATTCATCGATAAAATTTTTAAGTGGCATTGCATTTTATAATTTTATGCCTAACTCAATATCATGGATTGTTCCCATGCTCCAAAGCCAAAATGCTGAACTGGTCGAGAACGATATTTTAGAAAAATTCGTTGAAAAAGCTTTTTATAAATATGGTGGTAAAATAAAAAGAGATAAAAATACTTTAGCTGACTTTCTATTTATTTTAGATTTTCTAGTCAAAAGAAGTTCTCCTAAAGCCTATATGTTACGAGAAGAATTACTTCAATTTAAATAATTAACATTTTGTCGTGAGATATTTTTGGGAAATATATTAATAAAATTGGAAAATAAATGAATACAGAAGATTTTATAAGATTGATTGAGGGTCAAACGGAAAGCCCTTCACTAGATTTTAAAGCAAACAGTCCTTGGGATTATAAGAAGCTAACAAAAGATATCTTGGCAATGTCAAATCTACCAGATGGAGGTCACATTGTAATTGGAATTGAGGAAAAGGATAATGAATTTATTAATGTAGGAGTTGACCAGAAAAATATTATCACTTACAAATATGATGAAATGCGAGATCAGGTTTCAAAATATGCAGAACCAATGGTAGATTTCAATGTCTATTTTCCGGAAGATAGAAACGAATTAAAATATGTGGTAATCAAGATCTTCTCTTTCAAAGAAATTCCAACTCTTTGTAAAAAAACTCTGGACGGAGAAATGAGAGCAAGTACTTTGTATTATAGAAATACAAATAAGAGACCTGAAAGCGCAGCCATATCAAATGTCAGCGATTTGCGAGATCTCATTGAGTTGGCAGCCGTTAGATTAATGCAACGCAGAAAAAGTTTTGGCTATACCATTCCCAATATTGACGCAGAAATATTTGACGCAGAAATAAAAGCTTTTCAGCAGACATCATCATATGAATTAATAAAATCGAAAGGCAATTGCGAAGTTTATATAACTCCTCTTCAAAAAGGTAATTTACATAGTCTTAAAAGATGTCTTGAAGTTGTCGAAAAAGCACAGGTAAAGGCGTCATGGTCATTGCCATTTATACCAAGAACGTTACACGAGGGTAGTTTAGTTACTGCTGAAAATTCTTACGAGGCTTTTTCCGATTTAGGAGCTCGAAAAGAACTGTGGAGAATGTATTTGTCAGAGAGTTTTTGCATGATTAACAGCTTTGTAGAAGACTGGCTAGAAGGTGATCATTTGAGAGGGGCTTGGGCATCAAAATTTCCTTCTGGTCAATACTTGTTTTATTATACAAGTATTATACATTATCTTACTCAACTATATGTTTTTATTGAACACTTAACAATAGAAGGATTATATAAAGAAGGTTTGAGTATTTCTATTATATTTAATGAGTTAAAAGATAGAAGATTACATTTGGACAGCGAGAATCACATGCCGCTTATGAAGATAAGAACGACAAAAACAGATAAAATCACTATTAATGAGGAATATTCACGATTAGAAATTCTGGAGGGAGGTATAAATATTTCAAGTTCTATAATTTTAAAAGTTTTAGATTACTTTAGTTTTTACCCTTCAAAAGAGTCAGTTTTACAGATTCAGAAACAGTTCTTAGAAAAAGGTTACTAAAGAAAATTACGTAAATTCAGTTCAATTTTAGAACCTATTTTAAGATGATTTTTTGAATATTTAATATGTACATCTATATTAAAGAAGTATTATAATTTGGAAAGACCAATATTGATATAAGAATTTAATATATTATTCATCTAAAAATCAAGTGTAAATTAATATATAATTTTGTTTTGAAAAAAATGAAAATTAGTTTACTGAAAAATTGAGTTAAAATTAAATTATGGTGGCAATATTATTTAAATGTACATATCTAATTTTATCTAAAAGCATCAGTTTTTTTCTATAATTATAAATGACTTAGATGTATTGTAGGTATTTTATTTTTTTGATTCGGCATAATCAAATGTATAATTTCCTTAAAATTTTAGGATAAAATATTTTTTTGGTAATTATATTTTATACATTTGCATTATGAAATTTGTAAGACTACTTTTCATCATCTATTTTGTGGCGTTATCCATAATGCCATGTCTAGATAGTGCAAATGCTCAGTCTTTTAAGCAAGATTTCAATTATTCTTTAAGTTCAAAGACACAAGAAGATTCACATTCGAAGGCAGATTCTTGTTCTCCATTTTGTTCTTGCAACTGTTGCAGAACCACGGTGGCATCTTATAAAATCGAACCAATTCTAGTTTTTTCAAGAATCGCTACTGCGTTTTTTTCTAAGAAAATCCATTTTCAGAAAAACGACTTCGCTTATTTGGTGTACGACCAAATCTGGCAACCGCCTAAAATATAATTTTTATTGATATGATGGAAGGATTCCCTTTCATCTAAATTGTCTTGGAAACTTTGCAATATCATTGCACTGTAATCCTATTCATCTTTGCATCATCTTTTAAATTCAGTTTTATACTGATTTTAACTTTGGGCAATCCAATAAAAATTAAATTCAATGTTAGATAAAATCATAAGATTTAGTATCAAGAACAAGATTGTCATTGGTATCATGACCTTGTTATTGATTATTTGGGGAGTTTGGAGCGCAACCAAACTGCCAATTGATGCTACACCGGATATTACCAATAATCAGGTGCAGATCATCACAGTATGTCCCACACTTGCTGGACAGGAAGTAGAACAACTTGTTACCTTCCCAATTGAACAAAGTATCGCAAATGTACCAGATATTGAGGAAACTAGGAGTATTTCTAGATTCGGTCTATCAGTGATTACAGTTGTTTTTAAAGAAGAGGTAGATATTTATTTTGCTCGCCAACTGGTTACTGAAAAATTAAAACAAGCAGAAGAAGAAATTCCCCAAGGTGTTGGAACTCCTGAACTTGCCCCTGTTAGTACTGGACTTGGAGAAGTTTATCAATATATCCTGCATCCCAAAAAAGGCAGTGAGAAAAAGTATGATGCTAAAGAACTGCGAACAATGCAGGACTGGATTGTGCGAAGACAGCTTAATGGAACACCTGGAGTTGCAGAGATCAACAGTTTTGGCGGTCAGTTAAAACAATACGAGGTCGCTGTAAATCCAGACAGATTAAGAGCGATGGGCGTAAGTATATCTGATATTTTTACCGCTCTCGAAAAAAATAATCAGAATACAGGAGGTGCTTATATTGATAAAAAGCCAAATGCATATTTTATCCGTGGAATCGGTTTGGTAACATCTTTAGAAGACGCAGGGAACATTGTAGTTAAAAATAATACGGGCAGTGTTCCAATCTTCATAAAAGATGTTGCTGAAGTGCGTCTGGGAAGTGCTGTGAGATATGGTGCAATGACTTTTAATGGTCAGGTCGATGCTGTGGGAGGTGTTGTTATGATGCTAAAGGGAGCCAACAGTAATGAAGTGGTGAACAGAATTAAAGAAAAGATACCAGTTATACAAAAATCTCTTCCTGCAGACGTTGTAATTGAACCTTATTTAGATAGAACCGACCTGGTTGGAAGAGCAATCGACACAGTAGAAAAAAACCTAATTGAAGGTGCACTCATTGTCATCTTCGTACTTGTTATCTTCTTGGGTAATTTAAGAGCAGGTTTAATTGTAGCATCAGCTATTCCATTATCATTACTGTTTGCATTAGGAATGATGAATGTGTTTGGTGTGAGTGCTAACCTGATGAGTTTAGGAGCGATTGATTTCGGGCTTATTGTTGATGGGGCAGTTATTATTGTGGAAGCTACCTTACATCATTTAGGCTTGAATAAATCAAAAAAAATGCTTACCCAAGCAGAAATGGATGAAGAAGTTTTTCTTTCTGCATCCAAAATCAGAAGTAGTGCAGCATTTGGAGAAATCATTATTCTAATTGTATACATTCCGATTTTAACATTGGTGGGAGTAGAAGGTAAAATGTTTACGCCTATGGCTAAAACTGTGGGATTTGCTATTTTGGGCGCTCTGATTTTATCATTGACTTATATTCCGATGATGAGTGCTTTATTCTTATCAAAAAAGATGAGCCACAAAGAAAATTTCTCTGATAAAATGATGAACAGAATTCAGAAAGTTTATCAGCCTTTATTGGAAAAAGCATTAAAAATAAAATATTGGCTGGTTGGAGGAACCGTAGCTCTCTTTGCTGTAGCAATATTTGTTTTTGGGAGAATGGGTGGTGAATTTATACCTCAGTTGCAGGAAGGCGATTTTGCATTCCACTGTATCCTTCCACAAGGAAGTTCCTTAAATCAAAGTATTGAAACTTCAATGCAGGCTTCAAGAATTATAAAACAGTTTGATGAGGTAAAAATGGTTGTTGGTAAAACTGGCGCTGCTGAAGTACCTACCGACCCAATGCCACCGGAAGCTACTGATATGATGGTTATCTTGAAACCTCAGAAAGAATGGAAAACAAAGAAAACGTATGACGAACTCGCTGATGAAATCTCAGAGAAATTAGAAGTGATTCCTGGAGTTTTCTTTGAAAAGAACCAACCTATCCAAATGCGTTTCAATGAGTTAATGACAGGTATTAGACAAGATGTTGCAGTTAAAATTTTTGGTGAAAACTTAGATTCTCTGGCAATTTATGCTGATAAGACTGCTAAGGTAATACAGTCTGTTAAAGGTTCTACATCTCCCCAAATTGAGCGTGTAAGCGGACTCCCTCAGATTAACGTAGAGTATGACAGAACCAGAATGGCCAATTACGGATTAAACATTGAAGACGTTAATAATGCAGTAAGTACAGCTTTTGCAGGTAAATCAGCAGGTCAGGTTTTTGAAAATGAAAGGAGGTTCGATCTGGTTGTAAGATTAGACAGTTTACACAGAACAAATATTGACGATGTTAGTAATCTAATGATTTCTACTGCCTCTGGAACGCAAATTCCACTCGCCCAGGTTGCTAATATTAGTTACAAATTAGGGCCTGCCCAAATCAGCCGCGAAGCGGGAAAAAGAAGGATTGTAATAGGTTTCAATGTGAAAGACCGTGATGTTGAAAGTGTAGTTAAGGACATACAATCAAAGCTCGATAAAGAAGTAAAACTTCCTGCAGGATATTATTTTACCTATGGAGGTCAATTTGAGAATCTTCAGGCAGCAAGTAAGAGATTAATGATTGCAGTTCCAGTATCGCTATTCTTAATCTTTATGCTGCTTTATTTTACATTTAATTCATTTAAGCAAGCCACTTTAATTTTTACGGCTATTCCTATGAGTGCGATTGGTGGTGTATTCGCATTATTATTGAGAGATATGCCATTCAGTATCAGTGCCGGAATTGGCTTTATTGCTTTATTTGGTGTTGCCGTTTTGAATGGAATTGTATTGATTGGAACATTTAATCAATTGGAAAAGGAAGGCGAGACCAATATTCTGAAAAGAGTAATGGAAGGTACAAAAACAAGATTAAGACCTGTTTTAATGACTGCAACAGTAGCTTCATTAGGATTTTTACCGATGGCTATTTCTACAGGTGCAGGAGCTGAAGTGCAAAAACCTTTGGCGACAGTTGTTATCGGAGGTTTGGTTACGGCGACTTTCTTAACATTATTTGTCTTACCAATGTTGTATATTATTTTTAATACCAAGATTAATTTAAAAAAGATCAATAACAAATCGGTAACCGCCATTGTGGTTTTAGGATTTTTATTTTTAGGACAGACTTTTAGTGCACAACAGGGAAGAACCATAACAGTCGAAGAAGCTACACGTACTGCTATTGAGAATAATCAATCAATCCGATCGAGAGATCTGGATATTAAAGCTACACAGGCATTGATTCCAACGTCCAAAGAGCTCCCGAAAATGAATGTGGATGCTCAATTGGGGCAGTATAACTCTAAGAAATTTGACCAATCATTTTCGATCTCCCAAACGATTCCATTTCCAACTTTGTTCAAAGCAAGAAAAGAGTTGATTGCGGAACAGATTAAAGGAAAGCAAATCAACAGGGAAGTTTCTATGAATGAATTAGCGAAACAGGTTCGAACGTATTATTATCAAATTGAGTATTTACAATTTAATAAATCCAAGCTTAGCAATCTGGATAGTTTATACAATGACTTTATCAGAGTTGCAACGGTTAGGTTTAAAGCCGGAGATATTAAAAAAATTGAAATCAATACAGCTGAAACACAGAGAGGGGAAATCAACTTATTGCTTAAACAGAATGAGGTTTATCTTACCAATGCCTATAAAAATTTAAAAACATTGCTAAATATTGAAGAGGATATTTCAGTTCCATTTGATCAGAACTATCATCCGCTACAAGCACAATATGTTTTAGACAGCAGTGCCATTGCACAGCATCCTACCGTAAAAGCTTTTTATCAGGAAATGCAGATTGCGGAAAAAAATAAGAAAGTTGAAAAATCTTTGGGACTTCCTGACTTTACCATCGGATATACTAATCAGTCATTGATAGGATTTCAAACCATCAACGGGATGGATCAGTATTTCAATGGAGGAAACAGGTTTCATTCGGCAACAATTGGTGTTTCTATTCCTTTGACATTTGGAGCTACGAAAGCAAGAATCCAGTCTTATGAATATCAGAGACAAATGGCAGAATCAAATGCAAAATTCCAGCAAAAGCAGCTTGAAGCGCAATTGCAAAATGCATTTAATCAATATCAGCAAAATGTTAATCAGTATGACTACTACGTTAATCAAGCGATTCCAAATGCTGAGAAAATTGCCAAAGCAGGACAATTAGGTTATAAAACAGGAGAAATTTCTTATGTAGAATATCTTTTTGCACTGCAGACTTCCACCAATATTCAGCTTAAATACCTGGAATCTATTCAACAGGTCAACGAATCTGTAGTTATCATTAATTCAATCATCAATAAATAGACAAATGAAAATCAAATATAGCATTGTATCTCTAGCCTTAATTTCTATTCTAGCGGTCAGCTGTGGAAAAAAAGATGCTCCGGCAGAAGGAGAAGAGAAACCAAAAACAGAACAGGCAGAAGAAAGTCACGAAGAAGCTCCGCAAACTATTGCGGAACTGACTGAAGAACAGATGAAATCTGTAGGAATCAGTCTTGGAACTTTAGAAATGAAAGATTTAGCCTCAACTATTAAGGCAAATGGTGTTCTTCGTGTACCCAATAACAGAAAGGCAACGGTCACTTCACTGTATGGAGGTGTCATTAAGACATTAACCGTTCAGATAGGAGATTATGTAAGACAGGGACAGGTTATTGCTACAATCAGTAACCCTGAATACATTCAGTTACAGGAACAATATCTGACTATTAACAGCAGAATAACTTATGCAGAGCAGGAATTCAGAAGGCAAAAGGAGCTTTTTGACAATGATGCCGGAGCAAAAAAGAATCTGCAAAGTTCTGATGCGGAGCTAAAAAGTTTAAGAACCCAGAGATCATCGTTACAAAGACAATTACAGCTAATGGGAATCAGTCCTGGGAAAGTAAGCAATGGAAACCTAAGATCAGGCTTGGTCATTACATCGCCAATCAGCGGAACAGTTAGTACGATTAATGCACAGATAGGAAGTTATGTTGATGTATCGTCACCGGTTTTGGAGATCATCGATAACAGCTCAATTCATTTGGATTTACAAGTCTTTGAAAGAGATCTTCCCAAAATGAAAGTTGGTCAGATTGTGCAGTTTAAGCTCACCAACAATCCGGAAGAAACCTTTAATGCAAAAGTGTACAGCATCGGATCATCTTTTGAAAATGAAAGTAAAACGATTTCAGTTCATGCAATGGTTACCGGGAACAAAGCTGGCTTGATTGACGGAATGAATATTACAGGAAATGTAAGCCTTGGAAATTCACAAACTCCCGCCGTTCCAAATGAAGCTATTGTAGAAGCCGATGGTAAATTCTATGTATTTGTACAAACTTCTAAAAAAGTGGAAGAGCACGCTGAAGAAAAAGGAGATGACGATCATGGTCACGGGCATGATGAAGGAGAGGCGGAACACGGTCACAAAAATGAAACCGAAGCAGGAAACCATGCAAAGGAGCAGGCTAAGAAAATGAATTTTGAAAAAATTGAAGTGGTAAAAGGGACTTCAGATATGGGTTACACAGCGATTACGCCTGTGAGTGCAATTGCACCTGATGCAAAAATTGTGGTAAAAGGCGCATTCTTCGTGAATGCTAAGCTTTCTAATGCAGGAGACCACGGACATTAATTAATCAATAATCAAGTGAAATCCTATCTTGATTTCACTTGATTTTAAAAATATTAGTTATGCCTTTAAAACAAGAATTAGAAACCCAGGGAAATTGGCTGTTCAGATACAGAAGTTTTTTGCCGATTATCGTTCTGGCGCTTGGCTTAGGAGTTTTTATCCAAAATGTTTTGCTGAAAAACGATAATGATTGTTCACTTTTCTTTGAGATGCTTTGTTTAGCTGTAAGCATTTTAGGTTTGATTATAAGAGTGTATACTGTTGGTTTTACTCCGCATAATACTTCAGGAAGAAATACAAAAGCAGGGCAGGTTGCAGATGAATTAAACACTACAGGTATTTACAGTACAACCAGAAATCCATTGTACTTAGGTAATTTTTTTATGTGGCTTGGGCTTGCGATGTTTACTGAAAATCTGTGGTTTGTAATTTCATTTGTGTTTTTTTATTGGGTCTATTATGAAAGGATTGTTTTTGCTGAAGAGCAATTTTTAGAAAGAAAATTTGGAGAGCAATATACTAAGTGGGCTGATAAAGTACCGGTTTTTATACCGAATTTATACCTTTTCAGAAATACTCATCTTAGCTTCAGTTTAAAAAAAGTTCTATTAAAAGAAAAAAACGGACTTTTTGCCATGTTTCTGATTTTTACTGTTTTTGAAATTACCGGAGAAATTATCCTAAGACATACGCATTATAATATGATTTTTATTGTAGGCTGTATTCTTACTATGATTCTATACATTATTTTAAAAGTAATAAAAAAACGTAAAACAATGTTGCAAAATAAATTTAGTCAATAATTAAAAAATCCTCAATTATGCTTTTAAACAAAAGAATTTCGGTTTGGTATTTTGTTAAACAGATTAAATTTCAGATCGTTTTGATTGTCAGCTTTGCTTTTCTAATAGGCTTTTTAGACGACATTGATTTTTTGAAAAAAATTACCATACCATTGAGTATTCCTGCACTTTTAGGAACTGCTGTCTCTTTACTTTTAGCATTCAGGACTGCACAATCTTATGAAAGATGGTGGGAAGCAAGAACCGTTTGGGGCGCTATTGTGAATGATTCAAGATCATTTATGAGATTAATAAAACAATTTTTCCCTAACTCAGAAAACGATACATCTGAGTTTGCAGAACGACATATCATCTGGCTGAATGCTTTAGGAGAAAGTTTAAGAAAAGTACCTTTTTCAATAAGAGTAAGAGAATACTTAGAATCGCAAAACATCAATGCTTTAAATATTCCCAATGCCCTTTTAGATAAACATTCTGATCACCTTAGGAAATTGGCAGAACAGGAGAATTTATCTGAATACAAATTGGTACAGATGAACGATATGGTCATCAGGTTTTGTGACAGTATGGGAAAATGTGAGCGTTTAAAAAATACTGTTTTCCCTCGTGCCTACAGCATTTTGCTGCATACATTGATTTACGTTTTTGCATTTCTTCTGCCATTTGGACTGGAAGACTCACAACTTGGTGTTGAGATTGCCACGACAATTATTGTACCTGTGATTTTTATAGCTATTGAGAAAACAGCAATCATAATGCAGGACCCCTTTGAAAATACACCGGTAGATACTCCAATGACATCATTAGCAAAAACAATTGAAATCAATCTTTTGCAAATGATCGGAGAGAAGAATGTACCAGTTAAAGAAGTGAGTACAAGCTATTATGAAATGTAGGCTTAATCTAATACAAATCTTAGTGTTATGAACGATCAGAATAAAAATATTTCGGCTTCTGCAAAACATAAAAGAAATCTTTTAATTGTCTTATGTTTAAGTGGCACTTATATGATTGCCGAAGTTATTGGCGGTTTAGCTACTAAAAGTCTTGCGCTACTTGCCGATGCAGCTCATATGCTTACTGATGTGGTCGGATTATTCCTTGCTTTTATAGCAATCAAAATTGGTGAAAGAAAAGCCGATGCACAGAAAACATTCGGCTATTACCGAACAGAAATTCTGGCGGCAGTAATCAATGCGGTAGTTCTGTTGGGAATTTCTGTATATGTATTGTTTGAAGCATGGCAAAGGTTCAAAAATCCCCCTGAAGTACAGAGCACAGCTATGATGATCGTTGCCGGAATAGGCTTGCTGGTGAATATTATCGGAATCATGATTATTAGAAAAGATTCAGGTGAAAGCCTAAATATGAAGGGTGCCTACTTTGAGGTTCTTTCTGACGCGCTTACCTCAGTAGGAGTAATGATTGCCGGAGTTATTATGTTGACGACAGGATGGTATTATGCTGATCCCCTTATTTCCGCTGTGATAGGGTTATTAATATTTCCGAGAACCTGGAAGCTCTTGAAAGAAGCTGTGAATGTTTTATTAGAAGGAACTCCAAAAGATGTCAATATAGAAGAGCTTAGAAATTCTTTGGAATCTGTAAAAGGAGTTATTAAACTTCATGATCTCCACGTTTGGTCATTGACTTCCGGCGTTAATGCGATGAGTTCCCACGTAGTAGCCGACCATCAGGAAGATCTCAATAAACTTTTGAAAAATTTGTCAGATAAAGCCACCTCTGAATTTAAAATTAGCCATACTACATTCCAAATTGAAACTGAAGGGCACCAAGAGGGGGAGGTTCATCTATAATAGCAGTTGTGCCATCTTGCATTAATAGATGAAATAAGTAAATGGGAAAATTTCTAAAACATCAAATAGACTATGAATTATAAAAATCTGGGTCTATTCAAGATGAATTACATACTTACGTATTTTTTTACGCAATTAATCATTTCAAATATTTAGATATATGAAATTAAAACAAAACTATTGGGGCAATTACACATTACTGGTTTATTCTTTTTTATTTTATCTGGTATCGTCTTTACTTCTCCGATTTGGATTTTTAGCAGTCAGTTTTCAAAAGGCTGATTTATCTCTGTTACCTATAATGAAAATTTTTCTTCTGGGATTTTTGTTTGACTTTGGAGTTGGATTATTCTTTCTGCTACCATACAGTTTTTATCTATTGATTTTTCCTCAGAAATACATAAGGTCTTTATTCAATAAAATTATTACCTACAGCACTTTTATTATTTTTCTTCTTATACATTTATTTTCATTTTTTGCCGAGGTTACATTTTGGCAGGAGTTTGAGAGCCGATTTAATTTTATTGCTGTAGATTATTTGGTATATACTTACGAAGTTATTAATAACATAAATGAGTCTTACCCTTTACCCGTTTTGATATCATCGATACTTCTGCTTATGACCTTAATATTTATTTTGTTTTACAAAAGCAAAATATTCTTTTTTTCATTTAACGGACAACATAAATTTTCGGTTAGACTAATTGTTTTTTTAGGATTTTTCTGCCTTACCATAATATACTCTTTGTTTATCAGTAATAGTTTAGCAGATAAAAGTGTCAATCGTTATCAAAATGAAATTTCTAAGGCAGGAATTTATTCGTTTTTCTCCGCCTATAAAAACAATGAAATCAATTACGATCATTTTTACAAACTAATTGATAACGAAAGCGCTTTTAAAATAGTTAGAACTGATTTGAACGATAATCAAAGATTTTTCTCAAATAACCTTTCTATAGAACGAAAAATATCCAGCAAACAAAATCTTATAAAGCCAAATGTTATAATGATAACAATGGAAAGTTTCAGCGCGGACTTTATGGGTACTTTCGGGAATAAACAAGGGCTTACTCCAAATTTAGATTCTTTAGCCGGCGGTGGCATTTTATTCTCACAAATGTATGCTACAGGAACCAGAACAGTGCGTGGAATGGAGGCTTTGTCGTTAGCTGTCCCACCAACGCCAGGCAACAGTATTGTCAGAAGAGAAGATAATGATCATCTTACAACTATAGGCTCAATTTTTAGTGCACAAGGTTACGATAACACATTTATTTATGGAGGAGATGGATATTTTGATAATATGAATAAATATTTTGGAAATAACGGATATGATATTATAGATAAGAAGAGAAATCCTTTGGCAAAAGAAAACTATCAGGCATTGAGGACGCCGATCAACCAGAAAGAAATTACGTTTGAAAATGCATGGGGGATTTGTGACGAAGATTTATACAATCAAGTGATTAAACAGGCAGACCAGAAATATAAACAAGGAAAATCTTTTTATGATTTTGTGATGACCACTTCCAATCACCGTCCGTTTACATATCCTGATGGCAAAATTGATATACCATCCGGTTCGGGTAGGGAAGGTGCAATAAAATATACAGATTATGCTATCGGACAATTCTTTAAAAAAGCTAGAAGTAAGCCGTGGTTTAAAAATACAGTATTTGTGATTGTAGCTGATCACTGCGCAAGTAGCGCAGGTAAAAATGAAATTGATATTTCCAAATATCATATCCCAGCAATGATTATAAATCTTCCGAACCAAAACTCTTTAAAAATTGAAAAAATGTGTTCACAAATTGATCTTTATCCAACTTTATTTGATTTAATGGGATGGAACTACAGAAGTAACCTTTATGGTAAGAATGTTTTGAGCGACAATTATATTCCTAGAATTTTTGTAAGTACCTATCAAAAGTTGGGATATATGGAAAACGATAAACTTGTGATATTGAGCCCTCAGCAGAAAGTGGAAGCTTATTTATATAATAAAACGCAAAATCAACAGATACCAAAGATTTTTTCTGATCAGTATATTAACAAGGTTGTCGCAAATTATCAAACTGCATATTATCTCTATAAAAATCAAGGTTTGAAACAAAAATAATCAAGTAATGTTAGATACAACATGGATATAAAATTTGAACTTATTCTTTCAGGCAAATTGCTGCTATCTATATTATTCGGCAGCATTATAGGTTATGAAAGAGAAGCAGCTCATAAAGATGCCGGTATACGAACGTTTGCTATTCTTTGCTTGGCATCTTGTCTTTTTGTTGCGGTTGCCTCTCATCTTACAGATGATAAATCAGCGATAGCCAGAATGCTTGCAGCAATTCCGGCAGGACTTGGATTTATAAGTGCTGGATTAGCATTAAAAGATAAATCAAGCAATATGCAGGGATTAACAACATCTACAGCACTATGGGCAGCGTCAGCTATTGGAGCGGCTCTTGCCTTAAATATGTTTTTATTGTCATTTTTAGCAACTGTTCTCACCCTTTTTGTATTAAGCCTGAATAAATTCAAATGGTATAAAAACTGGATTGCAAAGAAGGAGCAAAGTAAAAATTTAAAATAAAAAATTAAAAATCACTTAAAATATACTTCTATGAAACATCAACACACTTACGATGAGCAAGGTAACCAGCTTTGCTGTACGCCTCAGGAAGGCAAGATTTATAAGGATGCAGGAGCCAAAAAACTCATTGTTGAGGATAATGGCTGTTGTTCAACAAATGTAAAGAAAGAAGTACAGCATCATTCCGATGACGATGGACATAACCACGATCATGACAATAGTGATAAGAGTACTTTTCAGATGTTCCTTCCCGCAATAGTTTCATTGTTATTGCTTCTGTTGGGAATTGCGTTAGATAATTATTTTAAACCAGACTGGTTTAAAGATTGGATTCGTATTGTTTGGTATGCAGCAGCTTATGCCCCTGTCGGGCTTCCTGTTTTAAAAGAAGCTTTTGAAAGCATTAAGGATGGTGATGTTTTCTCTGAATTCTTTTTGATGAGTATCGCAACTATAGGAGCTTTTATAATTGGTGAATATCCTGAAGGTGTAGCTGTTATGTTATTTTATGCTGTAGGGGAAGTTTTTCAAACACTAGCAGTAACAAGAGCAAAAAGTAATATTAAAGCTCTTCTTGATCAAAGACCGGATGAGGTGACAATTATTGAAAATAACGAAACAAAAACTATTAAAGCTTCCAATGCAGAGATAGGGCAAACCATACAGTTAAAACCTGGAGAAAAACTTGCTTTGGATGGAGAGCTTATTTCAGATTCAGCATCTTTTAATACGGCAGCACTAACCGGCGAAAGTAAACCTGATACAAAAAATAAAGGAGAGACTGTTCTTGCAGGGATGATTAATATGAATAGTGTTGCTTTGGTAAAAATCAATACAGCTTATGAGGACAGTAAACTCAGTAAGATTTTAGAATTGGTTCAAAATGCGACTGCGCAGAAGGCACCTACGGAGCTGTTTATAAGAAGATTTGCAAGAGTTTATACTCCGATTGTTGTTGTGTTAGCAGTACTGATATGTCTTATTCCATATTTTTTTGTCGATAATTATATTTTTAGAGATTGGTTATACAGAGCTTTGATCTTTCTGGTAATTTCTTGTCCTTGTGCTTTAGTCATTTCAATTCCTTTAGGGTATTTTGGAGGTATTGGTGCAGCAAGTCGAAACGGAATTTTATTTAAAGGCAGTAATTTTCTAGATAAGATTGCCGAAATAAAAAATGTTGTGATGGATAAAACCGGTACTATGACGGAAGGAGTATTTAAAGTTCAGGAAGTCGATATTAAATCAGAATTTGATAAAAATGAAATCCTTAAGATGGTTAATGTTGTAGAGAGCAAGAGTACCCATCCTGTGGCAACTGCTATCCACGAATATGTTGGCGATTTGGATACATCAATTAATGTTGAGAATTCTGAGGAAATTGCAGGTCATGGTCTTAAAGCTGTAATCAACGGTAAGGATATACTCGTAGGGAATTTCAAGCTTATGGATAAGTTCAATATTCAATATGATGTTGATCCTTCAAAAATTGTTTACACCGTTATTGCAATTGCTTATGATAAAAAATTTGCAGGCTACATAACTATCGCTGATAGTATTAAAGACGATGCTAAAAAAACTTTAGAACTGTTACATAATTTAAATGTAAAGGCAACAATGCTTAGTGGTGACAAAACAAGCGTTGTAAAATATGTCGCAGAACAAATAGGAATTGACAACGCTTTCGGTGACCTTCTTCCTGAGGATAAAGTGAACAAGGTGAAAGAAATAAAATCCAAAAATGAGAGCGTTGCATTTGTTGGTGACGGTGTTAATGATGCCCCAGTGGTTGCTTTAAGTGATGTCGGTATTGCCATGGGCGGCTTAGGGAGTGATGCGACCATTGAGACTGCTGATGTCGTGATTCAAGATGATAAACCTTCAAAAATACCAATGGCTATTAACATTGGCAAAAAAACTAAAAGAATTGTCTGGCAGAACATCATTTTAGCATTTGTGGTCAAAGCAATTGTTTTAATTCTTGGAGCCGGAGGATTGGCAACAATGTGGGAAGCTGTTTTTGCAGATGTAGGTGTTGCATTGATTGCAATTCTAAATGCTGTACGCATCCAACGAATGAATTTCAAATAAAAATAACATAGCATTCTAATTTCACTAATCACTTAAGAAAAGTTCCAACAAATATCAATTAAAATAAAGTTCTCAAACCGAGAACAGGTTGTTTATTGAAAATATTCAACAAAACTATTTACTCTAATTTTTCAATTAATGCAATGATAATCAATATTATAAATAAGATTCCAGTTCTTTTTTTTATGCTAGTATGCAATTTGGCTTTAGCACAGGATAGCTTAACAGTAAGTGAAAAAATTGGGGATACGATTGCTGTCCAAAAACCTGAAAATAATTTTAGTTATAAGAGACTTATAGCCCCTACAAGTTTAATATCCATAGGAGCGATGAGTTTCGCTATTCCTAAAATGAAAGAATTTGATGCAGGAGTACGAAAAGAAGTAAAAGACCATAATCTTCATAATTCTACATTGGATAATTATACCCAATTCATACCTGCCGTGATGGTTTATGGATTTAATATTTCAGGTTTGAAAGGCAAGCATAATTTAAGAGAAAGAACAATTATTCTTGCAACATCGCAGCTAATATCGACAGCAATCGTAATACCTTCAAAATATTTAATTGGAGAAGAACGCCCAGATAAATCCAACAATATGTCTTTTCCGTCTGGGCATGCAGCAATTGCTTTTTCAACAGCGCAGTTTATGTATAGAGAATATAGAGACAGTAATTATTGGCTCAGTTTATCAGGATATCCATTTGCAATATTCACAAGTGTTTACAGAGTTATTAATAACAAACACTGGGTAACAGATGTAGTAGCGGGCGCTGGGGTAGGAATACTTTCAACCGAATTAGCTTATTGGCTATTTCCGAAAATCAATATGTTTTTATCAGCTAATAAAAACAAAAAATCTGTCTCTATGCTTGCCCCTCTTTATCAAAAGAATGGTCATAGCAATACTTTTGGGATTAATTATCAGATAACCTTCTAATTTAGAACATGGGATTTAAACGACGTTTTAGAAGAAAAATTATTCGAAGAGGTAAGCACAGGCTTACTTCTCAAGATCTTTTTTTTATTGTTGGCTGGCTTCTTTTTATGCTCCTTTTGGTAATTCATCAGGTATACAATTTTAATATCAAATATGTTAAGATTCATTCGCATCCTTCGGAAAAAACACACACTCATAATGACGGAAAATGACAAATTATCAACAAATTTTTTAAACCATAATATTAACCCTTTATTTAAATCAAAATGAAAAAACTTGTACTAACTCTTTTGGTAAGCCTTGTATTAAATTCTGTTTATGGACAGGCTCCGTCAAACTATTATGATGGCACTGCGGGATTATCAGGAGCTTCTTTAAAGTCAAAGTTGAAAACTATCATTACCAACGGCCACCAAGATAATGGCTATGGCAATTTGCTGACAGCTTTTCAAAGCACAGATAGGGATTATTTCTACGAAAATGATGGAACTGTAATGGATATGTATTCTGAAAATCCGACAGGAACAGATCCATATATTTATAATCATGGAGTCAAACAATGTGGAAATTATAGTGTTGAAGGAGACTGTTACAACCGAGAACATGTCGTACCGCAAAGTTTATTTAATCAGAATTTACCGATGAGATCTGATGTCCATTTTGTTACACCTACTGACGGAAAAGTCAACGGAATGCGATCAAATTATCCTTTTGGAAAAGTAGGATCAACCTCATTTACATCACTAAACGGTTCTAAACTGGGAAGTTCAGTATCTGCAGGTTATGCGGGGACTGTTTTTGAACCAATTGATGAGTTTAAAGGTGATATTGCCAGAATGATATTATATTTTGTAACCAGATACGAGACGCAGCTATCAGGTTTCAGCAGCGGAAACATATTAGGTAGTACAGCCTACCCTGGCTTACAGACATGGGAATTAAAACAATTACTCGAGTGGAATAATTTAGATCCTGTTTCTCCTTTTGAGATAGCAAGAAATAATGCGGCATTCACTTACCAAGGTAATAGAAATCCATACATCGATCGTCCTGAGTTCGTCGCTTTAATTTGGGGTGCTTATATGGGAGTTGCAGATGTAGATTTGTCAAAAAGTCTTGTGATCGTTCCTAATCCCGTAAAAGATAATAAGATTTATGTGTTAGGCGGAAAAAATCTAGGACAATATAAAATTGCTTTGATTTATAATATGACTGGTCAATTAGTACAGACAATTGAAAATCCATTTCAAAAAGATAATACAATTATTCTTACAGATCTTCCTAAGGGTATTTATATTTTGAAAACTGGCGATCTGAATACAAAGTTTATTATAAAATAAATCAATAAAAAAGATTATTTATAAAATACTGTTCTAAGTCAAAAAAATTATAATATTGGTTAGATTGTAAATTATAATATCTCCCATTAGTTGAGAAGGTTTTTATGTGTAAATATTTAATACATAAATAAAGAATAACTTTTTTGTACCATATTTGTACCATAAAAATATAACTATTTGATTTATAGTAGTTATTATATTAGAAGAAGTGAAATAAGACTTAATGAAGTCAATTTAAATAGAATCCCCGAGTGAAAACTTGGGGATTTTTTTTGACAAAAACACTACTCAACATCAGTATATCATTTTATAGTATGAAGAATGAAAAAGGAATCTACTCATTCTTATTTTACAGAACAAATACAGAGGCTTAATGCGACAAAAGATGTCGTGTTTTATTTTTCGTGGAAAAAATAATAATAAAAGCACAGATGGTTGTCTGCGCTGTAAAGTTTTTTGCCCAAAGTCGGGAGATTTTCGGAAATGGGATAAACGTAAGAAAATTTGTATAGGATTGACATTGCTCAAAGTCAGGAGACTTTTCGTAGCGGGTTTTACAAAGGTAAAAAATAACACAATTTTAGAAATTTGTTTTTAAAAGAAAAAGCCACACGAAGGGATTGACTTTGTCGAATTTCATTTCGTGCGGCAGCGAGCGGGATAGATGTAAGAAAATTTGTGTAGGATTGACATTGCTCAAAGTCAGGAGACTTTTCGTAGCGGAAGATCTATATTAAATTCATCATTATTCCGAATTTCGAAAATAAATATTGAGTATTCTCTTCTTATTCTTGTAATTTTGAATTGTGTACTGTTGTGTAATAATTAATTATTTTTACTAAAAATATTATTTTATGTAATTTAACTTAAATTTTGTTAATCTATTGATTTTTAAATTGTTAATTTACTATTGTGGATTCTTCTGTTAATTGAGTTTATCGTGTTTTTTAAATTTTTTCTTGAAAAAATTTGTTAACTAAAACTTTTGGTATGTTAATTGAATATGGTAGAACAGCAAGATATCTTAGAAGTACTTAATGTACTTTCTCCAAATTCTTACACGGGATCTTTGTATGATTCATTAAGAATTTCATTTTGATAATTACTCAACAAATAATAAACTATTATATGAAATCTACATTAGCAATTTTATCGCTTGCGATGGCGATACCTGCTGCAGTATGCGCACAGGATTCAACAGTACAGGATGTATCGTCTCAGTATCCTAATACATTTAGTTCAGGTTCTGCAAATGTGCAGAAGTTTACACAGTCTTCAAAGAGATTTAACGATTGGTCGCTTTCTGCGGGTGCGGGTGTACCTTTAATGCAATCTGCAGATTTAACTTCCATAAAAAACGGAAATGGAAAAGACCTTGTAGGATACTCTATGTATTTCAGTGTCGATAAAGCTATTACTCATGCTTTTGGTTTAAAATTACAATACGATAGAGGAGAAACTCGTCAAGGTTTTTTTAACACTAAAGATGCTGCTCCTGCAAATGCTGCAGCAACGCAGCAGGTGGGTGCAAGAACGCAGTATGATGCGATCTCAATTTTAGGAGATATTAATTTTTCTAATCTATTAAGAAGAGTAGATAACAAGTCTCCTTTCAGATGGGCACTTCACGGATATGCGGGTATTGGTACAATTGCTTACAGAGCTTATCAAAAAGACGAATTCGGACAAAGACTAATGACGGAGGTTAAGCCTTTTAAAGGTTTTGGTTCTTTCTTCGGACAAGCGGGTGCAGGTTTAAAATATAAAGTAAGCAGAAGAATTGATCTTGAAGGTAGAGTAATGTATGTTGTTACAACAGATGATCAATTTGATGGCGGAGGCGATCAGTACAGTGCAATTAATAGAAGAGAGGATCAGGTTTCTGATAATTTCTTTAATGCAACTTTAGGTTTGTCTTTAAAATTAGGAAAGCACGATTCTCACCTAATGTGGCATGATCCTTTACAAGAAATTTATTATAAGATGGATGTCTTAGCAGAGAAAAACCAAGATATTACAGTGTGCCAAAAAGGTGATCTAGATAACGATGGTGTTTGCGACGATTGGGACAGACAACTAGATACTCCTGCAGGAGCTAGAGTAGACGGTGCAGGTGTTGCTTTGGATGTAGATCTGGATGGGGTTATCGATCTTAATGATAAATGTGTAACCGTTCCTGGGCCGGTGGAAAATGAAGGTTGTCCACTGCAAGGACAAGGAAACGGTGGTACAGTTTCTGAGTCTGAAACTAAAATGGACGGTATCGAGTTCGATCTAAACTCAGACAGAATTCTACCATCAAATACACCTATTTTGAACAATGCGGTAAGCTACATTAATTCATCAGCAGGAACTTATACTGTGGTTGGAGCGACAGACACAAGAGGTTCTGAGCAATACAACCAGAATCTTTCTCAAAAAAGAGCAAGTAATGTAAAAGATTATTTAATCCAAAACGGAGTTCAAGCTTCAAAACTTGATGCAGTAGGAAGAGGTAAAAAAGATCTTAAATATCCAGAATGTGATCCGGCTTCTAAATGTCCGGAATGGAAAAACAGAGCAAATAGGAGAGTGTATTTTGAAGCAAAATAAATTACAAACTATCTAATTTTCGAAGGCAACCACAGTTTTGTGGTTGCTTTTTTTTATGTTTATTTTAAAGCTACCAATTTAAAATTTTTGGTGAGGTAAGTTTAGATTTTTGATCAATAAATAATGTTTTTTTAAAGGAATAAAATTTTTCAGCAAACTTAAAATCATGTAATGGATTTTTGAAAAAATGGATTAAATCTAAAAATACGCTCCCTTATTTTCTGAAAAAACGATTTCAAGAATCATACAAGTGGTATATTGTTTTATTGAGACAATTTAGCATTTACACTTTTGAAATTATAATCTTTAAATCTTAATGGAATTCCTATTTTATGTTAAGTATTGTTTAAGTTTATTTTAACAGAATTTTGTAATAGTTTAGAAAAAAGTAATCTTTGGGATTAAAAAAAGTGATGAAAGAGGGTTGGTTTTAAGATTTTTGTTAATGTTTTTAAGACTTTTTTGTATTTAATTTTTTGTGAAAAAGTTTCTTCTGATGCCTTTTGAACGGTTTTTTTAGAAATATAAAAATCCAGCAGGTAACCACAGGATAGGAGATTTTTTGGATAAACATACTTTTAGACAGAGCAGAATTAGTAATATGAGTGAAGCGATTAATTCCTGTTCAGAAATTAAATATTTGTTAAAGTAATGGTAGTTTTTTAAATTAAATAATAACCTGAAAATGAAGAAATCTATAGTAACTCTGGGTATATTGCTAAGTACCGCAAGTTTTGTCTTGGCGCAAGAAAAGCCAAAGACAGATCCTGTTAAAGCTCAGGATAGCATCAAATCAAATTCTAGCAAAAAAACTAAGGATATTGATGAGGTGGTAATTATCGCATATGGTAGCCAGAAAAAAGGAGAGGTTACCGGTTCTGTTGGTCGTGTAAATGCGGCAACATTTAAAGACCGTCCTATTGCAACTGTTGATCAGGCTTTAACTGGGCAAATTGCGGGTGTTAAGACAAGAGCAACCACAGGAAAACCGGGAGAACCACTTGAAATTAGAGTTCGTGGTACTGCATCTATTTCTGCAAGCAACTCACCTTTATATGTTGTAGATGGAATGGTTGTAGATGATATGGGAAATATCTCTTCTGATGATGTGCAATCGATTGAAGTACTAAAAGATGCTGCTTCTACTGCAATGTACGGATCTAGAGGTTCTAATGGAGTTGTAATTGTTACTACGAAAAGAGGAGCTTCTGGTAAACCGGCATTTACTTTTTCTCAATATTATGGAGTGCAGACTATTGAAAAGAAGCTAGATGTGATGACAAGTGCAGAATGGATGGATTTTGCGTCGGAAGCTATCAATAAAAGATGGGTTGCTTTAGCTCCTGGAAATTCGGCTTCAGATAGTTACGCCGTAAGAGCGAGTTATTTTAATTTGGCAAACAGTACAAACTATAATTTAGCCAATGTAAATTATATGGTAGACCCAAGATGGGGAACCAATCAAGTAGCAAATATAGATTGGCAAGATGCATTTTATCGCCCAGCTTCTATCCAAAATTATCAATTGGGAGTAAGGGGAGGAAGTAAAGGTTTAAAATATGCTATTTCTGCGGCTTACTTCGATCAGGAAGGTTTGGCCATTAATACAGGTTTTAGCAGATTCAACCTAAATGCTTCTATCGATGTAAATATCTCAGATAAATGGAAGGCGGGGATTTCATTAAAACCAAGTTATTCAAAAAGCTACGGTGCAACGGTAGATGGTAAGGATAATAATGCGCACAAAATGCTTTCTATGGTTCCTGTAGCAGAGCTTAGTGCAGGACTTTATACCAATTTTGGTAAAAATCTTAGATACAGATGGGCAGGATCCACCCAAAGTCCGATTGGGGTGATGGAAGAAACAACTAATGATACTGATGAATTCAGAATGTTGTCTAGCTTGTACATGTCTTATGATATTTTACCAAGTTTAAATTTCAAAATTTCTGGAGGAGCAACAAATAATTACAATATCAACACAGGATATACACCAACTTTCGACCTTATTACCAATGTTCCCGGACAGGTAAGTATTGGAAGCAGAAGAACCGTAAACTACAACCGATATCTTGGCGAAGCTCTATTTACGTATAAAAAATCTTTTGGAGCTCACAATATTAATGGGATTGCGGGTTACAGTGCAGAAAACTACAGAACAACCAATCAGTACAACAGAAATCAAGGCTTTGCTAATGATGATCTAAAAACTTTTTCTTTTACACAATCTAAATCTGTTTTAAATTCAGAATATACTGCTACAGAGTGGATGTTGGTTTCTATGTTTGGAAGAGTAAACTACAACTATAAAGAAAAATACATGTTGTCGGCAAGTGTGCGTAGAGATGGATCTTCAAGATTTGGATGGGATAATCTTTGGGGAACATTCTCTGCGTTTGGAGCGGGTTGGAAAATCGATAAAGAATCTTTCTTAGAAAACCAAAATTGGCTGAGCAATTTAAAACTAAGATACAGTTGGGGAGAAAACGGAAACAATTCAATTGGAGATTATAGAGCTTTCGGAACACTTGCAGGTGGAAATTATACTTTCGGTGGAGCGGTTTCAAACGGATATATTCCGAATACAATTCCTAACCCTAATTTAACTTGGGAAAAAACAGCTTCTTCAGACTTTGGGTTTGAATTAGGTTTGTTCAATAGAATAGATTTCAGCGCAGATTATTACATCAAAAAAACCAACGATTTATTATTGCAACAACCAATTCCTGCAGTTACAGGTTATACCACAATGTGGAGAAATGTAGGCTCTGTTCAAAATAAAGGTTTAGAACTAGATTTAAATACTAAAAACTTAACAGGAGCTTTTAAATGGAATACCAACGCGAATATTTCATTTAATGATAACAAAGTTTTAGCATTAGGTGCAGATAATGCTCCTATTTATACAGGTTTCAGTAATAGTACAAATATTATAAAAGTAGGAGAGCAACTTAATTCTTTCTATCTTTATGAAGCAATTGGAGTGCTTTCTACTGCAGATATTAATAATTCTAGTGTTGCAAAAACTACGGGTGCAATTGCGGGAGATGTAAAGTACAAGGATTACAATGGAGATGGCAAAATTGATGAAAACGACCGTCACATCATCGGAGGTCCAACTCCAAAATATTATTGGGGTATAACCAACACGTTCTCGTACAAAAACTTCGATATGTCTGTATTTTTCCAAGGTCAAAAAGGAGGATATAGCTACGCTTTATTAGGTAGAGCTATCGATAGAACAGGTATGGGAACGGTAACGAATGCAATGGGCAACTGGGCAAATCGTTGGAGGTCAGACGAAGATCCGGGAGATGGTAAAACACCAAGATTGGATGGTACAACAGGAAGTCTTTTGGATACAAGATGGTTGTACGACGCATCTTACATTCGTCTGAAAAATGTTACAGTAGGTTATAATTTCGATAAAGACCTTACGGATAAACTTAAAATTTCTAACCTTAGACTTTATGTGAGTTTAGAAAATGTTTGGAGAAAAGATAATTACTACGGTGGTTACAACCCAGAATCTGTACAGTCTGACGGAACCGATTACGGTGCTTATCCTAATGCGAAAGTGTATATGATGGGACTTAATTTTAACTTCTAAAATTTTTTTCAAAATGAAAACAATCAATCTTAAAAATAAATCAGTGCTGCCAATTAATTTTAAAACTGTTGGGAAGGCTTTAATTTTTGGAGCTTTAACTTTCGGAGCAATAAGTTGTGAAGATGATCTTAAACTAGAACCAGAAAATAATATCACTCAAACATCTTTTTACACCACAGAACTACAGATTCAGCAAGCAGTTACGGGAGTGTATTCTGCTATGGTAAATTCGTCTTCTAGAGGTGGTTTTGATCTTAACTATTATATGTTGGCTTCAGAGGTTCGTTCTAATAATTACACTGCAATTTCTCAAAATGGAGCAAGAGATTATTATGCGATCAACCGTTTTCAAGACAATTCTTCAACCGACGAGCTAGATATTCTTTGGGAAGATGCCTACCAAATGGTAACCTACGCCAATGTAATTTTAGAAAGAATAGACGCTGTGCCTTTTGCAGATAATGCTACAAAAGAGCAATATCGTGCAGAAACCAAATTTTTAAGAGCCTATGCATATTTCGAATTAATACGAGCTTTTGGTAAAGTTCCTTTGATCGATCATTCGGTTACACCAGAAGAAGCCGCAAAAATCCCTCGTACAGATCTTGCAACTTTATATAGTTTTATTACTTCTGAAATCGAAGCATCTGTAGCAGGTTTAAAAGATACTTACAACACAGCTAATAAAGGAAGGGTTACCAAAACGGCTGCTCACGCATTATTAGGGAGAATTTATCTTACAGGGTACGGTTATCCTCTAAATAACAGCTCTTATTTAGCTAAAGCAAAAACTCATTTAGCTGCAGTGATAGCAGTTGAAGGGCAATACGTAACCTTTGCGAGCAACTATGCAGATATGTTTAAAACGGCGAACGACAACAAGTACCATATTTTTGAAATTCAGCACGTAAGCGGAGGTCTTTCACAAGGTTCTTTCTTGCCTAGTTATGTTTCGCCAGGCTTTGGTACGGCAGATCCGCTGTACAATGCGCAGGGAAGTCTTTTCAGTTCATCAGAATTGGGAGTTTCAACTTCTCTCATTAATTCTTACGAAACAGGAGATTTAAGGAAAAATGCAACGATAAAAACTTCTTTCATCGCGACAAATGGGCAACCAGATAATGCAAATTATTTCATTAAATTCCGTGAAGGAGGCTTAACGCTTGCGAATAGATACGATTGGCCAATCAATTTCCCAATCATAAGATATGCAGATGTATTACTAATGTATGCCGAAGTTTTGAATTACGAAGGAAGCACAAGTCTTGCCGTTCCTTATCTTAACAGAATTCGTCAAAGAGCAGGTCTTGCTGCGTTGTCCACAACAATAACATCAGCTGAATTTACAACTGCGCTTCGAAGAGAAAGAAGATCTGAATTTGCAGGAGAAGGTATTTATTGGCATGATCTTGTAAGATGGAACATCGCGGTATCGGTTATTAACCAAGCGGCAGCAGCATTAAATTACAATTTTACCATCACCACCAATGACTATATATACCAAATTCCGCTTGCACAAATTCAGGTAGCGGGTTACGAGCAAAATCCTTAATCAAAATTTTGTCTTACATTCATAATGATAGTTCCCCGAGCGTAAGCGAGGGGAATTTTTTATTATATTTACCACTACTGAATTTAATAAATGTTAAAAATGAAAAAATTATTTCTCTTATTATTGATTGGGGTTTTTAGTTTATCCAATCTGAAAGCGCAAGAAAAAGCAGATGAGGTTTTGGCAAAAGCATTCTCACAAGCAAAAAAAGAACATAAAAAGGTTTTGCTGATTTTCCATGCTTCTTGGTGCGGTTGGTGTAAAAAAATGGATAAAAATATGCAAGTACCGGAAGTTGCTCCTTATTTTTCTAAAAATTTTGTAACGACACATCTTACGGTAATGGAAATGCCTGCCAAAAAGTCTTTAGAAAATCCTGGTGCAGACGAAATTCTTAAAAAATATGGAGGGAGTGAAGATCAAGGAATTCCATTTTTTGTAATTATAAATCCAAAAAACGAACAGATGGAAGAAAACTCTCTCAACGAAAAGAAAGAAAATCTTGGTTGCCCATCTTCCCCTGAAGAAGTAGATAGTTTCATTAAAAAACTGCAAAAAACCACCAAACTTGCAAAAGACGACGAGAAAAATATTCGAGAAGTTTTTACAGCTAAAAAATAAAACGAAGCGGCGCGAACCAAAGGTTCGCGCCGCTTCGTTTTATCAGGTTTTATTTACCAAAAAAGATTCTGTCTTGTCTTCTTTGCTCGTTGTATATCAATTGGAAATCAAGCGGCATATTCTGGTAAAGCTGCTTCCAATGGCTTATTTTACCGTGTTTTTTAAAGCTTTCAAAAGACCGTACGAATACATTTTCGATGATGTCTTTTACGTAACGATCTCCGTTTTTATAAATCATATCCATCAATTTTATGTGATGTGCAATGATGTTTATTTTCGATTCTTGAAGTAATGTCCTCAAGTAATTAATAGTTGTTTGGATAATCCCAGCGAAATTATTATTCACAGATAATTCATCTATCTCTTTTCGCAATCTAGGATAGAAAGTTTTTAAGTATTCTACTGCTATTTTCTGGTCTACAGAGGTTTTGTTCTCTTTCATTGTATTAAAAAATTTCAACTAAATTTCCTGAACCAAAAATGTACCAAAATTTATAAAATCATTGCCAAAACAAATACGGCAATTATGACAGCAATGTGCGTAAACAGGACTTCTTTGTCGTGTTTATAATGCTTGTATTTCAAAGACTTCCAACTCGAAATTCTTCTAGTTTTTGTGTTGTGGATTTTCATTTTTTTATATTTTAAAGTATTAAAATCTCTCTTTTTTATAAATAAATTATATTTGATGACTATAAATTTGTCTGGAATACGCATTTTTCAAGCCATCAGAAAGAGTTTCTATGACAACTTGTCTCTGCGTTAAGCCGCACTGCATCATATTTTGATCCAGCGAATACACAAAGACATTTTCGATGGCATATTTCAAAATAAGGTCGCCTTTAGAATAAATCTCATTCATTTTTTGAATGTACTTTATAAAAAGTGGAGTATTTCCCAATATGATCTGCTCCTTAATTTTAGACGTGAAAAGGCTGATTACGCTGTATGAGCTCACATTTTTTTCATTATTAATTTCTGTATGAAAGTTGGGAACAATTAAACTTAGTTCTTCAATAGCTGTTAAATAATTCATTTTAAAATTTTTATTCAGAATGGCTAATTACATTCCTTATTTTTAGTTTTTTATGTAAGTGTTTGTTTATGAATAATTTGTGTTGTTTTGGTTCGTTTTTTTTAAATATTCAATCCTTTCAAAATGAAAAATAAAGCATTTCACTTTGAAAAATATTTTCGCTTACATCTTCTGTTTTTTTTGTCTGTTTTAATCGTTAGATTAAATATCTTTGCACTCCTAAATATTTTTTATGTTTTCAAAAATCGTTGTACACAGAGTCGGAAATAAAATTAATGGCGAATCTTTAATTCTTTCTCAAGAAGAGCTTGAGCTGGAAGAAGGAATGGCAGAAATGCTTGAAAATTATTTTCTGGGTTCTTTTAAATCTGAAGAAACATTTCACTTTTACAGCGATACATATTTGGTAAACAACCCTGTCTACAGTGCAGTTTCAGAGATTTTTGATGACAAAAGCAAATTTCTTTGGGAGTCTGAAAATATTGCAAAACACCTTTTTGAATCTGCCGAAAACCCTAGAGTTCAAGGAGGAGAACTTTTCATTGTTTTCTTTGAAGACGAAAGAGAGGGCACAGAAAGAGTAGATAAAATAGGTATTTTTAAAACCGAAAAAAGAGATTCTTTCCTTAAAATTTTCCCTAAAAATGAATCTTTTGATATTGAAAAAGATCAAGGAATTTCTCTGTCTAAAATTGATAAAGCTGCCCTTATCTACAATAACGATAAAGAAACCGGCTATGTTTTGTCTGTGGTAGATAACAACAAAAATGGGGATATGTATTATTGGTTTGAAGATTTCTTGAAGGTAAAACAGCGTGATGATGAGTATTTCCACACACAAGAAGCCTTGTTGGTGTATAAAGATTATATTACCAAACAACTTCCACAGGAGTTTGAAGTTTCAAAAGCAGATCAGGCAGATTTTTTAAATAAATCAATCAATTTCTTTAAAGAAAAAGAAGAGTTTAAACTGGATGATTTTACCGCAGAAGTTTTGGGTGATGAGCATGTAATTGAAAGTTTTAATAATTTTAAGACTGATTATGAACAAGACATGCAGATTAATATTGCGGAAGAATTCCCGATAAGTGAAGCTGCAGTGAAGAAAACACAGAGACATTTTAAAAGTATTATTAAACTGGATAAAAACTTCCACATCTACATTCATGGAGATCGTCAAAAACTGGCACAAGGTGAAGATGAAAACGGAAAATATTACATGCTTTACTTCGAAAAAGAAGTATAAAAAGAGAAAGTTTTTCTTTATCGTTTAGTGAATTATAAAAAGTGGCTGCTTATGTATAATTTGCCATAATTTATTTTATGGTTAAATGTGGTATCTGTTTCTTAAAAATCTATTAATAAAAACTAAGCAATATTAAAATTTTAAGATAATTTACAAAATAGAATCTCAATCATATTTCTGAAACAACTTTAATAAGTATCTTTGGAAATTAATTTAGGATATGAATTTTGTTGAATGTCATGAAGAGCCCATCCACATACCTGGGCATATACAAAGTTTTGGTTACCTGATTGGCATTTGCACAGTTTCCGAAACCATCAACTTTTGCAGTCAAAACATTGGCGAAATCTTTAGTATAGACAATGCTCAAGAGCTTTTGGGTAAGAAATTGTCAGACTTTCCCGCTATTTTTAATATTCTTTCTACATCAGATATTTTCAAATTTTTGATAGATAATACCAAGCGCGAAAATGAGACCTATTTTGATAAAATTACATTAAAAGAAAAAAAATATCATTTCTCGCTGTTCAGAAACGGACAAAATATTTTCCTAGAATTTGAAAAAGTTATCAAAAATCCTCATAAAAGAATTACCAACAAGTATGATAACTTCTATGTAATTGAGGATGACTTGGGAATTTGGGATCAATTACTCAGTACACTTTCAAACATTATTAATTATGACAGAATCATGGTCTATAAATTTATGGAAGATGGTTCCGGAAAGGTTATTTCTGAGGTAAATAATGGTGTTTTGGAAAGCTACATCGGGTTGCATTATCCGGAGCAAGATATTCCCAGACAAGCAAGAGAGCTATATCTTAAAAAGAGAAAAAGAATTTTCAGCGATGTGTATTCAGAGCCGGTTCCTTTAATTAGTAAGATAGATTCTCCTATCAACCTTACTTATGCAGCAACAAGAGCTATGTCCCCAATTCATGGGCAATATATCAAAAATTCAGAGGCTTCTTCAAGCTTTAGTATTTCGATTATTATTGATGATAAGTTGTGGGGCTTGGTAACTTGCCAAAACAAAATAGCGAAACATATTGATCTAGAAGATAGAGTTCAGGCTGGTATTTTTACCGTTTTAGCTTCTAACGCGTATTCTTCATTCAAATCAAAAAAAGATCTTGAATATCGTCTAGATTTGGATGTGAAATTGAATTACTTAAAATCTGAATTTTTAAAATATAATACTCTTTTCGAAAGTCTTGCAGCTACCAAAAAAGAATTGAGGAATTTGCCTAAAGCAGACGGTTTTGTTATAATTTCAGACGGAGATAAAATCACAGACGGGAGTGTGCCTTCATGTGAAGTTACTCAAAAAATTGTAGACTGGGCTTATGAAAACAATGATAACAGCATTTTTATCAGCAACAGCTTCTTGAGAGACTATGGTAAAGAATTAGGATTGGACGATAAATGTGCAGGAATTATAATCTATTTTGTTGAAGGAAGTAAAAATGAAATTCTGATTTGGTTCCGAAAAGAATTTGACGAGCATATAGATTGGGCAGGAAATCCTGAGAAAAAAATTGATACTTTTACTCAAAATGGAGTAGATGTACAAATAGTTTCGCCGAGAAATTCTTTTCAGATTTTTAAAGAGAATATTAAAGGAAGTTCTAAAAGATGGAGTTCGAAAAGCGAAATTGCTGTAAAATCAATCAGAGACTTAATTTTAGAAACATCTCATAAGCAGTATATTACGATTAAAAAGCTTAACGATCAGCTTAAAAAAGTAAACGAGGAACTTGATAGTTTTTCATACACCATTTCGCACGATCTTGGTACACCGCTTACTGTAATGAAGCTGAATGCTCAAATGCTTTTGAAAAGTTTAAATGAAGAAGCAGAAAAAGAGAAGAAAAAAATTCAGTCGATTATCTCGGAAATTGATAATATGGCTGAAATGATGCAGAATGTACTGCAACTTAGCCGTGCTAAACACACTGAAATTCTGTTAGAAAAAATTGAAACAGAAAGCACTATCGAAAAAATTACAGAGAACGCAAAAATTACGTACAATACGCCTCACAGCAAAGTGGTGATAAAGCAATGTCCGGAAGTTTTGGCAGACCGTACTTTGCTACACCAGGTTTTTCTCAATATCATCAATAACGCGATCAAATATTCTTCTAATAAAGAGCAGCCAGTAGTAGAAATTGAAGGTTCTGAAAATGGTGATTGTATCGTGTATAAAATAAAAGACAACGGTATTGGAATTCCCGAAGAAGACAAGCATAAAATGTTTAAGATTTTCAATAGGATGGGAAATGCTAAAAAATTTAAAGGGAATGGAGTTGGGCTCTCTATTGTACACAGAATAATGAACAGGTTGGGCGGAAATGTAGATTATGAAAGCAGTAGTGATGGAACTTGCTTTATTCTTACATTTCAAAAACCAAGCATTGTAGAAAGGTAAACTACCGCAAGAAAATAGAATATGATTTCAGATTACTTAAAAAAAAATACAGCAGATCTGCACGATGCTGCTGAAAAACTGTTTAATTCTCAGAAAATTTTTGACCGTACTTTTACTTTAGATGATTATAAAAAAATCATTACCCGGAATTATATCATGTTATTGAATTCGGAAGATGAAATTTTTAATCAACTTTCAGATAAATTTTCAAAAACACTACAGCTTAGCGAAAGAAGAAAATTAAATTTAATCGAAAAGGATCTTAAAAGTTTGTCTATCGAAGATCAATTTCCAATGCAGAAAGTTCATATTTCAGCTCAAAATGAAGCGTTAGGAATGATGTATGTAATAGAAGGTTCTACTTTAGGAGGGAATGTTATTGCCAAACAACTTTCAAAAACGGAAGGGTTTGAAGGTGTAACTTTTAATTTTTTCGGCTGCTATCACGAAAATACAGGTACCATGTGGAAGAATTTTAAAGAAATTTTAGATTCAGAAGTACAAGAAGAGTCTTATGATGAGGTTTTATCAGGTGCGAAGAAACTATATCAACTTTTACTGAATCTTAATTAGTCTAAAAAATATTTTTTGTGAATATCGCATGGTTACCAAAAAATACTTATCTTTTCGGTAATTAAAATAATCAAATTTCAAAAAACAAAAAAGTACAAACAATGAAAGTAACTGTTGTAGGAGCAGGTGCCGTAGGAGCAAGCTGCGCAGAGTATATTGCAATGAAAAACTTCTGTTCAGAGGTCGTTTTGGTAGATATTAAAGAAGGTTTTGCAGAAGGAAAAGCGATGGATTTGATGCAAACCGCATCACTAAACGGTTTTGATACCAAAATTACAGGTACAACAGGAGATTATAGCAAAACTGCGGGTTCGCATGTTGCAGTAATCACTTCAGGAATTCCTAGAAAACCAGGAATGACAAGAGAAGAATTAATTGGTATTAATGCAGGTATCGTAAAAGAGGTTACTCAAAACCTAGTAAAAAATTCGCCGAATGTTATTATCATCGTGGTTTCTAACCCAATGGATACGATGACTTATCTTGTTCATAAAACTTCAGGTCTTCCTAAACATAAAATTATCGGGATGGGAGGTGCGTTAGATTCAGCAAGATTCAAATACAGATTGGCAGAAGCCTTAGAAGCTCCTATTTCTGATGTTGATGGTATGGTGATTGCAGCACACAGTGATACAGGTATGCTTCCATTACTAAGCAAAGCAACAAGAAATGGCGTTCCTGTTACAGAATTCTTAAACGCAGAGCAGCAAAACTACGTAATTGAAGAAACTAAAGTAGGAGGTGCAACACTTACAAAACTTCTAGGAACTTCAGCTTGGTATGCTCCAGGTGCAGCGGTTTCTGTAATGGTTCAGGCGATCGCATGTGATCAGAAAAAAATGATTCCTTGCTCATTAATGCTTGATGGTGAATATGGGGAGTCTGATATCTGTTTAGGTGTTCCTGCAATTATCGGAGCTAATGGTGTAGAAAGAATTGTAAATGTTTCTTTAACGCCAGAAGAACAAGCGAAATTTGCTGAGGCTGCAAAAGCTGTAAGAGAGGTAAATGGAGATTTAGGATTTTAGAATATTTTTTTCTTAAATAAGAGTAAAAATTTCGGCGCGCCCTTTGGGCGCGCCGAATTTTTTTAAGGATAATTCAGAATATTTTTATTATTTTTAATATAATAATTAATTAGGATTGGGGTATGTACGAAGTGAGCGATGAACTTATAAAAAACGGATTTAGCATTAATAGTTTACAGACAATTATTGAGCGTAATAAAGGCGAACTTACGATCAACACGCAAGAATATTATACAATTATGATTGCTTTTGAGGGGTTGGATATTAATGTTCAAGGGAGAGAATTTCCAATTGCGCAAGAAAGCATATTATTTATGGCGCCACACAGAGAAGTTTTGCTTAGTAATATCGAAAATAAAGAAATTTATGTGATTGCTTTTTCTGGTGAGTTTTATGAACAGAGTTCTTTAGATTCTTTACTTCTGAATTCCACACTTTTTTTTAATTATGAATCTGAAGTTTTCATTGCACCTCTTCTTACTGATAAAAGTATTATTAAAAAATTTCTTTTTGAAAGGTTGGTAAGGTTTTTAAACAAAAACGAAACTCTTTATATTTCTGCAGCACATCATACCGTAAAAGCATTTATTTTGGATGCGATGCTTTTTGCAGATAACAAACAAATGATTACGGCAGCCAATCCGGAGTATATTTCAAGTGTAAACAGGTTTATTGTTCTTCTGCAGAAAGACTTTAACGAACATAAAATAGTTTCGCACTACGCAAAAGCGCTTAACGTGACCTCTCGCAAACTAACCGAAATGGTAGAGCAGGTTACCGGGAAAAGCGCAAAACAAATAATCACCGAAAAAGTGGTTTCGGAATGTTTTAAGCTGTTGAAATACAGTGGTTTGACGATATCTGAAATTTCGTATCGACTAGGTTTTTCGAATGAGGGTAATTTTACTCATTTTATTAAAAAACATACAGGGAAAAATCCTAGCGAAATAAAAACATCGAGCCAGAATTTTGTAGATACAAATGTTTAATTTTGCAAAATAAAAATACTCCGCCCAAGTGGAGATTTTTTAACACAGAAAGTGGAAGTTTATAAAACACAGAGAAAAATAATTTTTTTAATGAAAAGATCAATATTTATTGCCTTAATATTCATCAGTAAAATGATGTTTTCACAAAATGGGTATCAACTAGAAATTAATCTTAAAAATATTAATGAGCAAAAGCTTTATTTAAGCTATTACAGTGGTTCATTAAGTAAAACACATGCGGTAGATTCAGCAGTAATTTCTGGGAAAAATAAAATTGTATTCACACAAAAAAAGAAAATTATTAATGCAATTTATAGATTAAGTTTTCAAAAAAATGAAAAAACAAATTATGTAAACATTGATTTAGAAAACAATTCTAATCTTGTTTTTACTTTAGATAATACTGTTCTGCGATCAATAAAAACTACAGATGCTTTAAATAAGGCTTTATTGTTGCCTCAAAGTGTCGTTAGTAGAGAAGATCGAAAAAAATATTTGGAAGTCATTCCGAAAAATTTCCCCAATTCTGCCGCTGCACTCTATGCTAAATTTGAGTTAAAAGAATTAAGCGTGCCTTCTGGCGAAAATGAATTGAAAATCTACAGAGATCACTATTTTACAGACATAGATTTGAATGATAAAAGAATTAAATTTCTTCCCAATATCTATTCTTCTTTATACAATTATGTGAAATTGTTGCCTGTAAATAATGAAAATTACAAAGCTAGTATCGATAATTTATTGAGGAATCAAAACTGTAAAAGCTTAAATTATTTGTTTTACATCAAATGGATTTACATGAATCTAGAATATTTAAGCAAATATAATTTGGGAGATTCTTATCATTATGTTTTTAATACGTATCATAATTCGGTGGAATGTATGAAGGCTGATGAAAAATTGTATCAATCGGCTGCCATGAAATTAAGGGAAATTGAAAAATTGCCTGCAGGTTCTATAATTCCTGATTTACAACTTACGGATATTAAAGATAATGATCTAAAACTAAGTGAAATTTTCCCTCAACATGACTATACTTTGCTGGTGTTTTTTGATCCAGAATGTTCTCATTGTCAGGAAAAAATGCCAGAAATACAAAAGTTTTTTACCGAAAATAAATTTTCAAAAGACGTAAAAGTTGTAGCTTTTTTAAATGTTGAAACGGACAAGCAATGGAAAAAATTTGTTGAAGATTATCATATTCAAAACTGGTTGAACGTAAAAAGCAAAGGTAGCGACATGAAGTATCAAACGGATTTAGGTGTTTTTGGAAATCCAAACTTCCTGCTTCTTGATAAACAAGGAAAAGTGGTTTTAAAAAATTACAATACAGACGAGTTTAAAATGCTGTTTAAATAGATTTCTTGCAATTGAAAACCTATTTGTAGTATCTTTATTTAAATAATCGAAATTTTAGCTTCCGCCGCATCCGCCACAACTACTGCCACAACCGCTTCCACAGGAACTGCCACCGCATGAAGAATCGGAAGACGTGCCGCAACTGGATACAAAATTGCCGGATGTTGAAGGTCTGTTTACAAAAGGAATAATTGAAGTAGCTAAAACCGTTGAACCACCCAGAAAATAAGGCCACTGCCAATCGAGATCTGCGTGTTTTTTAGGGAGAATTTCTTTGGTATAAATTCTCGGAATAGAAAATGTGATCGGCTTAAAGGAAAGATTCCGTAGATAAATTAGCAAAAAAAGAGTCAGAAAAACAGTCACAAAACTTATTTGAAATATAGGTTTATCTCGAAGTATTCCCAAAACAATACGAAGGACCCCAAGATTAACTAATACTCCAGAAATTAATACATTTAAACAGAAAACTCTTTGGAATTCTACCGAGTTTCTAAATTTTTGAAGTGTCTTTTTTGCAATATTTTCTGTGTTTTTAAAGATCGGTTTTTGTCGATTATTTTTCTGTACTCTAATAAATTTTGAAGAGCCATATTCTTCCAAATAATCGATAATGATTTGTTGTTCTTTTGTGCGTGCAAAATAGTCTTTCTCTAAAGAAATATCTCCATTTTTACTTACCGAAATACTTTTATTATCAATTAATTCGCTGATGCTTCCGTTGATGATACGATTGGTGTTTTGTTGTTTAAAATAGATTAATTCGTAGGGTTCTAGATTGAAAATGTAAGATTCAGGACTTGCTTTTTTTACCGTTTTCTTTAGGTATAAATCTGTGAAAAATTTAAGCGCTATAAAAATTGCGACTGATGCTAAAACATACGAAATGACAAAATACGGATTTCCAAATTTTAGATACAGCGGTTTTAAAATAATTGAGAAGAAAGGGTAGAGCAACCCACAACAAAACAAAAGTAAGAAATTCAATAAGCTAAAATTCATGCTTGAATTTTTTAGATTCAAACTATCATACATAGAATTTTGTTTCCAAATATCGATAGGAAGTTCTCCAAAATTATCATGATACGTTTTTTCTGTGTCGTCTTTTGCTTCTTTAAATTTTGAAAATTCTTTTTTATGATGTGTCGATGGAATATGCTGTATTTGTTTTCCTAAAATCTCACAAAACTTTTGATAAGAATGGCTAAATAAAAGATGTTGATGCCAAACAATATCTACAATTTCTGATGGTGAAACCATTTTTTGTTGCGTTGCAGCGAGGTACATAAATTTTTTGTACTCCAAAATCGCTTTGCTGGTAAAGTTTTTGGACCATTCATTTTCTGAAGCAAGACGGGTAGAAAAGTCGTATTCGCCTTTCTGTTCATCAAGGTCAAAAAGTTCTATTTTTTTCCAAAGTTCTGCATTCATAGCTTTATGATTTGCTATTTAAAGATAGTCACATTTCTTTACTTTACTATGAACAGAATGTGAATTAATTGGTTTTTCGCGTTTTTTGAGATTGTATTTAGAGAGTATTTTATAGAATTTATTTTACTTTATTTGGTCTGAAATGTAAACATTATTTGAATCTATCCTAAGTTCATTCTCTGTTTTTGTGTACCATTGTTCAAAAAGATTGTATTCTTCCTGATTTCTCTTTTGCCATACAGCGAAGTCTTCTTCGTTTCCAATTTGAAAGATATAATAGTTGTATGCGTTGAAAACTTTGTTTTCCTCCATTGTTTTAAAATAATTTAATAAAACATTAGGTGCATTTTTTTTAATTTTTGTATTTTGATACTCTTTGAGAAAGTCTTTTCTCATCTGCACGAGATTATTATAATTGAATTCATTATGCTTCATCATTGCCAAAGTAAAACTTAAGGCGAAGTTCACACATAACGGAAGCTGATTATTTTTTTCATATTTCTCAGCATCAATTACTGCTGGGCAAAACTTTGTTTCCTTTTCATTTTGTGATACAAAAATCAAGGAATTTTTATAGCCTTCATACAATAGTTCACTCATTTCCTTCGTTCTTGAAGTTGTTCGTTCAATATTCATGAAAATTTCACCATACATTAATCCTGAAAGTTTGTCATTGCTTCTTAGATATATTTTTGCTGCTCTATAATAATTTGAAGGCTGCATTGGAGCTACTTTAATTCCCTTTTCGTATGAAGCTATAGCATCATCATATTTCTTTTCAAATTCATAAACTACACCTTTCTCAAGATACAGTTTCCCTGAATTCGGAAATTTTTTTAAACCTTCGTCATAAGTCGCAATTGCTTTTTCAGGTTTATCCAGGTAATCATAATTATTTCCTAAAAGTTGGTACCAATCTGCTTTTATATTTTTATAATTTTTTACTTTTAATAATTGGTCGATGGCTTTTTGGTAATCCTTTTTGTAAGTGTGCGCCAAAGCAATTTCATAAGGGTAAGTATATTCTTCAGGGTCTATTTTTTCACAATCTTGTAATATGGCTATAGCTTCATCATATTTTTCGGTGTCTATAAGTTTTACAGCGTCATAAACTTTCTCACATTTTAATTTATTTTGAGAAAAGAAAGTATTGATTGATAACAATGTAATGCAAAAGATTGCTAATTTTTTCATGAAGTATAATTATTAGTTTAAGTAATTCTAAAAGTAACGAAATATTTGAAAGAATATGATTTACTTAAGTAAAATTTAAATAAAACTTCATATACTAAAACTTTCAAAACCCTTAAATTTGTGTTCACAAAAAGATAAATATAATGTTAAAGAAACTTTCGATTGCCGCTTTTGCTTTTATGTCGGTAATTACGCTTAATGCACAGAAGAAAAAGAATGGTTCAGAACTAGCCAGACCCAAATTGGTGGTAGGTTTGGTAATCGATCAAATGAGGTGGGATTATCTTTATCGTTATTACGAAAAATTCGGAAACGACGGTTTTAAAAGACTTTTAAATACAGGGTATTCTCTGAATAACGTTCATATTCCTTATGTTCCTACAGTTACAGCTTTGGGACATACGTCGATTTATACAGGTTCTGTTCCTGCGATTCATGGGATTGCCGGAAACGATTGGACAGACAAAAACACAGGTGAAAACATCTACTGTACAACAGATACAAGTGTAAAACCCATCGGAACGACCAATGCAAAAGTGGGAAGTCATTCACCCAAAAACTTGTGGTCTACAACTGTTACCGACGAATTGAGATTGGCGACAAATTTTCAAGGAAAAGTAGTTGGAGTTTCGTTAAAAGACAGAGCATCGATTCTTCCGGCAGGTCATACCCCAAGCGGAGCGTATTGGTTTGATGATTCTACGGGGAATTTTGTGACGAGTTCTTATTACATGAATGATCTTCCGCAATGGTTAAAAGCCTTCAATGCTCAAGATTTACCTACAAAATTGGTTGCTAATGGATGGAATACCTTGCTTCCGATTAATCAATACACCGAAAGTTCGCCCGACAATTCTGCTTGGGAAGGTCTTTTAGGAAGTGCAAAGACGCCGACTTTTCCATACAGTAATCTAGCTGCAGATTATCAAACGAAAAAAGATAACATCAGATCTACACCTTTCGGAAATACATTAACTTTAAAATTGGCTGAAGCTTCTGTGGAAGGCGAAAAATTAGGAAGCGATAATATTACCGATATTTTAGCGATTAACATTGCATCTACAGATTATGCAGGTCATAAATTTGGTCCAAACTCTATCGAAGTGGAGGATGTGTATTTAAGATTAGACCAAGATTTGGCAAACTTTTTTAAATATTTAGATGCTAAAGTTGGGAAAGGCGATTACACTGTTTTCCTTTCTGCGGATCACGGAGGTGCACATTCTGTAGGTTTTTTGAAAGAACATAAAATCGCGACAGGCTTCTTCGGAGAAGGAATGGAGAAAAATTTAACTTCAAAATTAAAAGATAAATTTGGGGTTGATAAATTGATAAACGGTGTCGATAATTATCAAATTTATTTTGATAGAAAACTGATTGCCGATAACAAACTAAATCTTGAAGACATTAAAGAATACGCAATTGAAGAACTTGAAAAAGATTCTACGATTTTGTACGCTGTTTCTACAACCGAAGTTCAGGAATCTTCAATTCCAGAGCCAATTAAACAAAGAATTATCAACGGAATTAATAGAGAAAGAAGTGGCGATATTCAGCTGATTTCACACGATTCTATGCTTCCAACCTACGCAAAAACAGGTACAACACACAGTGTTTGGAATTCTTACGATTCTCATATCCCGTTAATTTTTATGGGATGGGGAATTGAGCATGGCGAAAGTAATAAACCGTATTTCATGACCGATATTGCACCAACTGTTTCTGCATTGCTGCACATTCAATTTCCAAGTGGAAATGTAGGAAATCCGATTACGGAAGTTTTAGGGAAATAAAATTTTGTGGAGATAAAAAGCGAATCGGGCGCAGCTTTGCTGCGCCCGATTCGCTTTTTATCTTTTGTATTTTCCGGCGCGGCGAAGCCGCGCCGGAAAATACACCATTATTTACTCATCAATTTCTTCATCATCATCGTCTTCATATTGCTCCAAATAATAGGCAAAGCTGAAACCATCATCGCCTTCTTCATCTTCCGCATCTTCTAAAGTGGTAAGAAGATCTTCAAAAAGCTCCAGTTGATCGACGCTCATATTAACAAATTCTAAATGAAGAGGCATTTCCAATTCGCCTGTAATTACATCAAAAAGAGCGTCCAAATTATCTCCAAAATGCTCTGGAAGTTGTACTTTTTCTTTAAGCTGAGTGTAGAAATCTTCGTAATCTCCAATATCTGTAAAGTCGATGTATATTGTGCTCATATTTTTTTAGTATTGATGTGCAAAGATAGTAGATTTATTATCATTGAGAAACGATTGTGCGATGTCAAAAATTTAATAAAAACTCTAGTTTTTAGATTGTAAAAAGGTTTTGCATTTTTTACAAAAATCTTTTTCTTCGTTGGTTGGGTTTTTACCTTTTGCATCTCTCATAAAACAGGTTTTTTCAATACAATGAGGCAAACCTTGTGTGTGTCCCAATTCGTGAATAGCAACTTTGAATAATTGTTCTTTGCTATTCTTTGTATTAAGTCTGAAATTCGATGCAACACAAGCTTTTCCAGGACAAAATCCTAAACCCATTACTCCAAAGTCCTTAACTTTTCCTTTTGTGGTACTAATATCTTTTGAAGTCAGCCCAATCGTAACGAAATTTTCAGAAGTTCTTTTGTTTAAATAACGAATTAAAGAATCTGCTCTGTATCTATTTCTTGGTTGGTAAAACGTGCTTTTAGGTAAATCAATCGGTTCTAATACCTTTATTTTAGGATATACTTTTTGAATATTACTTGCAACAGCATCTACTTGTTCAGAAGAAATATCTGAAAAGGGCTGAATAAGAATTGTAATATTTTCATCTTTAGACGTATTCTTTTTTGTGCTTTCGTTGCAAGAAAACATTAAGAGCATTAGAATGACTACAATAAAGCAATTATTTCTCTTCAAAAGTTTTGTAATGGTCTTTGGTTAAATAAACATCACCATTTTTAGTGAAGACAATACGGTCTGCATTTCGGTTTCCACAATTGTAGTTTACATCAGCTTCATAATATTGAGCATTTTTTGGAAGCGTTTTTTCTCTGTTGCTGAAATGATCTCCACCGATGGCTCTTCCAGGAAGAACTTCACAAAGATTTCCTTTTGAAGGAATCCATCCTTGCTTTTTTGCTTCACTTTTGGTGATGTAATACTCCGGAAGTTCATGGTGTTCTTTTACATAATTAATTACTTTATTCTCTTCCGTAAGTTCATCAATATTTCCAGAAATATTTACCGAATTTTGATTGGTTTTACCTTCTGAAACTTTATAATTAGAAGCTTCTTCATGTTCCGGAATATTTTTTTTCTGAATAGTAAAGTTATTGTAAATGTACATTATACCCATTCCAAACAGAAGTCCGAGACAGGCGAAAAGTAGCGAGCGTTTTTTTGAGTCCATAATTAGAAAGTTTTTATAACAATCTAACAATGTAAAGGTTTGCTAATGAATTGTTACACTGTTAGATCGATAAATTGCTACATTATTTAGTTTCTCCAGTTTTCAGGAATATCGCAAATTGGAATAGGAACCATTTTGTGTTGAGCAGCTTTGTGCATTCTATCGAAAATTTTGAACACTTCTAAATCTCTTCCTTCGTAATCGGCTTCTGTTTTGGAGCCATAATCTTTTTGAATTTTTTCCAATTCAGGGTATGTTGCGCCAATTTGATCTTCATCGGTACGTTCAGCATCCCAAAGTCCGTCTGTTGGAATGGCATTTTGTATGCTTTCAATTAAATTTAAAGCTCTTGCCAATTCGTAAACTTCAGTTTTGTACAAATCTGCGATAGGAGAGACATCTACACCACCATCTCCATATTTAGTATAAAAACCAATACCGAAATCTTCCACTTTATTCCCTGTTCCACAAACCAAAAGACCGTGAAGTTGCCCAAAATAATACAAGGTAAGCATTCTGAATCTTGATCTTGTGTTGGCTAAAGCAAGATTGTTGCTCCATCTTCCTTCCACATGATCTTCTACAATGTCTTCAAAAGACTCGAAAACCGGAGTTAGATTGATGGTTTTTCCCTGCACATTTGGGAATTTTTTCTTTAAATCTGCAATATGATCTTGCGCTCTGTTTACCTGATCTTCTTTTTGTCTAATGGGCATTTCAAGAACCAAAACTTCTAAACCTGTCATTGCACATAAGGTAGAAACTACACCAGAATCTACACCTCCAGAAACTCCTATTACATAGCCTTTTACGCCTGCTTTTTGAGCGTAATCTTTTAACCAGTTTACAATATGATCAATTACTTTTTGTGTTTGCATTGTATATTTTTTTATTTGAAATTTTCTTTTTTAAGTTCATACCAGAAACAAATTCCGTCTGGCTCGGTAAATTCGCCTTTATTTTCAAAACCAAGTTTGGTTAAAATTTTATTGGAAGCGATATTTTCAGAATGAGCGTGAGCATAAATTACTTCCGCGTTCAACTCATTAAAACCAAAATCTAAAGATGCTTTTGCCGATTCAAAAGCGTAGCCTTTTCCCCAAGTTTCAGGGAGAAATCTGTAGCCAAGATCATAGAAATTTTGATGCCCATTAATTTCTGAAGTGTGAAGTTTCAAGCCGCTCCAACCGATAAGAAGTCCGGTTTCTTTTTCGATAACGGCTAATCTTCCCAAGCCATTGTCTTGGTATTGTTGCAAAATCATTTGCACTACTTTTCGAGATTCTTCTTTTTCTGAAAGTGGTTTTTGCCCTACATAGCGCATCACATCAGGATTAGAATCAAGAAGAAAGAGACGTTCATAATCTGTTTCAACAAAATTTCGGAGAATAAGTCTTTCGGTTTCAATGTAAATATTCATATCTGTGTTGTCTGAATGGTAAAGGATTTCATAAACTTTAACTGTCATAAAAAATCCTTTTTAAGCATAAGTTTATATTTATATCCTTATTTTTGTACACTTAAATTTCATGTAAAAATAATGAAGATTTTTAGAATTGCAGCAGTTTCCTGCCTTTTAGTTTTAAGTTTAAATTCTTGTAAAAAAGAAAAAGAAACCGAATGGAAAGTAGAAATAAAAAATCCTGCCGAAAAAGTATCTATGACGGATATTTCAAAAGAATTTTTTGATCCAAAAGTTTCGTTAGAACAGTTTAAAGCTAAATTTCCTTGGTTTCAGGGGACAGTTCCTGATGAAGATTTTGCGAAGCGCAGAACCGACGCTACAGAAATTAAAATTTATAAAGAAGTTGCTTCAAAAATAGATCAGGCAAAGCTTGAAAAAGATTTGAGCGATCTTTTTACGCACATTAAATATTATTTTCCGAAGTTTAAAACACCTACAGTTTATCTGTTTTCATCGTCTTTGCAGATGATTCAGGAGCCGCTTTTATATGATGAAAAAACGAATTTCCTTTTCGTAGATATCAGTGGTTTTATGGGGTATAAAAATGCGAATTACAAAGGCCTTGAGTTGTATTTTCAAAAATCGATGAACCCTGAAAACATCGTTCCAAAGATTTCGAGAATGTTTGCAGAGAAGATTGTTCCGTTTTCTACTGATCATCAAAAATTTATCGATTTAATGATTTACAGCGGTAAAGTAATGACGCTACAAGATGCGTTTTTGCCTGAAACTCCTGATTATTTGAAGATGGATTATACTAAAGAACAATACGATTGGGCAAAAAATAACGAGGCGAATATTTATAATTATTTCGTAGAAAGCAATTTGATTTTTGGAGACGATCATCGTTTGGCAGAGCGTTTCATTAATCCGGGACCATTTTCTAAGTTTTATACGCAGATTGATAACGAGTCTTCACCAATGGTGGGCGTTTTCACAGGATGGCAAATCTGTAAGGAATATTTCAAGAAAAAACCTGATACAAAATTGACTGATTTTATCACTAAAGATGCTACTCAAATTTTTAATGAAGCCGGTTACAAACCGAAATTGGAAGAGTAGTTTTTAAGTTGGAAGATGGAAGTTGGGAGATGGAAGATGCCGAAATTTAGAGAAAATATAAAATATTAGAATAAAATATAGAAATGAGAAAAACTCAGATTACGATAGATGTAGAGCTAGATGAAAATCACATTCCGGAAGTAATGACTTGGAATGCTCAAGATGGAGGGGTAGAAAAAGAAGAAACAAAAGCAGTAATGATTTCTGTTTGGGACGACAAAGCTTCTGAAGCGTTAAGAATCGACCTTTGGACGAAAGAAATGCCTGTAGATCAAATGAAAATGTTCATGCACCAAATTTTTGTAGGAATGGGAAATACCTACCAAAGAGCAACAGGTGAAGACGATGTAGCACAGTGGATTGAGCAAATGGCGGAAGAATTTGCGATAAAATCTGCAATAAAAATGTAAAATCAATTTGAAAATTAAATACTTTCAAATTCTCAAATTATAAAAAAAATGAACTTCAATACAAAAGTTATACACGGTGGGCAACACCACGAGTCTGCGACAGGTTCTGTAAATGTTCCTGTATTTTTAACGTCTACTTTCGCGCAAAAATCTCCGGGAGTACATTCTGGTTACGAGTATTCTAGAGCGGCAAATCCTACAAGACAGGCTTTGGAAGACTCTTTGGCAAGCATAGAAAACGGAGCGAGAGGTTTGGCTTTCGGTTCTGGTTTGGCGGCGATTGATTGTGTTTTAAAGTTATTAAATCCAGGAGATGAGGTAATTGCGGTAGACGATTTATATGGCGGAACGTACAGAATGTTTACCAGACTTTTTGAAAAATATCAGTTGAAATTTACCTTCGTAAATTTTGATGATGCTTCAAAAATTGCAGATGTTATTACAGAAAATACAAAATTAATCTGGGTAGAAACGCCAACCAATCCTTTGATGAAATTGGTTGATATTAAAGCAGTTGTAGAAGTTGCCAAAGAGAAAAATATTTTGGTAGCGGTAGACAATACTTTTGCGACGCCTTATTTGCAAAGACCTATCGATTTGGGAGCAGATATCGTAATGCACTCTGCAACAAAATATTTAGGAGGTCATTCTGATGTTATTGCAGGAGCTTTAATCGCAAAAGATGCTGAATTAGGAGAAAAACTTCACTTCATTCAGTTTGCGAGTGGCGGGATTTTAGGTCCGCACGATTCTTACTTGGTTTTAAGAGGAATTAAAACATTAGCATTAAGAGTTCAAAGACACTCTGAAAACGGAATGGCGGTTGCAAAATATTTAGAATCTCATCCAGTGGTAGACAAAGTAATTTATCCGGGATTAGAATCTCATCCGCAATACGATTTGGCAAAATCTCAGATGAAAGACTTCGGAGGAATGGTATCTTTCACCTTCAAATCAGGGAAAAAAGAAGATGCTATTAAGTTTTTAGAAAGAGTAAAAGTGTTCACTTTAGCTGAATCTTTAGGTGGAGTAGAATCTTTGGCAAATCACCCTGCATTAATGACTCACGCTTCAATACCTGCAGAAAAACGTGCAGAATTAGGCATTACAGACGATTTGGTTCGTTTAAGCGTTGGTATCGAAGATGCAGAAGATTTGATTGCAGATTTGGAAAGAGCTTTTGCTTAATAAAGAATTTTACAACAAAAGTCACAAAAGTTTTATAATTTTAAGTTTAATAAAATGCTTTAAAAAAACTTTTGTGACTTTGTAGTTAATAAAATAATGATGAGAAAAATTCAGATTTTATTATTGTTTATCGTAAGTCAGGTTGTTTTTTCTCAAGTGAAAACGACTGATGAATTGTATAAAACGGCAAAGAAATTAGACAGCCTTATTTTTGATGTCGGTTTCAACCAATGCAATCTTTCTCATTATGATGCTATCGTGAGCGACGATTTGGAGTTTTACCACGACAAAGGTGGGATTACTTCTGGAAAAGCCGCTTTCAAAGCTTCCATTCAAAATAATATTTGCGGAAACCCCAATAAAGTAAAGCGAGATTTGGTTCCCAATTCTATGAAGGTGTATCCGCTTTATGAAAACAACGTTTTGTACGGTTTTATTCAGGAAGGTGAACACGATTTTGCTGAATTTTCTCAAGGAAAATGGAATAAAGGAAGTCGTGCAAAATTTACTATTCTCTGGATTTTACAAGGTAAAGACTGGAAAATGAAACGTGTTCTCAGTTACGACCATCATTTATAATCCACTTTGTTAAAGCTAGTTTTCAATGATTAAACTTTGATAAATTTTTTTAATTAATTATGACAAGAAAAGCCGAAATCCAAGACGTTAAACAATTGGCTGAATTATTCGACCAATACAGAATTTTTTATCATAAAGATTCAGAAATTCCTGCGGCGGAAAAGTTTTTAACAGAAAGACTTCAAAACAAAGATTCAGAAATTTTTGTTGCTGAAAATGATGGGAAATTGGTAGGTTTTGTTCAGTTGTATCCTTTATTTTCTTCCACAAGAATGAAGCGTTATTGGTTGTTGAACGATTTATTTGTTAACGAAAATTTTCGCGGAAAAGGTTTTTCTAAACAATTAATTTTTGAAGCTCAGGAAATGGCAAAAACCAGCGACGCTTGCGGAATTCTTCTAGAAACGGGAAAATCCAACGACATCGGAAATCAATTATATCCAAGTTGCGGCTTTGAAATTTATGATGAAGTTAATTTCTATGAGTGGACAATTTCATAATATAACAATGTAGCAATGTAATAGTTTACCAATTTAAAAAAAATGTTACATTGCTAAACTGTTTAATTGTTAAATTAAATAATATGACTGAATTCCAAAAATATGTACAGCGCTATTTAGATTTAATTCCTTCTGAAAATTGGATGGAAGAACTCCAAATTTCTGCGGAAAAAACAATTGACGTTTATTCGAAACTTTCAGAAGAACAATCTCTTTTTGCTTATGCTGAAGGAAAATGGACTTTGAAGGAACTTCTTCTGCATTTATCGGATACAGAAAGGATTTTTCAATATAGAATTGTAGCTTTTTTGAGAGGCGACGAAAACGAATTACCGGGTTTTGATGAAGAATTGTATGCGAAAAATTGTTTTGCCAACGAAAGAACTTTAAAATCTTTAATTGAAGAGTTTCAATTCATCCGAAAATCTTCGCAAATTTTGCTGGAAACAGCCGATTCAAAAGCCTTACAAAATATCGGAACCGCCAACGGAAACCAACTTTCCGCAGAAACCATCGGAAAATTGATTGTTGGGCATAATTTCCATCATTTGAATGTGATTAAGGAGAGGTATTTGGAGGGAATGTAATATCATTTCGAGGAGGAATGACAAAGCAATCTCACTATTTAAAATAGAAAATTTCCATGGCATATATTAAAATTTTCTTGTTGTCAATTTTGGTGTTTTTCAGTATTTCTTTTATAACGGTTATTGATGATTTGAATATTCCGCCTCTAGGTTTTGTAGATAATCCTTGTACCATTAAAATTGGTTTTCCTTTTACTTATTATCATCAGTTTTTGGTTGAATCGCCAATTCCTAATTCTGGTTGGACAGGTGGTTTTATTCCAGATTATATTTTACGCTTGTCATTAGTATTGCATTTTACTATTTAAATCGGTTTTTAAACAAAAGAAAATTAGAGTTGTAATTTTAGTGTTTTTTTGGCTAAAGCCTCATAATAGGTCATCGTTAAGGCGGGCTAAAGCCCACCTCTATGGATGTAAGAATTGTATTAAATGCTTTGAAGTTTAAATTTACAAGAGAAGCTTTTATGAATAGGAACGGGCTTTAGCCCGTTTTTTTATGAAGCAATCATTAGGCTTTAGCCAAAATTTAGAAATGATTTTTTAAATTTAGCGAAAACAACACAAATGGCTTTTATTAAAATATATATTCATCTAGTTTTTTCCACAAAGAATAGGATTCCTTACTTATTAACACCTGAATTAAGAGTGAAAGTTTGGAAACATATTAAAAGTAATGCTTCTGAAAAGGGTGTTTTTTTAGAGATGGTCAATGGTTATTCGGATCATTGTCATTGTTTGATTTCTTTGGGTTCAAATCAAAATATTGAAAAAATAGTTCAATTGATTAAAGGTGAATCTTCTCATTGGATTAATAAAAATAATTTAACAAAAATTTGCTTGGCAAGAGGAATATTTTGCAGTTTCTATTTCGGAATCAATGATTGAAACAGTACGAAATTATATTAAGAATCAAGAAAAACATCATCAGAAAAAATCGTTTTCCGAAGAATATTCAGAGTTTATGGAAAAATATAATTTTTAATAGCTTTTGGCTAAAGCCAAATGATTACGTAATTTTGAAGGCGGGCTAAAGCCCACCTCAATTGATATGGAAAACATCATTAACATACTAAAATCTGGCGGAACAATTCTTTACCCAACCGATACAATTTGGGGAATTGGCTGTGACGCCACCAATATAGAAGCGGTCAATAAAATATTTGACATTAAAAAACGCGAAAAAAATAAATCTATGATTATCTTGGTGGAATCTGAAAAGAGACTTCAAGATTTGGTTGATGTGCCAGAAATGGCGTGGGAAATCATTGATTTAAGCGAAAAACCTGTAACCATCGTTTATGAAAATCCAAGAGGATTGCCAAAAGAACTGTTGGCAGAAGATGGAAGTATAGGAATTCGTTTGGTGAAAAATGATTTCTGCAAAAAACTGATTACAAAGCTTAACAAACCTTTGGTTTCAACTTCAGCAAATTTTAGCGGAGATAAAAGTCCGTTAAAGTTCTCCGATATTTCTCCCGAGATAATTGGTTTGGTTGATTTTGCAGTGGAGGAAAATAGGGAAGTTGTTTCGAAATATTCTGGTTCTTCAGTAATCAAAATCTGGAGCGACGGAAGAGTGAAAGTTTTAAGAGAGTAAATGAAAAACGCTACACAATAGTAGCGTTTTTTTATTTGAAATATTTTTTAATGATCTCGTCGTTTTCGTTATAAAATTTCAAGACAAATTCTCGGTTTACGGCTACTTTTACAAGAGTCATATCTGCAGAAGAATTTTGATCAGATTGTTTACCACTAATAAATTTGTCATTGGCATCAAGTGTATAAGAAAAACTGTCGGGCAGGTAACTAGAGCTCCCCATGATACCTTTTACCTGATCACTTTTTGGGGTAATTGTAATTGAAATTGTACTGTCGCTGTTTTCTTTTATTTCGGTTTTTGCTTCATATTCTACAATGTTAATTTTACCATCTTTCTCATAGCGAATTCTTAGGGTAGAATCTAAATAATTATTGTTTATATAAGATATAACAAAAGCTTGATAGGCAATTCCATCGGAGCCAAACCAGCCTATAACATCAAAATAAGGTTTGTTTGAAGCTGCAATATCGGCATCATAGAAAGCGGTAATTTGGTCGTACAATGGTTCTGCTCTAAAATAAAATTTATCAAGTTCATTTTTCCTATCTTCCGTAGAAAGAGAGGAATTTTTATAAATAATAGGATTTGTAGAAGTGCTGCTTACGTCATAATGTTGCCCCGTTATTTTGTTTGTTTTTGAATCTATTTCGTATATAAAAGTATCAGGATTATAGGTTACATCTTTTCCTTTAATAATTTTCACCTTTTGATTTTCTTTAGGAATGAAGGAGATTTTAGTATTGCCATTGCTAAGTTTAGTAGCATAGCAGTCTGAATAAAACTCTATTAATTGCTCATTACCCGTTCGGTCGTACAAAACACGTACACTAGAGTTTGCACGACCGTCTGTTCCATGCTCATCTGTAATAATCATAACATTGTACAATGTACCAGTAGAAGAATCTGTAAAATCTATAAAATCTGTGTATTTTACTTTTTTTGCTTGTGAAAAAAGGATTGTGAATGCGCACAGCAAACCAATGTGTATTAGTTTTTTCATAGTTATAAGTTTAGTATTAGTTTAATATAAATTTAAGTAAATTTATAGTTACTTGGTGCTCTCAAAAAAATTAATCTATTTGCTATATTTGCAGAGAATTTCTTTCAGTGAAAGAAATGAAATATTCACTTAGATAATGACTATCAATTTAAATCAAAATAAAAATCTAAAACTTTTCAAAATCATCTCAGAGGTTGCGGCTCAAAACAACCAGTCTGTCTACATTGTTGGCGGTTATGTACGAGATTTACTGATGAAAAGGAAAGCTTCTACGGACATTGATTTTGTCACGGAGCAGAGCGGAATCGAATTGGCTCAAAATGTAGGAAAGGAAATCGATCCGAAGATGAAAGTTTCAGTTTTTAAAACCTACGGAACCGCAATGATTCGCTACAAAGACCTTGAACTCGAATTTGTAGGTGCAAGAAAAGAAAGCTATAACGAAAACAGTCGCAAACCAGATGTAGAAGGCGGTACGATTGAAGACGATCAAAAAAGAAGAGATTTTACCATTAATGCAATGGCGATTTCTTTAAATAAAGACAATTTCGGAGAGCTTATCGACCCTTTCAATGGGGTTGAAGATTTAGAGAAAGAAATTTTAAGAACGCCTTTAGAACCAGCTCAAACCTATTCCGACGACCCGTTGAGAATGATGAGAGCGGTACGTTTTGCCTCCACTTTAAATTTTAAAATTGAAAAACAATCTTTAGACGCCATTAAACAGGAAGCAGAACGTATCAAAATTGTTTCTATGGAAAGAATTATGGTTGAGTTTAATAAAATTATGCTTTCTCAAAAACCCTCAATCGGTTTAAGATTAATGGAGCAAACTGGTTTAATGAAACTTATTATTCCAGAATTGGTAGATTTAAAAGGTGTTGAAGAAGTTGAAGGACAAACCCACAAAGATAATTTTTACCACACTTTGGAAGTGGTAGACAATATTTCTGAAAACACAGATAACCTTTGGCTTCGTTGGGCTGCTTTGCTTCACGATATTGGAAAAGCTCCCACAAAAAATTTCGTTGAAGGAACTGGCTGGACTTTCCATGGGCATGAGTTTTTAGGCTCAAAAATGGTGAAAACACTATTCCAAAGATTAAAATTACCTTTGGGAAGTGACATGAAATATGTTCAGAAAATGGTGAAACTATCGTCTCGACCTATTGCATTGGTTACGGATGATGCTTCAGATTCGGCTTTAAGAAGACTTCTTTTTGATGCAGGCGAAAATCTTGAAGATCTTTTCACACTTTGTAAGGCAGATATTACCACAAAAAATTCGCGCAAACAAGAGAAATTCAAAAAGAATTTTGAATATGTTGCCGTGAAAATTAAAGAAGTGGAAGAGAAAGACCAAGTTAGAAACTTCCAACCCCCGATTTCCGGAGAAGAGATTATGGCGATGTTTAATCTTCAACCAGGTCGTGAAATTGGTATTTTAAAAGAAAAAGTAAAAGAAGCCATTCTCGAAGGAGAAATTGCCAACGACAGCGAAGAAGCCAAAAACTTCGTAATCGCAGAAGCGGAGAAGTTGGGTTTGAGTTTGGTGTGAAAATAATATCAATAGAAAAAAGGCAATGGAAGTTATATTCTTTTGTCTTTTTTTATGTCCTTTTCTAAAAAATTATGCGAGTTTTTATGAGTGAATTTTTTAATCCATGTCACTTTTATTGCCTGTAAAATGTTGTATCTTAAACAAAGTTTTTCAGAATCTAATTTTCCACCTCAAATTATAAGTTACATGAAAAAAATAACATTACTTTTCATCATAAGTATTTTATTGTGGTCTTGCCAAAACAAAGTAGAAAAAGTAGAGCGAGCTTTTTATTATTGGAAAAGTGAAGGTTATGGTTTTGCCGATGAAGAAGACGAAGTTTTGAAAGAAAATGAGGTAAAAAAACTTTATGTAAAATTTTTTGAGGTAGATTTTACAGAAGAAATGGGAAATTTTCCGATTGCAAAAACAAGTTTTTCAATTTCCCCTTATAATGAATCTCAAAAAGTGATTGAAGAGATTATACCCACAATTTACATCAAAAATATTGTGTTCAAGAAAAGCTCAGAGAAAGACCTTGATAAATTAGCAGATGATGTAAATTTTTTGATTAATAAATATTCTTTAGAAAAATTTGATTCAATTCAACCCAAGGAAATTCAGATTGATTGCGATTGGACAGCTTCAACAAAAGATAAATATTTTTACTTCCTAAAAAAGCTAAAACCTATTGCAAAGAAGCAAATTTCTTGCACTTTAAGGCTTTATCCTTACAAATACCCCGATAAAATGGGAGTTCCGCCGGTTGATAAAGTAATGTTGATGTGCTACAATTTAATTAATCCTTTGGAAAGTGATAATAAAAACTCAATTTTAGATTTGAATGAGCTTAAAAGTTACTTAAATACAAAAGAAAAATATCCTTTGCATTTAGATGTTGCGTTGCCGCTTTATTCTTGGATGCAGCTCTATCAAAACAATCAGTTTACAGGAGTCTTGTATAATGTGAATGATGTAAAACCACTTTTAAAATCTATAAAACCTTTGTGGTATGAAGTTCAAAAGGATACCGTTATTAATTACGAAACGTATCTTCGAGCGGGCGATAAAATTAAATTTGAAGAGATTAAGACATCCGAAATTGAACAAGCTATTGCAATTATTAAAAGCAATGTGAAATTAGATAAAGAAATTACAGTTTCACTTTTTCATCTAGACCAAAACCAATTGAAAAATTACACCAATGAAGAAATTAATCATTTTTATAACGACTTTACTCAATAGTTTTCTTTTTGGATGCGGGTTTTATCCGTACGGAGAAGATGTGAGATTTCATTTTTTGAATCCTAATCTTTTTGGTTTTCAAGGTTATAAATCGTTCTATTATTCTTCGTTAAACTTTGGAAACACAATGTATTATCCAGAAAACAACCAATCTGATGGTAAAAATGAAGAGCTTTGGAAGAAATATTGTGGTAATAAGGTTTCAGTTTCAGATATTCATCAGGTTTTGATGCATTATACAGCTTCTCAAATTGATGCAAATGATAATAATTCTTTTGTAAAATATTTATATCAAAGGAAAGATAATGAGGCAATTAATTATTTGAAATTTGCAAAAAGCTGTGAGTATTTTAATACTTGGGTTGATGACCCTTGGGAACGAAACGAAAATACGGTGGTTGTAAACAGAAAGAAATTGATTACTAAAGCAATATTTCTTTCTGAAAATTCTAAGTCTAAAGAATTAGAAAAAAGATACGCTTTTCTCGCGCTCCGAATGGCGTTTTATAATAATGATTTTAAAATGATGAACAATATTTATCATCAAAAATTTTCTATCGAAAAACAGGATGATATTGTTGATGTTTGGGCGTTGTATTTTAAAGCGATTTCTGAAGAAAATAAAGCTTTAAGCAATGTTTATTTTGCTAAAGTTTTTGAAGAATGTCCTGAAAAGCGATTTGTTTCTTGGCAATTTTTTGAATCTAAAATTTCGCAAAAAAAAGTTCTAGAATTAGCCAAAAGTAATGAAGAAAAAAGCCAAGTTTTAACGCTTTACGGAGTTTCAAATCCTGGTAAGAATCTTAATAATTTAAAAGAAATTTACAGCTATAGCTTTCATTCCGAAGGATTGTCTTTTTTGCTGGCAAGAGAAATCAATAAACTTGAAGATTGGATTTTCACGCCATATTACACTTTATTTGATTCTTCAATTTCATATGAGAGCGACTTTATAAATGATGATTTTGAAAGTAAATCTGTTGCGAAAGTTTTGAAAAGGTCTGAATTTGACAGAAATTATGCTGCTGAAGTTTTACGCTTTATTAATTCTGTTGATGTAACCAAAGTTGAAAATCCAGAATTTTGGAAATTTGCAAAAGCTGAACTTTTGTTCATGAATAGAAGATTCGACGAAAGTTTAACAGAAATTTATCAGCTTGAAAATAAATTATCAACTCATGCTAAAATGAGAGAAAATATAGAGCAGATAAAGGCTTTAAACTTGATTGCAATGCAAAAAAAAGGTGAAGCTGAAATTCCTCAACAAACGAAAAATATTATTTTAAAATACAGAAACAATAAGCGTTTTATTTTTGCTTTAGGAAGAGAACTTGAATACCTCGGAAATACAGATGATGCAGCTCTTTTATATGCTTCTTTAGATAGACCTAGGTCTGAAAATGATTATTATGAGAATAATTTTGTCTACTACAAATCAAAGAAAAATAGTAAACAAACGTATGATGACTATTTTTATGATGCTTTTAACTACATTGATGCGGTTTATACACCAGAACAACTTTCTAGTTTTATAGAGAAAGCTAAAAAAATGGATGATAAAAAAGATAATTTCTCAAGGTATTTTAGCTTAAAAGAGTCTTCGTTGCAAGGTTTACTAGATTTGTTGGCGACAAAGTACTTAAGACAAAATAAACTTGATTTAGCTTTAGATAACTTCAAAAAATTGGGTGCAGATTATTATACTTCAAAATATTCTCCTTGGGAGAAAGAAGGAGCTGGAGTATATAATGTAGCAGTTTTTAACGAAAATCCGTTTAATAAATTAAAATATACCCCAAGTTTTGTTTCTGAGAAAGAAAGTTTTAGATTGAATAAAATCTCAATTGTTGAAAAACTGAACGATTATCTTAAAAAAGCAGAAAATCCGAAAGAAAAAGACCGAGATTATTACTATTTTTTAGTTGCAAATTGCTATTACAATATGTCGCAATATGGGAATGTTTGGATGATGAAAAGATATTTTTTGGGTTCAAGAAATTTTTCTGTTCGTGAAGATAATGAAGAGTTTAATACAACAAATTTGGCAGGAATGTATTATTCTAAAGCTTTTCAGTTTGCAAAAACAAAGAAGTTTAAAGCATTGTGCTTAAGAATGCAAGGAAGGTGTGAAAATAACAGGTTAGATTTTTTGGAAGAACAAAATGATGAGTATTTTTATAAAGACAGTATTTATATAGAGTCTCGTTTAGCTAAAAACAAATTTTATCAAAAGTTACTAAAAGAATATCCCAAAGAATATGATGATTTAATGAGTAACTGTGATTTTTTTCAGTCGTATTTTAAAGCTAGGAGATAAAAAAGTCCTTTACTATAAAAGAATTTCGGCGCGCCAAAGGCGCGCCGAAACTATTTAAAATCCTAAAAAAAAATTAATTAACAAAAGCTCCGTTGGCTCCTATTCCAGCGGTTACTTTTTTCAATTCTACACCAGAAGTGTTATAGATTGTTACTTCTGAAGGCGCAGTAAATCCTTTTACATCAGACGCGAAAATTTTCCCATCTTTTACAGCGAAACCATAAAGTGTAAAATAAGTACCACCATCTACAAAATTGATTAATGGAGTAGTGGGAGCAGTGTTTGCAGACATATCCATAGAATAAATTTTGTTAGCAGAAGAATAGTAGTATTTTCCACCTTCAATTTCTAGGTTTCTTGCGTTGTTTATCCCTGCAATAGTCGTTGTTTTAGTAATTGCTCCAGCTGCAGAAATTTCATAGATATAAGAGTCTGTGCTTCCGTCTGCGATTGCATATACATTTCCGTTATAGCTTACAGTTTTTTCAATTTGTCCGTTTGGAAGAGTAACTGTATTAATAATATCGTTGCTGGTTGTATTGATTCTTGTAAACGTATTTCCAAAACCAGAAGATGCATTTTGTACAAAAACAATTCCTCCAGCTTCAACCATTCTTTCAACAGTAGAGGTTGATGCGAAAGATATTTTCTTTACGAAAGAAAGGTCTGAAGTTTTGTAAATATTTACAAATTTTTCACCACCCCATTGGTCGTTAGAAACATAAAGGTAGCCGTTGCTAATCGTCATGTATCTTGGGCTATTTAGTTGAGCCGTAATTTCTCCCATTTTCTTGAAAGTATAGCGGTTTACAACAGTGATTTTATTGGAGTTGTTTAAAAGCAAAAATGCTCTGTCATCACTAAAGACAATAGTTTGAAGTACATCACCAAGATTTTCGTTGTTCACAGTTTTGAAAATGTCTTTTTCAGAATAGTTCAAATCTTTAGAAACAAACGTAACACTTGCTGTAGGAGTATTAAAGTTTCCTTCGTTGGTAATGAAGTACCCATTTTCGTAATTTCCTCTTGAAGGAAGTACGAATTCATCATCGCTACAAGAAATGTTGATGACAAGAATTGCAGCCAATAAAAGCTGAAACAGTTTGTTGAATTTCATAAATAGATTTTTATTGTTTTTAAAAGGTTTTATAGAATCACTCATTCAAAAAAAAGTTTTTTGTTTTAGTGATTTCATATAATTTTTTGAATTAAAATTTAATAGTTGCGTAGATGCTGTAATTCCTTTTTGGTAAAGGATAATACGCCATCGTTTCATAGATTTCATCAGTAATATTATTCACTCTGAAACCTAAAGTGTATTTCTTTAAAATCGTGCTGGAAAGTCCTGCATTTAACACAAAATAAGGGTCAATTTTATACGCATTATTTTCGTCTGATGTGGTGAATGTTTTACCATTAAACATTCCCTGCACGTAAAGTTTTAAGAATTTATATTGATAATCTACATTCCCAAAAACCTTATGAAAAGGCACGTACATCAATTGTTTTTGCGTTTCAAGATCTACCGATTTTGTGTAGCTGTAACCTGTACTTATTTTTAAAGCATGGTCTGCAGAAAAATGTTGTTCGAAACTGATTTTAGATTCCAAACCATAAGATTCTACATTTCTCACATTCCTTGGTGTCCAATATCCCTCAGAACCAGGAATCCACTGAATCATGTCTTTAATTTTCATGTAATACGGAGTCAAATTCACTTTGAATTTTCCTGCCGAAAACTCATTCGAAATGTCAGTTTGTATCGAAGTTTCTGCTTTTAAATCTAAATTTCCTCCAGGTTTCCAATACAAATCGTTGAACGATGGATATCTAAAGTTTTTACTGAAATTTACGCCCAAAGAATACCATTTTACCACGTTCCATTTTCCAGAAAAGGAATAAAGAATAGGAGATTCGATGTCTTCAACAAAATCTTTTTTAATTCCGGCTTCCAGGCGGAGGTTTTCATCCGCAAAATATCGTAACAAACCTGAAGTAGAAGCAATATTTCGGCTCACATTGCTAATTCCGGATTCATATCCTTCTCCTTTATTAATTTGAAATTCACCAATAAAATTGAAATTCAATTTTGGAAGAATGAAATAATTAAAATCGTCTTTGAAAATATAGTTTTTCCCTGTTCCCCCACTGGTTTTTGGAGCATTATAAACACCAAAATACTGGAAGTTTTCTTCTGTATAAGCTGCTTTTAAACTGTTTGAAAGTTTAGATTTAGTAATGTCGTAAACGAGCAAACTTCTAGTCGTTTGTGCGGCGTATTTGGTACGGTTTCCGTTTTCTGTAAAAATAGGGTAGTTCTGCAACGCATCGTAAAACTGACTTTGCCAAGAGATTTTTTGATGAGGCGCAACTTTATAACTGAAACCAATGTTTGCCGTAGTGTTGTAATACTTTCCGTTTCGGTTGATGTATTGCTCTTCCGGAACTTCGTAATCGTTTTCGCTGTTGAAATAATTTCCAGATGCTTTAAAACTGAATTTATCGTTGCTGTACGCAATTTTCAGATTGTTTTGATACGTGTCGAAAGACGCTACTTCACTGTGAAAACTTCCGTTAAAACCTTCATTAAAACGGAGTTCGTTATTCAGATGAATGCTTCCTCCAATAGCGCCACTTCCATAAACTACACTTCCGCCGCCAGCTTTTACATCAATTTGGTCATACCCAAAAATAGCGATGTTGTTTACGTCTCCTTGTCCTAAAAAGGTAGAATTAATATTGATTCCGTTCCAAACAAAAGCGGTTTGCTGCGCCGTTGTTCCCCGAAAAGAAGGCGATGAAACAGCACCACGACCATTTTCTTTAATATAAACAGGCGATTGAAATCTTAAAACTTCTGAAAGATTAGAAGAGTTTTTCTGAATGTCTTGTGGCGATAATGTCGCAAGCTCATGAAAAAGTTTAACCTTATTCAGCTGGCTATCGAAAACATAAACGGTGTCGATGTCTTTTTGCTGTCCGTATAAAAAGCTCACGCTGCACGAAACAGAACAAAAGACTAAAAATCTTTTAAAATTCATAATATTCACTTTTCCTCCGAAAGCAATTTTTGAGGTTTAAAATTCTGGCAGGTCTCCTGACTTTCGCTTTCTGCACCTTCCCGTTTACACAGTGGTTTTTTACAGAAATTATTTGCGCGATTTACAGTTGCGGGGACAGTTTGGGAGTTACACCCAATTCCCTTTTCATTCCAAATACGTTGGAAACCAAAATTTTTGCAAATATAGTTTTTTAAATGTTATGATTAAATTTTTGTTAAAGCATTGTAAAGCAATTGACTAAGTGAAAAAAATGTTTTTTTTGAGGCCACGAGTTTACAAATTTATGCTTTGAAATAGTTTTTTTGAGTTTTTTATTTTTTAAAACAACGGAAAGCCACGAAGTGGCGACATCATAAAGCATCGGGTAAACCCGATGAATATAAAATGCGTCATCAAGTAGCGAATTTATTTTAATTTAAATATAGAGAGCTCTAAAGCACGAAATTTCGTGATTTCAGGACATTTTTTTCTCATTATTGAAAAAAGTTCGGGAAATAAATCTTCATTAAAAGTAAGTTCTTTTAGAAGTTGAAGATAATCTAAGTAAGCTTCTGTTTTTTCTAATTTATATTTGTGCGCAGGTTCATTGTAAAGATTAAAAAAAACTTTACTATCCCAAATTGCATATTTTTCAGGGGCTATAAAATGTAATAATTTTGAAGTTCCAACTAATGAATTATTCAAAAGCTCTTTTATTTTTGCAAGTTCAGTATTACTTAAAAGAATATTAACATTTTTTTCTTTTTTAACCTTATTTAAAAGGTCTAACACTGTTTTAATATTGGTTTCTAAATTATTATCCTTTTCTGTTTTGAAGTTTAAAATTGTAGGCATCCAAGAATAAGTAAAACTCATTCCTATTATTAAATGATGTTCTTTTATTTCATCTAAATCAGCGAAATATTTTAAAAAATGCGGATATAAAATTAAATAATTATCATCTTCAGTTTTGAAGATTTCCGCTACTTTAATAAGCTTATTTAAAAGTTCTCTTTTATCTAAATTGCTCATTTTATTGCAATTTTTTAACCAATATTCCGGAAATATGTTTTATCAACGAGATTCATCTTCTACAAAAAACTTCCATCAAAATAGAAAGGCAGTAAATCTTTCACAGAACTTACTTTATATACTTCTTCGAAAAGATTAGCGAAATAAATGTCGATGTTTTCGTTTTGTTTGCTTTCATATTCCATCAAACTTTGGCGACAGTTTCCGCACGGCGGAATAGGAGGGTTTTTCTCTGAAAACTCTCGCGGACCACCCACCACGAATATTTTTTTGATTTTCTCGTTCGGGAAGTTGGCTGCAACCCAATAAATAGCAGTTCTTTCCGCACAAAGACCGGAAGGAAAAGCAGCATTTTCCTGGTTGTTTCCGCTGTATATTTCTCCGTTTTCTAATAGGACAGAACATCCCACTAAAAAATTAGAATAAGGTGCGTAAGCATTTTCTCTTGCAGATTTTGCTGCTTCATAGAGTGAGTTTTCTATTTCTGAGAGTTCGTTTTTTTGCGTAAAGTGCTCAAAATGTATGTGAAAGTCTTTTTTCATTAAAATTTAATAAAAGGAGTTAAATGTAAAACAAATTCTATTCTCTGCAAAATTTGTCAAAGAATAAATAGGATACTTTTTACGAAGATGTTTTTTTAGGCATAAGATTTTGTACTTTTAGGGGCTGTTTAATATTTTAGAATGCTAATAAAAAACGGTTAAATACGAATTAGATTTTTAATTTTTTAAAACAAAAAATTTCATGTTATATACTCCTATCACATTTAGAAATGTGGAACTAAAAAATCGCTGGGTAATGTCGCCGATGTGTATGTATAGCTCAACTGATGGTTTGGCGAATGATTTTCATTTTGTACATTATGGAAGTCGCGCTCAAGGCGGAACGGGCTTAATTATCGTAGAAGCAACCGGTGTAGAACCTAAAGGAAGAATTACCAATTATTGTATGGGTATTTGGAACGATGAGCAGGAAAAAGAACTAAAGAAAATTGTAGATTTTGTACATAAAAACAGCGAATGAAGATTGGAATTCAGCTTGCGCACGCGGGAAGAAAAGGTTCGACCTGGGAAAATAAACAGATTTCTTTGGAAGAAGGTTGGGAAACTCTGGCGCCAAGCGCGATTCCTTATCATCCAACGGAGAGAATTCCTCATGTTTTAACTGTTGAAGAAATTAAAGAACAGGTTCAAAACTTCAAAAACGCAGCAAAAAGATCTGTAAATGCAGGTTTTGATGTGATTGAAATTCATGCTGCGCACGGGTATTTATTGCATCAATTTTTATCACCACTTTCTAATGTAAGAACCGACGAATACGGAGGTAGTTTTGAAAATAGAATTAGATTTTTATTGGAAGTTATAGATGCGGTAAATGAAGAACTCAACGATAATGTAGCTTTGTTTGTAAGAATTTCCGGTACAGAATATGCCGAAAATGGTTGGGATATTGAGGAAAGTATTCAATTATCCAAAATTTTGAAAGACCATCATGTAGATTTAATTGACGTTTCGAGTGGTGGAAATATTCACGGAGTTTCTATCGAGGTAAAACCAATGTACCAAGTTCATCTTGCAGGAGCTGTGAAGAAAGAAGCAGACGTAAAAACAGGTGCAGTTGGTTTAATCACCACTTCCGAACAGGCAGAATATATTATGCAGCAGAAAGATGCAGACCTTATTTTTGTGGCAAGAGAGATTCTTAGAAATCCTTATATTGCAGTGCAAAGTTCTTTTGCGGCAAACAAAGATTGTTTCTTTCCGCATCAATATCTAAGAGCAAGATTATAAAAAAACGATTTCTACATGATCATGAAAATTGAAGATTACATGTTGCAATGTCCCAGCAAAAAGTTTTTGGGAATAGAATGTTTCGGATGCGGAACACAAAGAGCACTTGTAATGGTTTTTGAAGGAAGATTTGTAGAAGCTTTCCAGATGTTTCCGGCAATATACACGCTTTTGCTATTTTTTGCCACAGTAGTTCTCACTTTAGTGGATAAAAAAAGGAATTACGGAAATATTTTAGTTATTTTAGCAATTATTAATGCTTTAATTATGGTAATTTCTTATTTTTATAAACGAATATAAACTATACACAAAAAAAATTATGAATCAACAAAGTTTACCGAATGCAACGGCGGTCTTAGTTCTAGGGATTTTATCTTTATTAACCTGCATTTGTTATGGCCTTCCAGGTATTATATGTGGTATTATTGCATTAATTTTATATGCTAAAGACAAAAAATTATACATGGCAAACCCTTCTCTCTACTCAAATTATAGCAATTTGAATACAGGAAGAATTCTTGCGATTATTGGTCTTGTACTCAGTGTACTTTGGATAGCATATATGATTTTCATTATTACACTTATTGGTTTCGATGCATTGACTGATCCGGAATTAATGCAAGAAAGAATCAGAGATTTTCAAGGAAATTAGTACTTTAAAATATACAAAAAGACCGCTTTTCGAGGCGGTCTTTTTTTTAAAAATTTTTTTTTAGATGAATTCCTTTTTTTTCGGTTGTAATTTAAAATTTGTGCTCCCACTCCTGAAGCTGTGAAAAAATGGGGATTAAAGCGATACCTTTTTCTGTAAGAGAATATTCTACCCTTGGAGGAATTTCTTTAAATTCTTCTCTTATTAAAAGACCATCATTTTCCATTTCTCTAAGTTGGTCGGTTAAAACTTTTCTGGATATAACTGTAATTTTTAAGGCTAATTCTCCGAATCTGAGCTTTCTATCTCTTATTACCAAAATAATAATGGGTTTCCATTTGCTGCCGATTGCGACCATGGCTTTACCGAGCGGACAGCTGAATGCCATTAACTCGTTTTTTGTCATAATACAAATTAGTTTTAGTTTTTAGTTGTTATGCTAAAAGTACTAATTTTTGTTAAAATGTTACGTTTTTTTTAACAAAAAATAAATCAGCAGTTCGTTGGTTTTTATTTAATTATTTGTTGATCAGTAGTTTGTTGAATGTTTTTTACTGCTTTTTTACTGGAAAGATGCATGTTTTTCGAGGTGCCAAATTTTTATATTTGTATTCTTTAAAATTCAATCTTATGACAATACATGATTTGGTGGGGAATTTTTCTGTTCAAGGAAGCAATCAGGTGGAAAGTGATGAAGTTACTTATCATGGAATTTTAACCTTGTCTTTGGATGAAAATAATCGTATTGTCGCACAATGGATGATTGGTGATCATCTCCAAAACGGAACTGGTTTTTACAAAGATCAAATTTTGGTCATCAACTTCTATTATGAAGGAGAAAATGATGAGGTTTATAAAGGTGTCGCTGTTTATAAATGTTTAACTAAAGACATTTTAGAAGGTTTTTGGTCTGAAAAATATGGCGATCCCAACTTTTTGGGAACTGAATACTGTGTCAGAATTCCCGGAACAGAGTTTTTAAATTAATACTCGAAAAAAAAACGAAACTTTACACCTCAAACTTCTATTTATTTAGTATTTTGATTTCAAAAAATCAATTTTAATAAAATAATGATTTTCTAAAAAATAATTTCATTACCATGTGAAAGCTTCTTATTTTTAGAAAAAGTTTTACATGTTTCCAACCTTTTTCAAAATTCCTGCATCTATAAAGGTATAAAGCCAGACTATGGAATACGAATTACTTATAGCATGCCAACGGAACAACCGCAACGCACAGCGGAAAGTTTACGAAAAAATGGCGGGAAAACTCTTCTCGGTTTGCAAACGCTACCTGAAAAACGAGGAAGATGTTGAGGAAGCTCTTGCTGATACTTTCTACAAAATTTTCACCAAGCTCGATCAGCTCAAAGATTATTCAATTTTTGAAGCATGGGCAAAGAAAATTGCGGTAAATGAGTGTCTTCAAAAGTTAAGAACCCAAGAATCTCTTCACCTTTCTTTAGATGAAAACCTTGTAGAATCTGCTGAAACAGAAAATATTTCTTTTGAAAAAGACATTCTGAAACTTCTCAACTTCCTTCCGGAAGGTTGCCGCGCGATTTTCAATCTTTTTGCCATTGAAGGATATCCTCATAAAGAGATTGCAACGATGCTCTCGATAAGTGAAGGAACTTCTAAATCGCAACTCAATTTTGCGAGGAAAAAACTTCAGGAACTTTTGGTAAATCAAAACATTTAAAACTTTTAAAAAATGGAAAACAATCACGATATAGATAAAAAATTCAGTGAGGCTTCACAAGCGATGGAAGAACCTGCGACTTTTCCTGGTTTCGATAAAGTTTGGGATAAAGTTGAAGAAAAACTCGACCAAAAAGAAGAGAAAAAGAGAATTCTTCCTGTTTGGCTTCCTTACGGAATTGCGGCAAGTTTAATTATTGGTTTAGGAGCATTTTACTTCATCAATAAAAATTCGGAAGAAAAGTTCGTTCCAAGTATTGTACAAAAGGCAAAACCTATAGAGACACCATCACATCAAGATATAGCACAAATTGATAGTACGATACAATCGAATATTAAAAAGGAAATTAAAAATACTCATGATTTAAAAAAAGATGAAGATGTTTTGGTTTATATAAATTCCTCTTCTGTTGGCAAGAAAGCACCATCAATTGTTTTTGAAAATTTAAATTCTATTTCTTCAGATAAAACTCCTACACCTACAAAACCCGATAATATCGGTTATTTAGAACCTGATGGCGATGGAGTTTTAGATAAAGAAGATACTCCAACTCATGTAGGTGAAGTGGTAATCACAGGTGCTTTAGGAATACAAAGAAAATCGGAACTTACTGGTTCTACGCAAACAATAAGAAAGAAAGCTCTTTCCCAAAATTCAAATACTGTAAATTCTTCTCCTCAAATCGCAAAGGGAGATTATCAAAATAATGCTCCAACTACTAATTTAAAAAATGAATTTAGCCAAAATAATAATGCAATGTTAGCTTTGCAAGGAAGTGTTGCTGGTGTTCAAATTCAGCCTGGAGCAAGCCAAAACATTACCATTCGAGGTTCAAGATCATTATCTGGAAATAATCAACCTTTGTATATTATTGATGGCGTTCCTAAAAGTTATGAACAAATTCAGAAATTAAATCCTAAGAAAATTGAAAGTGTTGAGGTTTTAAGAGATGCTTCTGCAACTGCTCTTTACGGAAGCAGAGCGAGTAACGGTGTAATTATTGTTAAGACCAAAAAACTTTCCAGAAAAGAAAGAAAAGCATTAGAAAAACTTCAAAAAGCTCAAGACAGCATCAAAAAAGCAAAGCAACTTGAGAAAATGAATAACGAAGAATATGATGCTTTCGTGGAAAATCCTTTTGAGTTAACTAAAAATCAGTCAGTTTCTACCTTTTCGATTGATGTGGATAATGCAGCCTATTCTAACGTGAGAAGAATGATTAATAATGGAGAAATTGTAGATAAAAATGCGGTAAGAATTGAAGAAATGATTAATTATTTTAAATATTCTTATCCGCAACCGAAAAACGACCAACCGTTTTCAATCAACACGGAATACAGCGATTCGCCTTGGAATTCTAAACACAAACTTCTGAAAATTGGTTTGCAGGGAAAAAATATTCCGATGGAAAAATTGCCGACTTCCAACTTGGTTTTTTTGATTGATGTTTCAGGTTCGATGGAAGCACAAAACAAATTACCATTGCTAAAATCGTCTTTCAAAGTATTGCTAGACCAGCTAAGACCGCAAGATAAAGTAGGAATTGTGGTGTATGCAGGAAATGCAGGAATGGTTTTACCGATGACTTCCGCGAAAGAAAAATCGAAAATTATTGACGCTTTAGACAAACTTCAAGCAGGCGGAAGTACAGCCGGTGGGGCAGGAATTGAGTTGGCGTACAAAATGGCTCAGGAAAACTTCGTAAAAGGCGGAAACAATCGTGTGATTATCGCAACCGATGGAGATTTTAATGTTGGAACTTCTTCAACGGGAGATTTACAAACTTTAATTGAAGAGAAAAGAAAATCGGGCGTTTTTTTAACTTGCTTAGGATTCGGAATGGGCAATTTTAAAGACAACCGCATGGAAACTTTAGCAGATAAAGGCAACGGAAATTATGCTTACATCGATAATCTGCAGGAAGCAAATAAATTTCTCGGAAAAGAATTTTCTGGAACTCTATACGCCATTGCGAAAGATGTGAAAATTCAGATTGAATTTAATCCTGAATTTGTAAAATCGTATCGATTAATTGGCTACGAAAACCGAAAATTGAAAAATGAAGACTTTACCAACGATGCAATTGATGCAGGAGAATTAGGAAGCGGACATACTGTGACGGCTTTGTATGAAATTATTCCAGCCGATGTAAAATCTGAGTTTTTGCCTAACGAAACAGAGCTGAAATACAGCAATTCTACATCAAATTCAAATTTTGGAGACGAATTGGCAACGGTGAAGTTCCGTTATAAAAAGCCAGATGGCGATAAAAGTACAGAAATGGTTCAGGTCGTTAAAAATACTGATGTTTCGCTGAATTCTGCAAGTGAAGATTTTAAATTTGCTTCTTCGGTTGCATGGTTTGGTTTGGTGTTGAGAAATTCAAAACTGATTACGGATAAAGACCTCAAAAATGTTGAAAAACTCGCTAAAAAAGGTAAATTCAACGATTCAGAAGGGTACAGAGCCGAGTTTGTACGATTGGTAGAAGCGTATCAAACAATAATAAAAGGGGAATAAATTTTTGAAAATTTTAAATCTAAAGAACAGACATTCTAATGATGTCTGTTCTTTTTAAAAAAATAAACTTTCAATAATTATTGAAAATTCAAAAATTATAATTACATTTGTATTAGAAATTTAAAAAGAAAAGAAAATGCAACTTTCAGAAGCAAAAGAAAAATATATTCAAACTTGGGGAACATTTGCTACCAATTGGGGAATTAATCGAACCATGGCGCAAGTGCATGCTTTACTTTTGGCGGAAGGAAAACCGCTTTCTACTGATGAGGTGATGCAGAATTTGGAAATTTCTAGAGGAAATGCGAATATGAACCTTCGAGCCTTAATGGATTGGGGAATTGTGAGGAAAGAACTTGTAAAAGGCGACCGTAAAGAATATTTTGTGGCGGAGAAAGATGTGTGGTTTTTATTCAAACAAATTACAAAAGAAAGAAGAAAAAGAGAGATTGAACCTGTTATTTCTTTTTTGGAGGAACTGAAAAATATCGAAGATAAAGATTCAGAAGAAGCCCAGGAATTCATCAAATTAATGAATGATTTCAGCTCGGTAACAGGAAAAATTAACAATATAATGGATTTGGCAATAAAGAGTGACGACCATTGGTTAGTCGGGAAAATTACCAATTTATTAAAATAGGAAAGGACTTCAAAATCCTTTTTTATTTCAGATAAACTTTCAAAAATTATTGAAAATATAATATTTATAAAATGTTCAATATTCTTTCATACCTCATTTTTCTAGTCATTAGTTTTTACATCACAATTGATGTGGGAAGAAGATGTTTCAATGCTGGAAAAGTGTATTTGGAATATTTAATCAAAGACAAAGATTTTTGCCTTACAGTCAACAAAATTTTACTGAAAAGTTATTATTTGGTCAATTTAGGCTACATCGCAATTAATCTGAGTTTTTGGAACAAAATTTCAACGTTGGAAGAGCTTATCAACACTGTTTCAAGCCGCATTGGGATTATCGCTTTAATTCTCTGCGCGTTACATTTTATCAACATTACCATGCTTTATGTTTTAAGAAAAAAATTAACTATAAAATAAAAATATCATGACTGCAACTATCCTTACCCAAACGTACAATTTCTCAGCGTATATGATTTATTTGCCTATCGTTATCACGCTTACTGTGTTGGTTTCACAGTTTTTATTTAAAAATTCAAAAACATTTATGCTCGATATTTTTCATCAAAAGCAAGATGTAGCAATGGCAACCAATGCGTTGTTCAAGATTGGCTTTTACCTTTTAAACATTGGTTTTGCACTTTGTATCATTGAGTTTTTTCAAATTGAAACCGTGGAAAGATTAGTGGTTGCGCTTAGCAAAAAGATTGGAGGTTTTTCCATTTATTTAGGCGTGATGATGCTTTTGAATCTTTTATTATTCCTAAAAGGTCGTAAACATGCGTTAAACAAAGATAAAATAACAGAAAATGAAGAGTCTACTATTTAAAATTTGGATGTTTTTCGCTTTCAAATTTCAAAACAAAAGAACAAGAGGAGATTTTTTAAAATTATAAATGTGAATTATGAAAACTTTTTTGAAAGTAGACTATTATCTTCAGATTTTTTTTCTGATTGCAGGCATTATATCAGCCATAATTGGATGTTTTTTAGATTTTGGATTTATACTTTTTTATTTCATCGTTGGAATTCCTCAACTGATAAGCTTTTCTATACGAGCTTTTCAAATTTCAAAAAAAACATGGATGTATAATGTTTATGCTGTTTTTATTATTCCGGTATGGATTTCCTGGATATTCATAATAGGACTCAATAATAATACTTCGATAACAGATGTTTTTGGTTTTATTTTAATCGCTTCAGTTTTTTACAGCCCGGTTTTGGCTGTTTTATATGTGGTTGATACTTATAAATTGTATAAATCTCAAAATAATTTACCATGAAAACCCTCAAAAATCACACCCTCATTTACGACAACGAATGCCCAATGTGTAACATCTATTCTAAAGGTTTTACAAAATGCGGAATGCTTGATGAATCGGGAAGAGAGGCGTTCAGCGAACTGTCTGAAAATAACAAAAATCTAATCGATTTCAATCGTGCTAAAAACGAAATCGCTTTGGTGAATCACAACAAAAATACCGTAGTTTATGGCTTAGATTCTTTGTTGTTGATTATTGGAAACTCGTTTCCAGTGTTAGAAAAAATAGCGAGAATTCAGCCTTTGTATTGGTTTTTCAAGAAGCTGTATTCCTTCGTTTCCTACAACAGAAAACAAATTGTTCCTTCGGAAAAAGATTACCAAGAGCAATCTTGCGTTCCAGATTTTAATCTGAAATACAGACTTTTATATTTCGGTTTTGTCGTTTTCGCGTCGTCTTATGTTTTGAGTGCATTTACTTCAAAATTAGGCTTCGGATTGCAACAAAATTATACAAGAGAATTGGCGATTTGTTTAGGACAAATTCTTTGGCAAACGTTGTTTCTTAGTCTTTATTTAAATGAAAAATTGTGGGATTATCTTGGAAATATGATGACGGTTTCTTTGATAGGAACTTTGCTTCTCATTCCAGTTTTTATATTTGATTTTACTGTTCTTTTCAACCGAATTTACTTCGGAATTGTAGTATTTATCATGTTTTTAGAACATTTGAGGAGATGCAAAATTTTAAAACTAAATCTTTTTCCAACGATTTCATGGATGATGTTTAGAATGACGGTTTTGGTAATTTTAATTCTGTGGAGTCGATAAAAATTTCAAATCAAAAAAATGTCTAAAATAATTTTAAATACAAAAATTGAATCCGATATTCAAACCGTTTTTGATTTGGCGAGAGATATCGATTTACATCAAAAATCAACTTTAAAAACAGGCGAAAAAGCCATTGCTGGAAGAACTTCAGGATTAATTGAAGTGGGCGAAACTGTTACGTGGAAAGCGAAACATTTGGGAGTCGTACAAACGTTAACCACAAAAATTATGAGTATGGAAAAGCCAAATGAATTTACAGACATCATGTTGAAAGGTGCTTTTAAATCGATGAAACATCAACATTTGTTTAAACAAGAAGGTAAAAACACAATCATGACCGATGTTTTTGAATTTGAATCTCCTTTCGGTATCATCGGAAAATTTTTCAACATCATGTATCTTAAAAATTACATGAAAAGCTTCCTTTTAGAACGAAATCAATTGATAAAAGAGACAGCAGAACATATAATGAGTCACGAAGTGACGATTTACTAAAGGATAGGATGAAAGTCCTATCAAAAAAAACAAACAAAAAATCATCAAAATGAAAATCATCATCGCTGCCGGAACAGGTTTTCTCGGAACGAATCTCGAAAAATATTTCATAGAAAAAGGAAACCAAGTCACCATTTTAACCCGAAATCCAAAACGTAACAACGAAATTATTTGGGATGCAAAATCTTTAGGAGATTGGAAAATAAGTCTGGAAAATGCAGATGTGCTCATCAATCTTGCCGGAAAATCGGTGGATTGCCTTTATACAGAAAAAAATAAAAACGAAATATATTCTTCAAGAATTGAAAGTACAAAAGTTCTTCAAAAAGCCATAAATCAATGTGTAAATAAACCTAAAATTTGGTTGAATGCGAGTTCGGCAACTATTTATACACATTCAGAAACTCATTTAAACACAGAAGAAAACGGAATTATCGGCGACGATTTTTCTATGAATATCTGTAAAAGTTGGGAACAAGAATTTTTCAAAGAAAAAACTAAAAACGTAAGAAAAATTGCTTTAAGAACATCCATCGTTTTGGGAAAGAATGGCGGTGCTTTTCCTAAATTGAAAATGCTGACTAATCTCGGTTTAGGCGGAAAACAAGGAAGAGGAAATCAAAAAATTAGCTGGATTCATATTAATGATTTTTGCAATGCGATAGATTTTATCATTAAACAAGAGAATATTACGGGTGAAATTAACATCACGGCTCCAAATCCTTTATAAAATGTAGATTTTATGCGAAGTTTAAGAAAGAAAATGAAAATTCCTTTCGGATTAAATGCGCCTGTTTGGCAACTCGAAGTTGCTTCTATCTTTTTAAAAACCGAAACAGAATTATTATTAAAAAGTAGAAATGTCTACCCTGAAAAACTTATCAAAAATGATTTTGAATTTATGTACCCAACTGTAGAAAAGGCTTTTGAAGATTTACTTTAACAGTATACCGCTCATTACAGTTATTGCTTTAAGTTGTACGTAAATATTTTTACATTTAATTAAAACACATGTGTTTGTTCTCAAATACAATTTACATAATATCCAAACAGGGGTGTTTGTAATTAAATACAATTTACAGAAAGTCCAAACCGGGGTGTTTGTAATTAAATACAATTTACAGAAAGTCTAAACAGGGGTGTTTGCAATTAAATACAATTTACAGAAAGTCCAAACAGGGGTGTTTGTACTCAAATACAATTTACATAATATCCAAACAGGGGTGTTTGCAATTAAATACAATTTACAGAAAGTCTAAACAGGAGTGTTTGTTTTTAAATACAATTTATATTTAACCAAAATTAGCTTGTTGGAAATCAAATGCAACTTTCCATTCGTTCAAAGAAAATCTTTGATTTTCAAACTGATGTGCACTAAAATATTTTCAAAGATTTAATACTAAAACTTTGTGACTTATGTGTTATAATTGAGTCATCGTATATTATTTTTCAAGACTTTTTTGAACTTTTCAAAGGGAAGAATTAAGCTTCTAAGTATTTTCAAAAAATCTTTTGTGACTTTTGTGGTAAAACTAAGCCGTCACATTATTAATTTCAAATAACCCCAACTCTTATTTGAACTTTTCAAAGTACATTTTTAAGCTTCAAAGTATTTCCAAAAAATCTTTTGTGACTTTTATGGTAAAACTAATGGTTAAGTATTAATTTAGCAAAAACTAAATGTCAATGTTCATCAAAACAAAAACGAAAACCTTTTTTCTTTCCGCATTACTTACTTCCGCTACTTTTTTTTCACAGGCTCATAACGTTTCCGACGGCTATCAAAAACCAACTGACCCGCTTGTTATTCAAAACCTTGAAGAGTGGCAAGATTTGAAATTTGGACTGTTCATGCATTGGGGAACGTACAGTCAGTGGGGAATTGTTGAAAGCTGGAGCCTTTGTCCGGAAGACGAATCGTGGACACAAAGAAAGGCAGAACATGGCAAAACGTATGATGAATACGTGAAAAATTACGAAAATCTTCAAACAACATTCAATCCTACACAATTTAATCCGCAAAAATGGGCAAATGCAGCCAAAAAAGCAGGAATGAAATATGTGGTTTTTACAACAAAACATCACGACGGTTTTGCAATGTTTGATACACAACAGTCTGATTATAAAATAACATCTTCTAAAACGCCTTTTTCCAAAAATCCAAAAGCAGATGTGGTGAAAGAGGTTTTTAACACGTTTAGAAAAGATGGTTTTAAAATTGGGGCTTATTTTTCGAAACCAGATTGGCATTCAGACGATTATTGGTGGCCGTATTTTCCGCCGAAAGACAGAAACGTAAATTACGACCCTAAAAAATACCCGGAAAGATGGAATAATTTCAAAAATTTCACCTTTAATCAGTTGAATGAAATTACTTCAAACTATGGTAAAATCGATATTCTTTGGTTAGATGGAGGTTGGGTTCGTCCGTTTCATACGATTGACCCAAACGTTGAATGGCAAAAAACGATTAAAGTTGAACAGGATATTGATATGGACAAAATCGGGACGATGGCAAGAAAAAATCAACCCGGAATTATCATTGTAGACCGTACAGTTCCTGGAAAATGGGAAAATTATGTAACTCCCGAACAAGCCGTTCCGGAACACGCGCTTTCCATTCCTTGGGAAAGTTGCATTACGATGGGAGATTCGTTTTCGTATGTTCCGAATGATAATTATAAATCTTCTCAAAAAATCATTGAAACTTTGGTGAAAATCATTTCCAGAGGCGGAAATTATCTCATGAATATCGCTCCTGGTCCAAATGGTGATTATGATGCAATTGTGTACGAAAGATTAAGTGAAATTTCCGCTTGGATGGCTCAAAATCAATCTGCGGTTTTTGCGACAAGAGCAGTTGCACCTTATCATGATGGTGATTTTTACTACACTCAATCTAAAGACCAAAAAACGTTGAATGTCTTTCATTTAGAAGAAAATAAGAACTACGAATCACCATCAACATTAAGTTTTATTATTCCAGAAAATTTCAAACCTAAGTCTTTAAAAGTTTTAGGATTATCTCAAAAAATTAAATGGAAAAAAACAGGAAATTCAATTGAACTCACTTTACCTACAGAAAGAACCCAATTAAAATATTCAACCGTTATCCAGATTTCACAATAGTTGAATTTAAAAATATTCTAAAAACGACCTAGGAAATCGGAGCGTTAAGAAAATAAAATCTGTGAACGTCAAGAAAATTCTACTGTCTGAGCGAGGCAAAAATTACGTGCGAAAAAAGTAATATTCAATTCGCGCGAGTTTAGAATTTTAAGTTTACAGATTTTATTTTTAGCAGAGAGTTCCAAGTCTTGATTTTTTTGTTTCTTTTTTCATCAAGGAAAAAAGAAAATACAATTAAAAATAAAACTATCGCAATGCATTTTAAACTTCGATTTAAAATTACAGTAATTTCATTATTGAGCGTAACATGTATTACCGCTCAAAAACCATTATATAAAGACTCAAAACAACCTATAGAAGCCAGAGTTCAGGATTTATTAAAACGAATGACGCCAGAAGAAAAATTCTGGCAATGCTTTATGATTCCTAGTGATTTGGATAATGTTCCGAAAGGTCAATATTCACACGGAATTTTTGGTTTGCAGGTAAGTGCAGGAAATCAGGGAGGCGGTGCTGCAGGACAAATGTTGAACTACAATGCCAATGAAGATGCTGAAAGGTTGGCAAAAAAAATTAACGCGATACAAAAATATTTTGTGGAAGAATCTCGTTTGGGAATTCCAATTATCCCTTTTGATGAGGCTTTACACGGATTAATGCGAGAAGGTTCAACTGCTTTTCCACAAGCAATTGCTTTGTCGGCAACATTTAATCCTGAGTTGATGAAAGAAGTTTCAACAGCGATAGCTAAAGAATCGAAACTGAGAGGAATTCGACAGATTTTAACTCCGGTTGTCAATTTAGCAAGCGATGTTCGATGGGGGAGAACCGAGGAAACGTATGGCGAAGACCCGTTTTTAACTTCGTTGATGGGCGTTAATTTTGTAAGTTCTTTTGAAAATCAAGGAATTATTACCACTCCGAAACATTTTTTAGCCAATGTTGGAGAGGGCGGAAGAGATTCTTACCCTATTCATTGGAGCAGAAGATATTTGGAAGAAACGCATTTAATTCCGTTTCAAAAAGCTTTTAACCAAGGGAAAAGTCGTTCGGTAATGACGTCTTATAATTTGTTGGATGGAAGACCTTCTACAGCAAATTATTGGTTATTAACAGATAAATTAAAAAATGAATGGAATTTTAAAGGATTTGTAATCAGTGATGCGAGTGCAGTTGGAGGCGCGAATGTGTTGCATTTTACAGCAAAAGATTATGATGACGCTTCTGCACAAGCGATAAACGCAGGGCTCGATGTGATTTTCCAGACAGAATACAAACATTATCAATTGTTTATTCCTCCGTTTTTGGATGGAAGAATTTCAAAGGAAAGAATCGATGATGCGGTCGCAAGAGTTTTACGTGCAAAATTTGAACTGGGTTTGTTTGAAAACCCTTACGTTTCTACGAAAGATATTGAAACTTTAAAAAAGCTAAATCATAAACCAATAGCAGAAAAAGCAGCGATAGAATCGTTTGTTTTGCTTCAAAATAAGCATCAAATACTTCCGATTTCTGAGAATGTGAAGAAGATTTTGGTGGTTGGAACTGATGCGGTTGATGCGAGATTGGGCGGTTATTCGGGGCCGGGAAATAAAAAAGTAAGTATTTTGGAGGGAATTAGAAATTTCGTTCAAAATAAAAACATTGATATAACGTATTCAAAAGGAATTGATTGGAATTTAAAGGAATTTACCACCGTTCCAACTGAGTTTTTGTCTTTCGAAAATCAAAAAGGATTGAAAGGAAAATATTTCTCCAATTCCGACTTGAAAGGAAATCCAGCCTTTGAAAAGCAAGACGAACAAATCAATTTCAAATGGACTTTATATTCGCCAAATCCGGAAAAACTACAGCCCGACAATTACAGCGTTCGCTGGACAGGAAAACTTTCTGCGCCAAATTCAGGAAAATATCAATTGGGTTTACGAGGAAATGATGGTTTCAGACTTTTTGTGAATGGAAAATTAGTAATCGACAATTGGGAAAAACTGAGTTATTCTACAAAAACGATTGCTGTGGATTTTGAAAAAGGCAAAATCTATGATATTACGATTGAATTTCACGAGAATAGAGGAGAAGCCAACATCGAATTGATTTGGAATTACGGACTTAACGATTATCAAAAAGACTTTGATGAAGCTTTGAAAATGGCTCAAAATGCAGATTACATAATTGTTACGGCGGGAATTCATGAAGGTGAATTTCAAGACCGTTCGTCATTAAGTCTTCCCGGAAATCAGGAAAATTTTATACAAGAAGTTTCAAAATTAAAGAAACCGACAACGGTTGTTTTGGTGGGTGGTTCTGCGATAAAAACAACAGATTGGAAAGATGAAGTTGGTGCTATTTTAGACGTTTGGTATCCTGGAGAAGAAGGTGGAAATGCTGTTGCAAAGGTGCTTTTCGGGGCTGAAAATCCTTCAGGGAAATTGCCGATTACGTTCCCGATTGAAGAAGGGCAGTTGCCTTTATCGTACAACCATCATCCAACAGGAAGAGGAAACGATTATCATGATTTGAGCGGTGAACCATTATATCCTTTTGGTTTTGGAATGAGTTACACAACTTTTGAAATTTCAGATTTAAAACTTAATCAGACAAAATTTAAAGAAAACGAAACTATTGTAGTTAAAGCAACAGTGAAAAACACGGGTTCCAAAGCGGGAAGCGAAGTGGTTCAGTTGTATGTAAAAGATGTTTTGGCTTCAGTTTCAAGACCGATTATCGAGTTGAAAGGCATTCAAAAAGTGTTTTTAAAACCTGGCGAATCGAAAGAAATTTTAATTGAAGTTCCAGTAAAAGAATTGCAGTTTTTAGACGAGAAAATGAACTGGATTGTAGAAAAAGGAACATACAGAATTTTCGTAGGAAATTCTTCTAAAAACCTTCCGCTAAAGGAAAATATTGAGGTGGAGTAATATTGATTTTTAAAGATTTTCAGTGTGTTATGAGAATAGTTGTTTGATGGTAATTTCAGTTTTGGTATAATATCTGTAATATTTGCTGTGAACAAGAGTGGAATTTAAACCAAAAGTTTCATTCACAAAAGTAAAAATTATGAAAAAGTTAGTTATATCAACCATTCTTTTATTTGGATTTTCTTCAGCAGTTTTAGCACAGCGACTTCCACCTCCGCCACCGGCGCCGCCACATCCTTCCAAAACAGAGTTGTACAATAAAAAATCTCAGGAATTGGATGAAAAATACAAAACCGAGAAAAAATTAATCTTGAATCACCCTCTTGCTACCAAAAAAATGAAGCAAGACCAACTTCGTGCATTGAATGAAAGATACGCTGCAGAGAAAAAATTGCTTAGAGCAACAAGATAATGGGAAAAGATTATTAAAAATCGAAAATTTCTATAAATATATTGTTTTACGAATTTTGTAAACGAAGATAATTTTTATTGAAAGAGAACGCGTTTTGTGTTCTCTTTTTTATTTAAAATTAAACAAAAATCCGATTGCTATGTATTGTAATGTGAATTCTCTAAAACGCTGAACATCCAATATTTTTCCTTAAATTCGCATAAAATTTTAAACTAATGAATTACGATATTATTGTTATCGGGAGTGGTCCTGGTGGATATGTTACTGCAATTAGAGCAGCACAATTGGGTTTCAAAACTGCAATTATCGAAAAAGAAAACTTAGGAGGAATTTGCCTTAACTGGGGTTGTATTCCTACAAAAGCTCTATTAAAATCTGCTCAGGTTTTCAATTATATTAACCACGCTGAAGATTATGGATTAAATAAAGTAGAAGCTAGTTTTGAGTTTCCAAACGTAATTCAAAGAAGCCGTGGAGTAGCTGCTAAAATGAGCAAAGGGATTGAGTTCTTAATGAAAAAGAACAAAATTGACGTTATTTTAGGAACGGCTAAAGTACAGAAAGGAAAAAAAGTTTCTGTTACAGATAAAGAAGGAAAAGTAACTGAATATACTGGTACTCATATTATTTTGGCGACAGGAGCTCGCTCTAGAGAGTTGCCAAACTTGCCACAAGATGGTAAAAAAGTAATCGGGTACAGACAAGCATTGTCTCTTCCTGAGCAACCAAAATCTATGATTGTTGTAGGTTCTGGAGCAATCGGAGTAGAGTTTGCTGATTTCTATAACACAATGGGAACAAAGGTTACTATCGTAGAATTCTTACCAAACATTGTACCTGTAGAAGACGAAGAAATCTCTAAACACTTAGAGAAATCTTTGAAAAAATCAGGAATTGATATCATGACAAACGCTTCTGTAGAAAGCGTTGATACTACTGGAAACGGTGTAAAAGCAAACGTAAAAACTGCAAACGGAAACATCACTCTAGAAGCTGATATTTTACTTTCTGCGGTTGGTATTGCTGCAAACATCGAAAACATCGGTCTTGAAGAAGTTGGTATCCAAACAGATAAAGGAAGAGTTTTAGTAAACGAATGGTACGAAACTTCAGTTCCTGGTTATTATGCAATTGGAGATATTATTCCAACTCAAGCTTTGGCACACGTTGCTTCTGCTGAAGGTATTACTTGTGTAGAAAAAATCAAAGGAATGCATGTTGAGAAAATCGACTATGGTAATATTCCAGGATGTACTTACTGTCACCCAGAAATAGCTTCTGTTGGTCTTACAGAAAAGCAAGCAAAAGAAAAAGGGTACGAATTGAAAGTTGGTAAATTCCCTCTTTCTGCAAGTGGAAAAGCTACAGCAAACGGAAATACAGATGGTTTCATCAAAGTAATTTTCGATGCTAAATATGGTGAATGGTTAGGTTGCCACATGATTGGTGATGGTGTTACAGACATGGTTGCTGAAGCAGTTGTTGCTAGAAAACTAGAAACTACGGGTCACGAGATTATCAAATCTATTCACCCACACCCAACAGTTTCAGAAGCGATTATGGAAGCTGCTGCTGCTGCTTATGGTGAAGTTATTCACATTTAATTTTAGATTAATAAATTTAAATATTCAAAACCACAGATCTTTGTCTGTGGTTTTTATTTTTCTGTAAAATTTTTAGATTTTATTTTAGTTATTTTCTTATTTTTAATCACTAATAAGTTACAAATAATAAAAATTATGTTTAAAAAATTAGCTGCAGAAGCTTTAGGATTGGGAGATATTGGTAAAATTATACCGCCACAAGATTATGATAAAGTAGATTCTGATGATTATATCCTATCGGAAGATAATGAAAAGATTTTCTTTTTAGTTAAATCTAAAAGAGACGAATATTGCTTTACCAATAGAGCCTTAATTCATATCGACGGAGCGAGCGCTTTAGATAAAAAGAGAGTGTTGAAAAGGTATGAGTATTATCAATTTCCTTTCTCAAATATTGCTCTGCAGACTGCAGGAACCATCGATTTAGATGTTGAAATTTCCTTTAATATCGGAAACGTTCCATTAATGATTAGCGTTGCGAAAGGGCAAATCGATCAATTGAAAGATTTATATAAAGCACTTCTGGCAATTCAGCAAGTAGTTCATCATAATCATTCTTTGTTGAATTTTTCGAACGACAGTTTACAGAAAGCCGTTTCGAGCGTCGCATCTGGAAAGCAAGAAAATGTTTCGAAAAGCCAGGAGTTAAAATCTATTAATGAGTATATTTTCGAATGGAATACCCACAATTATGAAAAATACAATCAAAAAGATTTCTCATCTATTTTTGAAAAGTATATCAATAACTAAAAATAGTATTTTTATATAAGAAGACCACAGATATTTGTCTGTGGTTTTTATTTTTCAAAATAACCCAAAAGTGTAATGTGGCAATGCACTTTACTTTGTAACTTTAAGACAGGCAAAAACTAATAGTATGAAATATTTTGATTTTCATTGTCACCCTGTTTTAAAGCAGCTTTTTAATGACGTACCCAATTTGGATTCCTTCATTTCACGTACTGACGTTGCGACTATTCCAAAGTTGTGCAGCGATTTACCCAATATTATCGAAACGCAAACTCATCAAGCACAATTGGCAGAATTTAACGATGAAGTTATTGTAGGCGCAGTTTTGTATAGTGTTGAAAAAAATATTGCGGCTTCGGTAATTCCGCTAAGGAATTTCTTGAAACCATCGGCTCAGTTTAAACTTTCTGAAACTCTTTTAAAAGATATTGTAAGCAATAAATGCAGATATTTTTCAGATTTTTTGATGAATCGCACGCTTAATAATTTTTTGAAATCTTCTTCTTTTAATGTTTTAACAAAAGACAGCTTCAGCAAGCCTTTACCGAAGAATAAAGTCAATATTTTCTTCACAGTTGAAGGTTGTCATTCCTTAGTAAATTCTATTAATTTTGTTGATGATAAGCAGAAATATTCTCCAGAAGAAATCTTGGGAAATCTTGATAAAATCTTAGCTAATGCTCCTGTACTTTCGGTAAATCTTACGCATATTCAGCAATCAAGTTTATGTAATCACGCTTTTGGAATGCAGATTGCCGACGCCAATCTTTTTGTTCCACAAGGAAACGGAATGCAAAATGACGGCAGAAAAGTTGCACAAGGATTGTTTGATAGGAAAATTTGTATCGATGTAAAACACATGAGTTATAAATCTCGAAAAGATTTAATGACTGAAATTGATGGCAAAAAGTTTAAAAATATTCAACCTTTAGTATGTACTCATGCCGGTTTTACTGGACTTTCTTTTAAAGATTGGGCAGGACATATTCAGCTTAAAAAACCTGCATCCGGCGCAATTTATACAGAAATAACAAAGCCTTTTAATACCAAAAGTAATCCTAGAAGACCTGGTTTTCCAACTTTTAATGCTTCAACCATTAATCTTTTTGATGAAGAAATTGTTTGGATTGTAAAAAACGGCGGAATGATTGGAGTTTCTCTAGACAGAAGAATTTTAGGCTACGTAGACCCGAACGATACAGACCCAACAGGAATTTCTGATGGCGAAAGAATTGTAGATAAAGAGTTTTTCTCTAAAACTGAATGGGAAGCTTTAGCAATTAAAAACTCTGCGATAGGACAGAAAATTGATGACGAAAATTGTCTTTCGATGCAAGAATTATTAGAATCTCAAACGAATATTCCCTTAAGAAATGAGTATTTTTATGACCATTTGCTAAATCATATCAAACACTATTTTCAGGTGTGTAGAGACAACGGAATTTCCGTGAAAACCGCTCAAAAACAGATTTGTATCGGAACAGATTATGACGGACTTATCAATCCTTTTTTGAATATGCCCACAGTTCAGCGCATGGAAGATGTGAAGTCTTACATAAAACTCAACTTGAAATTTTTCTTAAAAGACCTTAAAGACTCAAAAAAATGGGCAGATGAATTGGATATTGATGTTTTCGCCGAAGATTTCTTTTACAATAATGGTTTAAAATTTATTAAATCTAGGTTTTAAAATATGATCCAAAAATCACTTCACAAAAACCTCTGTAAACTCAAAACTTTTCCCGTTAAATAAACCTTTATCACTAAGTTTCAGTTCAGGGATTACCAACAGTGCCATGAACGATAAACTCATGTATGGCGCTCTTAGTTTGCTTCCCAATTCTTTGGCGCGTCGGTCTAGTGAAATGTAAGATTCTGCAACTTGTTCTGCAGAAAGATTGGTCATAATTCCGGCAATTGGAAGTTCAAGAACCATTTCTTCACTTTCTGTGGCAAGAGAAATTCCGCCTTTTGCTTTAATGATGGCGTTTACAGCTTTGCACATATCTTCGTCGTTTGTTCCTACAACAACAATGTTGTGGCAATCATGGGCAACATACGAAGCAATTGCTCCATTTTTTAAACCGAAATTTTTAATGAAAGCAGTCGCAATAGGAGCATCAAAATAACGATTGACGACGGCAATTTTTAAAATATCTTCATCGGTATTCGATTCTGCGAAACCGTTTGCAGAAAGCGTTTCAGCATGTATTTCATGAGTAATTAATTGTCCGTCTAAAGCTTCAATTACTCTAATTTTATCACTTTCAGCTTTAATTTTAAAATCGGCAGGTTGCTTTATCGAACAATCAAAATTATTGATAATTTCAGATTCTATGGTTGGGATAAAAGATTGTCCGTTTTCTGAAACAATTTCCCCGTTAATGTAGGTTTTTAAGATGTTAAAGTCTTCGATGGTATCAATTTCGATAAAATCGGCAGAATCATCAATTTGCAAAAGTCCGATAGGTAAATTGTAATGCTTCACCACATTATAAGAAGCTGCACGAAGTACATCATAAAGATTATGGCCAAGTTTCAAAGCTCTTTTTACATGGTCATTAATGTGTGCTTCAAGTAAATTATCGGGATGTTTATCATCACAACAAAACATAATTTGCTCCGGAAAGTCTTTCAACAAAGGAATTAAAGTTTCGAAATTCTTTGCAGCACTTCCTTCTCTAATCATCACTTTTACACCATGTTTTAATTTTTCTAAAGCTTCGGTGTAGCCAAAACACTCGTGGTCGGTAGAAATTCCTGCATTAAAATAGGTTTTCATATCGTCTCCCATCAAACCAGGAGCGTGTCCATCAATGGGTTTGCCGTGTTTTTTAGCAAAATCTAATTTTTTTAAAACTTCTTCATCTTTGTAAATTACACCGGGAAAATTCATCATTTCGGCGAGATAAACGATTTCTTTTCGACTCAAAAGCTGGTTAATGTCATCCGAATTAATCACTGCTCCTGCTGTTTCAAACTGCGTTGCAGGAACGCAAGATGGCGCGCCAAAGTAGAAATGAAAAGGAACTTTTTGCGCGTTTTCAATCATAAAATCTACTCCCTGAATTCCCATCACATTCGCAATTTCGTGAGGGTCAGAAATGGTTCCGACAGTTCCGTGTTTTACAGCAATTTTTGCAAATTCCGAAGGAATTAGCATACTGCTTTCGATGTGAACGTGCGAATCGATAAATCCAGGTAAAATATAGTTTTCGAGTTTTTCGTCAATTTGAGCAATGCTAAAAATCTTTCCATCGATTATTTTTACTTCTGCAGGAAATGTTTTTTTCGCAACGATGTCGATGAGATTGGCTTTTATGGTAAATTCCATTATGTTAAATAATTCTTTGAATGAAATTACTAAATATTCTTTAATTGCGCTTCATTAGCTTGAATCTATTTTACATAAAGTCTCATTCTCGCTTCATATTCAGGTTTTACTTTTATGAATTTCCAGATTTTTTTATCGTCGGGATTGCTTATTCGGTAATAAATGATTTTGTCGGCAGAATATTTAAAGTAAGGATGGTTTTTCAACCACTCTTCAGGCGCTTCTACCAAAGAATATTTCTGAACTTTCGATGTGTCGAGTGGGGCAATATCCAATAGTTTTTGCATTAAATCTTTATCAATATTATAAGTGTCTAAAATCTGCTCTTTCGTCATAAAACCACCCAGTTTTTTTCTAAAACCAATCATAGAACCCGCTGCTTTTTCATCAAAACCAAACTCGAGAAGTTGTTTGTAAGTTATTGAATTTAAATCTGTTTTGCTGAAATCAGTTTTGTTGTTTTCTATTTTTTTCGGTTCCAGTAATTTGGGCTGCGAAAGTCTGATAAAAGGCTTCATCTCATTGAATTTTTCTTCATTAATGACGAAACAGTTTTTAATATCTTCAAGGCTTTTAAAGCTTCCTTTCAGGTTTTTGTCGCGGTAATTAACGATTACATTCGCCTGTTTTTCAGAAAATCCGAGTTTTTCCCAATCTTCTTTAGTTAAAATATTAGGGTCGAAAGGTTTGTAATTTATTTTTTCTCTAATCGTATCTCGTTTAAAGCGATTCTTAGCAAATTTTGCAGGTGTTTTTTGTGGAAGAATGAGGTAAGGCTCAAGTTTTGCGTAATTTTCTTCGCTAATGATGAAGCATTCTTTAAACTTTTCCTTGCTCACGAAACTTCCGCCAAGATAACTTTTATATTTTAGAATTGCAGCCGATTGTTTTTCAGAAAAACCTAAATTTTCCCAGTTTTTTTGAGAATACAAATCTGGGTTGAATTTCCCCGAAATTTTAAGCTTCTTTTTGAAATAATCGCCTTTGCTAAATAAATTTTGATGGCTGGAAGATGCTTCTGGAAGCAAAATATAAGGCTCAATTTCACTATATTTTTCAGGAGAAATTGAATAACATTTTTTCAGTTGTTCTTTTGAGGTGAAAGTTCCGCCAACAATTTGTTTGTACTTTAAAATAGTGGCTGTTTGTCGTTCAGAAAAGCCTAGTTTTTGCCATTGTGTGGAAGATAATTCGTTTGGGTCGAATTCTGTAAGATGTAGAATTGACGTATTTTCGCTAACAAACGTTACTTCAGGAAATTTTTCGTTGATTTTGTTTGTATATTTTTGAAAACCAAGAAGCGTAAGAAGAATTACGCCAAGAAACGCCATCTTTTGATAGTAAGCTTTTTTCATCATTTTATGTTTTGTAATATTCTCTTTACTAAAAAGTTGAATATTCTGTGCTACATAAAGTTATGAAATATTTTAACTCAAAATGAATTGAAATGAAAAAAGTTAATTTCTCGTATGTTTCTCATTGCTCTACAAAAAAATCTTCATCAAGATGTTTAACCTCATATGTTTGTTTTATTTGTACGCCCACATTGAATTCATGCATTAAATCGACTAATCTATTTCCATCGATAAGAATTATTTTATGATGAGCATTTTTAGCTTTTTCTTCAGCTCCTTTATCGAAAAGTGATGTAGTTACGAATACTCCTTTATTCGTATCTCCACTCATTGCGCCAATAAAGTTTCTAATATCTTTTTCGCGAACTTTATTTTCTGTAAATCTTTTTGCTTGAATATAAATCTTGTCAAGACCTAGCTTATCTTCATTAATAATTCCATCAATTCCACCGTCACCAGATTTTGAGGTTTCAACAAAATCTCCATAACCCATTTTTTTCAAAAGTCGTAGCACAACTTTTTCAAAATAGTATGGATCTATGGTTTTTAGTTTCTCTAAAAGTTCATTTTTTATTTCTCTTTCAATTTGATAGAAACCTTCGTCTATTAAATCTTGAGGTGAAGCACTTGAAATTTGTTTTATTTCACTTTTGTGTGTTTGTTTTTCATTTTCTGTTTTGTAAAAATCGTGTAATGATGTTTCTTCTTCTAAATCTTTTAGATTTAAAATTGATTTTTGATTTAATCCTTTTTCAGTGATTTGTACATTGCCTCTTGAGGGATAATGAATATAACCACCCTTTTTTAGATATGATTTTCCCCAAGCTATTCGATTATTAATAAGTATTTCTCCAGATTTTGTTTTTTCTTCTAATAAGTCTTTAGGTAATTGAGAATAATATTTCTCAATTACTTTTTTTTGCATTTCTCTTGTATGAATAATTTCTCTATTAGATAAAATTTCCAAAATAGGATTAAACGTTTCGTGGAATTTTGGTATTTCTTGGTTCATTATTAAGTTTTTTGTTAAGAGAAATTATGCACAATTCCCAAATTTAAGAATTCCTGTAATATAAAATATTCCATTATTATAATTGTCCTGTACGACTGTTAGAATTTTTTAAAATAGAGAATGAAAGTTTAACCCAAAATTAGAATAGGTTAAAATATAAATAGAGTACGAAAGAAATAATTAGAGAAAATTTAAAACTATTCTTCAGGTCTGTCTGCAAGAGATTCTTTCAGCTTCAAAAGTTCCGCTTTTACAAACTCGAGACGATCGATTAAGGTGATGGTTTCAGAGATTTTTGAATTGGTGGTTAAAGCGATTTTCGCCCCATCCAAAGTATAGCCTTTTTCTTTTACCAAATGATAAATGATTTGAAGATTCTTGATGTCTTCCGGCGTGAAATAGCGATTTCCTTTTTTGTTTTTTTTAGGCTTAATAATTGGGAATTCTTGCTCCCAATATCTTATCAATGAAGTGTTTACGTCGAAAGCTTTAGCAACTTCGCCGATTGAGTAATAAAGTTTGTCTGGTAAATTAATCTTCATTGTATTGAAACTGAAAATTCAAAGATAAATATTTTTTAAACTACGTCGCAAATCGTAAATTGTAAACTTTAAAATTTGAAGAATGAAAAATAAATGGAGTTTGAGTTTTTTAGGTTTAGCTTTAATGTTAGTTAATTGTAATTCAGTAAATTATAATAGTATGTTGAATGTTGGAGAGGAACCGAAATTAATTTCAAAAGAATTCAGTTTTACTGAAGGTCCGGCTGCTGATAAAGCCGGAAATGTTTACTTTACAGACCAACCAAACGACAAAATCTATTTTTGGAATGCAAAAACCAATCAAATTGAATTGTTTTTAGACAAAACAGGTCGCGCCAACGGAACTTATTTTGATGAAAACGACAATTTAATTACCTGTTCAGACGACCAAGGTGAAATTTGGAAAATCGCAAAAAACAAATCGGTAGAAGTGATTTCAAAAGGTTTTCAAGGGAAAAGATTAAACGGACCCAATGACCTTTGGCTAGACCAATTTGGCGGAATGTACTTCACAGACCCTTTGTATGAAAGAGGGTATTGGAAGAACTTCAAACAGGAAATTCCTGAAAAAAACCTTTATTACAGAAACAAAAACGGGCAAATTTCTAAGCTAGAAACCTTCGTTCAACCTAACGGAATTGTGGGAAGTATTACCTTAAAAAAGCTTTATGTTTCAGATATTGATGCTAAAAAAACGTATGTTTTTGATATTTTAGGAGAAGCAAAACTGTCTGAGAAAAAGCTTTTTTGCGAAATGGGTTCAGACGGAATGACTTTAGACAAGCAAGGAAATTTGTACCTTACGGGAGATGGTGTGACGGTTTTCAACAAAAAAGGAGAGAAAATTCATCATATCAAAATCGCAGAAGATTGGACGTCTAACGTAACTTTCGGAGGCCAAAAAAATAATATTCTTTTCATAACCGCTTCAAAATCTGTCTACACTTTACCGACGAAAACTACGGGGATTAAGTAGGTTAAGGTTAAGGTTAAGGTTAAGGTTAAGGTTAAGGTTAAGGTTAAGGTTAAGGTTAAGGTTAAGGTTGCAAATTATTCTCATCCTAAACCTTAGCCTCTGCCTCATCCTAATAAGCAATCTCCATCTTCACTTTCTTGCCTTTCAGCTTTTCCGTGCTTAGTTTTTTAAGCAAATCTCTTACTTTATTTCTTGAAACAGCAACGTAAGAAGTGGTGTCTTTTACTTCAATTAAACCGACGTCTTCCTTCTGTAATTCGCCTTTTTTAAGCAAATATCCTACGATATCTACTTTGTTTACTTTATCTTTTTTTCCTGCGCTTATGTAAATCGTTTGGAAAGGTGTTTTCCCAGGAACTTTCGTGAAATCTTTCACGTCATCCACCGGAACATCGTTTTTAATGAAAGGGAAATTTTCTTCCTCTGTCATAATTAAATACACAAAACCTTTAGCATTCATTCTCGCAGTACGCCCATTTCTGTGGATAAAAGCGTCTTCTTTTGATGGAAGTTGGTAATGTACAATCGATTCTACTTCGGGAACATCCAAACCTCTCGCTGCCAAATCTGTCGTAATTAAAACTCTTGCAGAATCGTTTCTGAATTTCAGCAACGCGCGTTCTCTTTCGTCTTGTTCCATACCGCCGTGGAAGGTTTCTCTGTCGATTCCTTTTTGGTGTAAAAGTTCAGATATACGGTCAACAGCTTCACGGTGATTGCAGAAAATAAGGGTTCTTTTGTTGCCGATTTTACAGATAAGATGAAATAAAGTATCGAGTTTTTCCTCGGAAATCGTCATTACTTTTCTCAGCTGAATATCGGGTTTATTTTCTCCTAATTTTAGGAAATCAACCATTTTTTCATTTTGAAGTCCGGTAAATTTTGGAATTTCGTCCATTGCAGTCGCCGAAGTAAGAATTCTTTGCGAAAGACTTCTTAAATTTCCGATAACATAATCCATATCTTCTTGGAAGCCCAATTCCAAAGCTTTATCAAACTCATCCAAAACCAAAGTTTTAATGGTTGATGCATCGAAATTTTTATTCTGAAGATGATATCGAATTCTTCCCGGCGTTCCAATTAAAACTGCGGGAGCTTCAATTAAATTGTTTACCTCAATCTTTTTATCGTGACCGCCGTAGCAAACTGTCACTTTAAAATCTGTTCCCATCGCCTTGAAAACCTGCTCAATTTGCAACGCCAATTCTCTCGCCGGAACCAGGATAATCGCCTGAATTCCTTTTGCTTCTTTCTTTAAATTCCTTAAAACAGGAAAAAGAAAAGCCAGCGTTTTCCCAGAACCTGTCGGAGAAAGCAAAATGACATCGTTATTGTTTTCGGTAGCTTTAAAAGTAGATTTCTGCATCTGATTCATTTCCTGAATCTGAAGCTTCTGATAAATTGATTGTAAATCCATGCTGCAAAGGTAGGGGATTTTGGGAGGAAAACTGTAAAAGTCTAATGAAGAGAGTTTAATTGAGGTTTTTTATTGATGATTTTAACTTATTTTTATCACTTTAATATTTTCAAAAGGTTCTTTTTTGTGAGCAAATTGTAAGTTGTCAAATACAATCCCTGATTTTCCTTTAATTATTTCAGTATTCACTATTGTTTCTAAAGATTCAATTCCCGCTGCACTAATACCGTAATAATCTAAAATAATAGAGTCATTCTTTTCGAAAAGAGCTTTTATATCAAGAATTTTTGTTTTGTTATAACTTAAATTATTGTATTTCTCATTTGGATTAAGGGAGAGCTCTTCAACAACTCTCTTTGCAATTTCTTTGTCAATTTTAATTTTATTTATCAAATATTTATTAACAGTAATTGGATTAATGAATTCTAAAATAGAATTTTGCAAATAACGTTTAGCCCACGGTAAATCAAATTTTTGCTTTTGAAATTTTTTGATTAATTCAATAGTTAGGTCAAAACCTAGAGGTTGTTTTTCATTATTAAAATTTGGAATATAAATTTTGATTAAACTCCCTCTATAAAGTTTAAATTCTGGAATTTGAATTCCGTTAATTTCAAATTTTTTATTGTGAAAAATAATGTCTTCCATTATTTATTAATCCTTTAGTTACGAATCATTTTTTTATTAAAATTATAAAATAATACCCAATATGCAGACAAACCCCGACAAAAAGAGGAAAGTGTCAACATATTGATGATTTTTTAAGGTACAAATTTAGACATAAAAAGCCATAAAACAGCCATTGAGTGCCAAAGATGACGCTCTAAATCGTACCCCCTTCTTATGTAGTCAAAAGGAGGACACAAAAAGAGCTAAAATGGCTGTATTTGACTTATAACCGACTGATATTGTCCACCCTGCAAACCGCTCATTTTTAGAGGTTGAATTTAATTTTACAACTATAAAAATGAAGCGTATGAGAAGTACATTCAAAGTCCTTTTCTTTCTGAAAAGAGACAAGCAAAAAAAAGACGGAAGTGTACCTGTATATTGCAGGATTACTATTGACGGAAAAGAATCCCGTTTCGGAATGAAGAAGAATATTGACCCGAAACTCTGGAATGTGAAAGAAGGAAAAGCAACGGGAAAAAGTACAGAATCTTCAGAAATCAATGCACTGCTTGAAAAAACAAAAGCCGGAATCCATAAAATTTACAGAGATATTCAAGAGCGTGAAAATGCAGTTTCTGCCGAAAAAGTAAAGAATATTTTTCTTGGAATCGACAGTAAACAATATATGCTACTGAAAGCATTTGATGAACACGTTGAAGAAAAATTTAATCTGATAGGTAAAAGGATTGTAAAATCAACCTATCATAGATATTACTATCTGCGAATCAGGTTATCGGAATTTCTTACAGAGAAATATCATCTTTCTGACATTCCGCTTCGGGAAATTAATTACCAATTTATCAGAGATTTTGAGATGTATCTGTTGACGGTTCGTGGAAACAAGCAAAGTACCATTGCTCAGTATTTAATCAATCTGAAGAAAATAGTCGAGCTGGCTTATAAAAATGAATGGATTTTCCGGAATCCGTTTATCAATTATAAAATAGAAGATGAAAAATCTGAACGAGGTTATCTGACACAAAGAGAAGTTGAAATCTTAATGAATTGGAAACTGGATAAAAAGTTGGAACAGACAAGAGATGTTTTCATTTTCTGCTGCTTTACCGGTTTATCCTATATTGACGTCTTTAAATTAACCAAAGAGCGAATCAATTTATCTATTGACGGACAGCAGTGGATTATGGGAAAACGTGAGAAAACTGATGTGGATTATTTTATTCCAATGATGGAAATTCCTAAAAAAATTCTAGAAAAATATAAAAACGAAATATTCAAAGATGGGAAACTCCTCCCTGTAAAAGTAAGTTTAACCGTGAATCGTCATTTAAAAGAAATTTCAGAAATCTGCGGAATTAATAAGCATCTTACATTCCATTTATCACGCCATACTTTTGCCACTTTAACGATGTCAAAAGGTGTTTCTTTGGAAAGTGTGAGCAAGATGCTGGGACATAAAAACATCCAAACCACCCAAATTTATGCTAAAATGACTACCGAAAAGGTTGGCAGAGATATGGCAATCTTTGCAGAAAGCATCAAGGAAACTGAAAGAAAATTTGTGGTGAATTTTTAAATAGATTTTGTTTTAAATATGAAAAACGGAAATGGTTTTTTTTAAGCTGTTTCTGTTTTTTTGAATTATCACAAAGAAGGATGTGTTGGGAATGTTTTGCTGAGCAATTACTTAGTAATTGCTTGTCAATTGTGTCATTCGTTTTACAAATCTATTTTCGCTTTCAATTAAATTGTCCATTGTCTGATTTTCGTCAACATAAATTCCATCCACAATAAAACGTACATTGTTGTTGTCGTTTCCGTATAGTGAGTTTGAATGAGATTTGTCTAAGTTTAATTTTTTTGATAATGGATAAATAAGACCGCTTGCAATTAATTCATTTTTGTAATAACCCGAATACGAATGTATTTGATGCAAATCTGCTCTATCAACATCTTTGCTCTGCATTTCTATTCTCTTAAATTTTGCATCAAGAGCAATAATTTTTCCACTCGTCTTATGTTTCATTATTAAGTCGGGAAAAAAAGACCTGCGATAAAACTGTTTTTGGTAAATCGGAAGTTCAACCTGTCCACTCACAAACCATTCGGGAAAATTTCTACACAAAAGTTTTTCAAGATAGATTTCATATAATTCAGCAATGTCAAAAAGATAGCCACTTGTCGTTAAATTTTGTTTTTCATAGTCTGGTATTAAGTCTTTATTCAACAAAATAATTTCTGCATACTCCAAAACCTTTTTGAAACCACGATACATTGGATTGTTTATAGATTGATGTCTTTTGGCTTTTTGTATGGTTTCATAGTTCACAAAACTCCCTGAATATTGTTGTTTTAATAATTGGCTTAGTCCAAGCAAACGACTGTGAATTTCTTTTCCAAAAATACTTTCTAATTTTTTCAATGCTAAGTATAGGACATCTACAATTTCTTGAACATATATTCGTTCTCTAAAAGTTGTTGTCAATTTCCCTTGAAACGGAATATCTCTTTTTAGGTAGTCATTGAAATTTATACTACCTCTCACTTTTTGGCTTCGCTCCTGCTGTTTTTGGTATTGCTGTGGCAAACCCAAAACAACAGCTTTTTCTAATGACTGAATAAATAAGTGAGCAATTATAAATAAGAACTGATTTTCAGTTTCATCTTTTTTAGCTTGTGTTTCTTCATTATCTACATAAATGTCATTTACGAAGTTGAGCATACGCTTTAGAAAAGTGTCACCATACCTTGTTGTAATATTTATTTTACAACCTTTATGAAATAAAACTCCAGCATACAAACCTGTTTGAATATAGTATTCTTTTTCTGTTTTTTCCTTGGAATATAATTTTAAAATTAGTCGTTCTTCGTCTTGATCAAAGTGAAAAGGTTTGCTTTTGAAGTTAAATACTTTGACTTGTTTTAATTGCTCTGCACCAAGCTTTAGCTCATAGACTGAAGAAAACAGTTTTTGTAAATGTTTAACTCCCGATTTTTTTACATCAAAAGACTTACTCAAAGCCGATTCTAAAATCGGAGCTTCTTCGTAAAAATTATGATTGACAGGAACGCTAATTCTCATTTTACTTTATTGTTTCTTTGAATTTATTCAAGGCTTCATCTAATTTGCTATCTAATTCGCTTTCAGCAAATACTGCTCTTAGGTATTCTTTCAATGTTGGTCGCAAGTACAAGTTGAATAGAATTTCAATATTATTTGCCGTAATTTCTTTACGTTTAGCAATGTCCCCAATCTTCATAAAAAAAGAATGACCAAATTCATACGATTTTCCCAAACCTAAATCGTTAGAAATATAGTTGTTCAATTTTTCACAGGCTTTTACGTACTGACCGATATTCTGAAACTCTTCTTTTCCTTTGAAACGTGTTTCTTCTTCAATTACTTCATAATCACAATCTTTTCTAATCCATTTAAACCTTCTACGAAGAGCTAAATCAAAAGCATCGATACTTTTGTCTACATCGTTCATCATTCCGATAAAAAACACATTTTTAGGAACTCCAAATTTTACTTCATTATTATCAATTTCGTAAGCCAAATCTTTAAATTTATCATCCTCTTTGATTAAATCCTCAATAAGTGTGGAGTATTGTGTTCTAATTAGGTTTTTGTTGTTATTATTTTCGAAATCGTGTCGGTAATCTTTTTCTAATAACGACAATGTTTCACCAAATACAGTTGAAAGATTAGCACGGTTTATTTCATCTACTACGAAGTAAAAATCTTTCTTAGGATGTTTTTTCGCTTTGATACAAAAGTTCTTAAAGACTCCATTTACCAATTCAAAACGAATGTTTCCGTCTTTTGAAACTCCTTTTGGTTTGATACCTTCAATAAAATCTTCGTAAGTAAATGATGGATGAAATTGCAAAACTTCGTATCGGGATGTATCACCTTGACATACAAAATCTAAACTGTTTTTTGCAGAAAATGTTTTGCCTGTTCCTGGTGGTCCATACATTATAACATTCGGATTATTGGTATCCGCAATGGCTTTAGAGTTTACAAATTTCCACAAGAAACGAGAAAGCAAAACAAGTTCATTTTTATCTTGTTCGTTTACTTCTAAAAGATTCTTTGCAATAATACAGACTTGATGATTTTTTGTAAAAATACCTTCGGCATCACCATCAATAAACTCATTATACAATTCTTCTAACCATTGTGTAGAATAGATGTAAAGAAAGTCTGATAAATTATCTAACACCGCCAATTTCATTAAAATTTGTTTGGCACTATAGCTTGTATTTTCAACCAATTGTATTTTTTCTAATGGATCGGTTTGTGAGACAATATTTTTTAACAAACCTTTTATGTTCTCGTTGAAATAGTTTTCTGCTTCTTGTCGACTTGCATTTGATTGATTGATACTTTTGATGTGATATGTTGTGTTGTCATCATTTAATTTCACTTCAAAATTAAAAGCAGTGCCAGGCTTTGAAGAACCCAAAACAATTCTTGTAGTTCGTTCTAAGAAATTACATAAATAGCCTCCCGGCATTGTTGCTGAGGAACTGCTCAAAGTATTTGTATAATCATCCAAATTCAATGTATCATTTAAGATTTTGTCCTTGTATAATTGCCATTCTGCAATCCTTTTTTCAACTTGGTCATTGTTGAATTTTCTATCTTCCTCTTTTGTTTCAGACTTAAGCTTATTCCAAAGCGCTTTGATTTGAGTTTGTCGTTCGGCTGATAATTTTATGTTTTCCATCAATTGTTTGATAATTTGTTTTTCTAATTCCGCAGCTAACAAGTTTACAATCTTCTTGTCTGCTTGAACTTCATTAGGTTTTAAATGATATAGTGTTGCAGGTTGTTTTGATTCCCCCCAAGTACTGTCATTAAAATCAAGCCCTAATTTATCAAGCCGTTCTTTCGGAATTGTAAACTTTAATTTTCGGTTTTGCGCAGTTTCAGGTGTTCCGTCTAAATATTCATATTTTGCTTCTGCATCTACAAAACCACACAAGAAAAATTTTTTATTTGAGTTTTGTCCTTGTGCAATTAATATGACATCACCAATTCGGATGTCATTTTTGAAGATTTGCCCAAAACGATGTCGATCATCATACCCAATAAATGCTCTCTTTAAATTATTAATGGCATTTTTCCATTCTGTTTCATCTGCACCATTCATTACGTTTGGTGATAGTACCCAATACTTTCTTTTCATTTAATTTGTCACTTTTCCTTTGTCACTAGTATTCCTCAATCCAAAAAATCGATTATATCTGTAGTTAAAACTTTACTTTAGGCTTTAAAGTTTCATCAATAAATTGGTTCGGTTTCCATTTTCTATCAATAAGTTTGTCCAAGACAAAATTATCAAATGCTGATAGACCTGTTGCAATTGTTGTCCCTATTCCACCAGCTCCTAAAACATCTAAAGTGATTCCAATGCCTTCAAAAATAACAAATCTTGCAGTTTTTGTTGGTAGTTTATCACTTAAATCTTTCTCTAAAATTGCTTTGTTATATTCACCAAGTAGATTCTTCTCTTCTGGAATTTTTTCTAGCCATTCTCTAAATTCATCTGACTTTTCTAGGATTTTTATTAAATCTTTCCGAGAAATAACCCCTTCATTAAATGCATTACCTAATGAGTAGCAATTTTCTAAGATGTAATCTTCAAATAAATTAATTTCATTCTCAGATTTACCTCTCTTTTTTATTATTTCAGAAATTTCTATTTCTATAAATTTTGAATACAAATCAGAAGTTACAATTTCGCTTTCTAAATCCGAAGAAATATAAATATCTCCTTTAGATTCTGCAATTGCTAACAAAAAGCCACTAAAATCTACTGGAGAAGTATTTTCTGGGTTTTGTTTTCTAAATTCCTTTGTTAGATATTCTAAGTCAATGTTAGAATTAACCTTATATGTATCAAAACCCACGAAATTCCCATCTTGGATTATCTCAATTTCAATTGATTCAGGTAATTTGTAAAAAGGTGCAACTGCATTAAAATAAGTAGGAATTTGCTTTTTTAACAATTCTATATTTTGAAAATCTTTGACTATAGTTTTATCAAAGTCTTTAGGATATTCATAAAGCGGAATTAAAGAAGAGAATTCATCAGCAAATGCTAAATTCTTTATACTGTTTTTTCTTTCCTTTCTATCAATTTCATATAAAGTAGAATGTGCATTTATATTCTGTCCCTTAAAAGTGCTAATTCCGTATTTTCCATCAGGAGCAATTACAGAACCTAGCATATTATTCCTGAATTTAACTTCAAGCCTTCCACTTAAAATTAATTCTTTTAATGTGTCAGATCCAAATTCTCTAAATAAAATTTCTAACTCATTTCTATGAACCAGCAAAACTACTTTGCCATAATATAACATTGAATCAATTAGAAAAGCAATGTCGAGATTTGAAGAATAGGATTCCTTATTTTTTATACATATTTTTTTAAACATAAGCTGGATATAGTTTTACCCAAATATACTAATGTTTTCAATTTGTAAAAATTTTAGGAATTGACTGTAAATAGAGTTTTTTAGTATATAGCTAACCTATTAAAAATAATGTAAAATGTAAAATATCTTTTAAAAATTATTTTTCACTCTAAAAAGTAAAATGTTTAATGTTTTCACAAATATTTTCCTTCTCATTAATTATAGCTACACTATGCCTTGCTCTTGTTAATGCGACATAAAATTTTGAACGGCTTGTTTCTGCTAATTCTACACTGTTGTCTTTTAGCCAATCAAGAAACGGTTTTGTTGGATAAATAAGAATTCTGTCAAATGATATTCCTTTTGATTCTCCAAAATTCATAACTCGGTAATTATCATTTACGATGGTTCTTCTCGTATCTCTAAGCTGAACAGGCTCAAATTTTTGCAAATAATTTTCAATGTCCTGTTTTTTGATAAAAAAGACTCCACTATGTTCAGTGGTTATATTATTGCCTGATGCAGTAGCTTGAAAATTTGGAAATAATTTGTTAGATAAGTCGCAAATAGATTTGTTGCATCTATAATTCGTCATCAACAAAGTATCATCTTTTATCAGGTTATCAATTCGGTCTGTGAAAAAATTGATAATATTTGCTTTTTTAAACTTTTTGTTTTTAGGGGCACTATTGGTTGAGTATGTTCCTTGTCTTGGATCACCAACCAACTGAATTGTAGAACTACAATTGAAGAATAATTTCAGCAATTCTAAATCGTAACCTGCCAAGTCTTGAACTTCATCAATAAAAATATGAGAATAAATTCGTGAAAGACGGTCAATTACATTTCCGTTTGATTTCTCATTGCAACGAAACACAAATTTTGAAAGTTTATCAGAATAAATTTTTAATCCATTCGTAAAATAATGTTGCTCAAATTCCTTTTCTTCCCCGAAGTAGATTGGATTTTTACATTTATTACAATTAGAATTAACCAACTTTACCTGTTTGCATTCTTGACAAGGATTTCTATACGCCTTCAATCCTGATTGACTATTTACCAAAATCAATCCTTTGATTTTTTTTTCAAACAATACACCTTGAAACGGTCTAACACCGTGTTTTAACAAAAATGAAAACCAAGTTTGAACAGTAATGTTTTCGGGAATTACCTTATTTTTTTCAATAATTTTTTTTCTTATTTCTTCCTCGTTTGCCTGCGTGTATGTAGTAATAAGAATTTTGCCTTCTTTCTGTTTCAGAGCTTCATCTACCAAAAAAGTTGTTTTACCTGAACCTGCCGCAGCGATTAATAGTCTATTATTGGTCTGTTTTGATTGCATCTAAAATATATTGAGGAAAGTTCAACGTTTCTTGAGTTTCAAAAATTTTCAAAGCACATTCAGTTTTATTAGCTTTCATATACTTTTGCAAATCATCATCGCTTTGATAAGCAGTTTCAAATATTTTGTTCAATGCTTCACGACTATTAGCTTTCAAAAATTTTGGTTCAAGTGTATTGTAATTGAAATCTTGAATACTTCCTGTATCAATATCTAAGTCAAAACAGATTTTGATATTTTGTTTGGCATTATTGCCCAAGTAGTTTTTATATTTGTTCTTAACTGCTTCAATATTTCCGTCATTGTCAGTAACAACCGCAACATTTGCCCCAATTTTTTCCGATATTTCTAAAAATCGTAAAAATGAAGTCCCAACTGAAATTACGTCTATACCTTTTTCAATTGGAAGTTTTCCCTCATTGTTATGCACAAATGCTTTCTGAATAACCAACTCATCAGAATCACCCTCCACCAAAATAGCTTTCTTACATAAAATCAAACGTAAAGTGTCATAACCAGACAACTTTTCAAAAAACTTATAAGTACCTTCTGAAAGTTCGTTTAATCTTACCGTTTTCTTGTCATTTAACAAAATCAAATGTTCAAGTCCTAATTTATTGGCTACAAAACTGCTGTGGGTAGAAATTAAAATCTGCTTCTCTCCGCTATCATTTTTTATATCGTGAATTAGTTGATTGAGTTTTGAATAAGATAAATGATTTTCAGGTTCTTCTAACAAAATAATGTTAGCTTCTTTTGCTTTTTTGTGTCCTAAAGCTAACTTAGTCTTTACCAAGCATTGTTCCCCTTTTCCGATGTAATGAAATGGAACATCTTCTAAATATGTCATCAAGCTATTTTCCCAAGCATTTTTTGATGACAGCTCAACTGAAAGTTCAACTTTCTTGTCTGAAATTTTTGAAGCTATTTTTATTTTCTCATTAATCTTTTTGATTGCTTCTTCACCCATAAAAGATTCTTTCATTCTTCTGTGGGCTTGTGATATTTCTACAATTTCGTTTGATTCTAAAAACTCTTTTATAATTCTGGAAATATAAATATCAGAACCGTTTTGCAGTTTATTACTTGAGGAGTCAATTAAAGCCGATTTTATAGGAATTGTTCTTGGTGTTATGTTTTCATCTCTTGAAAAGCTTGACCAAGAAACGTTATAGTATTCTATCGGTAAAGTTTTTATTCCGCCAAGTTTTACTAAATCCTCATATTCTCGTTGATAATTTTCATCAAACTCAACTTTCAATGAAAATCCACTTATTTTTGCTTTTTCACTGTTTCCGTCTCCTTCAAATTCAGGAGCTCCTTTACCTTCAATAAATACTTCAATTAAAATTTTTGGGAGTGGTTGAGCAGTATTATTTTGTTCCAAACCTTGAATGTATTCGGCAACAACTTCGTTATTGAATACATATTGCGATAATTCATTTCTTAAATATTTACCATTATACAAACCTGTCAATGCAAGATGTATAGCTTCAATGATTGTAGATTTTCCTGCTTCGTTATTACCCACAAGAATATTAACTCCTTTGTTTAAATTAAGTTTAAACGAACCTTTGAAGGTTTTAAAATTTTCTATGTGGATTTTGGTGATATTCATATTTGATCAAAATGTTTCATTTTTGGCTTCTTCATTGTTAAAAAGATTAACCACTCCTCAAAACAAAAGTATTAAATAATAATCACCTGTAAAAAATAATACAGGGTTCAATCACTGACCCATAAAAAATAATGCAAGGTTCAACAACATACCTGTAAAAAATAATGTTGGGTTCAATCACTCACCCATAAAAAATAATGCAAGGTTTAACAACATACCTATAAAAAATAACGTAGGGTGCAAATCAACCACCTATAAAAAATACTATAAGGTTCAGCCACCAACCAGTAAAAAATAATGCAAGGTTTAACCACATACCTGTAAAAAATAATACAGGGTATTAATTTCATACTCTGAAAATCAGATTTACAAAAATAAGAATTGATAATCAGTGACTTATTAGAATCAGGATAATTGCATTATCCTCTTTTCAGAACTCTGAAAAAATCAGCCTTATTAATGAGCAAGATGTGTCTTTGTATATACAAACTTTTCAAGTTTTATATCCAAAGACGATCTTGCCTTTTTTGCAAAAAGGGGGAAAAACTGCGGGACTTGTTTTTTGGATAAATCAGGTATAAGAGTCCAAATTAGTCCAATTTATTCTTTTATAGTCCACACCTAATCCAAACTAATCCAGACTAGTCTTATTCAGTCCAACGCCTTTGAATACTATTGTTTTCACGATTTTGATATTCCAATTTTGCAGAGGAAATTTTAATCAAAAAAAACAGAATGAAAACAATGCTTTATTTTTTTCTGCCATTTATCGGAATGTCAATTCAAGGACAGGTTGGCATCAACACCCAAAATCCTGAAGCGACATTGGAGGTGGTAGGAAAACCAAATGATACTAATCATTTTGACGGAATCATTCCTCCCCGCATTACAGGAAATCAATTAGCAGCAAAAATATATTCAATTGCTAAAAAAGGAGCTGTTGTTTTTGCCACATCTCCCGCTTCCAATTTATCGGGTCAAGTCATTAATATAAAAGAATCTGGATTATACTTTTTTGATGGTGCTATATGGCAACCTTTTTCAAAAGAGCCAACAGAATACCAAGTGATTTTATCTTTTGACTCAAACAGCACTTCAAGCCTTAACGCAACATCATCTTGGTCGCCTCCCATTAACTATTGGGCAAGTACCAATAAATACCTCACAGCAACAAAAACATATACCATCGGAACTAAAAATTTCGGAGGACTTAAAGGCTCCGTTCTTTTTCGAAAGCTTTTGGGGTCAGTTAATATACGATTTCAGATATATCGTTCGTATGATTCTGCACCTGTAACTGGAAATGCGTTTATGAATATTTCAGACATATTCAATGATATTGGATATTTTCCTTATCAAATCGTTTTGCTGCACACCGAAAATTCTACACAGCATTTTCCAGCTTTACTCGAAAACTATTCCATACAAATTCCACAGGCATCTTTAAATGCAATGTCCACCACGTATTACACGTATGGAGAAGTCCAAGGCTATTCTAATTCTGTTAAACCAATTCCTTAATTCCTAAAATGCAAGGCAAAGGAAAAGAAGGATTGATTCTCATAAGAATTCAAAAAAGCCGAAAGGAAAACTGGAAAAAAATCTGCTTAGAAAAACAAATTTCCTTAACCAATTTAATCATTGATTCGGTAGAAGACAGAATGATGGATAATGAGAGGAGAAAAGTATTAGCGTTCATTGAAAAACAAGACAACATCTTTGTAAAAATCGAAACCAATATCAATCAGATTGCAAAAATGGTGAATGGTCAAAAGTTTATTTCAGAGAATGAATTACAGAAATTTTCCAACCAGTTGACTGAAATCGCAAAGTTGAAAGCCCAGCAGAATGAAGTTTTTATCTATATCTATTCAATGCTCGGAAAATGATTGTGAAAATAATGAAACCCGCAGGTTCCAATTTCCCTGGAATACAATACAATGATAAAAAAATAGATAAAGGAAAAGGCGAACTGATGCTTATGAAAAATTTTCCTTCATTCATCAACGAATCGAGTAGTAAGGAAGACGTAAAATCTTATCTGGCTTCGGTTTCCATAAATGAAAAAGTAAAGAAACCACAGTTTCACGCCGCTTTATCTACAAAGTTCAGGGAACACTCTAAAGAAGAGCTTACCCAAATTGCCGAAAAGTTTATGGATGAAATGGGTTACGGGAATCAGCCATTTATCGTGGTTTTTCACAACGATACCGAAAATAACCACGTTCACATTGTTTCAACCAGGGTGGATAAACAAACAGGGAAAAAGATTAATGACAGTTACGAAAAGGTGAAATCACAAAGAGTTTTAGCTAAAGTAATGGAAAAGACATACGGAATAAGCAATGTAGAAAATATTAATATGCTTCTGAGTTACCGGATCAATTCTTTAAAACAATTGGAACTTTTACTAGAAAGAAATGGATTCCGGTTAGCTCAGAACAAAGAAGACGAAAACAAATTTGACATTCTCAAAAACGGAGTCTGTGAAAAAACGATTACCGGAAATGAGATCGTTTTTGACAATAAAAAGAATGAAAACAGGACAAAACAGATCAAAGCCATTCTATCGAAATACAAGGAGCTTTATTCGCACAATGTTTTCAAAGTCGAAGACCGCAGAAAACACGAAGCAATGCTTCCTGAAGAAAAGCAGAATCAAGATAGGAAACCAAAAATTGAATTTGAAAGCGAGCTACAGAAAAAACTGAAAGACACTTTTGGGATTGATATCCTATTCCATCATAAAGACGGACAGAAACCTTTCGGATATTCTTTGATCGATAATAAAACCGGAATAGTGTACAAAGGAAGTGAGATTATGAAAATGAATGATTTGTTTGAATTTTCTTCCCAAATAATGGACAAAAGACTTTTTGAACGATTGAAAGATTTTAACATTCCGGACAAAGAAACAAAGGCAGTTCTTCTGAACTATTTAAAGCATAAATACCCCGAAAATGATCTACACGGCTTTATGGTTTTTGAGAATAAGAAATTTAAAAACAAAGAACTATTTGGTGCTGTCAGAAATGATGTGAAAGAGCATCTTAAGACACAGAACCATAACGATGTGAGCATCATAAAATCAGAGGGCGGGAAATATTACGCTATTCATTCCAGATTCCACTACATCGGAGAACTGGAAACGTTGATCGGAGAAAAACAGCTTCAAAGTTTATTAAACCCTGCTGTAAAGACTGACAATAAGAAAGCAGATAATTTGGAAAAAGTAATTGATGATTTCCTGTTTGATATGATGAAATCATCAGGAACAACAAAAGATCCGGCGGAAGATGAGCTCAAAAAACGTAGAAAAAAGAAAAGATAAAGTTGATGGTTCACGGTTGAAAGTTGATAGAAAAAGCAACTTACACATTTTCAGACCAATAACAGACAGCCATCAACCAACGAAAAACTAAAGATATGATTATCACATTTGCCACACAAAAAGGAGGAGCCGGAAAAACCACTCTGGCAATTGCTTTTGCCAATTACATTTCGGTAGTATCAAAAAGAAAGATCAATGTTTTTGACTTTGATTATCAGAAGTCTTTTTACAACAAATGGAAAGAAGATGAACTTTTAGAGCTTCCGAAACTCTATGAAGTGGAAATTGCAGGAGATGAACAGCGACCTTTTTCAGACTTTGAGCAGCTGATTGGTTTGAAGGAAAGCAAAGATGTGAATATTTTCGATTTAGCAGGAACACTGGATGAAAAATACAGTGATCTGTTGATTTACAGCGATGTGATTATCATTCCTTTTGAATATTCTGATGTATCGGTAAAATCCACATTAGTTTTCAAAAATGTTCTGGGAATGCTTGAAAGCGAAGCAGAACGGATTTTTATCCGCTCCAAATATGATAAGGGATACAAGTACCTCAATCAGAAAGAAATGGATGTTGAAATTTCAAAATACGGAATGCTGATCGAAAGTCCGGTATTTAAAAGAAACTGTCTGCAAACGATTGATACTAGAAAGCTAACCTATGAACAGAAATATGCAGTGAAGAATCCTTTCAATGAAGTCATAGATTACATTAATAAAGCATTGCAAATCACCATTTGAAGATGAAGAAACATAAAATCAGAAGAAAAACTAAAAATTTGACATCAGTAAATCACCATTAAACCCTAAAAAATGATAAAATTTTCACTCCTGCTATTGACAGCCTACGTTCTTTATTATGCAGGAAATATTATCTACGACCTTTTTATCAAAAAAGAAGCCACTATCCATCAGGAAGAATCAGAGATCTTTTCCCTTTCTGACTTTACTGATAAAAAAGAAGATCCAAAAGTTGTAGGCATTGAAGATGTTGAAAACCTCAATACACCTCAGTCGTTCACAAAAAAAGAGATCATACCGAAGTCTTCCTCAGAGGATGAAGAAAGACTGAGTTTGGACGAATTAAGACAGCGTTTTGAATCCGAACAGGATTTGAATGATATTTCGGACAGCGAACCCGAAAAGGAAAAAGAAGCTCTCAAAGAAAAAGACAGCAATTGGCAAAATATTCTTAACCTTTCGGAAACAATGGTTCAGTTGGTTTCCAACATTGACGGACACAAAGTGTATCAATCCACGATGTAGTCTATAATCATAAGTAAAATTTAATACACTGAAAAACAACGAATTAAATAATCGTTGCAAGGTATTCTATGCTCAAAATTCCATAAACAATTCAATATTAACCCTTAAAATCTTATTCATTATGATGAAAAATTTTTTCAAAAAAAACGTGACTACCAAAAAAATCCTAACCCTAGCTTTGGTGATGATGGCACTGGCTCCAGCTTATGCACAAGGCGGTGCAACAGCTATCTCAAACGCAGCCAGCGACATCAGGGATTATTGGGATCCCATCAAGCTGATTTTAAAAGCAGTCGGAGGTTTGGTCGGTTTTATCGGAGGTCTTCGAGTGTATAACAAATGGACGAATGGCGACCAAGATGTCAACAAAGAAATCCTCGGTTATGGAGGTGCAATGATATTCCTTATTGTAGTTCCAGAATTCGTCACCGCATTCTTTGCCTAAAATGGGATTCTATTTATACAAGGGGCTTAAAAAACCCCTTGTTTTCTTCGGACTCAAAGGGAAATACATCTTTTATGCGGTTGGTGTTATCGGAGGCGGAGTCATTGCAGCATTGGTGCTATCGAAGTTCGGTTTACTAGGTTCACTACTCGGTCTTGCTATCACAGCGGGAGGAGTTTATCTCATCTTCAAAAGGCAGGATAAATATGGACTGTATGACAAAACAAAAAATTTCGATCAGGTTTTGATTTTCCCCAAAAAAATACATAACAAAAAAATATTGAAAAATGCAGAAACTGAAATTTCAATAGATAATGAACAAAATAAATTCATATGAAATCAAAAAAACACGCATTTACCATCCCATTTATCGGCTATGACTATGCTAAGGAATTAGGTTGGGATTTCGATGTTCTTTTCGGACAGTATGGGAATCCGATTATCGGGATTAGGATAAAAAATATTGTCGAACAATATTCCGCCGATCCTGATAGCTATCTTAATTTTCATACCGTCTTAAATCAGGTGGTATCGATTATTGGAGAAGGAAGAATCGTACAAAAGCTCGATATTTTTTCTAAGAAAAGATATACTGCGGAAAAGTCCAACCAGTTTCTTCAACAGAAATATTCAGAACACTTTGACGGAAGGCTTTTCAAAACAATTGAAACGGTATTGCTTTTCACGGATATTATTGAAGACAAGCTGAAAAAGAAAAACAAGCATTACAATTTCTCCGAAAAAAGCTACAAAGAGCTAAGAGATAAATGTCAAAAAGTATGGATGCTTTTAAAACAGAACGACTGTGAACCTGAGTTTTTATTCGAGAAAGATTTTGAATACTATATTTCAGGAGTATTATCTATGCAGTTTTCCGAATCTCCAACATTTGATAATATCAAAAGCACCAATGAATATTTGCAGATAGGCAAAAAGTTTGTCAAAAACATTTCTTATGTCGATGTGGAAAACATCGATTTACCATCAGAAATTGAACCTTACTCTATTCTTGGAGGGAACGGTGCAGCAGCTGAAACGGCGGTGGATAATTTTACATTCATCAACGAACTGGAAGACTATGAAACGATTGTTTACAATCAGATTATTGCGATTCCGCTACAAGCACCACAGCAAAGAGAACTCGACAAGAAAAAGAAAAAGCACGAAGGAGCAGCCAACAATTCACCTTCCAATGCCATCATTGCAGACGAAATTCAAACCCTGCTTCATAATATCGCTATTGATGGACAACTCGTAGTGAATGCGCATTTTTCGATTTTATTTTCCGCTAATACTTTGGAGAAAATGGAAAACATCCAGTCGATGATAGAAAACAAGCTGTTTACCAAAGGAATCATTGTTTCTAAAAATGCCTACAATCAATTAGAACTCTTTCGATCAGCCATTCCGGGCAATGGAACAGAACTAAGAGAATACGATTTATTTATGACGACAAGCGAAGCGGCCTTGTGTTTTTTTTTTAAAGAAAGTTACCCCGTGAACGAAGAATCCAATTTCTATTTAAGATTTACAGACAGACAAGGAGTTCCGCTAAAAGTTGACCCTTCGGATTTACCGATGAAAACAGGAAGAATAAACAACAGGAATAAATTTGTTTTAGGACCTTCCGGCAGTGGAAAATCGTTCTTAATGAACAATATTATCGAGCAATATTTGACTTACAATTATGACGTGGTCATTGTTGATACGGGAGATTCTTATTCAGGAACCTGCAAATATAAGGGAGGAAGATACATTCAATATACTGAAGAAAAACCGATTACGATGAATCCTTTTTTGATGGATAAGAAAGAATTTAATATCGAAAAAATCGAATTTTTAACCAATTTGATTTTCCTGATTTGGCAAGGTCCCGATGCTTCAATGTCATCCGCACAAAAATCTATTTTAGATAATGTATTGATGTCGTATTACCATCAATATTTCAATTCGGGAACTCAGTGGTATGAAAACAAAAATTCTGAAGAATTGATTCTTTATCTCGGTAAATACAACATTCACGAAGAAGATATTTTCGCAGAATACGAAAAAGCAACCAAAGAACAACGTACCTATTATGATATTCTAGGAATTACTTTCGATGCTGGTTCAGACGAAATAAAAGAAGCCTTCCGAAAATTGGCTATTGAATATCACCCTGATAAAAACCTAGATAATCCAGACTATGACAGCGAAAAATTCTACAAGGTTTATGAAGCCTATGAAACCTTAAATGACAAAGAAAAGCGTAAAATTTACAACGAAACACAGCTCATACTCATCAAATCCAATGAAATTATCAGACAGCCGAAATCTGCTGAAGAATGGAGTGAATCATTCAGAAAAGCCATTGTCAAGAAAATTATTGAATTAGAGGAAAAATTAGAAACGAAAGAGCTTTCCTTCAATGGATTCTATGACTATTGCGACAAATTTCTTCCATTATATCTGAATAATAAAAAGCACAAAATTCGAGAATCAGAATTTAATCTGAGAACATTTCTCTTTGTATTGAAAGACTTTTACAAAGGCGGAAGATACGGAACAACATTGAATGAATCTGCCGATAATACGTTATTTGCCGAGTCATTTATTGTTTTTGAAATTGATAATGTAAAGGATAATCCCAAATTATTTCCAATTGTAACACTCATTATCATGGACACCTTTATTCAGAAAATGAGGCTTAGACAAGACCGTAGAAAAGCCTTAATAATTGAGGAAGCGTGGAAAGCAATTGCTTCAAAACTGATGGGAGGTTACATTCTGTATTTGTATAAAACGGTTAGGAAATTTTGGGGTGAAGCCGTGGTGGTAACGCAGGAACTCGATGATATTATTGGAAATGCGGTGGTAAAAGATTCCATCATCAATAATTCAGACACTTTTATATTGTTGGATCAGACCAAGTTCAAAGATAATTTCGACAAAATCGCATCGTTGCTTTCTCTGAATAAAGTTGAGCAAAACAAGATTTTTACGATCAATAATTTGAACAACAAATTCGGGCGAAGCCGATTCAAGGAGTTTTATCTAAAAAGAGGTTCAAAAGGCGAAGTCTATGGAAATGAAGTGTCATTGGAGCAATATTTAACCTACACCACAGAAAAACCTGAAAAATCCGCCTTGGAATATTATGTAAAAGAGTATGGAAACTTTGATAAAGCTCTGGAAGTTTTTACGGCACAGGTAAAAACCTTTGAGGATGATATGGGAAGTATGGTATCTCTGGTAAATCTGTATAAAAAGCCTTTAGACAGAAATGTCCTTGAGTTCTACCACGAATTTAAAATGAGATTCAAGGGACAAAATATCTTCAAAAATCTACAAAATCAGTTGGAAATGAATGAACAGACTTTGGACGAATATATCGGTAATGCTATGTCTCCAATCTTTTCTTGATAATTGGAAATAATGGCAAATATGTAAAACTAAAAAGAAAATCTATGAAATCCATCATCAAAAAAGAAAAAGAACGGGCTGATTGCATTTCTGTAGCTGAAAATGAAATCCGTATTACAACTTGGGAAAAGGTAATGTTTCTATCTCACTGCTTTAAAAAAAATACGCTGAAAATAGATATCCGAGCAGGTAAAGAGATGATGATTACGTTTTTCGGATGTATCGAAGATGTAGCTCCTGACTATCAGGAAAAAGACGAAATTTGGATTAAAACGGTAAAATACAAAGCATTATGAAAACAATTGTAACAATTATTTTTTTAGGATTCGGCAGTTTGTTATATGCTCAAAACACCTACATCGATCCAACGGTAACGGCAGCCATGATTCTCTATTCAGAAAATCTAAAAGCCAAACAGAATGAAGTCATCGAAGAAACTTCAAAATTAAAGGATGCGCAAACTTGGGTAGGAACTAAAATGGTGGTCGCCAATGATATTCAGAATAAAATACTGAAGGGATTAAAAGAAGTTTCAGGGACATTACAAAACGGCATTCAGGTAAAAGAAATTTATTCTGAATTGAATAAATGTTACACCTATTCCTCACAAGTGGTACAATTAGCATCAGAACATCCTGAATATGCTATTTTCGGGGTTAAAGCATCCCAAAAAACCTATGAGCAAAGTTTGAAGATAGTGACCGATGTTTCTGATATACTCGCATCTGGGGAGCTCAATTTGGCAACTGCGGGAGACCGTTACAAAATCCTGCATAACATTTCCGAGAATGTAAAAAATCTAAAGTTGTGGCTATTGGCAATCAAACTGCGATTAGAAAAAGTCAACCGTTTGGGATTCTGGAATTCCATTAATCCATTTGCAGGCTACATCAATACCGATAAAGGTATTGTTGAGAATATAATGAACCGATATAAACGGAATTTTTAAAAATCATACGATGAAGAAAATTTCTCAAATTCTACTGATTCCAATGGTTTATATCGTGTTGACTTCTTCCGGAGGTGGTTCCACACCTGCTTGGCAACAAGAAAATGTTTCCTTTCCAATGATGAATCTTGAGATTAATGCGACAATGAAAGAAAATGAAAGGCAAAAAGAAATGAGGCAGAAGCAAACATTAAATGCCACAATAGAGACCGCCAATAAAACCCAATGGAACAATTTTAAAGATAAAGTTACCAAAGTTCAAGACAGATTGAGGATTGTTTCTTTTGCTATTCAGGCAATTCCGACGGGAATAGCGATGAACAGAGAGATTACAAAAATAACCAACAATCAGACCGCAATCATTAACGAAATAAATGATGCTCCTTATTCAATAATAGCGGTTTTGCCTTCTCAAGTTCAGTTTGTAGATGATTTGCAAATGGTTGCAAGGTTAATAACAGGAATTATTGTTTCCTACGGAGCCATCAACCAAATGGAAAAATCAGAACGTAAAATTTTATTGGATTATGCTTTGGGCGAAGTCAAAACACTCAGCAGAAATTCTACGCATATGCTTTTGAAAATTAGAGATATAAAAGCCAAAGTAAAGCGTAACAAAAGAGCATTTCAATATTATGTCAACAGAGACAAGCAAGTAGTGGAAAGCATCATGGATAACATCAAATCCTTTTAGAAATGAAATCGAAGATTCACAAATACGATATTGAAAAAATAAATGATATGAGTAAAAAAATAATAGCCTTTGGAATACTCGTGTTTTCAGGAATTACCGTTGATAGCCAGCAAATAGTCATTAATGATAAACTTTTGTCGCAAATCACCGTAAACCACGGAGTCAGATTAGGAAGTGAACAAGCTTTTTTGGATTCTTATGAAAAGCAAAAGCAACTTTATGATGATGTCAATAATAAAATAACACAAATTATTGCCATTCAGGAATACATCTATCAACAATTAAAAAATGTGAATTCAGCCTTGACCCAGAGCAAAAAATTGATTTATCTCTATCAATATTTGGGTAAAATAGTAACGAACTCCAATAAAATGCTGGATTTATCTGCACAGCATCCGGAATACTCGATACTTATTTCAAAATACTACATAGAAATTGGAAAGCAAACGATGAAGCTTCAGCAGGAAGTTACCCAGGATATTTTGAATGAAGACAAAGATTTCCTGATGGATGCGATGGATAGAGAAATGCTCATCGAAAAAGTCTATACACGAGTCAGAAATATCAACGGAAATATTCTCTACATCATTCTACGATTAGAGAATGCCAAGAAAATACCTTACCTGTATCAGGTTCCAGTACTCAGAAATTACATCAACATTGACAAAGCCATTGTCGGAGACATTATCACAAAATACAAATACATCTTTAATTAAAAAACTATGAGAAACCTTTTTAAAAAATTAATCACATTTAAGCTTCTGCTAATTGTCACAGCAATGTTCGGACAAATCAGTGTAAAGAGACTCAATGACCCATCAATAGTAGCCCAACACAAAAGAATGACCTTCGAACGTTGGGGAGATTGGCGACCTTATCCAAAATACTTTTTAGGAATCCAGACCAATTTTGCCTATGCAACGGTTTGGGGAATGTGGGCTCCGAGCAGAAACAGGGACTATAAAGACGGTCCCGACATTAGACCTTTAAAGCCAAACGGAGAGCAAAATTTAAGACTTGCCCAACTGAAATTCCAGGAAGAAGAAGCGAAAAAAATAAAAGCGGCATCCGATACGATTTACAAAAGAAGTGTTCAGGATTTTGCCCATTGGACTTCTGCAACTGTCGATGCAGACCCACTTTGGTTATTGTATTACAAGCGAATGCTAAAACCCATTACCGAATTTCCCGATACACCACAAAATTTTATCGAATGGCGACTGAAAGACCAGCAAACGTTTGAAACATTGAATACAACAGGAACAATAAAAAGATTGCAGGAAGAATTGGATCTCATCAAAGAAAAATATTCAATGTCCAGAAGTATGGATATGCCAAGAGGAAAACGATTCTTGATGTACCACGAAACCCTTATCAAATGGAGAAAATTTGTTCAGGAATTAAGGAAGCACAATAATAAAACAACATTGCTTACAGATTATAAAAATATTTTAAAGAACCATTCCAATTATGCTTTACCTCCTTCATGGACACCCGCATCAGACCAGCAAATTGTTCAAAATATGATGAACCACTATAAACACCGATTTTAAAAATGAATAAGACAATAACATTAACTTTTTGCTTAGTCGCAATACTTTTACCTGTGATGGGCTTCGCCCAAACAGATGGCGACTACAGCAATCTACTCCAATTTTTAAAAGGAGACGGAGCCTTTGAAAAATGGTTCATGGAGGTTTTTACCAAATTAGACAACAGTGTACAGAATAGTGCAGCAGGTTCCGCTTTGGTAGGAAAAGCAATTGGAGGAATGGGCGCTCTGATGTATCTCGGATATATGGGTTGGCAAATGGCAGCTGGAGACAGAGAGTGGGAAATCACCCCAATGTTGAAACCCATTCTCATCGGATTTACTCTTGTTTATTGGAGTGGATTTGTCAGCCTTATCCAAGCACCATTTGAAGCCATTGCCGAACCCGGAATATCAATTTTCAGCGAAATCGAATCGGAAGTCAATGATTTACGGGTTGAAAGATTCAAAAAGCAGCAACAATTACTCGATGCCGTCATCAAACTGAAAGCCGAAGAAGATGCGAAGCAGGAAGTCATTGAAAACACCACTGAAGATGCCGATGATTCGTGGTATGACATCAGCGAAGGATTGGACAAATTAATTCAACCGATTAAAGAATGGTCGATAAGAATGGAGTTCCAAATGCAAAAATTAGTAGCAGAACTTATTGAATTTGTTTGCCTTTCGATTTTACGAGTTTGTGTCTATCTTATTTTCTTCATCCAAAAAATATGGGCTTATATTTTAATCATTCTGGGACCGATAGCTGTTGGAATGGCACTGATTCCCGGATTTGAAAATTCCTTGTACAGTTGGGTTTCCAAGTTCATCAATATCAATCTGTACACTTTTGTTGCTTATACCATCATCAACATCGGTCAGCAACTCATCGCTTCCGGTTATGAGATGGAAATTGAAAGATACGATACACTTTTATCCAACGGAACGATTACCAACTTAGATGCTTTGATGGTCTATGTTTCAAATTCCGGAATGATTTACAATCAGCTATTCACTTGTGTAGCCTACATCGTTACAGGCATAGGTGTATTGATGACTCCAACCATCGCAGACACCATCGTTACCGCAGGAGGAGCCGGAGCAATGACCAAGATGAAAAGTGCAGCAGGAAAAATGGCGAGCAGTGCAAAAACAGCAATATTGACCGCCAAAACAGGTGGAGCTTCTGTAGCATCATCCGCAGCAAAAAGTTCAGCAATAGGTTCCGCATCTGGAAGAGTTCAGGATGCGATGAAAAACGGAAAATAAATATAATTAATTGTCAATTATCAATTGTCAATTACAAAAACACCAACAACCATCAACCGACAACCATCAACCAAATACTATCAACCAACAACTAAAATAAAGATGCTTATTAAAAATATAGAACATAGAATCAAAATCAACAAGGTTATTTCATTATCTACCATTGCTTTTGCTGTTTTCATTGTCATTGCCGGGTTTTTCTTTGCGTACAGAATGATTGAAGATTCCAGAAAATCAATTTACATTTTAGACAATGGGGTTCCGGTTCTCGCTAAGCAAACCGATGTACTATTGAACCGACCTGTTGAGTACAAAGCACAAGTAGAACTTTTCCATCGGTTATTTTTTACGCTCGCTCCCGATGATACTTACATTAAAGATAATATTCAAAAATCATTGTACCTCATTGATGACAGCGGAAAAAAAGAATACACCAACTTGAAGGAGAAAGGTTTTTACAATCAAATTATAGCCTCCAGTTCAATGGTAAGTATTCACGCCGATTCAATTGCGATTAATATGGAGCAGAAGAAATTCTCTTTTTTCGGGAAGCAGATGATTACCAGAAAATCATCTGTCATTACTAGAAAACTTATCACTGAAGGTTTTTTTGAGGACATCATTCGAAGTCCAAATAATCCTCACGGGGTGATTCTTAAGAATTGGAGAATTATTGATAACGAAGAACTAACCAATCAAACCAAAAACTCATATTAAAAATGAATACTACATTAAAACAAACCGGACAAAAATGGCTGAATTGGGCAGTTCAAAATCCCAAGAAATTCTTCATCTATTCAATGGTTCTATTATCTGTTTCATTTATAGCATCTCTCATTCAAGGTATATTTTTCCCTTCAGAAACGGCTTTCAAAATAAGACCCCCTGTTTTATACTCTAAAAATAAGACCACTCAAAACCTATCTGAAAACAACGATAAAGAAATGGGAAAAATAGTAAACGAACTGAAGACTTTAAAAATAAAAAGAGACCAAAATGCTCTGAAAAAAGATGACAGCTTACGAATTGACTACCTGTTTAACCAATATCAAAAATTAAAAAATGGACATTAAAAAAATAAATTTTAAAGAGAAAAAATACATTCTGCCACTTCTGGCATTGCCGTTTCTTTTTCTTTTCGGCTATGTAGGAGCGCAGTTCGTAAAAGAAGATACTTCTGAGAAAGATAAACCCAAAGAACTTTCCCTGTCATTTGGCGAAACGCAGGATTCTATTATGACCAAAAATGATGCTTACGATGAATTCTTTAAAAAAGAGGACAACAGAACAATGCTTGGAGGACTGGACAAAGAAGAAGACAGTTTGTTAAGCTATGAAGACCAATTATCATTAAACCAAAAAAGAAAAATAGATTCTTTAAAAGCAATTAATGGCAGACAAAACGAATACCAAGCAAAGGGAAATCAATCCTCGTATTACAAACCCAATCAAACACAAAAGGATGATAAGGATTATAATAGGTCTTCGGAAATTATCAAAATGCTGAATGACAAATCGTACGGAAATCAAGAATATAAATACGATGATACATCAAAAGAAAAGACAAAAAGTGTCCAACCAGACCCTGTAAAATACCTGAAAGAACAAATGCTTGTAATGGATTCTTTAGAAAAATCCCGTGACCCGGAGTACCAAAGTAAACTAGCAGCAGAACAAAAACTGAAGTCCAATAAAGAGAAAATGGAAGATTTTCTTAATTCTACTTTCAATGTGAGTAAATCCGGCATTAACAACGATTTCAATGCTTTTTACAAGGAAAAAGAAAACAGCTTTATTAAAGCCGTCATCGATGAAAACAACAAAGGTTTTTTGGGAAGCAGGATCAGGTTTCGTCTGTTGGAAGACATCTTCGTAAGCAACAGAAAAATAAGCAAAGGCTCCATTTTATATGGTCAGATTTCAGGATTTTCAATGCAAAGAGTTGATCTCACAATCGTTTCAGTCTTTACCAAAGGAGAAATCTATCCAGTCAATCTCTCCATTTATGACGTTGACGGGATGAAAGGACTGTATGTTCCTCAAAGTGTTTTCAGAGATATGATTCGGGAAATGGGTAGTAATTCCGTACAAGGAACCCAAATGGATATGGGCGGACAAGGATTTTTTACCAGTATCGGTTCTAAATTATTTACATCCACCTCCAAATCCATTGCTAACCTCATTAAAACCAATAAAGCCAAGTTAAAATACAATTCTTATGTATTTCTGATTGACGAAAAACAATTAAAAGATTCACAAAACCAACAAAAAAAATAAAACAATGAAAAATTTATTATACATCTTATTACTATTTACCGCTCAATATTTGACGGCTCAAACAGCAACTAAAGAACAGTTGAGTTCCGATTTACGGGAGATTGAAATTACCGAAGGGATCAACCTGCATATTATTTCACCGGAACCAATACAATATGTGGATTTATCAACCAACCAAATGACGGGAGATTTACCTTCAACAAATATTGCCAGAATAAAAATTACTGACAATCCTAATTCTGATGAGAAAGGAAAAATTAAAATGCCTACCGCATTTTCCAATGGCAGCAATATTGGGATTATTACGGTTGTCGCACAATCTTTCATTGCTCAGTACAAACTTGTTTACAGAAATCAAGACAACCTGAATACGATTACCAACATCCACATTCAACCTGAAGCGATGCAACCCATAGAATTTGATAAAATGGCTTTTTCAAATCTTGAACTGAGAAAATTTGCGATGGATATTATTCAAAAAAAATCTGAGAAAAATCCCATTCGAGTAGAAAAAAATCTAAAACTTAGCTTTCAACTTAATAATGTATATGTGATAAGTGATTACATTTTTTTAGATATGACCATCAAAAATAATTCTAATCTAAGATATGATATTGAAGATTTAAAATTTTCCTTAGAAGATAAAAAAATCTTCAAAGCAACCAACAACCAGAGTGTGGATTTGACACCGATTTTACAGCTAAATCCTCAAAAACACTTCAGAAAAAATTTCAGAAACATTTATGTGTTCAAAAAATTCACTTATCCCAACTCGAAAGTAATGATGATAAGATTAATCGAGGAACAGCTTTCTGGCAGAACCATCGAGATGAAGGTCAACTATTCTGATATTCTTAAAGCCGATACCTTTTAATATGGAATACACTGTGAAATTATCAAAATCTCAGGTAAAGAAACTGAAACAGGAAGCCATCTTGTTTGGAATAGATGATATCGGAGAATACTTATTGGAGAAGGTGAAAGCTGCGATAAGATGGGAAGAAAGCGAATCCATTAGAAATTTGATGCAGACAAAAATATTATCTGCACAACAAAAAAGTATCCTGAAAGATTTTGGAAAGAAATATTTTGAAGAATTACCCAATGCAAAAGTATTTTTTGAGAATGAAGAACATTTTATGATCAGGCTCAAAGTAAAACTAAAGGAAAACACTATTTAAAAAATGCAAGAACAACAACATCAAATCAAAATTTATGGCTTTTTACAAAAAGCAGTATATGCAATCGTTGCATTAGATTGTGCTTCGCTATTTTATCTAAATGCCAATGTTCCAATCTTATCAAATTTATTAAAAAATTTTTCAAAGCTGAGTTTTATTTATCCGCCAATCAACGCAAAGTTTGCCACCTTGATTTTGATAGGATTGGTTGCTATCGGAACAAAAGCCAAGAAAAAGAGAGACTTAAATATTGCAACAGAAATTGTTATTCCTATGGTTTTGGGATTGCTGATGATTTTCTCATCGTTGGTTTGGCAAAATGAGGCAGGAAATACAAAGCTTCCAAAAGTATTTCCCGGATTTAATCTCTATCAGGTAATTTATGCTATTCTTTCTTTTTTAGGAGCGGTCATTCTTCAAATGGGAGCTGACAGTATTTCTAAACTGATGCAGCAAAAAATGGGAAAAGACCGATGGAATGTAGAAGAAGAGTCGTTTGACCAAAATCAAGAGTTGATAAAATCAGATACCAATATCAACATTCCTTATTTGTTTCGATACAAAAACAAAAGTAATAAAGGTTGGATTAATCTGAATCCTTTCCGTGGAACGATGGTTATTGGAACTCCCGGCTCCGGAAAATCTTTCGGAGTAATCAATCCTGCCATAAGACAGATGATTGCAAAAGGATTTTGCCTATGCATTTACGATTTTAAATTCCCGGATTTAGCACAAATTGCATACTACCATTATTTATTGAAAAAAAGTAAAGAATCTGATTATGATTACAATTTCCACGTCATCAATCTGAACGAGGTAGAAAAATCAAAACGAGTAAACCCTTTTCATAAAAAGTACATCCAAACCTTAGCCGAAGCGCAGGAAATGGCAGAATCAATGGTGTCATCTTTACAAAAAGGTGGTTCTAGTTCCGGAGGTGGTTCAGAAGCTTTTTTTACTCAATCAGCGATTAATTTTCTGGCTTCCTGCATTTACTATTTTGCAAAATTAGAAAACGGAAAATATTCAGACTTGCCGCATATTCTTTCTTTTATGAATAGAAGCTATAAAGAAATATTTGACACGCTTTTTACCAATGAAGAAATTTTCTCTTTGCTTTCACCCTTCAAAACGGCTTATGAAAATAAAGCTTTTGACCAATTGGAAGGACAAATTGGAACGCTTAAAATTTTCCTTTCCCGACTGGCGACTAAAGAAAGCTTTTGGGTGTTCTCCGGAGATGAAGTGGAATTGAAAATAACCGACAGAGATAATCCTTCCATTCTAATTCTGGCATCAGATCCGGGAACACAGGATATTAATTCTGCTTTGTATTCAGCTGTTCTAAATCGGACATTACGTTTGGTGAATTCCAAACACAATTTACCAGGAGGAATAATTGCTGATGAGTTTCCTACCATCTACATCCATAAAATTGACAATGTAGTAGCCACTGCCAGAAGCAACAGAGTTGCAGTTCTGCTCGGTCTTCAGGAACTTCCGCAATTACGTCAGTTCTATAAAAAAGAAGTGGCAGATACTATTTCAGCAATTGTGGGTAATATTCTATCGGGTTCAGCGAGAGATAAAAACACCTTGGAGTGGCTCGAAAAACTATTTGGCAAAATCAAACAGAAATCATTTTCCCAATCCATTTCCCAACAGGGTACGACAACTAGCATTAACGAAAAGATGGATTTTATGATTCCAGCTGGAAAAATAGCCGCATTAAGAACAGGAGAAATGGTAGGAATGATTGCGCAGGGAGAAGAAAACGATGCCGAGGAATACAAAACATCTGCTATTAGCGGAAAAATCAATTTAGATATGAAAGCCATTCAAGAAGAAGAAAAAAACTATGTAAAAATGCCTTCCTACTATTCTTTTGTAGACAAAAAAAGAAACAACCGAAAAGAAGAAGTGTTGATGACCAACTTTAGAAAAATCAACAAAGAAGTAGAACTCATTGTAAATGAAAATGTTAAAGCAGGATAAAATGAAAAAATTAAAATACACATTTACTTTGATGGTACTGTTTTACAGTTGTTTATTCTTTGCACAGTTCAATACGCTTATACCAACAGTACCAAAAAAATCTGAAAAACTAAAAGTATCTGAAAAATCAAATCTCGAAGAGCAGATAATTCAAAAAAAGGATAAAAAATCTTGGAAACAAATTTTAAATATTACCACAAAATCGGATTTAAAAAATGAAACCGAAAGTTCGACGAAGTGGTTAACGAGTCAAATAGATTCTTTAAAAAATGTGATGCTCAAGATGAGTCTATCAAAAAGAGAAACCAAGAAATTAGATTTTAAGAAAATTGAAGATTCTTTGATTGGAATGATGAAAAAAAAGATTGCTAACCCCGATGAAATAAGTTCAGTAAAATCAATGAATACCTTTGATTTTGTTGAAGAACCAACAACATCTTTTTCAAAAATTGTAATGCCTCTTAAAAACAAAATCACCATTACATCTTCCTATGGAGCAAGAACACACCCGATTTTCGGAACGAAAAAAATGCACAATGGAATTGACCTAAAAGCAAATTACGAAAATGTTTATGCAGTCATGGATGGAATCATAACAGCAACCGGTTGGGATTCTAAAGGCGGTGGAAATTACATCAAAGTAAAACATTTTAACCGTTTCGAAACTTCGTATTTGCATTTATCCGAAATGTATTATCGAGCAGGAGAAAAAGTAAAAGCTGGCTTTATCATTGGAAAAAGTGGCACTTCGGGAAATTCTACCGGACCGCATTTGCATTTTTCGGTAAAAGAATTTGGACAAAGCATCAACCCTTCACATTTTTTAAACGACCTCATAAAAGTAAACAACTTAATAGCAAACCATTATGAACACTAACACCTTACCAACAGACGAACTAAAGAAATATGGAATAATAGAAAATGATAATTCTTTTTCTAAAAAGCTAAATTCGGATGATATTCAGAAATTTTTACACGGATATACCATCGTTGCAGACAATGACAAAAACAGAGCAACTTTTCAACTCACTGATAATAATACTAAACTGAAAGTCATCTTTTTGGAACGTGATAAAAGCATTTCTGAAATTCTTGAAAATAGTAAAAACCAGATTGAATACACTGAGATAAAGAATGTTTCTAAATCTGTAAATGAATTGAGTTTCGAGAAAAAAGCCTTCATTTTCGATAAAGAAACAAATCAAGTTGTAGAGTTTGATTTCATTAAAAATGGTAGAGAACTCACCGCAATTATCACCGACAAAAAAAATGTAGATGAACTCAACCGCTACAAAACGGAACTTTTTAAACTCAAATCTTTTTTGCAAGATAAGATGGTTCAGTTCCCCGAAATAGCAAAAGAAATTACGAATGATTTGAATATTGTGTCTAAAGAATTCAATACGGTTGCTGGAATCTCTGAAAAGCAAAATCAATCTCAAAAACAAGAAAAATCAAACGTTCAATTGAATGTCAATGACCCCGATTTGCATCAGGATGCGAATCGGATAAGAGAGGAAACCGAAGAACAGGAGGAGGAACAAGAGAAATCACGAAAATTTAGGAGATAAACCAACTTGAATTTCTTTTAAAATTAATGTAAAAATATCATGGATAATGAACCGTTCCGATTTGAAGAATTGGATAGTAAAAATCAGAAGAGTGCCCAACAATTAGATTGGTAAGAAAACAATCTAAAGTTCAACGATCTTTTTTCATCAGATGAATTTAAAGAAAATCATCAAAAAATACATATTAATAATCAAACCCCAAACATTATGGAAACACAAAAAGAATTTGACCAAACACAGTATCTAAAAATCCAGCTAAAGTATCTTGGTTTCGGAGAAGATGAGAAGCTCCACAAAGATTTGGAAAAAGGCATTAATTCCAAAAAGCAGCAGTTCGAAGTCAAAACCACTTCGGACAAAGCCTTACCCGGAAACAAAGCAGATTTTACGCTGAAGTACAGCAAAACCGAAAAAGGCGGAATTTTTCTGAACTCTTATGATGCCAATCTAACCAACGAAAAAGGAGAATCTGTTTCTCAAAATTTCAGAGTTTCGAGGGATGATTCCTTCACGGCAAAAGAAGCGATTAATCTTTTAGAGGGTCGTTCTGTGAAAATAGAGTTTGACAATCCGAAAACCAATGAGAGAGAACCTGCTTTTGTAAAACTGAATTTGGGCGAAGAAAAAAATCAGTACGGCAACTACAGCTTTCAAACTTTTTACAAAAATTACGGTGTTGATACCGCAGAAATCGTAGAAAAATCCAACCTCATTTTCGATAAGCCAGAGTTCAAAGCAGATACTATTAAATCGTTAGAAAAAGGCAATGTTGTGAAAGTAAAATTTGAATTGGAAGACCAGGTTGTAGAAGGAAAAGCCGTTCTAAATCCGCAATACAAAAACCTTAATTTATATGACAATGATATGAACAGAATTAATACCAACAAACCGTTGGAAGGTCTGGAACAAGACAATAAGCACGAAAAAAACAATGTGAAAGAGCAAAGCATTAAACGATAAAATACCACCTGAACCTAATCTGAAAGCGGTACGTCTAATGATTTGCCGCTTTTTTTAAAATGAATTAAAATGAAAGTAAAATCACCATTTATACTCTCCATTCTTACAATATTTTTAATTTCTTGTCACAAAGAAATAAAATCCGAAAAAGGCGGCATCGACATCATTTCCAATGTGTATTTTGATGCTTCCAATGGACTAAACAAAATGCAGACTTTCCACGTTTCAAAACTCAATTATCAGAATGATTCCATTATCGAATTGATTCCCGATTTGGAATTTCCAGAAATGACAAGAGCTACTTATTTCATCAAAGATTCGGTCTTTTATGATTTAGAAAATGACAATGCTTCAGCGGTTTTATCAGAAATACAAAAAAGACAAAAACCAACTTTGGTTTATACTAAAAAAAACGGAGCTATTTTCACAAAAGACCCGATAATCAATTACAGAAACCGCCGTAAATTAAGTGACACGGTGCTTTTCAAAAAAAATTTCAACCGTTTTGAAATTAATTCACCGTGGAATTATACCCGATATTATATTTATCCAACGGATACCATTCTGCCGTATTCGCTATACAAGGAGGTTGGAAAAGAGTATCACGGTAGAATTGAAAGAATAGATTCTTATGATAAAAAGAAAGATATTTTTGTGTCTCTTCAGCTGATTCCAAGAAAAAACCGGGATTCGGAAGCCGAAGAGCTATTCCGATTTAATCACTTCGTCGAAAGCAGGAAAAAAAAGTAATGGTATGATTGATTTTCCGAAACAAGAAGATGAAGCGAGTAAAGAGAATCAAATTTCTGCAAGAATCATCAGTCAAATAAACCCTAACAAATATAAACTCACGGACTATTTTGCAGAAAAAGGGATTTCAAAAAATCTCATTCATCAGAATACTTTGCAGATTTATTACGAATACTCAAGAAAAAAGTATCTCGGCATCGCTATGCCCAATCATTCCGGAGGATTTGAAATTCTGCATCCGCAGAACCATCATTTGATCGGCAAATCCGGTATTTCAGAAATCAAAGGAAGCAAAAACGAAATGGTTGTTTTTGAAAATGCTTTGGATACCCTTTCTTTTCTAAGGCTTTTGGAAATGGAAAACAGGAAGAACAGCCGAACCTTAATCACACTGCATTCTGCTGAAAATGTGGATTTTCTTTTCGAGCAGTACAAAAATTTTGACGGAAAAGTAATGCTTGGTTTGAGTGGAAATGCTACAGGAAATGCTTTGACCCGAAAGATTTCAAATTTTTTTGAATGCAGAAATGTTCGGGATGTACGTTCTTTTTATAACATTTCAGAATCCGGAAACAGCAATCTGAATCATTATTTGAGAAACAAACTCCGTAATGAACAGAAAATTGCTAGTTTTAGTACCTTAAATATTTCAAAAGATGAAAACACTGGAATTAAATCCGGAGCAGTTTCCGAAACTCAGCAGGTGGAATCAGGAACATCTCGACAAGACGCTGGAAAATCTTTCGAGGAAAGCCAATCCGTCCAAAACGGAAATTACATTGGAGGACAAAATGTGGGCAACAACAATGCTGGAAATGGACTTGCAGACCCAGAGCGGAGCAATTTGGGAGGAGGACAAGCAGGAAGATCCTCAATTAGCCCACAACAAAATGATGTTCGAAAAAATGAAGAAAGAGAATATTCCCTGGGCGGAATATTAGCTTCAACGACAGGTCTACAAGAATTAGATGCTCTTATTTTACAATATAAAGAGCAAAAGCTCACCAATGAACAGGTTGCGGAAGTCATTTCCGCAGCCTGCTTTGTTTCTGATGATCAAAAAATTCATCTCAGAGAAAACCTAATTATCACCGATGATTTAAAGAACATCTGTAACCAATACAAATCCGGTGGAACATATAAAAAAGGTCGTGGAATACTCGATGAATATTACACCGACTCCAAAATTGTCGATGCTATTCGAAATCTCCTTAAAGACGAACTTAAAGGCAAAAATTACATCAGCGTTTTAGAGCCGAGCATCGGAACAGGAAATTTTGTTTACGCTATAAAACGACTTGATGTGAAAAGTGAAGTTTCTGCCTTTGAAATCAATGAAACTACCGCAAAAATTGCCAAAATTTTTCATCCTGAAGTGAGTATCAACCTGCGTTCCTTTGAAACCGAATTTATTGGGGAAACAGGCATCAAAACCAATCCCGAAGAATTTAAAAACAGATATGACCTTATTATTGGTAATCCGCCTTATGGTGACCACAGAGGCTATTACAAAGGTTTAGGAGAAGAACCCCATATATCCAAATACGAAGATTATTTTGTAAAACGAAGTGTTGATGTACTAAAGGATGGCGGAACTTTGGCAATGGTTCTTCCTTCTGCGTGGCTGAACAGACAGAAAAACTTAAACGGTGTTGAGATAACCAATGCATTTAGGTTGCCTTCAGGAGTTTTTGCAGGAACAAAAATTGGAACCGACATCATCATTCTTAAGAAAAACACCCACAACCAAGCTCAGGATATTTCCGGTTATTTTGATCAAAATAAGGATAGGGTTTTGGGCGAAATGAAAGAAAGAAGCAATCAGTTCGGAAGAATGGAAACTTATGTTTATGGGAATTTGGATGATGCTTTGCTTCAAATTGAAAAAATCCGATCTCAAAAAAACACCGAAAGAATCGGAAATCTTTTTGAAGATCTTTTTGCTGATAATGATAAGAGTAAGGAAGTTGAAGGTGCTTCACCCTCAATCAGAACAGAAGAAAAAATACAAACCGTTATTTCGGATAAAAGACAGAACAGAAAAATTTTGCTTACAAATGCTCAAAACAAAGTTATTGAAGTTCTGCAAACGCTCAATGATATTAAATTCAAATCTCCCGCCGTCAATGCTGAAATCCGAAAATATGAAAAGTATAAAACATCAGTAGACACTCTTTCCTCAGAGCAACTGAATACGCTTTTTAAGAATGCAGAAAAAATACTGGAAAGAAATTATGCGAAAAATGAAGAATACAAAATTCAGAATCAACCGGATATAAAACCAGGTATTCTCAAATATCAATTCAAAAAAGAGGATACCATTGTTCCTGCCTCTTTGCAGAATAGTTCTGACATTCCACAGGAACTCATCAATGCTTTCAAAGATACCGGTTATGACGGAACACTCAATAATTACGGTGAACACTATAAATTTGCGAATTACATTGATGGACGATGGGTTCACGATTTTTATTATGCTGAAGGAAATATTTACAAAAAATTAGAACAGCTTGAAATTGATTTCAAAGATAAGTTTGCCATTGGTGGAACAGAAAATCAATACGAAAAACAGAAAGCATTATTAGAAAGTATTCTACCTAAGCTAAAATCTTTAGACGAAATTATCATCAGTCCCAATCACGAGTTTGTTCATCAATTTCATTTGGGAACTGTGGAGAAATTGCGGTATAATCAAGCTTCAAGACAACAAGAAGCAGTCACTGAAAGTTACAGTCTTGCAGATAAATTCAAAGATTTTGTCCGTGATCTTCCGTCTGAAGCTTTTGCGGGTTCATCTTCTTGGGAAGTCAGACAATTTGTAGATAACGAAACGGTAACAGGAAGCGATAAAGAGCGAAATGCCCTCATCCGAGAAAGAAGAAAGGAAGCAGCCAACGATTTATTTAGCAAATTTCTCCGTGAAGAATTATCGGAAGATTTGAGGAAACGTTTTGTAAAAGACTTCAACAGGAATTACAACAATATTCACGTTCCCGATTACTCTAAATTTCCACTATTTTCAAAAATTTACCGAAACTTTAAAGGAAAAGATTTGCATTTAACCGAAGTGCAGAAAGCAGGAATCGGAAGAATGACAACAAAAGGTGTTGGGCTTCTGGCTCACGAAGTCGGATTCGGAAAAACCTTATCGGGAATACTTTCGATGTACGAAGCAATGGAACGGGGAAATGCATCAAGACCATTGATTGTTGTTCCAAATAATAGCATTCTCAAACAATGGGTAGATACGATTTTTGAAACCGTTCCCGATGCGAAAGTAAACGTACTAGGAAATCTCGGTAGAGAGTACGATTTATCAAAATTTGATAATAAGGACGGAGAAATCACCCTTGTAACCTACGAAGGCTTCAATAATATTGGTTTCTCTCAAGAAATTACAGAACGATTGGCTTCCCGATTCAATTATATCTCTTCAAGCGAACTCAAAGGAATTACAAATTCCGAAAGGGATTTTCAGAAAGAACTGGAAAAGGATAAGGAGATGCAGGGGAAAATGAAGCGTGGAAAAGTCTATGATTGGAAAGATTTCGGATTCGACCATTTGACTTTTGACGAAGCTCACAATGCCAATCACATCATCGGAAAAGTGAGAATTGAAGACCGTCGTTTCGCTTCGGATTTCCGCAGTCAGAATCAACAAACTTCAAAATTGGGCATTAATACATGGATGGCTGCACAATACATTCAGGAACAAAATAACGGAAGAAATGTTACTTTACTTTCTGCCACGCCATTCACGAACAAACCTTTAGAATATTATTCGATTCTCTCATTAATTGCTAATAAAAGATTAGAAGAATCGGGATATTTCAATGTCAATACTTTCTTTGAAACCTTTATGGAAGCGGATAACGATATGGAGATTGATGCAAAAGGCGATGTGAAATTCAAAACCAACGTCAGAAGGTTTAAAAATAATTCTCTTTTTCAACAGCTTTTATCAGAATTTATTGACATTAAAGGAGAAGAAGATAATCCTGAGTTGGTTCGTCCGAACAAAATCAACAAAGAATATAAGATTGAGCAGAATGACCTTACCCAAGAACAATACGATGTATTAACCGAAAACTTTAACGAAGGCGAAAAAGGAGCGATTCTTACTCACATTTTAAATGCACGAAAAATTGCCATATCGCCTTATCTTTCTCCCTACTACGATGGCGAAACGCCTACTGTAAAAGAGTTTGTTGAAAATTCTCCAAAATTAAATGAAACAATGAGTTTAATTCTTCAGAATAAAAAAGACATTCCCGAATCTGGACAACTTATTTATTCTGAACTGGCTGTAGAAGAATTTCCGAAACTCAAAGAATATCTTTTGCAGGAAGTTGGCTACAAACCTGAAGAAGTCGGAATAATTACCGGAGCAACAAGCAAAACCAATCGGCTGAAAATTCAGGATGATTTCAATTCCGGAAAAATAAAAATCGTTATTGGAAGTGAAGCCATTCAGGAAGGAATGAACCTTCAGGAAAACACCTCAGATTTATACTTATTGACTTTGCCGTATAATTTCACATCGCTTCGCCAAACCGAAGGTCGAGCTTGGAGACAAGGAAATCACCACGAAAATATCAGAATAAACTTTATGCTGACCAATGACAGCATAGATGTTTTTATGCTTCAGAAATTACAGGCTAAACAAGCAAGATATTTAGAAGCGATGAAGAAAGGTGCAGATGTCATTGATATTTCGGATATTGACACTCAGGAACTCAAAACATCCATCATCACCAATCCTGAAACCAGAGCCAATATCGAGATTGAACTGATGAAAAAGCGAATTGAAAGTGAAAAGAATAAATTTCTTGCAGATAGTGCTTTTATGTCGAGAAAGTATGAGTATTATAAAAAAGGGAAAATCGCGAGTTCTGAACTGGTAGCAAAAGGTATAAATGTTATAGAAATAGAAAAGCAAACTGAAATCACCGAAGCCAAAATCAAAGAGCTGGACTTACAGATAGAAAACCTATCAGAGCTAAGAAAAAAATTAATCGCTCAATACAAATTAGAAAAAGAAGAATCGCTGAAAAGCGCTATAAACCGTGACTATGTAAAAGAAAGAGAAACGGAGAATCTTGAATTATTTACAAACAAAGAACCTCACAGAACTTTGAAGAACAATCTTTTGAAGGCAATGGAAAGTAACTTGAGAGAAGAATCTGAAAAATATTCTCGCAGAAAAAGATAATCCAGAAAGAAAATTTCTCATTTTACTGATATTCTATATGAAATAATTCAAAAAAATTTGCGTGAAAAGAAAATCGTAAATATATTTGTAGGAAACGCAAAAAAACAAATGAAGAAAAAGAATGTCAATTTCTTACCAAATATTGACCCTAGAATTTACGCAAGCTTTGGAATCATCCTGCTTCTGAGTTTCCTTTTTTTATTATACCAATACTTTCGTCATGTAGATTGTGAAAATGCTAATTATTACATTCATGCAGACGAATACATTGTCAATAAAGTTGTCGAATTCAATGACAATACCAAAGGAGCCACTTCCTGGGAATGGGATTTTGGTGATAGTACAGCAATAGACAGAAGACAGCGTACATTCATTATTATAAAAAGCCGGGAGAATACATTGTAAAACTCAAAATTAATGGAAACTGCGTTCACGAAAAATCAGTGACCATTACCAGCATGAGTCAGCAGACAGGCTATCTTCCGATTATTATGGCTCCTGATGTCGCAACAGTAGGAGATCCTATATATTTCAACGCAGAAAAAGAAGGAGGTGAATCGTGGGAATGGAGTTTTGGTGAAACTGCCAATACTGATGCGCTGGGAAAATCCCCAGTTTATCGTTTCAAAACTACAGGAGATAAAAAAATCACTCTAATTGTTAATGGAGATGTAGAGCATACCGCTGTTAAAACAATCTATGTCGCTCCAAAGAACATTAAGGCAAAGCAGAAAATTGATATTAAATCATACGAGTTTGAGAAACCACATTCTACGTTTTCATTACCAATAGGAAGTGCGCAAAAAGATCCGTTGGTTGATATGTTGCAATATATTCCAGTTTCTCCTAAAACAAAATCCAAAAAAGATTCTGTAATTGCGGTAAAAAAAGCCCCGGAAATCTCCAATGAGCAATTTCAGTTATTGCTTAACCAGGTGGCTGCGCAGGCAAAAACAAAAGATGATTTTAAAGATTATCTCTGTGAAAAGTATGATATTCCTGTTGTAGCGAATGATAAGAAGTTAATTCCATTTGAACAGTTCTGTCAGAATATTGCAGGAAAAAAAATAAAAATCACAGCATTACGCCTAAATAAAGACGCTCATAACTGTATTCAGAATATCAATATCCAGTATAAGGTCAAAAAATATTTGATTTGGATGAAAGAATAAAAACTAAAAAAACACAAAACATTTAAGATGAATCAAACCAATACCTACAATCAAGAGGTAACAAAAGCACTCAATATTGCTCAAAAAATAGGACGAGAAAATCTTAATGCCTATTATTCGGGATCACATCTCCTAAAAGCAATGCTCAACAGAGATTTATCTCTGTTAAAGCAATTAGAATCATTAGGAGTTGATGTTTTTTATTTAGAAGAATGGGCAGAAGTACGTATAGAAGAGCTTCCAAAGTCACCCAACAGATACTCTTGTGACCCTGATGAAATTATAGATGAGATATTTGCAGAGGCAGATGCCGTTAGAGAATTACTGGCAGAAGAAGAAATTTCTCTTTTTGCGGTAATGGTTGCCATTAGTTCGCCAGGAGTGGCATTTAATTTTGACCAAATGAAAACCTTTCCGGTAACCCGAAACGAACTGATAAAAGAAGTATCTGCATTTGGAGGATCGGAGGAAAATTTACAGTTAGATTCATCTAAAAAAACAAGCAAAGGATTTTTACAAAAATATTGCATCAACAAGAAAGAACAAGTTAAAAAGAAGAACAAAAAAGAGCTTTTGGTGGGTAGAGATACCGAAATCAATAAAATCACCGAAATCCTCTGTCGTTTCAGCAAACAAAATGTATTAATTATCGGCGATCACGGTGTAGGAAAAACTGCATTGATAGAAGGTTTTATTCAGAAAGTTTTATTAAAACAAATCCCCGATATTCTCTCTGGGCTGGAGATTTTTGAGTTGGATATGGGAGCTTTGGTTGCAGGAGCGTCTTATAAAGGAGAGATTGAGGATCGTATCAAAAATATTGCTTTAGAAATCAAAACTGTTCCAAAAGCAGTGTTGATCATTGAAGAATTTCATTCTTTATTTGGAAGTCAAGGATCGGATTCCGGTATTGTGAATCTGTTGAAAAGTGAGTTATCCAACGGACTTACCATTATATCCACTTCCACGATTGAGGAATATACCAAAAAAATAGAAAAAGAACAGGGCTTGGCAGGTATGTTCGAGCTTTTAAAGCTTGAAGAAACCGATGATGAAATGCACTTCAGAATGCTGAAACAAACATTAGAAGAATACCAGATTCATCATAAAATCACGATAGATGATGATACAATGAACGAGGCTATCCGTCTTTCCAAAAGATATATGAAAGAGAAAAGCCTGCCCGCATCTGCAATTGATTTAATAGATCATACGATGTCTGTTCTTAAAACCGCGGGAGAATCTTTTTTAAAAGAAAGAAACCATTTGGTGACAAAAATTATCCATCTTGAAGACAACACGAAGAATTATACGGAAGACGAGCGAAGAATGCACGCAGACTGGTTACTGAAAGATCTTATTGCAAAAACCAGATACCTGATCAGTACGGCAGATGAGCAGCAGGAAGAAAATGAACTTCCAAAATTTCAAAATACAGAAGAAGTCTTAAAATTTTCCCGGGAACTGATAGAGAAAACCGAAAAAATAGCTCAGGAAAAAAGAACGCATATTACCGAATTTGATTTAGGATTAATTATATCTCAAAAAACCAATATCCCGATTGGAAAACTAAAAGAGGAAGAAAAGCAAAAACTCAACGAGATGGAAGGTGTCCTTGCTCGAAGAGTTGTTGGGCAAGACCACGCAATAACAATAGTTTCTGAAGCGGTTTTAGAAACCCGCTCTGGACTGAGTAAAGCCGGACAGCCAATTGGTTCTTTTTTCTTTTTGGGACCTACCGGAACCGGAAAAACAGAATTGGCAAAATCGCTGGCAGAATTTCTTTTTCAGGACGAAAATGCTATTATTCGTTTCGATATGTCCGAATTTAAGGAAGAACATTCCGCAGCACTTCTATATGGTGCGCCTCCGGGCTATGTAGGTTATGAAGAAGGTGGCTTGCTTGTTAATAAAATAAGACAAAAGCCATATTCTATTGTGCTTTTTGATGAAATTGAAAAAGCGCACGCATCGGTTTTCGATGTCTTTTTGCAGATTATGGATGAGGGAAAACTGCACGACAGATTAGGCAAAGAAGGCGATTTTTCTAATGCCATTATATTATTTACGTCCAATATCGGTTCTGATTTTATTGTAGAATCCTTCGGAAAGGGAGAAATCCCTCCATCTTCAAAACTATTGGAAATGATGAGCCGTTTCTTCCGCCCAGAATTTTTGGGAAGATTAACAGAAACCATTCCATTTGCCCCGATCAGTAGGGACAATGCTCTGAAAATTTTTGAAATTCATCTTAAAAAAGAATTGCTGGATTTGGCTAAAAACCTGAATATTGAACTCATCATCAGTCAAGAAGCGAAAGAATATCTATCTACAGAAGGTTACGACATTAAATACGGGGCTCGACCTTTAAAAGGCGTTATCCGTGGAAGATTAAGAAGACCTTTGGCGAAAAAAATCGTTGCCGGAGATTTTAAAGAAGGTGATTCAGTAGAAGTTTCATTGGCAGATAAAGACTTGATCTGGAGAAAATTATGACGAAACAAAAGATTACATTAATTGCAATAAAGTTTAATTATTGATTGCAAACTACTATTAATTTAAAAAATATACATTTTATATGACTGAGATAATGTGAAATACTTAAACAAATAAAAATGGTTATATTTATTTATCTCGACCATTCGCTGTGTTTTTAGTTGATTTTAAGTCTAAAAGTTTCTTAATTGATAATATTTTACAGATAAATCGCTACATTTGTTAAAACCCAAATTTGATGAAATTTAATAAACTATTTTATATAGTCCTACATTTGATATTCTATATCACTGTATTTTCATGTGGTAGTAAAAAGTATATTAAAGAAATTCCCTATAATTATTCGTCAGACTCGTTTTCTCAAACCGTTCACAAACAAAAAGATCAATCAGATCTCAATTATTCAGTGATCGACGATAATCCAGAGGGTCTCAGTGATGGTGTTCTAAAAATCAAAGAAAAGTATTCCATTATTTTGGAGGTAATGCCAAAGGAGATCAAGGATTATAAACTGTATTCTTATCTGGATGAATGGATAGGCACTCCATATAAGAAACAAACATTAGAAAAGCAAGTAGGTGTTGAAGCATCGTATTTTGTTCAGGCTTTATACAGTGATATTTATAAAGAAACCTTTCCGAAAACTCCGGACGGAATCTTTCGGTCCAAATCAATTCAGCTTTTTACGGGAAGAACTTTTTTAAAAGAAGGAGATATCGTTTTCTTCCGCTATGATAAATTCCATCCCATTTCTGATGTGGGAATTTATCTTCATAACGACAGGATTCTAGCGTGTACAGCTCAAGGTCTTAACATTTATGATTTTAACGACGAATACTTTCAGCTTCGTTTTATTGCGGCGGGAAGGTTAAAAGAAAAACAATAGATGATGGATCATTTGAACTATATAGCCAATGTTATCAGAACGCTTCAATACGATGTTAGGGCTGAAGTTATTGTTAACAATCTGCAAGAGAATAAAGATATATCTGAGGAACAATATGTCATTAATAAAGAGGGTCAATTCTCAAGAGCTTACCGTTTCGATGTATTGGATTCCAAAGTCGTAGATTATAATTTTGAAGCCATTCAAATGCTGAATTTGGATTTGTCCAGGGATAGCATATACGACCTCCTTCCGGAAGGGACAACCCACGCTTCCAAAAACGACTCTCTTGAAAAGGATGTAGATGTGATGATTCGGGAATATAAAAACCAGAAGAAGCAACAAAGATCTGCAAGGAAATTTTTTCAGCCCTTTGAAAACGAAATGTTCAGGTTTGGAGTAAGTACAGAAAATTTTGAAAATGAATTTTTGTATGGACTTAACGGAAGTGAAGCTCCAGAAATGTTTTATGATTTCTGGAATATTGAACGTGATTTTCCACCTTTATTGGTTTCTAAATTTATAAGGTTATTACCCTTTGCGTATAAAATCGTAGGAAATATTCCACTTGCTGCTCATATTCTTTCTGTTCTGCTGGAAGAATCCGTAGTTGTAAATGATAGGGATTATCAGGAATATGCAGATGAGAGTCAGGGTATTTCATTGGGTGAGACCCGTCTGGGTCTGGATAGTATTACAGGAACCCGTTATGACGATTATTCTCGCCATCTGGATATTAAGATTGGACCTTTGGAAAAATCTTCTTTTACTGATTTTATCCACGATGGCAATAAAAAGAAATTTACAGAAATGTTTTATGAACATTTCTTTCCGTTGGAAGTTGAAATTAAAACGCTTATTCTTCTTCCGAAGAATAGACAGAACTTTGAATTTAATACTACAGAAGCACCCGTTTTGGGTTATAATACGAATATATGAACAAAATAAAGAAATATTTCACCAATTTATTCGATCCACAATTGCTGATCATCGTGCTTGTGGTCATTGCATTGTGTATCATCTTAAGTATGATATTTTCACAAAAAACGTCTGATTTTAAAGAAAAGTATCGATCTAAATTTTATATTTATCTGTTTTCGTTTGCTTTTGTATATGCCATTATTGCTTTACTGGGATATAATAGGCTTTTGCAGGATAATAATTTGTATGAGTTTGTGTTTTATCAAATATGCTCCCTTATTATAGGAATTATTCATTGCTATGCTTACAGGGGGTATTTTGAAAAATTCAGTTCTAAAAAACCTGTCAATGAATATTTGTTTGCCTTATTGTCAGTATGTTTTGCCTCGGTTCCTTTCATGCTCATTTACACATTTCTGAATGGAACTGATCTGGTTTATCTGATGCTGGGACATTTCATCGTATTTTTTATTCCAACTTTCCTTAACGATACTTTTAACCGTGCGATGAACATTCCTCCTAAAGTATATGTTACCTGGCAGTTTCCAGAGAATTACAAAGAAGCTGCAGGTGTAAGTGATGAAGAAATGAGAGATCTGGTCGTATTTACATTATTGATGGAAAAAGACAAAGAATCGACTAAATACAGTGTTTACCGAGCCAAAGGACCTACCAGAATAGATTTTGGGAGATTATTTTACAATTTCGTGCTGGATTATAATGACCGTCATCCCGGTGTAGAGATACAGATTGAGGATGAAAACGGTCTTTTTGACTGGGTCTTCTTTTTACAACCTAAATGGTATGAAACAACAAAATATATTGACCCTAAACTGACACTTTATATGAACGGTATTGAAGAAAACAGTGTGGTTTTCTGTATGAGGACAGATCAGATGTTAGGTGAAAATAATACAATCCAAAAGACAGATTTTGAATACGATCAAAAAAAGGACAATGAACGAGTAATAAGCGAGTAAACTAAAAGCACTATGATAGAAAAATTAAAACATTTTCCCGTAAACTGGATAGACGGGATGAAAATTAATAAAACCCATTTCACAGAAGTACAAAATTTTGTAAGCGATTCTGTACGGGATGCAGTGGGAGTTCATACTTCAATGATTGGTTATGGCTTATTGCCTGTAAAAGATCCGGTTAAAATCAATTTAATTATTGATAATCATAAACTTTTGCGAATAAAAGTAGAAGAATGCCACGCCATTACTCCTAACGGTTCTAGAATAGAAATCGGAGAAGGAACATCAGAAAATCTCAGTCTTTCCATTTCTTATCCGGAAGCGGTAAGAGAGCTGAAAGACAATGAGGAAGCTGTTTTATTGGCGTGTATTTCGGTCAATCCTTTCAAAAGAAATCCCTATGGTGAACCAGACCCCGAAGAAAACCCGCCAAGGTATCCGTATACCCTTCCCGAATATACATTGAATCTTATCCCGGAAGATGAGCTTAAAAATACCGTAGGATTCGGTACTCATTATCTTACCATCGGTAAAATACTGGTGAAATCTGGCGAGTCTAAGATTGATGAAAATTACATTCCTCCTTGTGTGACGGTTTCCAGTCATCAAAAGCTTCAGGAATTACACACCGAGATTGATCGTTTTTATGGGCAGATTGAGCAGTATGCGGTACAGATTGCTCAAAAAATATATGCAAAAAAGCAGAACAATGCACTGGCAATGATGATGGAATTGATGGCAGACAAAACCCTGAATTATCTGGGGATGGAAATCAATAAACTCCGTTGGCTGTCTCCTCATTCTTCACCTGCCGAAATGCTGGTATCGGTTGTTGCTCTGGCAAGGGTACTGAAAAATTTTATTGATGCACGTTCTGGTACCGGAAAAGAAGAGTTGCTAAATTATTTCGCTGAATGGTGCAATGTAAGCCAGGGAGATTTTGAAATTATTTTCACGGAAGCCATTAATACCGATTACGTTCACAATCAGATGGATGTGGTGATTGCTAAAGTAAAAAAGTTTATGAAAACACTGGAAGATCTGTACGCTGTGTTAAGCAGACTGGATTATATTGGCAAGAAAAGAGATGGAAGTATTTTCGTTTCTGAAAACACAGATGAAAGAGACGCTGTTATCCACGCAAAGAGAAGCCGTACATTCTTAGCAGATTAAAATACTATAAATTCAAAACCCTAACCTATTGATATGGAAGTTTTAAATAAAACACAACGAAGAAGTGCTTATTGGTTTTTTGTGTTGTTTTTTCTCATTACCGTTGCCGTCCTTATTACTGCAGTTTTCTTTAACGCCTATTTTCCGTTTAAGGAAAACAGCCTTTTGAAAACGGAAAATGCTAAAATGAAAAAAGAAATGGAGACTCAGGAAAAATTTTCTTTTCAGTTGGAAAAAGTAAAATTAGCGGTAGACTCTATCGGAGTTCCTGGACAAAACGATTTTTTTAATGAAAAATTGGGACTCTCTATTTTGGCAGATATGTACAAGCAACTCCCGAAAGATACTCTAAAGAACAAAAATATGTACAACAATACCATTATGACCTATAAAGATTTGATTGATGCTAAAAAACAGATAAAGCAGCTTTCAGGAAATCAGGCATTAATGGACAGCTTGAGCACCATTAATAAAACGTTGAAAGAAGAGTATGATAAGATGAAAACCGATTTGGATGTTTGCAGGCAATTGTATCAGGCTCAGTAAAAATCAGGTTGTTGTTTCTACATCAGTATTCAGTTAATGAAAACACAGGTCATTATAAAACAAATAAAAGTCAATATAAATGATAGATTTATTCAATTCTCAATATAAGGAAGAAATAGATTTTATAAAAGATAACGTAGAAATACAGTTAAATCTACCCAATAAATTTCTTATAGTGGCAATGTACGATTATGGGTATGTTTATTTAAAAGACGAGTTTGGTGTAAGCTGGGCTTATTCAAAACATCCTTGGAAGATAAGTACCCCTGATTTCATATCCAAAGATCTAACAATAGGCAAGCACATCATTAACAACAGAACATATATCAGAGTGGCAGATTTACAAACAATTATGAAAAAAATAGAAGAATACCTTTCTCCGTATCTTTTAAATCATATTTGGATTAAAGATGTCTATGATATAAATCTAAATTAGAATTTAAAGAAAAATCGGATTCATCTATGAAATTCACTAAAATTTTCTTCTTGTTTATCTTATTTCTGGGAATGTCCTTAAAAGCTCAAAAGCAATCAACCGATTCTCTGGAATTTGCGCATTTCGATTGTGGTATCACACAGACAAAGCAAAGATTGGACAAGCGTTTTTTTGCCAGCACTCCTTCACTCCAGTTGAGGGTTAATAATGATGAATTTACTTACACAACCATTCAGTTTGGAAAAAGGAAAAACAAGATCTATTTGTACTTGAAGATATTGGCAGATAATATATGCATTAAAAAAGACAAAAATGTAGATGTCTATTTTAAATCAGGAGAAGTGATCACTTTAAAAAATGAGTATCCGCTTAACTGCGAAGCTTTCTTCGCAAAGCAGATGAAAAAGAAAGAACTTCAGAAATTAAAAGATAATGAAATCTCCTTAATCAAAATATATACCTACAAAAAGAATTATGAGATGTATGTAAGTGAGGTTCAAAATCAGGACATCCACCATTATATTGACTGTCTGTCTGCTTATAAGATTAAAAAAACCGATGAAGTGAAAGTGAAAAAGAAGAAAAGAGAGGATAAAATCGCAAATCCAGAGCCAAAAACAGCACCCATCAACCGATAACGAATAACCAGAGAACAATGAGTCCACTACCAGAGCTTAATCTCAATTTAGGAATGACCAATAATTCCGGCTCTCCATTTTACGGAGGGAACGGAGAAGAAGGTGTTGTAGTACGTACCGATTCTGTTTTAAACACACACACCATCACCCTTATTATCTCAGATCAGGAAGCAGGAAGTGTTTCTCTTAAAATAGGCGAAAAGGAAATTGAAGTTCCTACTTACAAACTCACTTTAACCGATGACAAAACTGAGGAAACCGAAGCGTATCAGGTAACAAGAGACACCCTTGGTTTCGTTAAAAGCAAGACTAAGAAAAATTTTTTGTCATTTTTTGGGTTCAAGCGTTTTGATAAAACCTCTTTTCTGTATGACACTATTGCTTTTGAACCTCAGGTAGAAGACATTGAAAAATTTGATATTTCACGACATCGAAAATTAACTCACGACCTATTAACCTATGAGTTAGAAAAAAATGGACAAAAAGTAATGCTGTATGCGGGAGATATTAATGAGTTTGCTAAGCCAGAGCATATCAATCAATATTTTATGATTGTGGATAATGATGGCGGAAAGAGCTTTATTGGAGACATTCTCTTTCGTGAAAAATTTTTAAAGCTTACTCCCAAAGTGGAACTTCATCTCATTAAAAGAAAAAAAGTGCCTAAGAATTTTGAATACGACAACAAAGGGAAGATCAAAAAAGTAATGTATATCTAAAAAATATTGAAGTAATAATGAAAGGAGTTTATTATAATTTACCACTGGATTTTGAGTCTTTAATCGAAAAAAAAGATGCTGAAAAGGTCACGTTGGAGACCTCCATTCGTCAGCACATTTTCCTACTTGCAACCACAGCTTTAGGCGAATGTAAATTTGATGAGACCTATGGCACCGAAATATGGGAAATGGATTTTGATTTGATGAAGAGTGACAATATGCTGAAAGAACTGATTTCGGAAACTTTGAAAATTTCTGTAATAAGGCACGAAAAACGACTAACATTGGAGAATGTTGAAGTTTCCGTACACGATTATAACCTGGGAACATTTGGAAAAAGAAAGATGAAAAAGAAAGTAACCCTTGCTATTAAAGGACTGATATTGGAAACTAATCGACCTTTTACTTTCAGTAATTCCTTCTTTGTAGGACCGCTGTCGTATTAAATCAAAACGGCTAAGTAAAGAAATAAAAAATGTCATTATATATAAGAACACACATCGTACAAAAAGGAGAAACACTAGAAGATATTGTTTCTAAATATGACATTCCAAATGCAGAAATGTTGCGATATTTCCATAATCAAAATGCTCCAAAAAATAGTAATCATATAGGTAATGTTGTTTTTGCTGGACAGGAGATTTTTATTCCTGAAAAAACTGATATTGATAGCATAATAGAAGATCAAAATAAGAAAAGAAAAGAGAAAAAGCAACTGGAACAAAATCATCTAAAAAACACCATTCTCTACCCAGATGTTTTTGCCATAAAAAAACAATATAGGGTAACTGTAGAAAATTCTAAAAATGGTGTTTCAGAAAAAATAAGTTTTGATGTTTGTTGCAGGTGTATAGACAAAGATGAGAATAACCTTCCTATTTTAGAGTATAAAAAAGGAAAATATCTCATCAATGACAAAGAACCTGATACAAAACTGAATGATTTGGCATTAGAAGCAATTCAATTTTTATATCCTTTAGAATTTTCTTTGGAACAAAATTACGCTAAACCACATATAATTACCAACTTAAAAGAAATTAGAAAACGCTGGGAAAACCTAAAAAACAAAATAAAGAATTTTTACTCAGATGCGTATTCTCTTAAATACATCAAAGTGATGGATGAATCTATGAATGAAGGACTAAGTAAACATATCTTAAACGATCTGTTTCTACAGTTTTTCTTTGCTCCCTATGTAAAATATGAGAACGGAATTTACGATAATGAGCGAAATTTTCACACCTACAAAATACGTTATCAAGACACTATGGAAATGCAAATTACAGAGGATGAAATCCAGATTGAACAAAAAGCCTATTGTATTGATCTTAGAACTCCGCAACAAATACTTGCCAAATGGAAGCCAGATGAAGAGAACACGCAAGAGGAAAATGAAGAAGTATTAGAATCTTACATAGAGGGGAGCTATATCTTAGATATTAATGATAAAATATTGAAGGAAGCGAAAATTGAACTTAAAACCAATTTTTATGAAGAAGAAATAATACAAGTAGAAATAAACACCATTGAAAGTTGAAAAAAATAAAAAAACATGTCTAATGAACACGAAAATAAGCATTTTGTAATCCAGAAAGGAAAAGCAATATGTGATAAAGGCTCTAAATTCCCTAATTTTAAAGTAACCAGTCATCAAAAACACTATTGGAATGACGATAGCGGTAATGCGGATTACTTGGCAGTTACGGAAGATGATATTCAGTTCAATCCTGTAGCAATTCCGTTTGGGAATTGTGCGTTGAAAAACAACCAACCGTGCAGTTTTTCTGCAGCAGGGAAATGGACGAAAACCTATGAAAATGTAAAAGTAATGGGAAAAAGTTGTCTTACAGAAATCTCAGAACTACAATGTGCTGTTGGTGGAAAAATAAAAGTAATGGATCACGGTCAAAAAGCCGAACTCAGTAAACAGAATTTTAAGAATAGTAATGCTGTAATCCACAACCAGATCAATCCACTGGTAGATTTAGATGAATTTGTGGATGACTTGGATGGTGACGACTTCTATTCATAAAAGAAATACAAACACAATGGGAAAAATCAGCATATTAGGCAATCAAAATCCAGAAATAGGGACACCTCAACAATATAGCATTTTCAAAGCATTTGAGATTCCTACAATTCAGTCTCCGGCTTTTGGAAATCAGCAAGAAGTGGCTCATTGGGAAATCCATGTTTTGGAAAGAGGTAATTGGAGAAAAACTGACGGCAATACCAAAACAGGAGATACCGTAAGTTATACCTTCAACCAAAAAAGCCTTACCAGAAAAGGAATAAAATTAGTTGTAACCAAAGGAAATGATAAAGGCGAACTTATTCTAAAAACAAAGCCAGCCAAGCAACCCAAAATAAATAAGATTGAACTTCTAGATGTCAATAAACATAAAGTAACCAAACCTTTGAGTTATGCAGATATTTTATATGCCAAAGCCTATTGCACCGATATGGAAGGAGAGAACTTATTTTTTACTCTTTGGGAAGACGATGCTAAGGGAGCAGGACATAGCAAAACAAACCAAGTTAATAAAATCAATACATTTCCTGTACTGGCAAAAGTAAAAAAGGGCATTGCAGAAGCAAGGTTTAATATGGCGCAATATACCATGGCATCTATGGTTGCTAATATGCAAGTAGCCAAAGGAGACAAAACAGAAGGCAAAACCCACGAATATTATGTAACAGCAGAATATTTCGGAAAATTGGAAGCCAGTAACAATGTAAATCTAAAAAATCCCTCCTACAATCCAAACCCGACAACAGCAAATAATAATCACGAAACAAAAACTGCACCCACTAATCCTAAAACCAACCCAAAGCAACCCAACAAAAAAGCAACACCTCCCGCTCCTGCTCCTAAAAAGGAAACCTATAAAAAACCGATCACGCCAAAAGCGAAAACTAAAACTCTAGATGCTAAAGGAAAGATAAAAGAGGTTTCTTTTGTAGATTTTGCAGGCAGACCTTTACAGCATGCAAAATATGGAACAAACGTAATTGTGAAAATTACCGCACAAAACATGAAAGACAGAACCGTAAAGTTGAAAGTATGGGAAGATGATATCAGTAATCAGTTGGTATTCGAGCATAATTACATTTTGGCAGGAGACGAAAGTTTTATCAACTTACCGCTTACCCAAGCCATGCAAGACAAAGGCGACGATTGGAAAGAAGGAAGCGAGCAAGAGCTTTTCTTAGAAGTAGAATACGCAGGACAAAGCATAGACTCTGAGGTCATCAATGTAGATGAAAAAGCACCACCCAAGAAAATAGAAACAGGGAGGAGTAAAGCGGTGGTGAAAGGTAATAACCAAAAAGGGCAATCAAATAATAAATGTCCGAATTGTGAGAAACCCATAACAGCAGAAGATCTAAAAACTATTTTTCCTAATGCAGATGCTTCTAAACGAAAAAGTGTAGCAGATACTTATAACAAGTATATGAAACAATTAGGAATGAACACTTGTTGGAATAAAGCGCATTTTTTTGCACAGGCAAAAATAGAATCTGGGGATGCTTTGAATTTGAAAAATGGGGAAATTATGAATTATGCTGTAGAAGCGTTACCTGCTGTCCCTTTTAAAGCCTTCCAGTCTAAAGATAGAAATGGGCATATTATTCCTAATGATTTAGCCTTTAACTATGGCAGAATTGACAAAAAAAATATTCAATTATTAAAGACTAAATATAATAAAACAAATCTAAACTTTCAAGCAGCTAATGTAAAAATGATAGCTAATACAGCATACAGTACAAGACTTGGGAATAAAGGTGGCGATGATGGGTGGAATTATCGTGGTAGAGGAATGGTGCAATTGACGGGTAGAACAAATTATACAAATATGAATGCTTATTCCCTAAAATATCTAAAAATTGATATCATAAAAGATTTTGAAAAGGTAGGAATCAATATGGAGTTGGCTGTCCTTACATCTATGGGGTATTTACATAGAGGAGGCATGCCAAAAATAGCAAATGGTTGTACTGATGTAGATAAAGTAAGCGCAATTGTTGGAAATGATGTTTTCAATAAAAGAAATGAATCTATAAACCATGTTCCAAAGAAAAAGGCTTTCGATGAAATAACCTCTAAAGTTTTTAAAATAAATGAGTGTAAATATGGAAAGAAGGATGATATTAAAAAAGGAGATAAAAATCAATATGATATTAATGTAGACTTGTTTGAAGTTAAGAAAGTGATGACTAATACTGAAAGCAAAGATTATGAATATAATGTATATAAAAATGGTTCTAAAATAAAAACTTATGCAATAACAAAAAATAGCCACAATTTATTACCTTTTCCTGAATCAGGTCCTAATTGGGGAAGATTTGGAAATAGAGATAAAGGCGGCGATAATTGGGTTAATGAAAAAGTATGTGCTGCACTATTAGGTTTCTTCTACTCATTACCTCAGAATGGATACAGAAAAACTCTATATTTTAATGATATTTCGGCAAATGATGGAAGAAATATAGGGCATTCAGGTCATCAATTAGCAGGAAATGATGTAGATATTAGATATCCTGGAAGTTCAAATGGAGGTCAAACTTTTTGGAGAGATGCTATGAAATCTTATAAAGATGAAGCTGCATTTGTTACAGAATTAGAAAATGTACTATCTGTAGGTGTAAAATGGAAATTTATTAAAAATTATGCATATAAAAAAGGAATCAAAAACACGATTGGAAAAGCGATGAATGTTCACCAAGATCATTTCCATTTAGGTTATAGATAATTAAATTTAATAAAAATGAAAAAAATAATATTTATTCTTTTTGCTACCACAAGTTTACTGAACTGTCAAAAGAAAATAACAGAAGATAAAGCGACAAAAGAAAACTTAAATATAGAACTAATAAAAAAACATATGAAACTTCAAGAAAAAATTGAACTTTCTGAAAATGATACAAATGTATCACACCAGTATAAATTAACAGATACAGATATAGAATTAGGCGGGGAAGTAATATTGCAGGGATTAAAAAATAATGGCTATCAAATACCAAATGATGAGTTGTTTTCAAAACAAATTAAAGAAGTTTTTGAAACTCAGGAAGATTGTTCCTGCTCATCTATAAAGCAACATCAAAATTTTATTACCTATTTTGTTAATTCATCTCAAGAATCAAATATTGATCAAACAGAATTTGATTATACTTATAACCATATTTTTGTTTACCCAAAATTTAAAATTTTATCTGATTTACCTCTTTTAAATGATTTTGCTGAAATTAATGGCACTCAATTAAAAATAAATTTAGACCAGTATATTATTGCCAGAAATAAATTTTTATTTAATAATAGCAAAGGTGATTTGGCGTGGCTACTATTTAATGATAAGGATTTTCTGAAAAACCTTTTAGTGGTTTTTGGTTATGATAAAGAAGAAAAAATTAATGAATTTGTACTAAAAGATTTGTATAAGGAATATTCCGAAGAAATCCCTTTCAGCAATATTGCAAAACTTGGAAAAATTTTTTTTGTAAAAGATTGCAAAGGGAAACTCAAAATAAGAGAAGACCTGCTAAAGTATGTTTCAGATCATACCACAAAAGATGACGATCGATACATATACGCCTTGAGTAGTTATTTAAATTATCTGTTTAAAGAAGATGAACAGAAAATCTTTAATGAAGACCTTCGCCAAAAATTCACCTTAGAAGAAAAGGCAAAAATAGTTGCCTATGTGGCTAATGTAGAAAACCCAGCCTTTTACAAGTATAAACCTATGAATAGCGATTCAGCATGGCATAATGCAGGAACATCTTTATATAATATTACTGGTGCACATCCGGAGATTTTAAAGATTATAGAAAAGAATAATTACTATGGTTTACAACCTTTAAAAGAAGTGATAGAAAATGGTAAGTTAGAGGAGGAAGCTCCTATAACTGGTTCAGATAGATTAGGTTTTATAGAATTAAAAGAACCTTTTTCTTTAGCAATAACATCCATCAATCTCTACTCCCGTCCAGATTTTCAAAGCTACGCTCAAGAAGTTATAGTAAAAGGAGATATAGAATATTTGCACCAAATTTCGGGCTGGGATTTTGTAAAAGTAAACGGAGTTACAGGCTATTTGGCAACAGAAGAAGCAAGAAAAGAAACAGAAGAAACAGAAAAAAAGAAAAACAATCTCCTTGCAGAAGACGAACCTCTTCCCAAAAAGGAAAAAGGGTTTTGGGATAGTTTGTTTGGGTAAAAATTATTACCGCACAAAACATGAAAGACAGAACCGTAAAGTTGAAAGTATGGGAAGATGATATCAGTAATCAGTTGGTATTCGAGCATAATTACATTTTGGCAGGAGACGAAAGTTTTATCAACTTACCGCTTACCCAAGCCATGCAAGACAAAGGCGACGATTGGAAAGAAGGAAGCGAGCAAGAACTCTTCTTAGAAGTAGAATACGCAGGGCAAAGCATAGACTCTGAGGTAATAAATGTAGATGAAAAAGCACCACCCAAGAAAATAGAAACAGGGAGAAGTAAAGCAGTGGTAAAGGGTAGCAAGAAGGAAGAAAATAAAAATAACAAATGCCCAAATTGTGAGAAACCTATAACAGCAGAAGATTTAAAAACTATTTTCCCTGATGCAGATGCTGCTAAACGGCAAAGTGTAGCCAATACCTACAATAAGTATATGAAAGACTTACACATGAATACCTGCTGGAATAAAGCCCATTTTTTTGCACAAGCAATGGTAGAAGGAGGTAAATCATTAGATTTAAAAACTGGGGAAGGGATGAATTATGCTGTACAAGCCTTACCTGATAATTTTTCCGCATTTAGTACAACAGGAAAGCGATATGGTCCACCAAACGAATTGGCTTTTAGATATGGAAGAGTTGACAAAAAAAATATTGAAATGCTTAAAACCAAATATCATAAATCTAATCTTCAATATCAAGCAGCTAATCAAAAAATGATTGCCAATACCGCCTATAGTAACCGAAAAGAATTAGGAAATATAGGCGGAGATGATGGATGGAATTATAAAGGACGAGGCTTAATACAGATTACAGGAAGAGAAATATATACTTTTTGTAAACCTTACACTTTAAAATATGAAAATATAGATGTTCTACAAAACCCTAATCTTGTAGGAGAAAAAATAAGTTTAGGTGTTTCTACTTCAATGATTTTCTTTTTGTGGAAAGGAATCAATAAAATAGCCAACGGAACCAAAGATGTAAAAGGAAAAATTTGTCCTAAAGTGGGAAATAATGTAGATATAAAAAATAGTAAAGGAGTAAAAATATCTACCAATTATGATGAAAAACAAAAGGGATTTAATAATATAACTTCTAAAGTTTTTAAAATTGATGAATGTAAATGGGGAACAAAAGAAACAAAACCTAAAGTAACTGGTAAATATTCTACATATGATAATAGTTATGTTGCTGACAATAAAACTGCGTATATTGATATTATAGTTCCATCTAACAGAAAAAAAGAAGGACTATTAGTTTTCTTTGATGATTCAGGTATTTTATTTAAATGCTATGCACTAGCGTTAGGAACAGGAGGAGAAGATAGATATACAAATGGAGGCTATGGAAATGTTCCAAATGGTTTATGGAATGCAGGATTAGAATTAAAAACCGCCAATGTCGGTGTATCTTTTGGTAATCATGGGGTAATAAGACTTTCTCCCAAAGCTGGGGATGCTTTAAACGCTTCTTCTAGGTCAGGGATATTAATACATTGTGGACATACAATGGGAGATGGTAAAAAAGGTTTAACTGACAATGGAGCTCTTATGGTAACTCATGGCTGTATCAGAGTATATAATGCAGATATGCCACAGATAACAAAACATTTTTCAGATTGCCTTGCTTCAAATAAGAAGGTTTTTGTTTATATTGAGGAGGTTAATCCTAATAGCTTAAATCAATTATTTGCCGATTATGGAACGGTCGCAGATCCTAAAGACTTAATAACAAATAGAAAAAATAAGAAAAATGACGCTCAATAAATACATATATGCTTTAATTATGATATTTAATATATCATGTCAAGGTCAAGAAAATAGAAGTTCCAAAATAGAAAAAAAAGAGATGGAAATGTTTAGCAAAATTTTGAGTAAATCACAATTTCAAAATTCTAAAGAAAATTTTGAAAATATTAATAAAGAGCTTTTAGGTATAGATAATCAAAATTTAGAGGATGGTTATAATGAGATTGTCATATTTAATGAAGCTATAGATTATCAGATATCTAAAGAAGAAAAATATATAAAAATAGGCGAAGACATTTTACCAGATGTAGATAAAATTAAAGATGAGAATTTAATCAATTATCCATACATGAAGTCAGTTGTTAATTTGAATAAAATTTTATATCAAAATGATTTAACGTCTATTTTAAAAACCATTCATAATGATGTTGATTTAGCACAAGATATTGTTATTCTCTTTAATTATGAAAAAAATGAAATTTTATTAAAAAAGGTTTGTGATAATATCAATACTGTCCTAAATAAAAATTATTAAAAATAGAAACAGCCTAAATACCTATTTTACATTTAGCTTTACATTTAATTTCAAAAAAGAACCCCTTGATAATAGTTTTTGGGGGGTTCAGGCGGTTGCTCAAATGGTTTGTCGAGCCAAAATTGAAGATTAATTTTAACAAAAATATTCAATCGGATAAAAGCTACCAGATTTGATAATTGCCAATTATATTTAGCGATGGATTTCAGGTATTTCAGAATGAGAATAGTGATAAGTGCCGTCCAGATTTGGATTTTCACTGCATTTTCAGATGTTCCGATAAATGTTTTGATATGAAGCAATTGCTTGATGTCTCTGAAAAAAATCTCAATCTGCCACCTTTGTTTGTACAGTTCTGCAATGGTGGAAGCTGCCCAAGTGAAATTATTGGTGATAATTTCGATAGTTTGCTTGTTTTCATCGTCCCAAATAGCCACTCTTCTTAATTTTTTTGGATATTTTTCTTTGGATAAAGGATTTGAGAGTATTATTTCTTCGTCTTTTAGGATGCTTTGAGCTCCTTTTGGTGGAAGTTCTCGTTCCTGTAAAGTTTCAAATTTCAGATTTTCTTTATGTCTTATTACGAAGAAAACACCTTTGCTGTCCCAAATAGAGAGCATTGGAAAATCGTTATAGAATCGGTCTGCAACAATGACTGCTCCCTTTTCCAAAGGAATGTTTTCCGCTCCCTTGTTATCAGCAACACTTCCTTTGGTAATATTCACATAAACAGGAAGTTTCCCATCGTATTCGAGCAAGGTATGCATCTTTACAGCTCCTTTCTTAGTGCGATACGTTGCCCAATCAAATAAAGAAAGACACAGGGAAATAAGAGTGGAATCTAATAGATAAACGGGAACTTTTATTTTCAGCTTTACTCGTTTTTGTTTGGTGTGCTGTCCTAATTGTTCTAATAGTTTGAAATACAAATCTTTAAACAAATCTGCATCTCGTTTTCCATTCTGGTAGCTAATAGAAGATTTGGAAGGTGCTGTTTTTATCCCTAAATGATTGAGGTTGCCCGTTGCGCTACGAAGTCCATTGGAAATGTCCCGAACCGAAGTGCTTTTGGCAAAATGACAGAAAAGCATAGAAACTAAGTGGTTCCAACTATCAAATCCTTTATTTCGGTAATCGGTTTTCTTTTCAATTACTATTTTTTTGAAAATCCCTCGGTCTATTTTTGAAATGATTTGGGAAAATAATGTTAATTTTGAATCCATAAGAAGGTTTTTTTGTTGTGCAACCTCAAAGATACTTTGAGTTACTTTAATTCCTTCTTATTTTTTTATTTAGGACGCTATTGTGATAATATCAATAATTTAGAAGATTACTCAAACAATTTTGTTTTATCAATTGTTTTCTATAATAAAGATTATACTATTAGAAAAAAACTATTAACATATTTATCTAAGAATCAGGAACTAATATCTCATATTACTTTTTACTTGGCAGATAATAAAAAAGAAATAATGAAGAAGAATAAATTGCATAACAAAAATATTGATGAAGCAATAGCATTTCTTTTAAATATAGGTATTCAGGGTAGAGAAAATGATGATATATATACAAGTACTGATCCTTCTTATGGATTGTTAAATAATATGTTCATTTCATATCCGAATTTAATAAAAGAATTTAGTAAGAATGATTATTTTGGATATAGTTCTTTAAAATATTTTACTAAAGTGTTTCAAACAGAACAAGAACATCGTAATGAAAGTAACTTTATTGAAGTCTACACCATCCAAGACCCCGACGGCTTTACCAACCTCCGCAAAGAAAAAAATGCAAAATCCGAAGTTTTACAAAAAATAAAAACAGGAGAACAAATAGAGGTTTTAGACAATACAGACGATTGGTTTTTAGTAAAAACTAAAGAAGGCAAAACGGGTTATGTCCATAAAAGCAGAATAAAATCGGGCAATTCAAATAATCATTCAACTTCGTTCTTGCTGTACGACCGCCCAGATTTCTCCAGTTTCTCAAGAGAAGTATTGGCAAAGGGCGAAGTAGAAATAGTAAATCAAACTTCGGGTTGGGATTTTGTAAAAGTAAACGGCATAACAGGTTATTTGGCAACAGAAGTGTTAAAAAAAGAACAACAAGAAATAGAAAAAAAGAAATACACTTTCCTTGCCGATGAAGACGAGGTAAAGAATAAAAAGAAAAAAGGATTTTGGGATAATTTATTTGGATAAAATATAAAAAATGAATCAAGACCGCATAAAAGACCGCATATTAAGAAGAGCTGCCCGAATGTGGGGATATAATGAATTGGAAGCGGAAACCTCTTTTGATCCTGTTATCAGTTTATTATTGTCTGCTTGTGCAGCCGAGTTGGAAAAATTAGGTTTTGAATTAGAAAGCTCACGAGCCAGGATTATCGAAAGGGTTTTAGAAGTGATGTTTCCAGAGGAAGTGTCAGGAGTCGTTCCGGCAAGAACACTTCTTCAGGTAAGCCCATTGGAAAACAATGCTAAAATCTCTCTATATAATAGTTTTAAAACACCCATACGAAAGCAGAATATATACAATCCTGTGGAAAGCACGAGTAAAGATATCTACTTCAGTCCTTCCATAGAAGCGAAACTGACCACGGCAAAAGTGAAATACATTGCCTATGCTGATACTCTAAATCGTGTCGAAAGCTTCTTCTTTGAAGATGCTGTTGGAAAAGCAGAAATGCACATTCCTTCCGGAGAGTTGTGGTTGGGCATTCATTCTCCCAACAAAGAGAATGTAGAAGATTTGATGTTCTTTATTGACATTAATAATGCCTATCAAAAAGAGTTATTCTTTTACTACCTCCATCAGGTAAAGGTTTATTTTGCAGACAAAGAATATGAATTAAAAGAAGGTTACAACGTAGAAAATGAAGGTTTAAATATTGAAAACATCATTACTAAAAATTATTCTGATCTGGAATATATCTATAACGAAGTCAATCAATATTATGGCGGTAATTTTTTCACCCTGAAAGGCAAAATTGATTTTTCAGCAAAGCCAGAAAAAGAAGAACTATTCACTAAGAACTTTCCGAATCACATAGCAGGACATGAAGAGGATGTAATCTGGCTGAAATTCCAATTTTCAGAAGCCATTGTACCAGATATATTAAAAAATATACGTTTTTCCCTGAATTGCGTTCCTATGCTTAATATCCGAAATAAAGACATTGGGCGCAAAATTAAAGGACGGCTTAATATTATTCCGATTGATGAAAAAGACTATTTCTTAGACTTGGATTATGTATCTGATGACCGTAATGGAAAAAGACTGGACATAAAAAATTACGATACAGAAAATGAAGGAATGACCGCTATGTTAAGAAAAGGTGGTGTTTCCCGATTTGATCGCAGAAATGCTTCAGAGCTTTTGCAATATCTTTTGGAACTCATCAAAGATGAAACAGCGGCTTTTGCTGCAATGGGTATTAATTCAGTCAACGAAACTCTAAAGCAAATCAAACAACACGTGGCTTCACTTCATCAGGTAGCCAAAGAGAAAAATTTTACAGAAGTGAACAACCCTTATCTTATTATTTCTTCAGGAAACGAGACATCAGAAATTAATTGCACGATTTCCTATTGGTCAACAGCAGCTGAGGAAGCGAATAATCTAAAACCGGGCACGATAATGACAGAAGAAAACAAAGGAAACCGCTCAATGAATCCCACGGCTGTAATGATACAAACCTCTGTGGGAGGAAGAAAAAAGCTGTCCTCACAGGATAAAATTCTGGAATACAGAAGCGCACTTCTTACCCGAGGAAGGATTGTTACCGTAGCCGATATAAGAGCTTTCGGGATGAATCACTTCAAAAACACCATTACGGGGATTGAAGTGAAGAAAGGAACCAAAAAAGAAGTGTCTTTGAAGGGAGGGTTTAGCAGAACGATAGACGTTTTTCTAATCCGAAACAAAGAAAATGCAATGGAAGTTGAAGAATCCGAGTGGAATTATTTGTGCGACAGTTTTTCATTAAAACTGAAAAATGCATCTGCCAATATTTATCCATACCGATTATTTGAAAAATAAAAATAAGTTTTGTATTAATCAAAATTTCATATATTTATATAAACAAAAAAAACACATTGATGAAATCGCTAAATTCCTCACAAAGCCTGAATATTTTTTCGTTTCAGCTTTTCTTTTGTGGAAAATACGATACCATCTTTGGATTAGAATTAAATAAAATACAATAATTTTAAACCATATGCTATGTTAACAAACAAAGGAATTGGTGGTAATGAAGTACCACTAGACGCAAGTGAAGCGATTTTCGAAATCCCACAGAACAGAACGATTTTCGCACAGAAACTTACTGCAGATGACCCTGTAAAACCAGAATTGGTGGAAGGACTTACTACAGTAGAAAAAGTTTTTGAACATTACAAACCAGAAGTCAAAGTTGATTTTGAAGATGCGAGCGGTTCTATCAGAATGGAAAACCTGAAATTCAAAAATCTTGGAGATTTCGGAACGAAAGGAATTACAGCACAGAGCAGTTTTCTTACTGGTCTGGAAACAGAAAAAGACCAGTACCAAAAGATTGTAAAACAATTAAAAACCAATAAAATTTTAAAAGCCGCATTGGAAGATCCGGATGCAAAAAAAGCATTACACGACACTCTACAATCACTAATAAAAGAATTAGAAGAAAACAAATAACACAAATTACGATGTCACAAAAACAACAAGAAACACAACAGTCAGTAGATGCTCCTGTTTTGGAACAAAAGAAAGGAGGACAGGTATCATTAGATAAATCTATCGAAAAACTAGCTCGCTACGGTGGCTTTGATTTATTGGAAACTTCTATTGAAAATGTACAAAATATCAACCCGGACAGAAAAGCAAGAAGAAAAATATTCCTTACAGAAAAAGGTAAGGAGAAAGAAAGAGAAACTCTAAAAAAAACACTTGAACTTTGGGCAAGTGTTATCAGTAAAAGCGATTCTTTGACAGATATGGTAGCACATTGTGAAGATCAAAGAAAATCAGCAGAAGAATTACTTTCTAAAAATTTGTCTAAAGCGGTAGATGCTACCAGAGAGCTTGAAGGAAATTACAGAACAGTTGCGCTATTCTATAAAAATACAGAATCAGACAAGGTAAAGAATGTAACCGTTATCAATGCAACGTTAGAGCAATTAAAAGATCTTGACAATACACGTTTCATTGATACCATCCATGCAGAATTATCTGATAATTATGACCGTTTAGATCTAAAAAGCAATTACGGACTTTTAGTTATTCCAGGATATTTAGGCTCTAATACCGTTGTGGAAAAATGGGCAAAAATTGCGCACGAAAATAAAGTAATGCTGGTAACCGATTTTGAACATCTGGACGAACCGGATGATGTAATGGAAATGTTTGATCAGGCTTACCTTACCGGAGGCGATATTTATCGTTCCAATGTACTGATGACCTGCAACTGGCTTGTTGGAAGAGGAAGATTTGAAGAAATTGACGAATTGGATGATCTTTTCATTCCGCCATCAGGAGCATTGGCAGGAAAAGTGTATAAAACGCTGATGTCACAAGTTACGGCAGGGAAAAAATTTGGAGGAATCAATGAAGTTGACGGGGTTAAATTTGACCTTAAGAAAAGTGAAATTGCTAATCTTGAAAACTTGGGATTGATCCCGATGGTTAACGAATATGGAAAAGTAATGGCATTTTCTGGTAAAACCTTATTCAACGGAGATAACTTAGGACTTCAAACCTATTCCGTAGTAAGAGTATTTGATTATGTAACCAAGGTACTGATGGACTTCTTAAACAGAAGAGCTTTTGAAAACTTTACTGCGGTGACCAGAAAAGAAATTATGAACCAGATTGTTCGTTTCCTTGACGGAATTACCGGTCCGGGAAAACTGATTGAAAATTTTGAGATTAGAAAATTTGAGCAAGATCCTGTACAAAAAGACAGAATCCATCTGGATATCCATATGAAACCATACTTCCCGGCTAAAAACTTCCTTATCAAAATGGACGGCCATAAAGGAGATGACGGAAACGAATGGGACACAGAATACGAGCAGAAATAGAAGAGTCTAATTCTATTTTCCATCATTTGTGTTTTTAAGCATAGAGGCAATTTTGCTTCTGTGCTTTTTTATAGGATTTTTTGCAAATCAAAAATCATAGTTTTTGACAAAAAAATCTCGCTTTTCGGATTTGTTTTCTTTTAATATAGTAAACATTAGAATCATTCCCAATGAGATATCAATCGAAATTTTTGTTTAAAAAAGCATCTGATTGTCAAAAAATGTTCCTGAAAAGCATTATTTAGCTCACATATTTAGAGATTAATTTGGTGAAACCAAAGAATAATTGAAATAAAACAGGCGGCTAATGAATAAATTTTGTAGATATTTATCTACAAAGGCAAATAAATTGCGAAATATCTATTTTGTGAATATTTCAATAATTGTATTTTATTATTATAGATGAATATTGTATTTTTCATTTATGTGAGAGTTTTGACATTAAATATCTTTTTTATGTTACGATTTTTTTTTCACAACAATCTGATTATGTAATAATTGGCTAAGAAAAATTACTTTAAAAGTATTTGCAGGATTAAAAAATATCTTTACATTTGATTTATAAATTTTTCTATATAAGAGTGAAATCTTAGAATTATTTTAATATCCTCAGGATATATATTCCATATTGGTTTGATGCAAAAATTACAAATGATGAAAAAACATACAGATCAGAATATATTCCATTTTTGGTAGTAGTAAAATTTAAACCTTTAAATATATTTATTATGTCATTTAAAACCATTTTAGAATACGCAGGAAAAAAGCGTAACGTACTATCTGTAGAATACGCAATGCTACAGGAAACCGACAAAACAGGAAGACCCTCTTCCGTTACCCGTGGTGGTAAAATCTTTATTACAGTAGAAGGCACAGGAGAGACCGATCTTTTTGAGTGGATGACCAATTCATTTGAAAGAAAAGACGGGAGTGTTAGATTTGTGAAAAGAGATAGCGATGCTACACTAAAGGAGCTTAAATTCAAGGAAGCTTACATCGTAAAATACAACGAAAACTTTGATGCATCGGGAGATAATCCATTAACAGAAACTTTTGTGCTTTCGGCAAAAGAAATCGAGTTAGGGAATGCGAAACATACCAATGAGTGGGTATAATCCATATCAAATTACGAATCCATTGAATTTCTTTTTTAATCGAACTGAATCTTATTGCAGAGATAGGAATTGAGATAGACTAATTGCAATCGTATCTTCTAAACAATAATTTCATTTTGGTACAAAGATTTTTTAAAAACACAACTTCTATTAAAAACAATTAAAATTTTACAATTATGTCATTTAAATCCATATTAAAAGTAGCAGGAAAAAACTACAATGTATTAAGCATAAATTACGGTTTGTTTCAGGAAACAGATGCTACAGGAAGACCATCTACTATTACAAGAGGTGGGAAAATAGATATTACCGTTGAGAGCACAGGAGAAACAGATTTATTTGAATGGATGACCAATTCATTCGAAAGAAAAGATGGAAGTGTTGTATTCTATAAAAGGGATAATGATGCTACGTTGAAAGAGTTGAAATTTTCAGAAGCTTATCTTGTAAAGCATAAAGAGAAATTTGATGCATCAGGAGATAATCCTCTCACTGAAACTTTTACCATTTCGGCAAGGGAGCTTGAAATGGGAACAGGAAAGTATATCAACGAGTGGGTGTAACTCATCTAAATAAAAAATGGGTAATGTAAAGATTACCCATTTTTTTGCTTTTTGAAACTTGTTTCAAAATAGATAAGTTAAAATCCATCAACAGACAACCATCAACTAACAATTAAAATATGTCATTTTTATCAAAATTAGAATTAGACGGGAATACCTACAATATATTGGAGTGTAAATACAATTTTGTACAGCCAATAGACACTACTGGGAAGCCTAAAGGAATGCCAAAAGGTGGCGAAATCATTATTCGTATCGAAAGCACAGGGAATCCCGAATTATTAAGTTGGATGCTCGATCATAGCCAAGTAAAAAATGGAAAAATTGTTTACTACCGAAGAGATGCGATGAGTAAATTGCAGGAACTTGTCTTTGAAAAAGCATTTTGTGTAAAATTCACAGAACATTTTGATTCGAATAATAATGAGCCTTTACAAATCGAAATGCATCTGGTGGCAAAGTCATTTAATGTGAATGGAGCCCACCACGAAAAGTTCTGGACGGTCAAATAATAAAAATTAATGGCGGAATTGAAATTTGAATGGACAGGTATTCAGCAAAAACACCGACTTTATCAAGGTGCGGAAATAAATATCCAAGCTTTTGTAGGAGAAGAATTATTTATACATAATCATTTTGCTGACAAACATTTTTCATACTATCCGAAAGAAAAAAGACTTATTTACCAGGATGGAAAAAACCTTCTGTGCACTCCGAAAGGAATGATATTAAGAAAAGGTGTCTCTGAAAATATTTCATTCGAAAAGCCGGGAGACTCGATCAATTTTGAAGATGGAGGGGTTGGCTGTATTTTAGAAGAAAAAGACCTTCGGGAACTCCTTGAAAATTCATTTTTCCTTCCCCATCAACAGCGTTTTTATGATTTTATTAAAGATGAACTTCTGTTACTGAAATGGTAAGAACCATAACTTATATCAAATTTACCTCATATTAAAAAAAACTCAAATTATGGAAAACGAACCTTTTGATCCCTCGATATTCGGGACATCACGATCTTTCAAAGAACAGCTTAATGACCCTAAAAATCCTAATATTTACTGCCTGTTTATGATGGATGGTAAAGAGTTTCTTTTAGAAAACAGCTACAATACAGAACTTCATCAGAAAACTGCAGATCACGATACCTTTTCCATCATTGTTCCTGATGATGCTTTAGACAGTTTCAAAGGTTATGTGCTGGAAAATTCGAAAAATATTCTTGGGAACAACATTACGATTAATTTCTGGCAATGGGGGAAAATTCAGCAATCGTTCAGCGGAGTTATTGGCGGTATTGATAATGCGAAGAATGAAGGTGGTGGCTATGGCGATTTGATTATTACAGGATTTTCCCCGAGTATTCTATTGGAAAGCGGACAGGACTGCCAAAGCTTTGAAAACAAAACTTTAGAACAAATTATCAAGGAAATTTCTGAAATTTATCCAAGGGAAGCCCGGGTGAAGGTAGATTTGCCCAATGTAAAATATGCCCACCCTTATACCGTTGAGTACAAAGAGTCAGATTATCAGTTTATTCGCAGGCTTGCGATACGCCACGGCGAGTTTTTCTATTACAATGGTGAAGAGCTGATTTTCGGAGCAGGAACACAACCCACCCTAAAACTACAAGAAGGTGACGATTTAATGGATGTTACCTTTTCGTTAAAAATCGGAGCTCAGGATTTTGGTTTGATGAGTTACGATGCCGAAAGCGGTGCCAAAATAGAAAAAGACAGTGCATCTCAGAAAAGCGAGTTTAAGGCCAATCTATTCCAAAGTGTTGCGATCAACCGCTCGAAAAATATCTTCAAAAAGAAGCCAAAAATGCACTTTAATCATACAGGCATCTCAGATATGTCTGAAAAAGAATTGCAAGAAGCGCTTCGTTTAGAAAAAGAAAAACGGGAAAATCTGATGTACATTAAAGCCCGAAGCTACAACCCAGCGGTAAGAATCGGCGGTCGTGTGGAACTTTCGGACATCAATGGCAAGGCAATGGAAACCTACCGAATCATTGACATCAAACACATCCACGATCCTAGTGAATATTACAATGAGTTTATCGCAATCCCGGATTTGTTCAACGCAGCACCTTACATCGACACCGACGCTTTTCCTAAGTGCGAAGCCCAGTCCGCAAGAGTAATGGATAACAATGATTCAATGGGAATGGGCAGAGTGAGAGTACAATTCCCGTGGCAGGAAGATAAGAACCAGATGACACCTTGGATACGATTGATACAGCCCCACTCTGGCAGTGGTAAAGGTTTCCACTTTATTCCTGAGATCGGTGAAGAAGTTTTGGTAGGTTTTGAATCCCAAAACGCCGAGAAACCATTTGTAATGGGAACGCATTATAATGGTAGTGAAACGAGTGGTTATGGAACTTCTGATAATAGCATAAAAGCAATCCACACAAGAAGCGGACATATTCTAAAATTTACAGAAGACGAAAGTATTATTTTGACGGACAAAAGTGGAAACGAAATGATTTTTGATACCGTAGGAAGCAACATTACAGTTACCGCTCCCGAAACCATGACGTTCAATTGTAAAAATATGAACATTAATGTGGGAGAAAATTTGATGACAAGTGTTGGTATGAACCAAACCAATACGGTAGGAATGAACCAAACAGAAAGCGTAGGAATGATGAAAAATATTTCTGTAGGAGCCAATTTTATGACCAATGTAATTGGAAAAGTAGTTGAGTTTATCCAAGGGAATAAAGAAAGTAAAATAGAAAAGGATAAGCAAACCGTTATTAATGGAAAAGGCTCAACACAATCTACTGAAAATCACGAATTTCACTCTCAAAAAGAAATACAGCATAACTCGGGAGAAAAGTCAAAAAGTCATTAAGCTATGAGCAAAGAAACATACATTGGTGGAGATTTGATAGAAGAAATCGGTGGAAGTTATAAGGTTTATGCCCAAGAGGGTTATACAATTTCATCTGACAAAGAAGTGATATTTAATGCGAAAGATGGAATAAAGTTTGGAGAACCGAAAGAACCGCCTAAAAAAGATGATGTCTTGCTAAGAAAAGACCCCATAATTATTTTTGTTAATGGTTATTGGAATGTTAGTTGGCTACAAAAAGACCTTTTAGGCTTTTCCGATGGTAAAGCCCTTGCTGAATACTGGGGTAATAAACTAAGAGAAAAAGCTGCCAAGTATTTTAAAACTATTGAAAAAAATGTATATTTTATAAATGGAGCAGATACAATGCTAAGCAGGGGAAGCGAAAGGTATAAAAAAGGAAAAGAATTTACAGAAGCGAGGTTGAAAAATAAAGAATCTAAATTTTACAAAACAATTTTTGAACAGAACCGATCGGTAATGATTGTTTCTCACAGTATGGGGGCTGCTTTTGCCGAAGGAATACTTAGCGTATTTAAGTCTAAAAGTATAGATGTACGAAAAGTAGTTCATCTTTCTCCTGCTGATGTCTCTGGATTTTCCGTAAATTATTCCGACAGAACTTACCAAATTGACATAAGTTGGGATCCTGTGTTAATGTTAAAAAATCTGAATGACAAAGATTATATAAAAGGTATTTTATATGCTGGGTTGGTGCAAAATCCTGACCACGATAGATTTGGACACGCCAATACAAAAATTGAAGGCTATGTTTGGGATTGGTTTGAAGATTTGGAAAAAATCAATCTTTCATATTCTCATACTGAAACAAAAAGACAAATAATTACAGACAGAATAGAACCCGAAACAACAGTTATTATAAAAAGTAAGATTTATAAAAGCAGTGGAGAAAAGTATAATACTCAGTTTCTTAGAATTTTGAAAAACGGACAAAAATACTACCATCACTCTACTGATGAATACACACTTTATTAAGATATGAGAAGAATAATTAAATATGCTTGTATTATTGTCATAATATCTGTGATAGTATATATCGGTTTTGCACTTTTTATGAGTGTTTTACTTTCCTATTCCCCCAAGCGAATAAAAGCCTTGCCTGAGGAAAAAATATTATTTGAAAATCTAAAAACTAAATATGGATTTGAAAAAATCAGCCGTACACCAGAAAGAGAAGATAAGCTTCTTTTTCCTAAAGATACTATGACTTATGACTTGTCAATTGATTATGTGGATTGTAATAAATCTAGAAAATATTATGATAGTATTGCGTATGAAATATCTAATATGATAAAACGAAATATACAATTAGATAAAAAATTCTACAAGTATACTATTAACTTTTCTTGTAAAGAAATTACTTATAAAGATAAGGACACAATAGTGTTTTTAACTTATTCATATTTAAGATAAAAAAAATAATGGATTAGACTCATACAACCCCACTCCGGAGCCGGAAAAGGTTTTCATTTTATTCCCGAAATTGGCGAGGAAGTTTTAGTAGGTTTTGAATCTGGAAATGCGGAAAAGCCTTTTGTGATGGGAACGCATTATAATGGCTCAGAAACGAGTTCTTATCATACGAGTGGAAATGACAAGAAAGTGATTCACACGAGATCGGGAACGAAGATTATTCTGAATGATGCGGAGGGAAGTGTTTTTATAGAAGATCCGAGTGGGAATACCTATCTTATGGATGGTAATGGGAATATTAATGTGAATTCGCCAAAGAATATGAGTTTTACGGCGGGAGAAGATATAAATATTAGTGCGGGAAAAAATATGAACACTACCGTTGGTAATGACCATAAAATAAATATCACTAATAATCATCAGTTCAAGTCAAAAAGTTATAAACAGACAGTCAACGAAAATAAAACGGTCAATGTAATAGGAGATTTAGATGAAACCACTTCTAAAACTACCCATAAGGCTAAAAACGGCGATATATTGATACAAAGTGCTGGAGTTGCAAAGGTTTTAGGAAAAATTGATGCCAAAGTAAATAAAGGATAATGAGCAAAACGATTAATAATGTTAAGTTTTATTTAGGGATTTTTATTTTATCCATTTTAATTGGGATAATAATTTTTTGTGCCAGCCTCTTATTATTTGCTGAAGATTTGGGATATGGTGGTTTTATTCTAATGTATATTTCAATAGGTATTATACCAATTTCTTTTATATTATTTATAATAAGTAGTCTTATTTTTAAAAATAAAACACCCTCATTTTTAATCAAAGTGTTCTTTGCTATAATATCCTTATTTTTAATTCCTCTGTTAATTCTCCTTAAACTTGCCACTCAATGATTATCTAATGAAAAAATTGACCATCTACTTACTTTGCCTATTTGCATTTAGTCAATTAGCAAGTTGCCAAAACAAAAATGAAAAAAATATGAGTACAGAAATATACGATTGGAAAGAAACAATATCTTGTCCACCTGGTTATCCAGTAGAAGTTTATAAAGGCGGATTGCAAAACCTAAAAGAAGGTACTTATGTATCTTTAAATTTAGGGGTTCATAGAGGTTTGGAGGGATGGGGAAGCCAGGGAAGAAGTATGGATTCCGGTGTAAAACCTTTACCCGATCACCTCAACGTGGTCTATCTGTCCTTTGCTGAAGACAAGTTTTTTCAGGTAGATTGCGACTTGGATCACGAGAAGATAGCTTCACTTTTCCGAAAAGGCTATGAATCTAAAGGAGCTAGTGGAGCAACAAGACACGAAAACTATAACACCGTAATCGTTGGTTTTGCACCAGGTGGCGTCTGCGTGATATGGATAGCAGGAGCAGGAAAACAATTGGAGATAGGTCGATATCTGGGCAAGGAAGTAGAGATTCCCAAACAGGAGATAGAAAATCTGGATAGCCACAATCATCTGATGTTTGAACCGGAATATCGAAAAAAAATGATGAAAGACCCCAATATCGTTCCTTTAGCGCTACAAGGCAAGCCTATCTCTTATGGTTTGTGGGATACTTACCGCAACAAATACAATTGGAAACCTGTTTTTGAATTGCAGGATAACTCAATATTAGATGAAAAAAATGAGGTAATGTTATTTTATATCAATGGTGAGAAAGAAAATATTTTCACAGAAAGATTTCCTTTGGGGAATGATGAAAAAAGAGCATTACCAAAAGAAATTCAATTTTCCTTTAAGGATAAAGATGGTATAAAGTATGGAGCAGGAGCTATTTTAAATGAAGAATCACTTTTCGATGCTTTTAAAGAAGTTTATGGGAACAATCCTGAACAAGTAACCGCTAATCTGGATATACGTCTTAATATTCCTAATACTTATTTTACAGTAAAATTAAAAGGTAATGGGAAAGATATTTTTATAAAAACTGAAAATTTGGAAATTTTTAAAAGAAAATATCAATAATATGGGACAGACATTTGTTTATAACACAGGCAATTCCAAAGCTGCTGTTGACGAATTGCACTTGCAGTTCGGAATGTTCTTTGACGGCACGCTTAATAAAAGAAACACGAAAAAAGGATGAATGATGAAAAAAATAATAACCCAACTCCTTGCCATCTTACTTTTTACCCAATTAGTATGCTGCCAAGAAAAACAAGAAAAAAACACAAAAATGGAAGAACAACAATTTAGTTGGCAGGCGCAAACTTCCTGCCCACTTGGTTATCCTGTAGAAGTATATAAGGGAGGGATAGGTTTTAAAAGCCTAAATAACGGTCTTTGTACAGGTGTAGCACCATGGGGAACTACTAGCGGAGGTATGGATAACCGTTCAGATTGGATGCCGAGGTTCTTAAATGTGACTTGGCTCTCGTTTGCAGAAGATTGCATGTACACCATAGAAACGCCAATAGACCATCAGAAATTGTATGAACTTTTTAAAAAAGGTTTTGATACCAAAGAGGTTAGTGGAAGCGGAAAAATAAGACATGAAACTTATGACGGAATCTGTACAGGCTTTGCACCTGGCGGTGTAGTGGTAGTATGGGCGGTTGGCACAGGAAGACAAACAGAAATAGGCAGATACCAAGGGAAGAAAATTGTAATCCCACAATCAGAAATTGCACAGCTAGACAGCCACGAACGTTTGCTATTTGATGCAAAATACAAAAAGGGAATAATGGCGAGTGAAGACGTTATCCCCAAAGAAGTACAGGAAGCTAACAAAAACAAACCGATTCCTTTTGGCTTGTGGGATACCTACCGCATAAAATACAATTGGAAACCTGTTTTTGAACTGCAGAATGGTTCTGTTTTGAATTTAAAATCTACTTTAGATATTAGATATTTAAATGGGGAGGTTGGAGAAATTTTCAATGAGAAATTTCCATTACAAGACTATGAGAATAAAGCTATTCCAAGAAGAATTATATTTGATTGGATAGACGAAGGAGGTATTGGATATGGTGGAAATTGCAACTTAAATGAAGAATCTGCCCTTGCAGCATTTAAAGAGGTCTATGGGGAACATCCCGACAGTATAACCGCAGATTTGGATATTAGAGTCAATATGGCAAATACTTTTTTTACTGTAAAACTAAAAGGGAACGGCAAAGATATTTTTATTGAAACGGAAAATTTAGAAGTTTTTGAAATAAGAAAGTAAATTATGGGACAAACATTTGTATATAACGCAGGAGCTCCGGTTGTTCCAGATGGCGACCTCCATTTGGAGTTCGGGATGTTCTTTGATGGGACGCTTAATAATATGCATAACACAGAATTAAGAGAAAGGTACAGGGATAAGGGGAATCGAATTAGACCAAAAAGTGATTATACCTACAAATCGGACGGCAGCAAGATAAGTGATGATTCCTATAAAAAAATAGTGGAAGAAAATGAAAAAGCCATAAAAGCAACACGGGATGCACAAGAAGCAGAATATGATAAGCTTGGAAATAAAGATCCTGACCCTAATGACAACGAGTATGTAAGATACCTGAAATCTTGCCATAGAGAACCTCTAAAACCTGGAGAACGCAAATTTGGTATGGATGAATTGGGCGTAGATAATAGTTTTTCTAATGACTACACCAATGTTGCCCGTATGTACAAATGTTGTGAGAAGAAAGAATACGCTATTTATATAGAAGGTATTGGTACAATAGGTGGCAAAGATGAAAAAGGAAATGAAAAAACAGGAAGAGATATAGATGATGGCTTCCAGTACGGCTCCGGCTTCAGCGGTGTACGTGGAAAAGTAAGAAGAGGATGTGAAATGTTAGCAGAAAAAATTTTTTCTGCAAAAAAAAATATTGATAAAACGAAAAAACTCAGTCAAATCACTATAGATGTCTCCGGTTTCAGCCGTGGTGCAGCAGCAGCACGCAACTTTGTATATGAGGTCAATAATCATAGCAAAAGGCCGAAAGATCTTGCCATAAAGTCCAAAAGAGTGCAGGATGGCTTCACTATAGAAAAAATAAGTCCTAATTATGGTAATGATTTCCAAACAGAGAGATATGTTCCCAAATACAAAACCATCTATCTGGATAAAGATAAAATTGAATTAGATCCTCAATATTTGGATAATGGCAAAATGCCAAGATTTGGATATTTAGGATATTATCTCCTAAGCAAAGGGATATTTTCAAAAGCAAAAGAGTTAGAAGGATTACGTCTTGACATTCGTTTTATAGGTGTTTACGATACCGTATCTTCTTATGAGGAGTATGGGGATATGGGAGGAGGTAAAAGAGCAGCTGTAGGTGCGGTGCATGCTACTCTAGGTGCAGAACATCATTTTGGAGATGATGTAGAACAACTACAGCTTAATAATCTAGGTCGTTTTTCCGAGGCTGTCCACTTTACTGCAATGGATGAGCATAGGGAAAATTTTGCTCTTACACGCTTCGTTGGGAGTAAGGAGTTTAACTTCCCCGGAGTACATTGTGATATTGGCGGCGCCTATGAGACTGGAACAGAGATAGTAGATGAGATAGAAACTGCCAATGTCGGACTGGCACTTACTGTACTATCTAATGTAAGCATAAGCTCAAATCTAAAATTAGAGATGAGAAAGCAACATCTTATTGATGAGCATTGGTATAAAGAAGAAGAGCTTGATATTTCCGTTGAGAAGCATAGTTTATATACGCCGGGTGCCTATAGAAAACTAACAGGTACAAGGTTTCTTAAAAAAGAATATAGCTATATTCCGCTTCATTTTATGGAGGAACTTGGTTCAAAACATATGAAACATAAAATGATAAGCGGCGCATATCCAACAACAACTTACCCAATAAATGACAATATTTTGAACCGCGCAAAAACACATTTAAAAAAATATGTTGATGGAAAAGAGAGAGAATGGTTATTTATAAGCGATGAAGAATTGGCTCGTATCAGAAAAGAAAAAGCAGAAAGGGAAAGAATAGATAAGGAAATTAATGAAATGGCAAAAGGTAAAGTGGAGCCAGTAAAAATAGATAATCTTCGGGTTTACATTCCCAAACAAATTCCAATTCTGGAGAAACCAAAATTCCCCCCAACTACTGGACCAATTGGCAATGATGAAAAAATAAAAACTATTGATATTGAAGAAGTCGTAATAATGAACACAGAACAAGAGTTATTGCGAACATTGCGAAATAAGTACCTTCATTGGTCAGCAAACAGAGATTGGCTGGGTATGGATCCTGCTAAAAATTATAAAAGAGTAGAGCATTAACATTAACCATTTTCAAAATGATAAATGTAAATAAATATAGATTCGAAACCATTGTTTCTGAAGAAATAATGCCGAACTATATTACGGAAAAGAAATACACCCGTACTGTAGAAATATTCTTCTTGAAAAAGCAAAAAGAACTCTATCATTATCAAATTCTCTGTACAAAATTTGATTTCTCTGACCAGGATACAGCTACAGGATTTTTTCTTAAAAAAATAAGTTACCTGTTTGATGAACTTGATTTATATGCGGATGAAGAAAATAATATTGTTAAAATAAATAATATTTCTAGTTTAAGATTGAGATGGCAGGGACTAAAGGTCAAACTATTGGAAACAAATAAAGGAGACGTGGTGGAAAATTATTTTCGTAGTGTCTCTTCAGTTTTTGGTAATGAGGAAAGTTTAATTGCATTCTTACATAATTATAATATGTTCGGTTTGTACTTCAATGGGCAATTAGGACAGTATCCAGATGATGGAAAAAAGATAAGAGTGATTACTGAAGGAAAAATAGAACATCTACATAAAGAAAATCTTTCAGCAGAACAAAATGAAATTAAATTGAAATTTTCCGCAGATGAAAATAAAAATCATTTAGAGGGAACTTCGATTTATGAAAAAGGTATTCTGAAAGAAAATTATGTACTAAGTAGAGAAAACAAATGTGAAATAAAATATTCATTATTATGGGTTGGCTAAGTAGTAATAATAAAAGAGCTTTCGCAGAAAAGCTAATGAAAGATATCCGGGCAAGGGAAGAAAAGGAGAAGATAGATGTTATAGGAGAAGTAAGTCCCGAAATTCAGGAGAAAAGAGCATCACAAAATCTACAAGAGAAGAATAGTAAAAAAATGCAGGAGGTAAGAGAAGAGCGCGAAAAAGAAGATGAAAAACAGGAAGGGCAACTACTGGCAATACACGGAGCAAAAGTAAAGTTCAATGCTCATATGGGAGAGTTCAAGGTTTTGAATGACGTTCCTACAACACAAGGTAAACTTACAGGGACGAAAGTGGAAAAGCAGATACCTAATTTTACATTTTACGATGGTTTTCAGATGCTTTCCCTTACAGAATGGCAGGATTTCGGGACGGTAAAAGTACAGGATAATGAAGCTCTTATCAAAAAATCTACTCTGCCGGGAACAGGCAAAATGCCGGGAAATGTGCCTCCTGAAAGTGGGAAGATAGAGTTTGTAGATTCTGGGCAGGTAAACGTACCAGAAAACATAACTACAACTGGTGCTCCGGTTCCGGAGAACTTAGATGATAATACAGAATATATTTATTATTCAAAAGAGGGGCTCTATTTAGGAGGTATTGAATCTAGTCCAAAAGTTTATCTTTCTACACAAGGAGAATATGAAAAAGCGAAAAAAGATAAAAAATGGTCTTTAATTAATAAAGAAAGTAATCTGTTGAAAGAGAATGGCAAAAATGTTAAAAATACAGAGTTTAGTAACAATGCTTATTTAGTTCATCACGAAGCATCGTTGACAGGTGATAAATATACAGCATTATGGATTGCACATACTGTAAATAACGCTTTACATTCAAAATATAGCAGAAGAAGAAAAACGTTTAATGAATTATTTAAAACAGGCTATTCATCTGTAAAAGAAACAGATAAAATGAAAACAATCAAAACCAATAATAAATCTCAAAATGAAATTTATTCAAGATATGCAGTAATAAATGTACTAATTGGAAGTCCAGACCCCACTGGGAAAGCATATTTTTGGGATGGACTAGATTTATTTACTAGAAAAGGAGAGCTTGATCATCCTAAATTCAAACAATACAAATCTGTTGCAATTCATTCTTCTCATCTAAAGAAAGCAGTAGAATTTTGGAGCAAACACGAAAATAAAATAAAAGTTAATCCGAAAGCTACAATAAATAGTATTTTTGAAAAAGAGTATGATTTGAGAAAAGTAACTGATGGTGCTATAAGTTATGATAAGAAATTATTTGTTGGAGCAAGAAAAGATTCTCAAAATAATAAAAACGTTTCTGAGGATTTAGTTTCTACAGGTTTTCAATCAGGGACAATGTTTTGGACTACATACAAAGGAAAAATATGAAATGGATCATTTTAATCCCTTCTGGGTTAGTTCTTTTTGCGTGCATAAAAAAAAATAATGGATTAGACTATTTAAAAAAATCAAAACAGGATACTATTTACGCCCCAAAAAGTGTAAAGGCTAGCAATAATGATTGTATAAGTATACAACAAGGTTACAGAGCAAAATTTGGAGTTATTATATCCAAATTCTATGAAGTGAATCAAATTTTAGTGCTTGATAATGATAGTGTTGCGATACTAAAGCCCTATTATACTCAATTGGAATTTTCTGAATGTTATCCTGAAAAAAATGATAATAATTTATTGATTGTTTATAACTTTAAAAGTAAAAAAACAAAAGTATATGACAACCTATTATTCCCGGAAAACAGGGTTGTTTTTCAAGAACTGAAAGAAAATGGAAACAGTTTTGTAATACAATCAGAACAAGGAAGTTCTTCAAAATTTTTTACAAATATTTATATTTCAAAAAATAAAATTGATAGTATAAAAATAGAATCTTGGGGATTTAATCAATATTCAAAAGATTACAAATTCAAAAACTTACATTTAGATAAATTTAAAGCAAAGCTTATTGATTCTTTACAGCAAAAATTAAGTAATTAATGAAATAAATTATATTTGAAGACCCCTAAGCCACACTTTTTAAAGTTGTAGTTACTTACCATTCCAGTGTATTTTATTAAAAAACTTTACGCTAATATTTTAAGTTAATTTTTCCGAATCAAAAACATCTGCCAAATCGCTTCATAACTGTGGTTTGGCTTTTTACAATTGCAAATGTAGGACAGCATCATTCACTCAAAAAAATCTTTTTGGGTTTCTACAAAAATTCTTTCCACGAGTTCCAACAATTTTTCCAGACACTCCTGAACCCTTCGGACAAAAAGATTTCAAGCCCGATTCAAAACTTGTAAGCAATTACGGGAATTGAATCGGGTTTTGTGTGCCTGATGATTTCCTATAATCATTGGCAAAGAAAAAGCCGGAACCTCAGTTATACGAATCAATTTAACAGCAGACGTTCTTTGACATCAACGGAAAAATCAACAAAAAAAAATAAAGACAAATAATGCTTTTCCAAAAAAGAAAAGAAAAAAAGAAGCCGAGTGTCCTCGATACCAAATCAATTCACTCGAAAATTTCAACCAACAATCAACTAAAAAATTAACAAAATAAATCGAAAAATTATGAACACAATCGTCGGCAGAATTACAAGAAACGCAGAAATCAACACCTTAAGAAACGACAAGCAAGTTGTCAATTTTTCAGTAGCCATTAATGACAGCTACAAAACCAAACAGGGCGAACGCAAAGAACAAACCACCTATTACAATTGCTCATATTGGATAAATGCCAAAGTAGCTGAATATCTTACTAAAGGAACTTTGGTAGAATTGTCGGGAAGAATCAGCAGTAATGCGTGGATAGGCAAAGACGGAGAAATCAAATCGGGATTGAATTTTAATACTTCACGAATAAAATTTCACGGAACTGGGCAAAAATCACAAAATTACAATGAACCTACCAAAACCTCTGAAAATTCTAATGTTGTTGCAGAAGAAACAGAGGATGATTTACCATTTTAAAATTCGGAAATATGGAAGCACAATTCAATTTTCAAGTAAAACACAGAAACAACAAAATAGATTGGGAAGATGTAGCCGTAGGTTATCAAATCTTTTGTGACAGAACGACCGCAGTACGCTATGCGAGAAGAATTTCAAAAATATTTCAATCAGAAATCAGACTGACCGAAGGAACAAATCCTTTCAAAACAAGCGGAACATACATTTATGAAAATTATTAAAAACAGAGCAATGAAAATGGAAATTTTTATAGCAACAGTAAAGAACGATAGCGGAACAGCAAAACTTAAAGTGGTATCGTTAAGCGGAAAGCAGGGAGCAATAAAGCAGATAATAACATCAGAACATTGTCCTGAATGCGCAATATTGAAAATAGTAAAAGTGATAAAGTAAAATTGCAATAAACGATGAAAACATCAACAATACCCACCGAATATTTACTGATAAAAGCAATGACCAACAGCGAATGGGACGACTGTGGTTTTGCAATTATTAACATTAAAGAAGAATGGAAACAATGCCAAAAGAAAAGACTTGAAGCCGTGAAAATGGTTGAAAACGACTACGATTTGAAATGGCTGAACTATGCCGATACTAATGTAGAATTTTTCAAATTTTCGGATGAAAAATATCCCGAAGTTCAAGAATGGCTTTCAGAAAAAAGCCGAGTTTTTATTGAATTAGAAAAAGAAGATTTTAAAAATTTCACTTTGCCCGAAAACAATCTGAATTGCTATCAAATGCAGGTTTTTAAAAACGGAAATGCTATTTACAACGCTTTTGGAAAACATACAAGCGAAGAATTTTGGACTGAAGAATTTTCACTGCATCAATTAATTCAATAGTGATGAAAATAACAGACTTAAACGGTTGTGAAATAACGGTAACCAATTTGGATGAAGCCATCCGAATTACAGCAGAATACAAGGAATATGAACACATCAATGACGGATTTTCGGAATTGGATAAAAGACTGAATAGTTATTGGACAGATATGCACGAAAAATTATTAAAACTAAAATCAAAACAGAATGAGCAATCTCGCCAATAAAACAGAGTATAAAGCATTGACCCTAATTGCCCAAATGGTTAAGGAATTTGAAAAGTTACATTATTTGGATATGACCAAAGAAGATGACCAAGATGCTACAAAAGCAAGAAACTTTTTAGAGAGTATCATTCACACCAATGGATACAAAATTAATTACGAAAAGAACAGCAAAAAAACACTTTTTAAAATAGAACTATGCAAACCAATTTTTTCAGACAAATAGCCAAAATGGGCTTAACAGGAGATTTACAAATCACGCTCCGCCCAACCACAGAAAATAGTTTTGTCATTTCCGTATTGCTCAATAATGCGCAATGCGGAGACGAAGCAAGAAAGCTCATACCGCCTTTAAATCTTCGGGGAACTGCCGAAGATTTAGACAACGGATTTTTTGAAAGTATTTCTGTACCAATGCAAACCGCTTCGGGATTAATGGTGGATATGGAAAGTTTTATGAAACAACTTGAAGAAACCAAGCGAAATTCGGCAATGGAAAAGGAAAAACAAGACAAGGAGAAAAAAGAAAAGGAAACCAAAGAAAAGAAGTACAAAGAAGCATTCCAAAAAGCCGAAGAACTCGAAAAAGAGGGCAAATACAAAGAAGCGTGGTCAGCACTTCCAAAAGTTTCCGAATATCCCGATTTTTCCGAAACTATTCGCAAAAAGCAGGATGAATATGAAAGACATTTTGCTCCAAGTCTTTTTACCGAAAATCTGACAGAAAATTTCACGGAAAGCCAAACCGACAACCATTAACCAACAACCGACAACTAAATACTAAAATTATGCTACTCGCAACCCAATTAGAAAGAGTTTTTATACTGCAAGATAAAGGACAGGAAATCCGCCTTACCGACCCCGAACCGAAATGGAGCGTAGAATCTGTAATGAATTTTTACGCCAATACCTACCCAATTTTAACCACCGCCAAAGTTTCTGCACCACAAATCAAGGATGATAGTATTGAATACCGATTTGAAAGCGTAATGGGAACTAAAGGATAAATAGCTTATGGCAATTGGCTCACAGCAAATAGCTTTAAAGCCAGTTGCCAAAAGCCAATCACTAACAGCAAAATAAAATGAATGCAACACAACATCATATCGGGAAAAATAAGCGTTCCCGAAGAAAAAGAACAACAACGATTACACCGACAATTGGGCGAGTTTTCACAATGGCTTCAAAAACCAAAGACAGCGAACGAAATACGGAAAGACAAACTAAAATCCGTACCCACAGCAATGCTTCCAATGGTTTTTTAAAATGGAGATTTCTGCCAAAACAGGAAGAAATACCAACAATACAAGATGGGAAAGAAATGGAAAAAACAGAGAGGGATTTTTATAAGTCCCTTTCCAATTTTGCCAAACAGTACAAAGTTGAGCCAATGCCAACGCAAGAATCCGATTTCCCCTACAATATCGCATTAGGTTTGTGGGATATAGAAAACAAAATAAAGCAGACAAACGAAGATTGGAACAGTTTTAAACTCATTCGGAACGATAAGAATATTCATTTTGTGAAAGAGGAAAAATACGTTACAGGAACAACACTTTATTATATTCCCATTGTTCCGCTTTTCCAAATGCTTCACGATAAAAATTGTAAAAGGAACGCCCAACTATTGCTTTCGGTTTGCAGTTATCTGTATCGGATTGCAGATATTCCGTATTACAGACAGCAAAGCAGTTATCTGTATTGGATATACGAAATGCACGAGGATTGGATAGAACAAGGCGATGAAGCGGAAGAAGATTTGCAGGAGTTTAGACGAGAATTTAAAATCTCAAAAATCATAGGAGATAAAGTAGAAAAAAAATTAGGTAACCCTAAAAATTTGGAAGTATTTGAACAGCGATTGGGAGATTTCAAACCCCGAAATACCTTCGACCAAGATTGTTACAAAGTGGCTTCCGATGCCTTTGCGCTTTATTCGGAATATCCGAAAACGACCCTATTCCGAAACAAACCAACGCTCGAACAAGACCCTTACAATGATGATTACGGCGATAAAGCCATTGGAATGGATATGTATATTTCATTTGTTGCCGATACAAATAGTTGCTTATATAGAAACATTGAAGAAAGCATAAATGCAGAGTTCAATGAATACGGAGGTATGGAAGAACCTACTATTTATACACCGATTAACGGAACTGCAATTTCCAAAGCCGATTTTGACTTTGAAAACCGTCTGTTTACACTATTGGAAGACCTGTATAAAGTTTTAACATTAACCCATTAACTCATAAAAGAATGAACGATATTATAAACACCGCCCAAGAATTCGGAACATTGTATGAACCAAAATCTGCATTGGTTTTTTATGAATCCTTAGATAAAAATGCCACAATGTATGTTGAGCATTTTGATATGGACAGAAACGGAAATCCAATCAACGCCCATCCTTTGACCGTAAATGAAGCCAAAGAATTAGCAAAATCATTACATACCGAGGAAGAAAAAGACAAAACCTTTCTACAATCAAAAGGGATTTTATCAACCAACATTCTGAATATCATTCCTAGTCAAAACGGTTCTGTACTTTGGTATACCCAATCACAAGAAAGGCAGATGTACTTTGTAAAAAAATTGGAAATACCCAACGGAAAAGCAAAAATTCCTGCAATGCTTTGGTTTGCCAATAAAGAGCGTCTTTCGGTTTTTGCTTTGACAAGTGATAAAAGACCAACCGAAAAAACACCATTGTATTATGCACCGTTTTTCAATGTGTATGAAGACGGTTCCGTTTGTATGGGAACAGTCAATATCCATATCAAAAATTCGGCTTCTGTAGAAGAATTTACCAAATCTTGGGAAGATTATTTTTTTAATTCTTATTTCAGTCATTTATTGGACAATTATAATCCGATAAATGAGAATTGTGTAAACCTTTGGAAAAAATTAATAAAAACAGGCGAAACTTTTCCTGTGGGAGTATTGAAAAAAAATAATAAAACCCTTAAAAATGTATTGCGATGAATAGCAAAATAATACTAAATAAAGAAATAAAATCGAAAGTCCATTTTACTGATAGTGAGTTAATCAGTCCGACCAATCCGATTTCAGTAAACCTAATCGGAGCAGGAGGAACAGGTTCGCAAACGCTTACTGCATTGGCAAGGATGAACCACGCATTGACGGAACTTAATCACGCAGGTTTATCCGTGAGATTGTGGGATGATGATGTAATTACAGAAGCCAATTTAGGAAGGCAACTATTTGCAGAAAGTGAATTGGGATTGTATAAATCTGTTGCATTAGTTCATCGCATCAACCGATTTTTTGGAACAGATTGGAAAGCAGAAACTCAAAAATTTGAGAAAGATTATTTTGGGAAATTTCAAAGTAATATGAAATCAGAAATTTATATTTCTTGTGTGGACAGTGTAAAATCACGTTTTGAGATTGCTGAAATTTTAAATGAATTGAAAATTGATAAAGGCTATTACAGAAACCAACCTAAATATTGGATGGATTTTGGAAACAGCCAATTTACAGGACAGGTTTTTCTTTCCACGATTGGAAATATCCGACAACCCAATTCCGAGAAATATAAAACAGTACAAAATTTACCTTTTGTAACCGAAGAATTTGGAGAAATTTTAAAACAATCCGAAACTGAAGACGATACGCCAAGTTGCAGTTTAGCAGAAGCATTGGAAAAGCAGGATTTGTTTATCAATTCCACATTGGCACAAATGGGGAGTTCTCTTCTATGGAGTCTTTTCCGAAACGGACTGATTGAAAATAGAGGTTTTTTCCTTAATCTGAAAAATTTTCATTCACAGCCAATTAAGCTATAATTTGAATGATTTTTGTCGCCTGATGAAAAATTGGGTGGCAAAAATGCAATTCCTCCCTTTGGTCGGAATCGCATTTTTGCACTTGAAAGCGGATGCAACCCCATTTAAAAACATTGCCTTTTCAGTTTTGCCAGCAAATGTTTTGAAAAAAGGTTGCGATTTTTTTATTTCATTGAATTTTAAGATGAATTGATAAAGATGAAATATAGAATTTAATTCCAACTCACTTTCAAGTCTTTAAACTCAAAATTTGACCTTGTTTTTTCAAACGTATTTATATCTGGTTGGGACGTTGTTTTAAACCTAAACATTTTGATAAACATTGGTTCGCCTTGTATATCCTTAAATGAAAAAGTAAGTTTTACAGGAACATTTTTTGCTAACTGCGGAAAGGTTTTGCTGGATTTGAAGAAATCAATTTTATATTCATTTCCCTCAATATCTACTACAGATATATCTTCAATGGTCATTTTTTTATTCTCATCTTTGGATTCGACAAGAAATGTAATTTCGATATTTTTTCCTGCTTTACTCCCTATTACTTTTGTTATTTTAAAAGTAGAATTTTCTTTTTCAGTTTCAAGTATTGGTTTGTTAATATCAAGCACTTTTTTCAAATATTCATTTTCTGAAACCAAAATTTTGTTTGTCGATTGCAAAGCTTCATTTTCTTTTTTCAAAACATCACAATTCGTTTGGCTGTATCCAAATGTTGAAAATAATAGTGCTGATAAAAATAAAAATCTTGTCATATAATCTATGTTAAATCCTTTATTTAAGGGGTTTCAAATGTACAAATAAAATTGATTTTTATCAATGGATTGAATTCGAAAATACTGTTTTAACATTCCTTTTATCCAACCGTCAGTTCGTTTTCAGTATGCAAAAGTATAAATCCCGTTTCTGCTCAAAAAAATCTTTTTGGGTTTCTACAAAAATTATTTCCGTTTATCTCCAACAATTTTTCCAGACACTCCTAAATCTTTCGGACAAAAAGATTTCGAAGCCTTCATTCCGATACTTCCATTTCGGTTTTGGCTAAAACGGGATTTCTATCGTCAAAAAGCAATGAAAAACGACAAGTCGGTCAGATAAAAGCAAAGCGTTCTTTGATATTTCAGAAAACAAAAAAACAATACTAACAATTTTAAAAATTTAATTATGAAAAATCCAAACATTTCAGCAAATGAATTCTACAATGATTTTATAGGTACAGAAACCTATTACAAATACCTTTTAGGGCTACTATTAACCGATGGAGTAAAGACCGTTGCCGAAAAAGAAAACTGCTTTTGGTTTTTAGACTGCATTGCATCTTATCAATTAGAAAGAATATGTAGTAAAGAAGAATTTCAGATATGGAAAATCCAACGTATTAGAGACACTGAATTCAAGCTTACGGCAACAAACGGAAATAATAAAGTCTTGATTACACAGGATATTGAGTATTCCGATTTCTTCTTTAATGAACTGACCATTTGGAAAGAAAACAATGTATTACTGCTTCCAAGCGAACATTAGAATATTAAACCTCACGATGTATAGGTAATCGTATTTTTTAACCTTATAAATAATGGAAACTTATTCAATTATCTATTTAAGAATGCCTGAAATGGTAAATGATGTCAATGTAAACGCAAAGCACTCGAAATAAATTCCAGAGTGCTTTTTTTATGTTTTCTGTTCAAAAATTACTTTCAAGAAAAAATTTAGGTCTGCAAAAATACAATTCCTTCATTCGGTCGGAAACGTATTTTTGCGGTTAAAAGCGGAGCAACCACATTTCTAAAACAGTCCTTTCTGTGGCTTACCTGTTTTTGAAAAGAGGTTACGAGTTTTGTCTTTTATTCGTAATTACTATTCTTTAGAAAAGTTTTCTTTGTTTAATTTTGTTGAAAATTAAACCATTAAAATATGATTTATGCCACACCAACAAAAAAAGGTTTAGGAGCTGAAATATGGGGAACTCGTGATGATATGGAATACTTGTACGAAGTTGTTTCAAAATTTTGGAATGATGAAAATTTCTTCCATATTAAAGGTTATGAAGACAAAAATAAATTGATTAGTAGTTTTTCTTATGAAATACGAAAAGCATCTTATGGAAGCCGGCTAACGAGAAATAATAGCCATTATTCATTTGAGGAAATACCTTATGTAGGTTTTAAAATTTCTTGGGTACACATTTTATTCTCTATTGTTGCATTAAGATATAATATGAGAATGATAGAAGCTAATAAAGGCGAAATAGCAATGTTTTTACACCTCGAATATTGGATTGAAAGGGCAATGGAAAGCTACGATTCTATTGGAACTAAAAAGTTATTTCCTTTTTTGAATGACGCTATCAATGCAGGAAACGAATATTTATATCTGTATATGAGAAATATTAACGCTACTTTTTTTGAAATGAAAGGTGGAAAGAATTCTTTCAGAAAATTAGCCGACCTAATGAGAAGTTCCGTATATTTTACAGATGAATACAAAGACTTACTCAATTTTCTTCAATCGGAAGCAAAAAAGCATAATTGTACTATAGAGGATTTAGAGTTAAATGATGACGATAGTATTTATGAAATAGAATGGTAAAAATTTTAATATAATCAACTGATGAAAAATGACAAGTGAATCTCTTCAATCGTTACTAGAAAAGTTAAATAAAAATGACACGTCGTCTAGCCTTATTTATTGTAGACCACTGAGTTCTAACGTTGATTTTGCTAAAATTTGGTTGGATAAACCAAAATTAACTGATAGCGTAACTTCTTCTGACGGTCCTGATATTTTTTATCTGATAAAAAATGATGAAAATATATTTGTTGCTATTGTATTTGATATGATAAGAGATTTGCATTGGTTTGTACATCCTGATTTTAGAGGCAATGGACATTTAACAAATGCAATGAAAAATACAATAATTCCTCATTTATTTTTAAGCAGGAATGAACAAAGAATAACCATAAAAGAGTTTGAAATTGGGACAGATAATTTTAAAGCTTCCGAAAAAGTAGCACTCAGTTTAGGTTTTGTATTAGGTGAAGATGGAGAATATTTCTTGTCACACGATAATCGTATTACTGAAAATTATAATTTTGGAGAAAACACTCCACTTTCTCAAGATAGAATTGATGAATTGAAAAAGCAGATTAATTTCTTGGGTCGATCTCTTTGGGCTATACAAACTGAAATAGAAATGAAATTTGGTGAAACTGACTATTCAGAAGAATTAATGGATTTGGTACACCAAATAAGGAGTAATAATTGGAAATTGGAAGATTTTTACTGGGCTATTAAAAACAAAGATAAGCTCTCATAAGATACTTGTAAATAAATTCCAGAGTGTTTTTTTTGTGCCTTCTCAGTTCAAGAAATTTTTAAGAAAAAAATTTAGGTCGGCAAAAATACAATTCCTTTCTTCGGGCGGAAACGTATTTTTGCGGTTCAAAACGGAGCAACCACATTTCTAAAACAGTCCTTTCTATAGCTTACCTGTTTTTGAAAAGAGGTTGCAATGATGATTTTATTGAGATTGATGACCAATTAAATAGATGATTTATTTAATCAAATCAATATAGAAGCTATTCATAAGTTAATTATTGCTACAAAATAACGTTTTGTATTTTTACATTTGAACATTAATCAAGAACTGACTTCGGGCGTTTTATGGTTGGCAAAGCAATTTTTTCAGAAGTGGCATTGCTTGATTGTAATTCACTTTGAAGAAATGGCATTGTGTTTTTTATGGAAGATTTCCAGTTTGTTATCGGCTTGTCGTAACCGTTTTTCCATCCGTTTCCGAGCCAACTGTCATACTTTTCTTTAATCAGTTGATCTAATTCAGGAATATAGTTTTCTAATGTTTTCGCATACTGTGTAAATTCTTCAAGCGAAGGAATATTTTCTGAAACCTGAATGAGCATTGCGGTAGTAATTTGCGGTGAATTATAGGAAGTCAAATTTTGATTCTGCGGATTTTCTGTTTTCTGTAGAAAATTTTCGGCAGGTTTCTTTTTTTTCGAAATAGTCTTTTGATTCTTTTTATTTGTCGAGCCTCCTTTGTGGATTTTAGTTTTTTCAAAAGCGGATAAAACAGGCGAATATTCCGGAATAATTTTATAATGTCCCGGAAGTCCGTTTTTGGATTGATATTGAATCATTCCCAGAGTAACCAATTTTTGGCGTAATGTAATAATAGTAGGTCTTGTGATTTTCAGCCGTTCGCAAATTTCAGTATCTGATAGGCTAAAGTCATTTTGTTCGTTTTTTTTCCATATTTCCAGCAAAAAAAAATAAAGGGCAACCGCAATAGCTCCCAACGGTTCTTTTTCGTTGAATTTCCAAAATTTTTCAGTTAATCCCGAATCATTCATTTTTTATGCAAAGCCATAAGCTCCATTGCTTTCTCTTTATCGATGATAATTAGATGTCCGTTTTGAATGATGGCATCATCCAATATTCCGCTGGATTTAAGTTCCGCTGCTTTCGAGCGGGAACATCCAAGCATTTTGGCTAAACCTTTAAGTCCATATTCATACTTTTTTTCTGGAATATTGTTTTTTTGTAAATCCAGAAATTCCTCGACAGTCAGCTGAAGCAATGGCTTTTTAGGATTGATATTCATATTTTGGTTTTTCTTGATTTTAGAGATTATCTAGGAATTTAGAGGTTCGAATTTTAGTATTTAAACCTTATTTTTTGAGCTCATAGTTATTGTCAGTATCTTTAACAATCAATCCTTTTTCACGCATAAATTTTATATAACTCTTTGCCGTTCGGTCTTTGACAGCCATCATACTTTGAAGTTTCTCACATAGTCCTGCGTAGGTATAACGCTTTTGCTGTGAAAATAGATTTCGGGCAATATTTGCCAGTTCCATCTCTTTGCGTTTCTCCTTTTCTTCTTTGGTTTTTTCTCCGACAAAAACGTGCATCCCTTTTTCCTTATTCCAGGAGAATTGAATAAGCGGAATATCCAATGGACTTCCATCTCTTACTTTCAATGCTTTTACCACGGATATTTGGGGATCGTCATCTTTCTCGATGGATAAAATAGCGGCTGCTTTTCTCTGAAGTTCGCTTCCAAGGTGTCCCCGAAGTTTTAATCCGTTGGGTGTAAAGTGCAAAACACCGACAATGCAGGTTTTATAAATTCCTGCCATACGATAGAGTTCATCAATTAAAGCGACACTTTCCGCTTCATCATTGGCACATCGTATCAAATCGGCAATTCCGTCTATCACGACCATATGAATCCCTGAAAATTGGTAGTAAAATTTATCCATACTTTGCAAGATTGCCTGCATCCTTTCTTTTCTTGACATCCCTGCCAAACAGTAGGCTTTGAAATAATTAGGCATACTTTCTCTTCCAGAACGTTTCAGAATACCTGAAATGTTTTTGTACAGTTGATTTTCGGATTGTTCGGTATCGTAAAGCAAGACTGCTTTACCTTCGTTATTAGGTAAAATATGGGTTCCTAAAGTATCTATATGCTCTTCTTGACATAATGTTCCGGCAATCAGGCTTCCTACATAATTGCTTTTTCCGGTTCCTTCACCGCCTGTTAATCCCATTAAATTGCCTTGTGTTCCTAAAGGAACATCATTGATAGAAATGACTGTTTGGGATTGTAAAGGAGGCTGACTAAAGTCGATTTCGCAAGGTTTCAATATCGCCATAGTTTCGTTGTATAATTGGTCTAAAAATTCAAGGAATAATTGGTTGAAATCATTTTTGGTATTTCCCATTCTGAAAAAATCGGAAATATCCTTTTCCTGTTTAGTTCCTGAAAGAGGTAGGATCAAACGATTTACTCCGAAACCAGACAACTGCTTTTGATGTTTGAGCGAAGCCTCCAATCCCGTTTTATCCACATCATACAAAATCAGAATGTGTTTGAAACGATAAGAAAGTTTTTTAATCAGACTTTCTGGTATCGAACTAGTCTCGCTGTTGAAGCAAATCGCATAGAATCCTTTGGAAGCCAATGAGAGTACATCTTTTTCTCCGCCGGTAATAAACAGTGTGTTTCCTTTGGCAGGCAATTGTTCCAATCCAAAACAATAGGATTCAGGCAGATTTCCACCGTACAGGAAGCGGATTTGGGAAAACGGACGATAAATTTTCACATATTTTTTTCCAAAATATCCAAACATAGGCTCTTCAACTGAAGATTGTATGGTAAAAGGTTTTGATTCTTTATTTTCACTTCTAAATTCATCCAATGAAACCACTTTGTATAGTTTCAGAATTTCACGGGTAATACCATATTGTTTCCAAAACTCATTTTCTTTCAGTGTAAAACCACGTTCAAATATGGTGTAAGGTTTAGGATGATACGCTAGTTCCTTCAATGAATTTCCATTTACATTATTTGCTTTTGCTCTTGAAGAACTTCTATTTTGAGGCAATGCATAATCGTTTTCCAATCCCAAATTCATTTCCTGATTGATCTGTATCAGAATCTCAGTAAAATCTTTAGTACAGTCTAGATTTTTTATTTTTCCTACCAATGAAAAACAATCCCCATCATAATCAGGATTGCCAAAATCCTTCATACGATACATACCGCTTCGACGGTCAAAGTAGATATTGCAAGATGCTTTTGTATCATCATAAAAAGGGTTTTTGAAGTTTCTACCCACACGCCAATCTCCGGGAAGATAGTGTTTGAAAATATCCAGTCCGTCACGGGTGCAACTGAGCACTTTGTTTTTGTCTAACATTTTTTTGGTGGTTTTGAATCAGGTCTTTTAAGCAGTCTTCACTCCGGCGGATTAGGTTTTCCTCCATCATTCTTTTGATTTCACTGATTTTATAGTAATTTTTTCCTCTAATACGAGAATAGTTGATTTTATTTTCACTGCGTAGTCTTTGCAGTGTTCGATCACTAATCTTCAAAAAGGTACATACCTCATAACTGTCTACCCAACTGTCTTCTTCATCTTGTGTGTTTTGCTGGGAAATAACATAATCGAAGATTGTATCGACTTTTGACATCAAGTCTTTAAATGCTTGAGATTCAATAGTGATTACTTCCATTAGTGTTTTTTTATTTAAAGCCTCAAAATTAATAGTAGCAAATATGAAAAACCAATTAATCTAAGGTCAATAAGAGACAAAAAGAAGACAATGTAGGACAAAGGATTTTATATAATACTTAACCTCAAAATAATATTTTTTTTGGCCGATTCATTTTTGATTACATCAAAAATAAACAGAGATTTTTTTTGAGAAAGTAAGATTACGGCTCATCAGGGCAGGTGCAAAGGTGCAAGTATATATAATACTTGCACCTTGCACCAGTCCCAAATGCCGATGAATAGAGGATTGGTGTTTTGAAAATTTTTGGCTAAATTTGCACTATGGGTGATTTGCAGACAAAAGGTGGACACTCGGAAGGTTAAAATAGCGTAGGAAACGCTCTAAATCGTACCCCTCAATTGAATACACAATCGTTTATTGATGAATATTAGATGATTACGTATTATTTGATAATTTTATCTTATAAATATAATGAATTTTTAAGGAAAATAAATGATTTGGTATATGAGCAAAATCTAAATTATTTTAATGAACTTTGCTAAACCCTAAACCCTAAACCCTAAACCCTAAACCCTAAACCCTAAACCCTAAACCCTAAACCTAAACCCTAAATGTCTCCAGAAAAAACAAAACTCATTACCGACAGTTTCAGCCGTTCCGAAACATTAAAATTCTACAAAGCCGAATTATTGGAAGTAGAAACCGATTTCGTATCGATTAAAATTCCAAAAATGGAACTCATGACCAGAAAAGCAGGCATGTTCAACGGCGCGATGATTGCTTCTTTGGTAGATGTTTCTTCAGGTTATGCGGCGGTAAGTCATTATGAAGAAGATTGCTATGTGGTAACGGTAGAGTTGAAAGTAAATTATCTTCGTCCCGCGATTGGTGATGCGTTGGTTTCAAAATCGTTTGTGGTAAAAGGTGGCGCCAAAATATCTGTCATTCGCACAGAAATTTATACTGTTGATGAAAATCATGCTTCAGAAAGCCATGTTGCAACGTCTTTAGTAACGATGATGAAGATAAAGTAAGATGTTCTTTTGCCTTGAAGCAAAAGAACCAAAAATTCAAGACTGGATCTCTCAGCTAAAATTTTTGAAAAATTCCTAAAATTTCCAAACTCGGGCGGAAATAATGATTTAAAATCTCAAGGGGTTATTTTAGCCGCCACTCAAACAGTGGAAATTTTTTGACGGAATTTCTCAAAAATTTCTTAACGCTTCGATATCCTAAGTCATTCTATAGGAAATGTTGAAAGATTATGTTTTAGGAATTACATTTGTTGTACAGCAAAAATTAAATTTTAAAAATAAATTATGAACGTAATTATCCGACTTCTCATCACAGCAATTGTAGCATTTTTGCTCACAAAAGTTATTGGTGGAGTGCAGTTTGCTAGTTTTAGCGGTGCTGTAATTTTCTCTATTGTTCTTGGAGTTTTAAACCTTATTGTAAAACCAATTTTAAGTATTTTAGGTTTTCCATTAACGATTATTACTTTGGGATTATTTGCTTTAGTTATTAATGCCATTATAGTTTTGTTGGCTTCAAAATTCGTAAACGGAATGACAGTGGATGGTTTTCTTTCCGCGTTTATTTTCAGTGTTTTGCTGTCTATTTGTACTTCATTGGCAAATTCGATGTTTGCAGATAAAGATTAGTGTTTTTAAAATTCAAATTTATCAGTTTTAAAAATTTATAAAAACTGACTGAGCAAAAAACAAAAATGCTGACCAAATTTCGGTCAGCATTTTTCATAAATTCATTGGCTTACACTATTATAAACCTTACCTTTGGGCTTCTTACAATTAAATGAAGAATTGATGGATTTTTTGTCTTGAAAATTCTAACAGTAATAAAAATTAGAATATGAAATTGAAACATAGTCTGCTCGCTTTGGCAGCACCGTTGGTTATGAATGCACAACAAGTAATGACTCCTGAAATTTTATGGACTTTGAAAAAAGTTGGCGTTCAGGCAGTTTCTCCCGACCAATCTGCATTGATTTATAAGGTGGGACAAACCGATTTAAAAACTGAAAAAACAAAAAGCGAAAATTACTTCCTCAATGTAATCAACAACCAATCTACAAAGGTTGATTTTGGTAAAAAAACTTTAATTCAGTGGGATAAAAACGGAATTTACGCACAGGAAGCCGATAAAATTTTCCTTTCTAAAGATGCAGGAAAAACTTGGTCAGAATTTTATACCATTGGCGAAGTAGACAACATTGTAATTTCACCAGACGGAAAGAAAATTGCTTTCAGCAAGCAGGTTTTGGTTGAGAAAGTAATGGGAAAAGACAAATATTCTGATACTCCTAAAACAACGGCGCAAGTTTATACAGATTTGAATCACAGACATTGGGATTACTTCAATGAAGGGAAGTACAATCACGTTTTTGTGGTGGATATTTCTGTAAATGTTGATGCTGCAAAAGATTTATTAGAAGGTAAAACCTGGGATTCTCCACAAAGACCTTTTGGTGGCGCTGAAGATTTTGTATTCAGCCCAGATTCTTCAAAACTTTTATATGTTACCAAACCTAAAAGCGGTGCAGCATACGCAACAAGCACAAATACAGATATTTTTGCTTATGATTTAGCTTCCGGAACAACTAAAAATCTTACCGAAGGAATGAAGGGATATGATGTAAATCCTAAATTTTCGCCAGACGGAAGATGGTTACTTTGGCAAAGTATGGAGCGCGATGGTTACGAAGCAGACAAAAATGACATCGTTATCATGGACTGGAAAACGGGGGCGAAAAGCAATATGACAGGTCAGTGGGACGAAAGCGTTACCGGAACTGCTTTTTGGAGCCAGGATTCTAAAAGTATTTATTTCAATGCGGCATTTAGAGGGACTGTTCAGCTTTTTTCTGTTGATTTAAAAAATGCTAAAGTAAACCAAATTACCAAAGGAAATTTCGACGTAACTGATATTTTCGGGGAAAGCAAAAAATCTTTGGTGATAAGCAGAACAGACATCAACCACAGTTCAGAATTATTCTCTGTAAATCTGAAAAATGGCGAAATGACGCAGCTTACCGATGTGAATAAAGATACCTATGCAAAACTTTCTCAAGGGAAATCGGAGCTTAAAATGGTAAAAACTTCAGACGGAAAAGAAATGGGAGTTTGGTTTCATTATCCACCCAATTTCGACCCAAATAAAAAATATCCAACTTTAGTATATTGTCAAGGTGGTCCGCAATCGGGCTTAACTCAGTTTTTTAGCACAAGATGGAACTTCTCTTTGATGGCTGCAAACGGATACATTGTTGTAGCGCCAAACCGCCGCGGAATGCCGGGTTGGGGAACAAAATGGAACGAAGAAATCTCAAGAGATTGGGGCGGACAACCGATGAGAGATTATTTGGCAGCAACAGATTTTGCGAAAACTTTACCTTATGTTGATGGCGAAAGAGTTGCGGCTGTTGGAGCTAGTTATGGAGGTTACAGCGTATTTATGTTGGCTGGAATTCACGAAAACAGATTCAAAACATTCATCGCTCATGATGGTTTGTTTGATATGAAATCTTGGTATTTAACGACGGAAGAACTTTGGTTTGCGAATTGGGATTTAGGTTCGCCGTGGGAAAAACCGCTTCCAAAAGCTTACACAGAATACAATCCAAGCAATTTTGTTGACAAATGGAATAAGCCCATTATGATTGTACAAGGCGGAATTGATTTTAGAGTTCCTTACGAGCAAGGTCAGGAAGCTTTCCAAGCTGCAAAATTGAGAGGTTTAAAATCTAAATTAGTCTATTTCCCGAACGAAAATCACTGGGTTTTACACCCACAAAACGGTTTGGTTTGGCAAAGAGAATTTTTTGATTGGTTGAAAGAAACGTTGTAATATAACTTTACAAATATCGATAGGGACGGGCTTTAGCCCGTCTTTTGTTTTAAAATATCTTCATGTTGGCTTTAGCCAAAACCTAAAGATTATCTATTTCCCATTTCAGATTTTCCCTCGCTTTGTCTTCGTATTTTTCTTTAAAATGTTTCGTTTTAAAAATTGTTTCGAATTCAAGAAAATGTTGTAAAGCCTTTTTCCTTCCAGGTTTGTAAAGGAAATCTGGGTAAATTACATATTCTTTCCTAATGTTTTCAATGTATTTTTGGTAGATATTTCTTTCGGCGCCAAGAATCGACAAATCTGCGTCCGTAAGGAAGTTTACATCATCATTTTCAGAAAATTGATGCTTTTTGGTCGCTAAAATTTGTTGTTCAATGGTTTGAAGGTTATGTTCAGAAAGTTGAAGTTTTCCTAATCTTGAAACCGCAAACTCTGCGCTTTTCTCTTCATTATCTTTTGAACTCGCTTTGTAAATGATATCATGATAAAAAACTGAAAAAGTGATCATTTTAAAATCTTTTATTTCATTTTTCACCTCATTCAACTCCTCAAACATATTCATCAGATGTTCTAAATTGTGATAATATCTTGATTTTTGAGAATATTTCTTCTCAATTTCACTCCACAATCCTTCATGAATTTTTACATCCGAATGGTAATATAAACAGGTTTCAAGAAATAATTTTTTTAGCTCCATAATATTTTATTCTTTCAAACAAAAAAAAGGAACTTTTCAGTTCCTTATATTTTTACAAAGCTGCTTTCAAATCAGCCCATCCGCCACCGTTGTAGCCATCTTTTAAACCTTGAGAATTTAGGTATTCCAAAGCTTTTCCGCTTCTGTTTCCGCTTCTGCAGAAAATAATTACCGGTTTTTCGATAGACAAAATCTCGTCTTTTCTATCCTCAACTTCACCTAGAGGAATGTTGATAGCGCCTTCTATATTTCCGTCCATTTCAAGCTCCATTGGCTCACGAACATCGATTAATTCATAGTTTCCAGACTCGATTACTTCTGCTAATGACATAATGTATGATATTTTAATGTTAATAAAATGTGCTCTCAATTTTTCAATTATTTTGAAAAACTCAAAGTCTCACAAATTTATAAAATAATCCTAATTTTGCAACACGAAATTATGAGCAACACTTCCGAAAAATACAGCCACCTAATTAAAGCTAAAGCAAAAAAGTTTGGCTTTCAGGATTGTGGGATTTCTAAGGCAGATTTTTTGGAAGAAGAAGCAAAACCTCTCGAAAACTGGCTCAAAAACAACTTTCATGGAGAAATGAAATACATGGAAAATCATTTCGATAAAAGGCTAGACCCAAGATTGCTTGTTGAAGGTTCCAAATCGGTAATTTCGCTTTCGTATAATTATTTCCCGGAAGAAAAAATTTCAAGTTTAGATAATTTTAAAATTTCTAAATACGCTTACGCAGAAGATTATCACGAAGTGATTAAAGAAATTTTGAGAGAAATGGTTGCCGAACTTCAAGAGGAAATTGGGGAGTTTGCTTTTCGTGTTTTTGTAGATTCTGCGCCGGTTTTGGAGCGAAGTTGGGCAAGAAAATCTGGAATTGGTTGGGTGGGCAAAAATGCCAATTTAATTACCAAACAAAGCGGTTCTTTTTATTTTTTGGCAGAAATTATTTGCGATTTAGAATTAGAAGCAGATTTCCCGACGACCGACCATTGCGGAACGTGCAGAAAGTGCATTGATGCTTGTCCCACAAATGCAATTGTTTCTGAAAAACTAATTGATGGCAGCAAATGTATTTCTTATGCAACGATTGAGTTGAAAGACGAAATTCCGAGTTATTTTAAAGATAAAATGGATGATTGGATGTTTGGCTGCGATGTTTGCCAAGATGTTTGTCCGTGGAACCGTTTTTCTGCACCGCATCAGCAAAATAAATTTAAGCCCAATGATGCTTTAAAAAACTTCAAAAAAGGGGAGTGGAAGGAAATTACCCAAGAAATTTTTTCTGAAATTTTCAGAAAATCGCCTGTAAAACGTACAAAATTTGCCGGTTTAAAAAGAAATATTGAGTTTTTAGAAAAACATTCAATGTAAAATAATTTGTCCTTTTGCCTTGATGCAAAAGAACGAAAAAATCAAGACTTAAAACTTTTTACGCTACAAATTGAGCCACCGCTGCAAAGTTTAAACTCGTGCGGATTCATGTTAGTTTTTTTCAAGATAAATTTTGCCCGCACTCAAACAATAAACTTTTCTTTTTTGCCATTTTCTTTCAATTTGCTTTACGCTAAAAGTTTTTAGGTCAATCATTAAGAACATAAAAAAAGCTGCCCTGAAAAAATCAGGACAGCCTCGAAAAAAAAACAATGATAATGATTTATTTTTTGATGATTTTTGGGTCTGCAACCGGTTGCTGGTCCCATCCACCTCCTAAACTTCTGTATAAACTTACAGTTGCCTTCAGCTGTTGAACTTTGGTTTCTACCAATTCAAATTTGGCTTCCAAAGCGTCTCTTTGTGTAAGCAAAACTTCCATATAATCTGCTCTTGCGTATTTAAATAAGTCGTTAGAAATATCGATAGACTTCGTTAATGCATCTACTTCCTGAGATTTCAAATCGTAACTGCTTTGCAAGTTTTTAATGCTTGAAAGTTGGTTGGTAACTTCCAAATACGCATTTAAGATTTTTTGCTCGTATTCGAACGCTGCTTGAATTTGTCTTGCATTGGCATTCGCATATCCTGCTTTAATCGCATTTCTGTTGATTAACGGTGCAGTAAGGTCGCCTACAAGGTTGTAAACCAAAGATTTAATATCAAACAAATAAGCTGGATTGTAAGCATTGAAACCAACTCCTGCCGTAATATCTAATGATGGATAGAATCTTGCTTTTGCAGATTTTACATCAAATTTTGCGGCTGCCAATTGAAATTCTGCTTGTTTAATATCGGCTCTGTTTTCTAACAATTGAGAAGGTACGCCTGAAAACACGGTTTGAGGAACTAAATTATCAAACTGACCTTCAGAACGATCTACATGTTGTGGAAATCTTCCCACCAAATAGTTGATTTTGTTCTCGGTTTCTGTAATTTTCTGGCGAATATCAAACTGCATGCTTTGTGTTTTCAGCACTTGCGCTTCAAATCTTTTTACGGCAAGTTCGTTTCCTCTTGCGTTTTGTTTTAAGATTTTAACGATTTTAAATGCATCATTTTGAATTTTAATATTCTGCTCAAGAATTTTCAATTCATTATCTAAAGCTAAAAGCTCGTAATAAGAATTGGCAATTTCTGCAATGATATTCGTTGTCATGAAGTTTTTCCCTTCAACAGTCGAAAGATATCTTTGCACTTGCGCTCTTGTTGCGTTGTGAAGTTTTCCCCAAATATCGGTTTCCCAATGTGCAAAAGCACCAACTCCAAAATCGAAAAGAGGTTCCGGCATTTCTTTACCTTCTCTTATTTCGGTATTGGCTTCCATCGCTCCAATGTTGGTATAACGACCCACTTTGTCTACACCAACTCCAGCTTTTGCGCCAACAAAAGGAAGATATTCTCCTTTTCTCGCACGAATTTCGTTTCTAGACATTTCAACTTCTTGCATGGTGATGTTCAACTCCTGATTGTTTTGCAAAGCTGTTTCAATCAAGCTTTGAAGTTTTTCGTCTGCGAAATATTCTTTCCACGTTAGTTTTCCTGTGTTGGTACTGTCTGTAACGGCAGTTCCGAAGTTTTCGGGTACGTTTTTATTTTCAGCGTGCTGTGCAACTTCCATCGGTTTACACGCAGCCAAACCTAAAAGGATGACTGCGAGACCGGCGTATTTATATATTTTTTTCTTATTCATAATGGATCATGTCTTCGCTTAGAGGTGATTGTTCTTCGTCTTTAATCATTTTTTTACCATCTGCCATTTTTCCGAAGATGATATATAAACCTGGGATAATTACAACACCGAGAACGGTTCCGAAAACCATTCCGCCCATGGCAGATGCACCGATGGTGTGGTTTCCGATAGCTCCTGCTCCGTGTGCAAAAATTAGAGGAATTAACCCTGCAATAAATGCGAACGAAGTCATTAAAATTGGTCTGAAACGTGCTTTTGCTCCTTCAATAGCCGCTTCGAAAATAGAAAGACCTTCTTCTCTTTTCTGAACGGCAAATTCCACAATCAACACGGCGTTTTTACCTAAGAGACCAATCAACATGATGAGACCAACTTGTGCGTAGATGTCGTTTTCTAATCCCATTGCTTTTAATAAAAAGAAAGACCCGAAAATTCCGACAGGTAACGATAAAATTACCGCAAATGGAAGAATGAAACTTTCGTATTGTGCCGCAAGTACCAAATAAACGAATACCAATACGACTAAGAATACATAAATAGATTCGTTCCCTCTTTGTGCCTCGTCGTACGAAAGACCTTCCCACGCAACTTTATAACCGTGAGGTAATGTTTGTGCAGCGGTTTCATTAATGGCTTTAATAGCGTCTGCTGTTGTATATCCTTCCGAAGGAAGACCTCTAATTGCAGCCGAATTGTACATGTTGTAACGGGTAATTTCGTTGGGACCTTGCGTTTTTTTCATGCTCATGAAAGCAGAATAAGGAACCATTTCGTCTCTGTCGTTTTTCACATAAAGCTTCATAATATCTGTTGGAAGTTTTCTAAACTCAGGTCCAGATTGTACATACACTTTAAAGAATTGTCCGAATCTGATGAAACCTTGTTCATAGGTACTACCAATCAAAATGTTGAGGTTTTCCATAGCAGTTCCGATAGAAACTCCTTTCTGCATGGCTGCATTATTATCGAAAACAAGCTCGTATTGAGGATAGTTTGCTGCAAAGAAGGTGAAGACTCCTGTAAGTTCTTTCCTTTTCTTAAGAGCGTTGATAAACGATTTGTTTACTTTATCAAAATCCTGATAATCTGTAGTTCTGTTTAAATCTAAAAGTCTCATAGAGAAACCTCCCGAAGAACCAAATCCAGGAACTGCAGGCGGTTCGAAGAATTCAATTGTGGCACCAAGACCTCTTGTTTTTTCTTCCATTTCTTCCATGATTTCTTTTACAGAATGTTCACGGTCGTTCCAGTTTTTAAGGTTAATTAAACAAGTTCCGGCGTTAGAACCACGACCTTCGGTCATAATTTCGTAACCAGCAAGAGACGAAACAGATTCTACACCATCTACTTTTTGGCAAATTGCCTGTAAAGCTCTTGAAACTTTATTAGTTTGCTCTAGAGTAGAACCAGGTGGCGTTTGAATGATCGCATAAATAGTTCCTTGGTCTTCACTTGGAATGAAACCTCCGGGCAAAACTTTATTTTCAAAGAAAATTCCGACGCAGAATAGTCCCAAAATTCCCCAAGTTAAAGCTTTTCTGTTTATAATTTTTCTTAGGAAAGAAGTGTATTTTCCTGTCAATTTATCAAAACCTCGGTTGAATGAATCGATAAATCTTGTGAAAAGATTCTTTTTCTTTTCTTCACCATGATTGTTTTTCAAGATCATCGCTGCTAAAACCGGAGTTAAAGTCAATGCAACAACTGCAGAAATTACAATTGAACTTGCCATCGTAATCGAGAACTGTCGGTAGAAAGTTCCTACAGGTCCCGTCATGAATGAAATGGGTAAGAATACCGAAACCATTACCGCTGTAATTGCAATAATTGCTCCTGAAATTTCGCCCATTACTTCTTTTACCGCAAGATAAGGTGTAAGATGTTTTTCTTCCATCTTGGCGTGAACGGCTTCTACAACCACAATGGCATCATCTACCACAATACCAATCGCAAGTACTAATGCAAATAAGGTTACAAGGTTTATCGATAATCCACAAAGTTGGATGAAGAAGAATGCTCCAATTAACGAAACAGGTACCGCAATAATAGGAATTAAAGTAGACCTCCAATCTCCAAGGAAGATAAATACTACAATCGCTACCAAGATAAATGCATCTCTTAACGTGTGTACAACCTGCTCAATTGAAGCATCTAAGAACTGAGAAACGTCGTAAGAAATTTTATAATCTACTCCTGGAGGGAAGTTAGGACGCATTTCTTCTAGTTTAGCTTTTACGTCTTTAATAACGTCGTTTGCGTTACTTCCGTAGTTTTGTTTTAATACGATAGATGCAGAAGGATGTCCATCAAGATTAGAGTAGATGTCGAAGAATTCACTTCCTAGTTCTACTTTTCCGATGTCTTTTAATTTTACATTTTCACCTTCAGAATTAGCTCTTACAATAATGTTTTCGTATTGTTCAGGAGTGTTGTACTGTCCTTTATACGTTAATACATATTCTAAAGACTGTGCTGCAATACCAGAACTTTGCCCGATTCTTCCGGGACGCCCGATGATACTTTGGTCGCCAATAGCTTTCATTACTTCATCTACAGAAATGTCGTATGCTCTCATTCTATCAGGATTTAGCCAAATACGCATAGCATATCTTCTACTTCCTAAGATTTGAGATTTTGCAATCCCATGAATACGGTTAATTTCTGGGATGATATTTACTGTAGCGTAGTTGTAAAGAAATTTTTCATCCATGCTTTTGTTTTTGCTGTAAAGGTTTACATACATCAACATACTTGGCTGAATTGGGTTTACAACAACTCCTTCTTTTTGTACCAAAATTGGAAGTAAAGGCATTACCTGGTCAATTCTGGTTTTTACTAAAACTACCGCTTGGTTCGGGTCGGTTCCCGGGTCGAAAACTACGTTTACAGTTGCTTCACCGGCACTTGTTGCATCTGTGGTGATGTAACGCATTCCTTGAACCCCGTTAATTGCATTTTCGATGGTGATTAATGAAGATTTAACCAAAACATCGGCACTCGCACCAGGATAAGCAATCGTTACGGCAACAGTTGTAGGCGCAATCTGAGGAAATTGTTCTGTTGGTAGTTGTTTTATTGAAAGACCACCTACAAAGAGGATGATCACCGATATCACAATCGCAAATACCGGTCTGTGTATTATTTTTTTGAACATGATTTTCGGATTTGGTTACTCTGCGTAAAGATCAAGATTAGACAAAACTTTCTTTGGAGCAATAAATTGAGATTTAATTTTTTGGTTTTCTGAAACCATTCTTAAACCTTCCAATAGAATTTTATCTCCTGCCTGTAAACCAGAACCTACTACATAAATATGCGGAAGTTCGGCTGCGATTTTAATTTCGCGGGCTTTTACCACATTATCTTTAGTAATCACGTAAACATATTTTTTCTCAAGTTCTTCGAAAGTGGCTTTTTGAGGAATCAACATTGCATTTTTGAAAGGCGTTGTAATCATAATGTTTCCTGTTTGTCCGTAACGAAGAAGTTTATTAGGATTCAAGAATGTGGCTCTGTAGGCAATGTTTCCGGTTTCGTTGTCGAAATCAGATTCAATAGTTTCTACAATACCTTCTTGCGGGAACATCTGTCCGTTTGCCATTTGAAGTTTTACGTGAAGTTTTTCGCCACTTTTTTGGCTTCCCATTTGGCTTAAATATTCAGCTTCCGGAACATTGAAATACACCCACATTTTGCTGTTGTCTGAAAGCTCGGTGATTAAATCTCCATCGTCTACCAAACTTCCTACTCTTACGTGGAAACGACCAACAATTCCGCTAAAAGGCGCTCTGATTTCTGTAAACTGAAGGTGTGTTCTCATAGTAGCAACTTCAGCTTGAGCTTTTTCGTATCTCGCTTTTGCCATTGCTTTTTCTTGTGGCGCAACGATATCTTTATCGGCAAGATTTTTTGTGTTTTGATATTCAATTTCAGAATATCTAGCTTCAGCTTGTGCCTTGCTTACATCTGCTTGATACAAGTTGGGCTGAATTTTAAATAACAACTGTCCTTTTTGTACAAACTGTCCTTCATCCACATACACTTTTTGAATGTACCCTTTTTCCTGAGCACGCAATTCAATGTGATTAATCGAACGAATCTGCGCTACATAAGCTTTGTCGATTAAAGTGTCTTGAACGAGCGGACTGGTAACTTTGTAAGTTGTTTCTTCCTTTTTTTCTTCTTTTTTTTCGTGGCAGCTTGTGATTACCAATGACAAGCACATGCTTACATACATAAGACTTTTCTTAACCATTATCATGAATAAGTTTTTTTAACGATATTTTTTTGAAATGAAATTGAATAATCTGTACAGCACCAATTTGGAGTGCAAGAGTTTTGTAGAATCGGTTTAAAATCCAGAAATCTTTTCGAAAAAAGCTGAATGTAAGTAGAGAAATGTATTTAACCTAATATAGAAAGCCCTAAAATTTGAGGCACAATTCTTTTAGATAAATAAAATCTCAGGAGATTCTAAGTTTAAACAGTACTTAGAAAATCACAGTCTGATAACTCTGTACTGAATGTACAGCGCATCAACAGGTAAATTTTGAAAATCTGAATGTGCAAAGAATACTGCACTTTCATTAGAGTGAAATAAAGTAACGAATGCGAAAACAGCATTCCAAATATGAGCTTTTGCAATGGCAGAAAGTTCCGTAGAAGTTTCGGTTTCTGTGGTGTCTTCTTCTTCAGAGTCAGAATCGGCCAATTCTCCCAAAATTGGGTGTCTGTCTTGATGATTTCGGCTATAGTGTGAAGAATTTCTTTCAGAAATGGCTACTTTTTCATGAGTAGAACGTGTAGATTTTCTTGCAACAGAACTGCTGATTGTGGGAATCTCAGTTTTAGAATGTGCCTGTACATACTGGTTTCGCTTGCCTACAGTTGTTAAGCCGCCACAAGTAAGGATTACAAGCAGTAAAAAGAAAAAATATTGATATAGACTTCTTTTCATTCCGGTGACAAAGGTAGTTAATGCATTGAGACCTCACAAAATACGGAGATTAAAAAAAAATTAAAAGCGATAAAGGTGTAAGTTTTCAGGGAGTCGAATCCTTTAAAACTGTTGATTTACAGTTTTTTATAGAAAAATAAAAGGGGTCAAAATTTTAGGCAATATTTTTAAATATCACCAATTCCCTTTCAGAGAGCGTTGAAGCGAAGAGTTTTACGTATTCAGATAAAAATTCGGAAGAAAAAAATCAGCGTCTTGTTTGTCTTCTTTTTGGAGCTGTTTTTACCCTAAACTTAAATTTTTTCTGAGATTTACTTTTTTTATGCATATTTGTGAAGGTTTGTGTTCTAAATTTAAGAGAAAATATTTATATAACAAAACCTTTATATCAAAAATTTAGATGAATTTTTATTAAAATTAGGCAATGAAAAAGATGATATTTATTTTCTTAAAAATTATAGGAACTATTTTAGGTTTAGTGCTGCTGTACGCTGCATTAGCTTACTTTTTACCTTTCATAGAAATTTCTGAGAAGAAAACGGATGAAGCGAAAACGATTCCGATTTATATTTATACCAACGGTGTTCACACAGATATTGTAATGCCTGTAAAAAATGAGTTGACAGATTGGAGCGCAAAAATTCCTTTTGAAAATGTAAAATCTAAGAAAAAAGATTATCAGTTTGTAGGAATTGGATGGGGCGATAAAGGTTTTTATCTTGATACACCAACTTGGGCAGATTTAAAAGTTTCAACAGCATTAAAAGCGGCTTTTTGGTTGAGCGATTCTGCGATGCACTGCACATTTTACCATACAATGAAAGAAGGTGAAGATTGTAAGAAAATAATGATTTCGCCATCACAATATAAAGATTTGGTGAAATTTGTAGATGCAAAGTTTGAACAAGACCAAAACGGAAATTACAAATTCGTAAAAACCAACGCTGTCTACGGAAACAACGACGCTTTTTATGATGCGAATGGAACGTACAGTTTTGCATACACTTGCAACACTTGGGCAAATAATGCCTTGAAATCTGCCGGACAAAAAGCTGCATTTTGGACCGCTTCCGATTACGGGATTTTCATGCATTATAAATGAAAAACAGAAAAAATAACAATAATCATATCCAAGACTTCCGCAAGGAGGTCTTTTTTGTTAAATTAGCACACCTAAAAAATTATCTAAAATGATTTCTAAAAAGTATCTTGAAAATCTACAAAACGAATTACAGAATATCGATAACGATGGTCTTTACAAAAGAGAAAGAATCATCACATCGCAACAAAGTGCAGAGATTGAAGCCAATGGGAAAAAGCTTCTAAACTTCTGTGCGAATAATTATTTGGGACTTTCGAACAACCCGGAAGTGATGAAAGCTTCTCAAGACATGATTGAATCTCATGGTTACGGAATGTCTTCTGTACGTTTCATTTGCGGAACTCAAGATATTCACAAGCAATTAGAACAAAAAATTGCAGACTTTTTAGGTCTTGAAGACACTATTTTGTACGCAGCTTGTTTTGATGCAAACGGAGGTGTTTTCGAGCCATTATTTACGGAAGAAGACGCAATTATTTCTGATGAACTGAATCACGCTTCTATTATCGATGGAGTTCGTTTGTGTAAAGCAGCGAGATACCGTTATAAAAATAATAACATGGAAGATCTTGAGGCTCAATTAATCGCAGCTTCAGAGAAAAATCATAGATTTAAAATTATCGTTACAGACGGCGTTTTCTCTATGGACGGAATCGTTGCTGACCTAAAAGGTGTGTGCGATTTAGCTGATAAATACGATGCTTTGGTGATGGTAGACGATTCTCACGCAACGGGTTTCATCGGGAAAACAGGTCGTGGAACGCACGAAGCGAATGAAGTAATGGGAAGAGTAGATATTATTACTTCTACTTTAGGAAAAGCTTTAGGAGGGGCTTTAGGAGGTTTTACTTCTGGTAAAAAGGAGATTATTGATATGTTGAGACAACGTTCAAGACCGTATTTGTTCTCAAACTCTTTGGCTCCAGGAATTGTGGGTGCTGCTTTGAAGGTTTTAGATATGATTTCTGAAGATACTTCTTTGCGTGACCAGGTAATGGAAAATGCGGAATATTTCAGAGCGGAAATGAAAGCAAAAGGTTTTGATATTCCAGATGGAGATGCAGCGATTGTACCGGTAATGTTGTACGACGCACCTTTGGCTCAAAAAATGGCTGAAAAATTGATGGATGAAGGAATTTACGTAATCGGATTCTTCTATCCAGTTGTACCAAAAGGAAAAGCAAGAATTAGAGTACAACTTTCTGCGGCGCATACAAGAGCGCATTTGGATAAAGCAATTGCTGCTTTTGAAAAAGTAGGGAAGGAGCTTGGTGTGATTGCTTAAAAATTATCGTTCTACAATTGTAGAATAAAACAGAATTTCTATATTTACAGAAATTCTGTTTTTTTATGCTTAAAAATTTGATTTTCATTGTGTTCATAATTTTGGTTGCGGCTTCATGTAAGGCGAAAAAAATGAATCAATACAAAATGATAGAAAATTCTCGTGAACGACATGGGAAATGGAAAGAAGAATATGCTTCGGCAGATGGCAAATTTACCTCCATTGGGAAGTACAAAAAAGGCGAAAAAGTAGGAGTTTGGAAAACTACTTTTCAAGATAAATTGTATCAGAAAGATAGAGTGAGAAAATCGATTACTAAAACTAAAGTATTTTATCCAAACGGAAAATTAATGGAAAAAGGGCAGTCTAAAGTGGAAGTATCGGATACAGAAAGGCATTGGTTTTATTTCGGTGACTGGAAATATTATGATGAAAACGGAAAACTAGAATACATTAAAAAATACGAAGACGGAAAATATTTTGATAGTATTTTTGTGAAAAAATAGGTGACGCTTTTGTTGAGATTGAAATGTTTTTAAATCGAAAAATTTAAAGACGCTTCTGAATTTTGTACAGATATTCTAAACCTAACAGGTTTTTAAAACCTGTTAGGTTTTTTTGCAACTTCAATTTTTTTTAAGAAACTGAAATTTTACAAACACTGAACTATTTAATCAAAAATTTCACTAACAAAATTGCTATCTTTGCCCACAAATTTTTAGGATGCTTTATACCATCATCAAAGCTTTGCACATTATCTTTATGGTAAGTTATTTTGCGGGAATTTTTTATCTCGTAAGAATTTTTGTCTACTATAAAGATACAGACGCTTTTGATGAGCCTAAAAAATCTGTTCTAAGAGAGCAATATACGTTTATGGCTAGGCGTCTTTGGAACATCATTACCGTTCCTGCAGGAATTATCATGCTCGTTTGCGGGATTACCATGATTTTTCTGAATATGGGTTTAATGAAAATGCCTTGGTTTCATTTGAAACTTACCTTCCTCATCGGTCTTGGAATTTACCATTTTTGGTGTTGGAAAAAAGTTTTAAAACTAAAAGAATTGAACGGGAAAACTCTTGATACCGCCAATATAAAACTGAGACAAGCCAACGAAATCGCCACGTTTATTCTATTTTTAGTCGTTTTTACGGTGATTTTAAAATCGATGGCAATTGAATATTGGTGGCAATTAATCTGCGGATTTTTCGTTCTTGTATTTTTAATAATGATGACGGTAAAGTTGGTGAATAAAGGGAAAAAAGGTAAGTAAAAAGAGCCAAGTTAAAGTTTTGCTGATAGTATAAAAAACTTGACGTTGAATGTAAAAGGTTCAAATTTGAATTAAAAAGGTTCAACGATGAAGCAAAAAGGCTCAAGTTTGAAGCAAAAAGGTTCAATGATGAAGCAAAATGGTTCAACGATGAGGCAAAAAGGTTCAGCGAAGAAGCAAAAAGGTTCAACGAAGAAGTAAAATGGCTCAACGATGAAGCAAGAAGACTCGATTGTGAGTAAAAAAGTAAGATTTCTGATATGAAAAGTATCGAAATTGAAGTAAAAAATAAAAGCAAAGATTAAAATGAAAACTACTTCGTTCCTCGCAATGACGAGCAAACGTAAAGTCTTAACCTTAATCTTGAATTTTAAATATTAAATTTTGAATTAATATATGTTTGCAATTTTAAAAAAAGAACTTTGGAGTTACTTCGGGAATTGGAGCGCATGGATTATCATTGCGGCTTTCAGTTTGATAACGACTTTGTTTCTGTTTTTCTTCGAAAACGATTTTAATCTTTTCGACATTGGTTCTGCCTCGTTGCAGAGTTATTTCGTTTTAGTTCCGTGGCTTTTAATATTTATTATTCCGGCGCTTTCGATGAAAACTTTTGCTGAAGAACAACAAACGGGAACGCTAAACTGGCTTTTTTCGCAACCGTTGAAGATTTCAGATTTGGTTTTTGGTAAATTTTTCTCAGTTTGGATTGTTGGGATTTTATGTCTCATTCCGTCATTAATTTACTTATACACCATTTACGTTTTGGGCGTTCCGGAAGGAAATGTAGACTTGGGAATGACGATGGGAAGTTACTTCGGACTTATTATGTTGATTGCAGCTTTATCAGGCGTTGGCATTTTAGCTTCCTCGCTTTCTCAAAACCAAATTATGGCGTATTTGTTGGGCGTTTTTATGTCTTTCATTTTATATTTCGGAATCGAGCAATTGGCAAGTTATAAATTATTGGGAGGCGCAGATTTTATTTTGCAAAACATTGGATTTTACCAGCATTTCTTAGGATTTACGAGAGGTTTAATTGATTTTAAAGATGTTGCCTATTTCATTTTTATTATTGGAGTTACTTTGTTTTTGTCTAACCATTTTATCACTAAAAAGAAGTAGAATATGAAGAAGATTTCATTTAAATCGCCACTCGGAATTTTAATGTTTGTGATTCTTCCTTTGGCATTAATTCTTGCTTTTTCAGGGATTAGACTAGACCTTACCAAAGAAAAAAGATACACACTTTCTGAAAATACCGTTAAAGTTTTAGAATCGGTGAAAAAACCTGTCATGGTAGATGTTTACCTTGAAGGAGATTTTCCTGCAAGTTTTAAACAATTGCAGAGCGAGACAAAATTTATGTTGGAAGAGTTCAGAAAAATCAATTCAAACATAGATTTTAGATTTACAGACCCGATTAAAAATAAAATTCCCGAAGACACATTAATGGCGATGGGAATGCAAAAATCGATTCTTCCGGATGAAAAAGAAGGAAAAATCACTCAGATTGAAATTTATCCTTACGCAGTTGTAAAATATCAAGGCAGAGGAGTTTCAATCCCGTTGATTATTCAGCAAACCAACATCAACGCGCAAGACCAATTGAGAAGGTCAATTGAAAATTTAGAATACAATTTAGTTTCAAATATCAAAGCAGTTGCAGAAGATACGAGAAAGAAAATTGGTGTTTTGGTGAACCAAGACGAGTTAAGTCCGGGTGAATTTGAAAGTTTCATGCAAATTGCCAACGAAAATTATCAAGCGGGTCCCGTAATTCCTAAAAATACGAAAGAACTTTCGCCTGCAGATATTCCGTTTTTAAAGCAAATGAATGCTTTGGTGATTGCAAAACCAAGAAAAGCTTTCACCGATAATGAGAAGTTGATTTTAGACCAATACATCATGAATGGCGGAAAAACTTTGTGGATGATTGATGCCGTAAATGCGGAAATGGATACCTTAACAAGGTCTAAAAAATTGATGCCTTATCCGGTTGATATTAATATGACAGATTTCTTTTTCAATTATGGTTTAAGAATAAATCCGGCGTTGGTAAAAGATGTTAAAAAATATGCTTTGCTGAAATTAGTTACAGGCGAAATCAACGGAAACCCGCAATTTACAAGTCTTCCGTGGCCGTATTTTCCTTTGGGAATCGCTGAAAATGATAACCCAATTACCAAGAATATCAACCCTGTAAAATTTGAATTCCCAACATCTATCGATACTTTAGGGGGAAAGAAATTTAAAACAAAAGTGCTTTTTGAATCAAGCGAAAGAACTTTATTGAAACAGGTTCCAAACTATGTAGATTTAAAGGAAATTGCAAGTGTAGACAGTCTTGGGCAAATGGAAAAACCAAGTACGCCAAAGATTTTTGCCGTGGCTTTGGAAGGGAAATTCAACTCTGCGTATGCACATAGAATTGAAAGGAAATCTTACCCAGGCTTCAAAGGAGAAAGCGGCGAAAATAAAATGATTGTAATTGCAGACGGCGATTTGGCGAGAAATAAAATCATTAAAGGACAACCTTTACCTTTGGGAGTAGACCGTTTGACGGACGAACAATTCGGAAACGAACAGTTTATCAGAAATGCTTTAGATTTTCTTTTAGACGATAGTAATTTGATTGAATTGAGAAACAGAAACATCGAAGAAAGACTTCTCGACCGCTACAGAATCTCCGAAGAAAAAAGCAAATGGCAATGGCTGAATTTACTTCTTCCATTAGCAATTATCGCACTTTTAGGAGGTTTATTCTTCTGGCTGAGAAAGAAGAAATTCGGATAAATGATATGAAAAAAGAGAAACTTGAGGGTTTCTCTTTTTTATATTTATTAACTTTCGTAATCATAAGTTTTCCAGGTCTTTAAGTAAATTTTCAGGATTGTACTCGTAACCTTCTGGAAGTTCTAAATTGTTGTTCATAAAGTAATCGAAATATAAAGGTGGTAAGCCTACAGACTTTCTTCTTTTATCAAGATTCTTAATATCGTAATATTCTGTATTTCCATTTATATTTCCCAAAGTGCGCAAAGTGTATATTGCTCCTTTACTCTCTTTTTTTAGATATGCTTCGAGTGAATTATTAAACTCTTCAAAATCAACAAAAAAATCTTTGTTAACGTTATCTTTTTTTATTTCACTTTCCAAATAAGGTTTGAAAAAATCCCAGACAAATTTCTGATCATCTGTAAATCCTCGATGATGCCATAGTAAAAGCCATGCTCTTGGTTCCCAACCGTATTTTTTAGTAAGTTCCTGTAATCTCATAATGTTCACAGAATCAACGTTATTGTTCAGATTTTTAAAAAGATCTTCCTGTTCTCTAATTAACTGGTCTCTCGCAATAAGATTTTGAATTTCCAAGTATGCTGCTGGATTTTTCAATTCACGAAAGTACTGGTTTTCTAGTGCGTCATATTGAGCCAAAACGTCTTTAAATTCCTCATAATTTTTATAGGGTTGAAGACTTTTATATTCTTTAATGAAATCGAGAGGAGCTAGCTGGTTTGTAATACTTTTAGTAAGTAATTCTTTAGCAGTTTTATTGTATTTTAGTTTAAAAGCAATTGCCGCAGCATCTAGATATAAATTACTATTTGGAGTTTTTGGATTAATTTTTATTGCTTCTAAGTAACAAGACAAGGCTTTTTTATCAGCTTTTCCATGAGCAAAATACTGTGCTAAATAGATTTGTTTTTGTGCTTTAAAAACATTTTGAGCCGAAACTAAAGGGAATACCAATAGAAAAAGCAATGGAATAATCTTTTTCATAAGTGTGTTTTGATTTAAATATAATAAGATTTTGCTTAAAGTTTTCTTCTATTTCCACAATTTGGACAAAAAGTGGCTGTTTCAGTTCTATATAGTTTTCCACAGTTTTCACAATCAGGACCATATATATCTATAAAATGATGCATAATGGCATTGGGATTTGTTTCTTCATAACTTGTTAAGTCTTTATAATAGTCCAACAGTTTTCTGAAGTTTTCTGAGATTGGTGCTTTCATTTGTTTTCTTGCTTCCTGAAAACCTTCAGCAAATAATTGTGAAGCAATTTTCCCTTCTTCAGAATCAAGCATCGGAACATCCATTCCGCATCTCCAACAATATCTGATTTTCATAACTAAACATCCTTTATAAAATCCTCAAATTCATAGTAGAACCTCTCGAAACCATCCATTTTTTCAACAAAAAACTCGAAAGTTTCTTGCCAAGTATTTTTATTGAAGACAGAAATTCCGTGTTTTTCTACCCAAATTCGGCTGATGATTTTTCCGTTTTCTAAAGAATAAGATTCTTCTTTGTAAAAATCTCCGATATAATCTTTTAGAATGTCTTCCAAAGACCAGATTTTGTTGTAGTAAGCATCTCTGAAGATTTCATCTTTCATTTCGATGTCTAAAGAAACTTCTGCTTTTTTCTTATCTGCATAAAATTTAAAAGACAAATCTTTGATTTTCGTATCATACAAAATCCATTTTCGCGGAAAAGATTTTCCAAACGCCGTCCAAAATTCTTTCTTTAATTGTTGTGCCTCTTGTTTACTGAACATAAAGCAAAGATATGTTTTTTTTGGTTGGAAGCTGGATGCGTGAAGCTGGACGTTTTGTGTGTTACATTTTAATTTTGCTGTTAAACACAATGCCTTAAATCTTCCAGCACCCATCTTCCAACATCCATCTCATAACATCCAACTTTTTTTACTATTTTTGTTCTAATGCTGTCAAAAAAATCTCAATATGCTTTTAAGGCGCTTTCATATCTTGTAGAAAAAAGAGATGAAGGCCCGATTCTTATTTCTGAAATTGCCGCTCATAAAAAAATTCCTTTAAAGTTTCTTGAAAATATTCTTCTGGAACTAAAAAAAGCAGATATTCTCGATAGTAAAAAAGGAAAAGGCGGAGGTTATTTTTTTAGAGAAAACCCGGGAAATGTGAAGTTGGCAAAAATTATTCGTTTGGTAAATGGCCCAATTGCGATGCTTCCTTGTGTAAGCTTGAATTTCTACGAAAAATGTGAAGACTGCAACGAAGACCATTGCGGTTTGCACGATGTTTTAATTGAAGTTCGGGATGCTTCTCTCAAAATTTTAGAAGAAAAAACCGTCCTCGATTTGGTTGATTAAGCTACGGATCAAATTATTTTCTGAAATATTCTAAACCTGAATAATTATAAGTCTACTTTTTTGGTAGGGTAATAAATTTGTAAGATATTTGCAAAGCTTCAAAATGATTGTAGTTTCTGAAAATTCTTATAATAGATTTCCTAAAATACTTTCTGCCTATTGAAGCATCAAATGTTTTCCTGCAATATACGAAAGGAAAGCAAGGATCAATAATCAGAAAAAAAATAGGTAAATGGTAATTTCCCCGAAACTTCAGTTTAGGATTAATTTATTTCTTATAACAATCGTTTTAGTAGCGGTTACGGTAATTTCGCTTTATAGTTTAGGATATTTAGACGAACTTCAAATGATTTTAGCAAAAGATAATTATATTTTTTACTGGATGATTTTGATTGGTTTTCTGGCTGAAATGGTCGCTGGATCAATGGGAATGGGATATGGAGTAATTTGTACGACGACACTTTTATTTGTAGGAATTCCGCCGCATGCGGTGAGTGCAAGTATACATTCTGCTGAAAGTTTTACAACGGCTGCAGGAAGTATTAGTCATATAAAACTGAAAAACGTCAGCAAAAATTTAGTGAAAAAATTAGCAATTCCTGCTGTTTTCGGAGCTATTATCGGAGCTGTTTCACTTACTTATTTGGGTGAATATTACTCAAAAATTACCAAAACTTTTATTTCCTTTTATACATTATACTTAGGAATTCAAATTTTGATGAATGCTTTTAAAAATAAGCAAGACAAAAAATTAAAAAGAAAAACCAATCTTACCCGCCTCGGACTTTTCGGAGGTTTTATCGATTCTTTTGCCGGTGGAGGATGGGGACCGTTGGTGACGGGAACTTTAATTAAAAACTCTTTCACCCCAAGATTTGCAGTAGGAAGTTCTACGGTCGCAAAATTTATTTTAACCTTCACGGCAGCGATTACTTTCTTTTTCACTTTGGGAATCCAACATTGGAATATTATTTTAGGTTTATTAATCGGAGGTATTGTTACAGCGCCTTTTTCCGCAATGTTAACAGCAAAACTTCCTGTGAAAAGTATGTTTTTGATAATCGGAACTTTGGTAATTGTGATGAGTTGCATCACTATTGTAAAATCTCTCTTTTAATTTCTCTGGAATTGTGGAAAAGATTTATCGAAACTAAGTTTTTTCACTTCAAAAATGTTTTACATTTACGTAGTTAAAACAATAAAAAATGAATTTACATATCGTTGCGCTTTTCAGATTTCATGAAAATTATCTGATGGAAGCGGTAGAACTTTTTCAGAATTTGGTGAAAGAAACCAGAAAAGAAGAAGGATGTCTTCAGTACGATTTAATTGAAGATAAAGAAAACAAAGGAACTTTTTTTCTTGTAGAACTATGGGAAAGTGTAGAGCATCATAATCGTCATAATGGGCAAGATCATTTGCTTAATTTCCGCAGAGATGCTTCTAAAATCTTAGCAGCAACTACTGAAGTTTATAAAGGGTTTAAGATTTATTAAATTTGATAGAAGCTAGAAGCAAAAAAAAGACAAAAGGCAGTTTCGAAATATTTCGGAACTGCCTTTTTATTAGAAAAAATAGAAAGTATATTATGGTTTAATAAACTTAGACTTTTGGATTTTTCCTTCCTGAGTTTGAATCAAAATGTAATAAACTCCTGTCTGAAGCGTATTGATATTGAATCTGTTATTCTTTACTTCTCCTTTTAAAGCTAAACTTCCTGCCGCAGAAAAAATCGTTACAGCTTTCGGCTCAGATTTCCCTACAAATTGTAGTTCTTGATTAGAATTAATGGCAAATTGAATTTCATTCGTTTTATTTTTTACTTCCGAAGTCGCCAAAGAAGTCAATACATCGTAAATTACATCATCTACATATACCGCTGAATGGTTTGCCGCTCCTGTAAATTTCCAAACCAAATATTGTGATGTTGAAGAAGGAACATCAAACGTATAAGTTTCTGGTGTTGTAGAAGACGTTGTTATCGTAATTGGATTTGCTAAAGAAGTAAAGGTCGTCATATCCGCAGGATTTGAAACCATACCAACTTCAAGTGTAGCACTTCCATTCGCACTTGTTGAAATTCCTGTTGTAAATCTCACTTTTTTAGTTCCGTCTGGAGCCACAATTTTTGGTGAAACAAGGTAAGATGTTGTATTTGCAGTGTTTGCTGCGTAAAATTGTATTGCGTTGCTGTTGTTGTTTGTGGCGATGTAAACATTGTAAGAGGAAGTTGCAGTTACTTTATTCCATCCGTTTTGAGGGAGTGCAGAAGGTCCCGAAGTGAATGTGTTAAAGCTTTCATTAATGGTAGCTAAAGGAGCTACATCGTAAACTACATTATCAATTAAAGTCGTAGTATGCGCTGCTGTTGGTGTTACTCTGAAAACCAAGTAAGACGAAGTAGAAGCAGGAATATTTACTGTATAGTTTTGAACAGTCGTTGATGATACTGCAATCGCATTTCCTACCGGTGTAAAGGTTGCCATATCTGCCGGATTTGTAGCTAAACCAATCTGGATTGTTGAACTTCCTGGTGAAGTTGCTACCAAACCTGTTGAGAAAGTTAATGTTTTGTCTCCTGCAGGAGCAATAATTTGTGGACTAATGAGATAAGACGGCGACGTCGCGTTATTTCCAGCATAAGATTGCACTGCTTTATCAGTTCCGGTGGTTACAATCATCATGGGTGCAGGTGGATAAGGCATTGGATTGGTTGCAATGACAGCCGACCAGCCATTCTGTGGAAAAGTGGTGTTTCCTTCTGTAAAATTATTAAAATCTTCGTTGATTGAAGCCAGTTGTGCTTGTGCAGAAAAGGCTGTAAAAACTAAAGCTCCGAAAAGTAGTTTTAATTTCATAACGTTATTTTTATTTAGAATTATTCTACAAAAGTATAATTTAATCTGGAAATAGACTAAATAAAAATATGATAAAAATCTTGTTTAGACCTTTGTTTATCGAGGTTAGTGTAAATTTTAACGAAATTATTCTATTTTAAATTACTGTAAATCAGTTATTTGATTGTTGTTTCTTTAAATTTATTTATCATTAAATTTTTCTCAATCTTTTGTTGAATTATTTATTTTATTCGCATGTTTGTTAAATTTTATTTTTATCAAGTCTAAATAAAATATATATTTGTGAAAATTTTTGCTCTATGAAGAAGAAAGTGCTCTCCATTCTCTCCTTATCTACAGTTCTTTGGTTGAATGCTCAAGAAATAGATTCTACTACTCAAAAAAAGATTGATGAAGTGGTGATTACCGGACAATATATGCAGCAGTCGCTTAATAAATCAATTTATAAAGTGGAGGTTATTGATGCACAACAAATTAAAAACATGGCAGTAACAACTGTTGCCGAAGTTTTGAATCAAAATCTTAATATACAGATTGTTCCCGATGCGGGAGATGGGGGTTCACAAGCAAATATTATGGGTTTGAGTGGTGCTTATACCAAGATTCTTATCGATAATATTCCGGTGGTTACCGATAGAGGTAGCGGAAATCAGATGGATTTAAGCAAAATCAATGTCAATAATATAGAACGTATTGAGGTGGTAAAAAGCGCAATGGGCGTTGAATACGGAAATAATGCTGTAACCGGAGTTATTAACATTATCACTAAAAAAAAATATCAAAAGAAAGTAAATATAAATCTTTCTTTACAGGAAGAAACCATCGGAAAAGATTATGATTGGTATAAAAAAGGAAACGGAAGACATATTCAATCCTTAAATCTAGGTTTTAAAATCAATACTAATTGGTCGGTTACTGCAGATGTAAATCATAATGATTTTCAAGGATATAAAGGAAAATACAATGGTTACAAATATTTCTCAGAATCGAATGACGGTTTGCGCGGATACGAATGGCTTCCAAAAGATTTGCTCACAACCAATGCAGCGGTGCGATATTCAAAAAACAACACCAGTTTCTTTTACAAGGTCAATTATTTAAGGGAAAACATCAATTTCAGAAACCAAGTCGTACAAGAGTTTCCTTTGTCAGAAGGGAATAGAACGTATATTTCAGATGATAGAGATTATTTTACCAACCGTTGGATTCATCAGTTTAATATTCAAACAAAACTGGGAAGAATCAATTACATGGGAGATTTTTCATATCAAACTCAAAAAAGAGAAAGCCAAGATTATATTTTTGATGTTCCCAACAGGTCTGAAGTTTCTCGCTCTGATAAAACCACATATTACGACTCGAAAATCTTCTATTCTAGAGGGATGTTCAGTAATTTTTTAGATAGTGAAGTGTTTAATTTTCAGCTAGGTTATGAGCTTGATCGTACGAGTGGTTATGCGACGGGTTCTACGGTTGCCTATAATCAGCAGGAAGAAAATAACATCAATCGAGCGATTTTTAGTTATGCTAATTTTATCTCAGCAGAATGGAAAGTTTCTGATGATTTTTCATTAAGACCAGGTTATAGAATGTCTTTTAGCGATCGTTTTGATTCTCAAGTAAATTATTCATTAACTGCAAGATATAGCACTTCGAAACAATCAGATTTGCGAGCGGTTTTTGGTTCTTCCAATCGCTATCCAACGTATGAAGAATTATACACATACGTTGTAGATGCAAATCATGATATTCGAGGAAATGAAAATTTGAAACCAGAAACTGGTTATTCATTAGGACTGTTTTGGGATTATAAATGGGCGAAAACTAATGACTGGAACTTTAATTTTAGTCTTTCAGCGTTGTATTTAGATGTAAAAGATAGGATTGAAAATGTGGTAATTAGCAACAGTCCGTTACGCTATACTTTTTTGAATATTAATCAGTACAATTCGCTTCTTTTTGGAGGAGGTTTTAATGTGAAAAAGAGTCAGTTTTCTCTAAATGCAGGAATTTCGGTGATGGGAATTTCTCAAGAGTTAATTGCCGGAAATGTTACTTCTCCCAATGATTATAATTTTTATACAGAAGCCAATCTTGCTTTGAATTACACTTTAAAGCCAACAAAAACTTTATTCGCACTTTATTACAAATATACCGGAGTTCGAAAACAATTTGTGCAGGAAACAAGCAGCGATATTTCTGCGGAGCCACAATTTGTTTTAGGTGAAGTTGGGAGTTTCAATATGCTGAATTTTACTGTTTCGCAGCCGTTTTTCAATAATCACTTTGAAATTAGTGCAGGTGTAAAAAATATTTTTGATGTAAGCAGTTTGAGGAATTCTATTCAGCAAGGTGATGCTCATAATGCGGCTTCTAATACTCAAAATTTGTTCTACGGCAGAAGCTATTTCGCAAGACTTAATTATAATTTTTAAAATAAAAATAATGAAAAAAATACTTTTGGGACTCGTTTTGGGAGCGTCTTTGGTTTCTCAATCGTGCATTAATGATAATGAAGATCCTGTTGCTGTTGCGCCTATTGATGGAGCTTTGGTGGATGTAAGTGTAGGAGGAGCAACGCAACCGAATCAAGTTTGGTTTGATTTAAGTGAAAATAAAAAAGTTTTAACTAAAAGAACAGATTGGGATTTGGCATTTTACTCGGGGAGTTCTTTTAAGGTGATTCTTAATTCATCGATTTTAATGGCGGCAGCAAAAATTCCCAATGCAACGAATATTGATGCCGTTACGGAAGCAAGCGTAGCTTCAATGCAATCGTTGGTTCAAGTGGCGAATTTTAATCCTGCGAATGAAATTTACATTGATGATGTTGCCGGAAATTTTCCTACAGGTTACACCGCAATTGAAGAAATAAAACCGATTGATGCAGATAACGGAATCTATCTTCTCAATCTTGGGAAAGATATTTATCAAGGAAATGTTGCACTTGGAGCGGTTACTTACAGTGGCGATGCAAGAGGTTGGATGAAAATTCAAGTGACAAGATCTGGTGATGGTTATTCAATAAAATATGCGAATTTGAATGATACTTCTCATCAAGAAATGATTATTTCAAAAAACACAGCCTTCAACTACCAATTTGTAAGTCTAAAAAACAATAAAGTAGTAACGATTCAACCTGAAAAAAAGAAATGGGACTTCTGTTTTACGGTATTTACCAACACTATTACGGGAGCGGGAAGTTATGCGTATGCAGATTTCATCAACAATAATAATGTGGGCGGAGTTGGCGCTTACGAAGTACAGGTTACCGCACCAGAAACTGGTGTGAATGCTTATAATAATTTTAAAGCTTCAGACATCGATCAATCTAAGTTTGTGTACAACGATCATCGGGTAATTGGTTCCAATTGGCGAAGTACAACAAGCGCAAACGGTCCTGAAGTTTATGGTGATAGATTTTACATTATCAAAGATTCAGACGGATATTATTTTAAGTTGAGATTTACCCGATTAACCAAAGCAAATACCGATGATCAGGGTGTTGCGGGAGAAAGAGGTTTCCCTTCTTTTGAATATAAACCGTTGTAAAAGTTTTCTCTGAATAAAAATGATATTTAATTAAAAATCTAAGAAGAAAAACAAGATGAAGAGAAATTAAACAATATTAACCATAAAAAAATAATATAATGAGCACATTAGTAAGTGATCTAAAAGAGAAATGGGAAGCTCTAAAAACTGAAAACCCAAATTTGAGAATTAGAAATGCAGCAGAAGAGTTGGAGGTAAGTGAGGCTGAACTTTTAGCAACCCAAGTTGGTGAAGGTGTAACGGTTTTAAGACCAGAGTTTCAAAATATTTTGAGCGAGGTAGAGCAGCTAGGAAAAGTTATGGCGCTTACACGCAATGACGAGTGTGTACACGAGCGAAAAGGAACGTATTTGAACGGTGATTTTAGCAGTCCTCATGCGCAACTTTTTGTAGGCGAAGATATTGATTTGAGAATCTTTTTAAATCATTGGAAATTTGCTTTCGCTGTGGTGGAAGGAGATAGAAAAAGCATCCAGTTTTTTGGAAAGGATGGTTTGGCGTTGCACAAAATTTATTTAACAAAAGACAGTAATGAAGCTGCTTTTGAAGCTTTGGTTTCAAAATTTGAAGCAGAAGAGCAAAATTCAACTTTGGAACTGGAAAATGTACCTCTAAAAGCGAGTGAAAAACTAGATCCTGAAATAGATGTTGAAGGTTTTCAAAATGCTTGGAAAGCTTTAAAAGATACCCATGATTTCTTTACGATGACCAGAAAATTTGGGGTAAGCAGAACGCAAGCGTTGAGGTTGGCTCCTGAAGGTTTTACAAAAAAAATTGATAATTCTAAGGTAGTAAATGTTTTAGAAGATGCTTCAGAAAAACAGCTTCCAATCATGATTTTTGTGGGAAATAGAGGGATTATTCAAATTCATACAGGAAATGTGAAGAAAACACTTTGGCATCAACAATGGTTCAATGTGATGGATCCTGATTTTAATCTTCACCTTGATGTAACGAAAATTGCAGAAGCTTGGATCGTGAAAAAACCAACTGAAGACGGCGAAGTTACTGCTATTGAAGTTTTCAATAAAGAAGGCGATTTTATCGTTCAATTCTTCGGAAAAAGAAAACCGGGTATTCCCGAATTGCAAGAATGGAAAGAACTTGTTTCAGATTTAGAAAATTGATAGTTAGATTATTTGATGAAGTCGTTTTGTTTTTACAAAGCGGCTTTTTTTTAAATTTAATCACAAAAGTCACAAAAGAATAGATTGTGTTTAAAGTGTAAATGATTGCGCATGAAAAGTTCAAAAAGGGTTGAGAATATTTTTATCTGCATAAATCTGTCTAATCTGCGGGAGATTTTTTAACCACAAAAGTCACTAAAATTTACTTGAAATAGATGCTTAAGTCTTTAATGTGCATATAATTTTAAAAATTTTTCAAGTGCTTTTTTGTACTTTAATTCTCAAACATTTTCATCTTAAAAAAAAACAGAACTTTTGTGTCTTTTGTGGTTTAAACAAATTTGTGATATTTGTGGTAATAAAAATAACAATGAAAAATATATTCTCAACTCTTTTTTTAATGCTTTTTTGTGCGGTAAACGCTCAAGATTTTAAAGCGTATCAGTTTTATGATAAAAAAGGAAAAGAAATAAAGCCCGAAAAAGTAGCTAAAGAATTGGCGGAATATGATGTGGTTTTCTTTGGCGAAAATCATAATAACTCCATCAATCATTGGCTTCAGTTGAAGATTACCGAAGCAGTTTATACACAAAAAAACGGAAAAATTATTCTGGGTGCTGAAATGTTTGAAAGAGACAATCAGCCGCAATTAGATCAATATTTAAGCGGGAAAATAGATGCGAAAACGTTCAAAGATTCTGCTCGTTTGTGGAACAATTATGCAACAGATTATAAGCCTTTGGTAGATTTTGCGAAAGATAAAAAACTCAAATTTATTGCGACAAATATTCCGAGAAAATATGCTTCGCAAACAGCAAAAGAAGGTTTGGCTTCTTTAAATAACCTTTCCGAAAAAGAGAAATCTTACATAGCACAATTGCCAATAAAAGTCACATTGGAAACTCCTGGTTATCCTGAAATGAAAAAAATGATGGGCGATCATGCAGAAGAAATGAAAGTGATGAATTTTATCTCTGCACAAGCCACGAAAGACGCTACAATGGCTGAATCTATCGTGAAAAATCTTACAACTGGAAATACGTTCATACATTACAACGGAAATTATCACAGTAAAGAATTTGGCGGAATTTATTGGTATATCAAGCAGAAAAATCCAAACTTAAAAATGGCGGTGATCTCAGTTTTTGAATCTGAAACTCAAGATTTAAAAGTACCCGAAAAAGAATACTTTCCAACCGATTTCAATTTGGTGATTCCGGCAGATATGACGAAAACGTATTAAAAAGAGCTAAGTGAAAAAGATAAAAAAGCTAAGTGTATTCCCACAGATTACGCAGATTTTCACAGTTTTTTTTATCTGTTTTATTGGATAGTATCTTTAATTTCCGAAGAATCTCGATAAAATATTCAATAGGAACGGGCTTTAGCCCGTTTTCTTGTATGTAATTAATTTCATCGGCTTTAGCCAAAACCTAAAAAACATCTTACCTTTGCCCAACATTCTTTAAAAATGAAAAAAATCGCTATACTTTTCGTTCTATTTGTAGGTTTTATAAATGCTCAAAAGCTTTCAAAATCTGAAATTTTCTATCATCAATCAAGGTGATATTAAAAAAGCTTTGCCAATTTACCAAACTACCGACGAAGCGCAACACAAAGTTTTGTTGAGTATTTCCGAAGAAATTGATCCGCTTGATAAAAACACGGGAATTTTAGTGAATAGAATGAAAGAATCTCTGCTTTCAACCGACGGTGGAGTTGGGATTGCCGCACCACAAGTGGGCATCAACAGAAAAGTGATTTGGGTGCAACGTTTTGATAAAAAAGAAAATCCTTTGGAATATTTCATCAATCCGGTAATTACTTGGAAGTCTGAGTTACAAAACCTTGGTCCGGAAGGAGATTTGTCGATTCCCGATTTTTACGATCAGTTTTATAGAAGTAAAGTCATTACTCTAGAATACGTCGATTTAAAAGGTGAAAAACATTCAGAAATTGTTGAAGGTTTTACCGCAATTATTTTGCAACACGAAATTGATCATCTTTTCGGAATTTTAATTTCAGACAAAAAAGAAAAAGAAAAGAATGATGAGTATTTGAAAGTAGATTCGTTTAAAAAAGTAAATTAATACACTCTCATTTTTAGACAACTTACATTTTTAATTTTAATCTTTTTGCCCACTTTTTTTAGCAAGCCAGTTTCTGAGTTTCGTCTAAAAACAACAACGGAGCTGCTTCCCGTATTGGTTGCCACTAAAAAATTTCCGCTAGGATCGAGATCAAAAACTCTCGGATGTTTTCCTTTGGTCGATTGATAACCAATGTTTTTCAATGTTCCGTTATTTTGAATAGAAAAAATAGCGATATTGTTCTCGGAACCACGATTGGAAGCGTATAAAAACTTTCCATCCGGAGAAATATGAACATCCGAACTTTCAAAATCTTCTTTATATTTTTCAGGATGTGTATATATTCTTTGAAGGTTTTTTAAAACACCATCATGATACGAAAATACAGTTACCGCACCTCCCATTTCTTCAATGCAATACGCAAATTTTCCGTTGGGATGAAACGTGAAATGTCGCGGACCGCCTCCTTGAGTAATGGCTGTAAAAGAAGATTTTGAATCTTGCAGAGGTTGTAAATCATCACTTTTAAAAGGATAAATTCTAATTTTATCTGCGCCCAAATCTGGCATAAAGACATAATCAAATTCAGGAGAAAAAACGGTTGAATGAATATGCGCTTTCTCCTGTCTATCCGGATTGATGCTTCCTTCGGAAAACTTAAAATTTTGTACTTCGTTTTCTATTTTTCCGTTTTCAGAAATGGGATGTACAGAAACGCTAGCTTCGGTGTAATTGCCGTTGATGAGCCACTTTCCGTTTTTGTGAGCGGTAATGTAAACAGGGTTTTCGCCACCACTTTTTTGACTGTTAATAAAAGAAATACTTCCTTTTTCTGAATTAAATTGAAAACTGCTTACACTTCCTCCATTTTTGGTTTTACTTTCTGTGCAGGCAAAAATATATTGTCCGTCTTCCGATAACGTGAGATAAGAAGGGTTTGAAATTCCGCTAAAACTGGTTACTTCTGTGAGTTTTCCAGTTGTGGTATTCAGTTCGTAAACGTAAATTCCCTTTGTGTTTTTATCCCAATTAAAAGAACCAAAAAAAGCATAGGTTTTTTGTGCGTAAATTGTACCAATAAAAAATAGAGTGAGGAGAAAAGCGGTGAATTTTTTCAAAAGATCAGAATTTGGTTTAAAAAAATTAATGTAAAGAAAAGAAAAAAAGATGATTTTCTTTTTCTCACAAAAAAAGCACAGACCAAAAAAATCTGCACTTTTATTATATAGATGTGTTTTTAAAAAATTATTCAGCTGAAACATCGTCTTTTTGTCCGTAAAGACTTGTTCTGTAGTTAATTCCCCATTTTGCAACTTCATCAATAATAGGAGCAAGGGTTTTTCCAAATTCGGTAATTTCGTATTCTACCGTTACAGGTTTTGTATTGATTACTTCTCTTGTGATTAGATGGTTCATTTCAAGATCTTGAAGTTCTTTCGAGAGCATTTTTGTTCCAATTCCATCTACTTCACGCAGAAGATCCATGAATCTCATTCTGTTGCTTTGCAAAAGTGTCCCTACAATGTGGAATTTCCATTTCCCTGAAAGCAGCTCCACAGTGTCTTTAATGGCATTCATACGGTGTTTGCAGATCGCGTTGTTGTTAACGGTTGGTATTTTTTTCATAATTACTCTTAATTGTGCAACAAATATAATAAATTTTGGCTACCTAGTTTCCTCGAGGAAACTACTTTCTGAAAGGAAAGTTATAACCTCCAAAAAAAACAGAATAATTAGATTTGCGATACTCAAAGAGATTTTCTGATGAGATTTTATAAAAATTTAGCCTTTTGCATCCTTGGTTTGATATCATTATCTTGCAACGGACAAAAAGACAAGAAAAATACTAGTAAAATGAACGGAGAAACAACAGCCGTAAATCCTTTGCTGTGTGATCCAGAAACTGGCGTGTGCGGAGTTTTAGGAAGTGAAGATAGCAATGTAGCAAATGTAGAGACTGCAGAAAAAACTGTTAAAGTAATTTATTTTACAGATCCTATCTGTTCTTCTTGTTGGGGAATTGAGCCTCAATTAAGAAAAATGAAGCTAGAATACGGAAGTAATATCGATGTTGAATATCGAATGGGCGGTCTTTTGCCAGACTGGAGCTATAACAGTGGAGGTATTAATAAACCTTCTGATGTAGCACATCATTGGGATGAGGTAAGCGGTTATTACGATATGCCAATTGATGGAGATGTGTGGTTTGAAGATCCTTTAGATTCGTCTTATCCGCCTTCAATTGCTTTCAAAGCAGCGCAGTTGCAGGACAGTGAAAAGGCAATCCGCTTCATGAGAGAATTAAGAGAAATGGTTTTTTTGAAGAAGAAAAACATTGCAAAATGGGATAATATTGCTGCAGCAGCTGAAAAAGTTGGCCTGAATGTTGCTAAGCTGAAAGAAGATTATCAAGGAAAAGCAAAAACGCTTTTTGAAAATGATCTGAGAATGGCAAGAGAATTTGGTGTTAGAGGGTTTCCAACCATGTTTTTTGTGAATGATAAAGGACAAAAACAAACCGTTTACGGTTCAAAACCTTATCCATTTTATGAAACTGCCATTCTTACTCTAAATCCTAAAGCAGGAAAAGAAGAGTTTGAGAAAAATTGGGAATCTTTATTTAAAAACTATAGCTCATTTACAGCAAGAGAGTTTTCTGAATTGTCAGGAAAAGGGCGTAAAGACAGCGAAAGAATTCTTAATGAATTAGCCGCTCAAGGGAAACTTGAGAAAATTACCACAAAAAATGGCTCGTTGTGGACTGTTAAATAGCCAAATCAAAATCATATACTTTATTTTTAAAGCATTTTTTTTTTTTTTTTTTTGAACGTCGCATTTCAGTGGCGTTTTTTTTTGCTTTAATATCGAAAAATGATACGCAAGATGCTGTCTTAAAACTATTTTAAATCTCACTTAAAAACCTTACTTTTGCATTGTCTAAAAAGTAAAAGAAAAGAATGAATTCCTACAAAAATCCTTTGGAAGAACGCTATTCAAGCGAAGAAATGTTGTTTAATTTCTCTCATAACAACAAATTCCAGAACTGGAGAAAGCTTTGGATTGCCCTTGCTGAAATCGAAAAAGACCTTGGTCTTGAAATCACAGACGAGCAAATTGCAGAGTTGAAAGCCAATGCAGAAAACATTGATTATGAAAAAGCTGCTGAATATGAGAAAAAATTCAGACATGATGTAATGGCTCACGTTCACACGTATGGAGATGTGGCGCCTTCTGCAAAAGGAATTATTCACTTAGGTGCAACTTCGGCTTTTGTAGGAGATAATACAGACTTAATTCAAATTCGTGATGGTCTTTTAATCTTAAAGAAAAAATTGGTAAACGTCATCAAAAGTCTTTCTGATTTTGCTATTCAGTACAAAGATCTTCCAACTTTAGGATTTACCCACTTCCAACCAGCTCAGCTTACAACCGTTGGAAAAAGAGCGACACTTTGGTTACAAAGTTTGGTTTTGGATATTGAAGAATTAGATTTCTTCTTAGAAACGCTAAGATTTAGAGGAGTAAAAGGTACCACAGGAACTGCAGCAAGTTTCTTAGAGCTTTTCAACGGAGATTATTCTAAAGTAAAACATTTAGATAAAGAATTGTCTAAGAGATTTGGCTTCGAAAAAGTTTTCGGAGTTTCAGGACAAACTTACGATAGAAAAATTGATGCGAAAGTGGTTGCTTTATTAGGAAATATCGCTCAATCTGCACATAAATTTACCAACGATTTACGTCTTCTTCAAAACCTTAAGGAAATTGAAGAACCATTCGAGAAAAACCAAATCGGTTCTTCGGCAATGGCTTACAAACGTAACCCAATGAGAAGCGAAAGAATCGGAGCTTTAGCAAAATATGTAATGTCTTTAACGACTAGTTCTGCAATGGTGGCTTCTACACAATGGTTTGAAAGAACATTGGACGATTCTGCAAATAAGAGATTAACAATTCCTCAAGCTTTTTTAGCTGTTGATGCAATCCTTTTGATTTGGAACAACATCATGAACGGAATCGTCGTATATCCAAACAGAATCAACAAACATATTATGGATGAACTTCCTTTCATGGCGACAGAATACATCATCATGGAGGAAGTGAAAGCGGGAGGAGACCGTCAGGAAATTCACGAGGTAATCAGAGTTCACTCTATGGAAGCTTCGAAAAAAGTGAAAGAAGAAGGAAAAGAAAACGACCTTATCGAAAGAATCCTAAATGACGATTCATTAAAACTAGATAAATCAAAATTAAAAGAAGTTCTTGATCCTAAAAACTTCATCGGTTTTGCACCAATTCAAACGGAAGAATTCATTGCCAATGAAGTTCAGCCAATTATTGATGCCAACAAAGATTTGATAGGATTGGAGGCTGACCTTAAAGTATAATTTAATATGCAGTCTTTTCGGCTGCATATTTTTTTGAAATTAAATTAAACCATGAAAAATATATTTTTCCTATTTCTGATTTTTTGTTTGGGTTTATCCTCAAATATGATTTCAGCACAGCTTAATTCTGAAAATTTGAAAGATTTTCAGCTTACTAAAGAAGAGTATCAGGAATTCAAAGATTATTTAATTTCGAAAAACTTAACGATTAAAGATACTATTTACATTAAATATGATTTCAACCATGAAAGTTGTTGGGACCGTTTAGATGAGATGGGTAAAAATCATATTAATCAAGTTTTAAAAGGGTTTCAGAATCATATTTCAAATTTTAATAAAACTTTTAATACGGCTGTAGCTTATAATTTTAGGCAAACAGGTAAAAGTTTAAATAAATTAAAACTTTGGGATACATCTATTATTCTCGATGATAAAGAAGTTTTGAAAAGATTAATTTTTAAGGAAAAAGTGCAATGCGGTTGTTCTGCTGTAATTCTTGGTGATGGTTCTTATTTATTATATAACAAAGACCCACATTTTGAACTTCTAAGTTTACATCATAATTACACTGGAAAGAAATTTTAAAAATATCTTTTATCAAATTGATCAACAATATTTTAATATATAAAACTGACATCTAATGTCTAATAACAAAAGAATTTTCGTAGAAAAAAGAGGAATTTTCGATGTCGAAAGTCCAAAAATTTTTGATGAAGTAAAAGCGGTCGCTCCGTCTATCCAGAGCGTAAAGGTGTATAACGTTTACGATATTTTTGGGTTAAATGATGGTGAATTCGAAAAGGTGGTAAACAGCACTTTCGTAGACCCGGTTACTGATATTTTGCACGAAGAAAATCCTGCAACGGGTATTCATTTCGGAATGGAATTTTTACCTGGTCAATACGACCAACGTGCAGATTCTGCTCAGCAATGTATCGCTTTATTAACTGAGAATGAGAAATCTAAAGTAAGAAGCGGTAAATTAATCGAGTTTGAAGGAGCTTCAGAAGCAGATTTAGCAAAAATCAAAGACCTTTTAATCAATAAAGTTGAATCTCAAGAGAAAGATTTATCAATTTTAGATATTCCAGCAGAAGAAACACCGTCAAAAGTGATTGTTCATGATGGTTTTATTGATTTTGATGATGCTCAATTGGCGGAATTTTTCAACAAACATGGTTTTGCTTTAGGTTTAGACGATTTAAAATTCATTCAAGAATATTTTAAAACCGAAAAAAGAAATCCTACAGAAACCGAACTAAAAGTTTTAGATACGTATTGGAGCGACCACTGTCGTCACACAACATTTGAAACTGAATTGTCGAATATAGAATTTGAAGGAAAATTCAAACATACATTGGAAACTATTTTCAATGATTATATCGAAAAAAGAAAATTCTTAGGTCGTGAATTGAAGCCTATCTCTTTAATGGATTTGGCAACGGTTTGCGGAAGATATTTTAGCAAAACAGGAAAGCTTGAAAACCTTGTAGTTTCAGACGAAATCAATGCTTGTACCATACAAATTGAAGCTGAATACGATGGTAAAAAAGAACCTTGGTATTTGTTATTTAAAAACGAAACGCACAATCACCCAACAGAAATCGAGCCATTTGGTGGTGCTTCAACATGTTTAGGTGGTGCCATTAGAGATCCTTTGTCTGGACGTTCTTTCGTTTTCCAAGCGATGAGATTAACGGGAGCTGCAGATGTTCTGGAATCTGTTGATAAAACTTTACCAGGCAAATTGCCTCAAAAAACAATCACAAAACAGGCTGCAAACGGATATTCTTCTTACGGAAACCAAATTGGTTTAGCAACTACGATGGTTTCTGAAATTTATGACGAAGGTTATAAAGCAAAAAGAATGGAAGTTGGTTTCGTTGCCGGAGCTTGTCCTGTTGATTGGGTAAGACGCGAAAAGCCTGAAAATGGAGATTCTATCATCATTTTAGGAGGTGCAACTGGTCGTGATGGTGTTGGTGGAGCGAGTGGAAGTTCAAAAGAACAAGACGAAACTTCTATCCACACAATGAGTTCTGAAGTTCAGAAAGGAAACGCGGTTGAGGAAAGAAAAATTCAAAGACTTTTCAGAAATCCTGAAGTAACGAGATTGATTAAAAAATCGAATGATTTCGGAGCAGGAGGTGTTTCTGTGGCAATTGGTGAAATTGCAGATTCTTTGGAAGTTAATTTGGATGTTTTACCTTTAAAATATGAAGGTTTGAACGGAACCGAGCTTGCTATTTCTGAATCTCAGGAAAGAATGGCGGTTGTGGTTGAACCAAAAGATAAAGAAAAATTCATCAAGTTCTGTGAAGCTGAAAATATTGTGGCTGTTGAAGTTGCAAAAGTTACAGATTCTGGAAGAATGCAGATGTTCTGGAAAGGCGATAAAATTGTAGACCTTTCGAGAGAATTTTTAGATACAAACGGTTGCTCTAAAAATCAGGAGGTGAAAATTACTCACCTTGATGAAGTAAAAGAAGAAACTCCAGTTTTCAACGAAGAAAATTTCTTGAAAATTTTAGCAGATAAAAACGTTGCTTCGCAAAAAGGTTTGTTGGAAATGTTCGATTCATCGATTGGTGCAACTACGGTTGCGATGCCTTTAGGTGGGAAATATCAGCAGACTTTGATGGAAGGAAGCGTTCAGACTTTGCCAATTATCGGAGCGAAAAATATCGAAACAGTTTCTTTGGCGAGTTGGGGATTTGATGCCGAGATTTCTAAGCAGAATTCTTTGTTGGGAGCTTCTTACGCGGTTGTAGAAAGTGTTGCGAAAATCGTTGCAATGGGTGGCGATTATAAAAATATCAGATTCAGTTTCCAGGAATATTTTGAGAAATTAGGTCAGAATCCTGAAAAATGGGGGAAACCTTTAGCTTCGCTTTTAGGAGCTTATGATGCTCAAATGAATTTCGGATTGGCTGCAATTGGTGGTAAAGATTCAATGAGTGGAACGTATCAAGATTTGAATGTTCCTCCAACGTTGATTTCTTTCGCTTGTGCAAATGGTGAAAAATCTACTATTATTTCTCCAGAGTTTAAAACTGCAGGAAATAAAATCTATTTCTTCAATCACGTTGCTCAGGAAAACGGACTTCCAAATTATGATGATTTAAAAGCTGTTTATGAATTCATCTTTGAAAACATTAAAGCTGGAAAAATTGTTTCTGTGAAAACAGTTAAAGAAGGTGGAGTTGCTGTTGCTTTAGCAAAAATGAGTTTCGGAAATAGGTTGGGTGCAGACATTACAGTTGATGAAAACACTTTGTTAGCTAAGAATATCGGAAGTTTAATCATTGAATCTAAAGAAGAATTAAGCGCTATAAATCTTCAATTAATCGGAGAAGTTAAAGATTCGGGTAATTTGAAAATCAACAATATTGAATCTAGCATCTTGAATCTTTTGTCTTCTTACACAGGTACATTCGAGGGCCTTTTCCCAACGATTGAAAAAGAAAAATTGACGGTTGAATTGGATGAGAAACTAAACTCAATCAATCCAAGAAATATCATCATCAAAAAGCACGGAATTGCTCAGCCAAAAGTATTTGCGCCGGTTTTCCCAGGTACAAACTGCGAGTATGATACATTGAATGCTTTTGCGAAAGAAGGTGCGGTAATCAGCAGTTTGCCATTAATCAACATCAATCACCAATTATTGGATGAAAGTATTGATGCATGGGTTGAAGAGATTAAAACGTCTCAAATTTTGGCTTTCTCAGGAGGTTTTTCGGCAGGTGATGAACCGGATGGTTCTGCAAAATTCATAGTTAATGTTTTGAAAAACGAGAAGATGAGAAATGCCGTTCACGAATTGCTAGACAGAGACGGAATGATTGTCGGGATTTGTAACGGTTTCCAAGCTTTGGTTAAATCTGGATTGTTACCTTACGGAAGAATCAAGGATTTGGACGAAAACTCTCCAACTTTAGCACATAACGCCATTAGAAGACATATTTCTCAAATGGTAAATGTAAAAGTGGTGAATGACGAATCTCCTTGGTTGAAAGGAATGAAAGATCAAGTTTTCACGATTCCAATTTCTCACGGTGAAGGTCGTTTTATGGCTTCAGAAGCTGAAATTCAGAAGTTGTACGAAAACGGACAGATTGCAACCCAATATCTAGATTTAGAAGGAAATATTGCACACGGAATGCCTTTCAACCCAAATAATTCATTATTCGGAATTGAAGGAGTTACTTCTCCTTGTGGAAAAATCTTCGGTAGAATGGGACACCCTGAAAGATTTGCAGAAGGTTTAATGAAAAATATACCAACCGCAAACTATCACAACATCTTTAAAAATGGAGTTGAATACTTCAAATAGATAAAAAGAAAATGACTGTCAGAAATGGCAGTCATTTTTGTTATAAATAATATATTTTTTTGGATTAAAAAATATACTTCCAATACACTAAAATCCCCACAATTACAGAGAGAATCGCCATTAAAGTTACTGCTCCTGCCGCAATATCTTTTATAAAACCAATTCTTTTATCAAATGCCGGGTGTATAAAATCACAGATTTTTTCAATGGCTGTATTAATAATTTCTGCAGAAAGAACCATAAATGAAACCATAAAAATTAATACCGCATCTAGGGTAGAAAGGTGGAAATAGAGAATTAGAAAGATATTGATGAGCAAAGCAAAAACCTCAATCTGAAAATTTCTTTCAGATTTAAAAATCATACATAACCCTCTGATTGCATTGGTTATACTTCGTAGAAGAGAAGGTTTTCGCATTTTTATATTTCTGTAAAGATACATTTTCTCTTATTTTCAAGAGTTTTTCTTTTTATATTTGAGGTATAATTACTCACCACATGACAAAATATCTATTTATTTTCTTCTCAATTTTTGGTTTAAATTTATTTTTAGCACAAGATTATAAACAGAAGTTTACCCAAGAGGTGTGCGATTGTGTTAAAAAAATTGACGTTACCAATAAAACTGATAACGAAAGACATACACAGTTTGGATTGTGCGCTTTTAAACATTATCAACCCTATAAAAAAGAGCTTAAAAAAGATTTTAATATTGATTTGGTTTCCGATATGGGAAACACGACAAAAATGAAAGAATTTGGTATTCAAGTCGGCTTGTTGATGATGGCAGAATGTCCGGAAGCTTTTAATGCCATTATGAAAGATGAAATCGAAAAAGCACAAGAAGCGGAAGAGGTAGAATCGTCTGAAATGCTGATAAATGGTAAGATTACTAAAATTGAAAAAGAAAATTTTGTGGTTTTCCATTTGGTAGGCGACAACAAAGTTTTAAACAAATTTTACTGGATTTCTAATGTAGAATCTGATATCGATTTACCTAAAGAATACCAATCTTTATTGAATAAAAAAGTAAACATTAGCTACTACAATACGCAGATTTTTGATACCAAAATTGGTGATTATAAGAATCTAAACGTAATTTCTAGTATTAAAACAGAATAATGATGTTTGTTAATAACTCTGAGAATTAAATTTTTCAATCTGTTTTCTATTTGTTATATTTGTAAAAACTTATTTTTAAATCTATGAAATTTATTATTTCAAGTGGCGAACTGCAGAAAGCTTTACAGACGGTAAGTGGCGTGATTTCAAGCTCTCAGTCGAGACCGATTTTAGAAAATTATCTTTTTGAATTAAACGAAAACAACGTTACCATTACCGCTTCAGACGGTGAAACTACTTTGGTAACTTCACTTGAAGTAAAATCTGATGATGCAGGGAAATTTGCTGTTCCGGCAAAGATTTTCCAGGATTTCATCAAAACTTATGGTGAGCAACCTCTTACTTTCGTAGTGAAAGATAATGCAGAAGGTACAGGAAGTCTGCTTGAAATTTTAGATGAGAAAGATAATTTTGCGGTAGCTTTAGACCACGCAGACGATTATCCTGAACTTCCAGAATTTGATGCGGCTCAAACCGTAACAATGCCTGCTGGAGTTTTATCTGAAGCTTTAACCAACACGCTTTTTGCAACAAGTAACGATTCTCTTCGCCCTGTAATGACGGGAGTTTTGTTCCAATTTGGAGAAAACGAAACCAATTTTGTTTCTACAGACTCTCATAGATTGGTGGTGTACAAAAGAACAGATTTGATGAATGCCGAACCAATGGAATTCATCATGCCTAAAAAACCTCTAAATATCTTCAAAAATATCTTAGCGAGTTCGAACGGAGACGTTACGATTGAGTTCAACGAGAACATGGCGAAGTTTACTTTTGATAAAAATATTTGGATTTGTAGATTAATCGACGGAAAATATCCAAACTATACTGCGGTAATTCCTAAAGAAAACCCGAACCTTTTAACCATCAACAGAAACCTTTTGTTGAGCGCAATTAAGAGAGCTTCGATTATGTCTAACAAATCTACCAACCAAGTAAGATTTAAGCTTTCTGGAAATATTCTTCACCTTCACGCAGAAGATACAGAATATGCAAACAAAGCAGATATGCAAATTCCTTGTGATTATAACGGTGAAGATATTAACATCGGTTTTAGCTCTAAATTTTTAACAGAAATGTTAACGATTTTAGGTTCAGACGATATTACTATGAAAATGTCTCAACCTAATAGACCTGGAATTATTGAACCTCTAGATGGTCTGGAAGAAAACGAAAATATTCTTATGCTTTCGATGCCTGTAATCGGGTTGTAAGATGTAAAATAATAACAAAAAAAGGTTTTGAGCTTCAAAACCTTTTTTTTGTGTTTTAACAAGAGTTAAAAATTTCGATAGTTCTTAAAAAAACACGATATTTGCAACTTAAAAAATTACTTTGAAATGCTGTGTTTCAAAGTATAAAATTTCAAATTCATCATTAATGAAAATATCAAATAACTGGCTTAAAGATTTTATCAAAACAGACATTAAAACCGAAAGAATCGGTGAATTTCTTACCGATATTGGTCTTGAAGTTGAAGGGATAGAAAAATTTGAGAGTGTAAAGGGTAGCTTGGAAGGTATTGTTGTAGGTAAAGTTCTTACTTGCGAGAAGCATCCGAATGCAGATAAACTAAAAAAGACAACAGTAGATGTCGGAAACGGTAAAATTTTAAATATCGTTTGTGGCGCTCCTAATGTAGCGGAAGGACAAACCGTTCCTGTTGCTGTTGTAGGTACTAAAATCTATGCTAAAGATGGAAGTTTCTTTGAAATTAAAGAAGCTAAAATTCGTGGAGAAGTTTCTCAGGGAATGATTTGTGCCGAAGACGAACTTGGTCTTAGCGAAGATCATGGCGGAATTATGGTTTTAGACGAAACTCAATATGAGGTTGGGAAAAATTTTGCAGATTATTTTGAACTTTCTAATGATGAAGTTTTCGAAATTGGTTTAACACCGAATCGTACCGATGCGATGTCTCATTACGGTGTTGCAAGAGACCTTTTTGCATACCTTTCTACAAACAAACAAAAATCTGAATTTACCAAAATTACTTCAGAAAGTGTAAATAAAGAAGGTGCACACAGCTTTAGTTTAGAAGTAGAAGACGCAGAACTTACACCAAGATATATAGGTGCTGTAATTGAAAACGTAAAAGTAGCAGAATCTCCTTCTTGGTTGAAAGATAGATTGAAAGCTATTGGATTAAGCCCAATTAACAACGTTGTAGATATTACGAATTATATTCTTCATGGGTTTGGTCAGCCTTTACATGCTTTTGACGCTGATAAAATTGCGGATAAAAAAGTGAAAGTGGGTACGGTTGCCCAAGGAACAAAATTCACAACTTTAGACGGTGTTGAAAGAACACTCAATGGTTCTGAGATTATCATTAAAGACGGTAAAGACGCTCCAATGTGCATTGCCGGAGTTTTTGGTGGTACAAATTCTGGAGTTTCTTTAGAAACTACAACGATTTTCCTGGAAAGTGCTTATTTTAACCCAATTGCAGTGAGAAAAGCAGCAAAAGCTCATGGTTTAAATACAGATGCTTCTTTCAGATTTGAAAGAGGAGTTGATCCTAATATTACAAGAACTGCGCTTACCCATGCGATAAAATTAATCAGCGAATTGGCAGGAGGAAAGCTTGTTGGTGAGATTTTAGAGGAATATCCAAAGAAAATAGAAGATAACTATGTTATTATCAGATTTTCCAGAATTGAGCAGATTTTAGGAACAAAAATTCACAGAGAAAAAGTAAAAGAAATTTTGAAAGCTCTTGAAATTCAGGTTCTTAATGAAATTCAAAATGGTTTTGAAGTTTCGGTTCCTGCATACAGAGCAGATGTAACGAGAGAAATCGATATTATTGAAGAGATTTTAAGAATTTACGGATATAATAAAATTGATGCTCCACAAAAAATTTCGTTCACGCCAGTAAAATTAAGCGCAAAAGACCAAGACGAGCTAGAAAATTCTTGGGCTAGAACGCTTCAAGGTTTAGGTTTCAACGAAGTAATGAATAATTCTCTTACGTCTGTGAAAGATGAAACAGATGCTGTAAAATTATTAAATCCGTTGAGTAATGATTTAGCATTTATGAGAAAGTCTTTATTGGAAGGGCTTTTACAGAACGCTATTTATAACATCAACAGAAAAAATCAAGACATCAAGTTTTTCGAATTTGGGAAAATTTATCACAAAAGAGAAAAATACGAAGAAAGAAAACAGTTGGCAATTTTAGTTACAGGAAGAGATGTTGCAGAAAACTGGCTTCAGCCAAAATCGGCTACAAGTTTCTATAATTTAAAAGCTTATGTGAAAGTTTTGCTTGAAAAATTAGCGATTGATTATAAGGAAGTTCCTTCTTCTGATGCAAGATTTTCTGATGCTTTGGAATATGTTTCTCATGATAAAACTTTGGTGAGAATTGGTAAAGTTGCTCCTCAAATGTTGAAAGATTTTGATATCGAGCAAGAATGTTTCTATGCAGAAATTGAGTTGGAATTGGCTCAAACTTTAAGAGCAGAAAACGAATTGAAGTTTAAAGACATTCCTAAATTCAACAAAATCAGAAGAGATTTAGCTTTATTGATCGACAAAAACGTACAATATCAAGATTTGTATCAAACGGCGAAGAAAAACAAATCTCCTTTCTTGAAAAACATCAACTTATTTGATGTTTACGAAGGAAAAAACCTTCCAGAAGGAAAGAAGTCTTACGCGATGAGCTTCGAACTTTTGAACGAAGAAAAAACGTTGGAAGAAAAAGAAATTGCTTCTGTGATGGATTCTCTCATTAAATCTTTCCAAAAAGAATTTAATGCAGAATTAAGATCGTAAATAGTAGATTTTAAAATACATGTAAGACTGTTCGCAAGAGCAGTCTTTTTTTTATAAAGTTTCATCAACGATTTTGCTATATAAAACACTTTCGCACTCTCAAAAGCGATGTTTTACATGAGATTTTTGCGGTTGCTGTATACGTCACTTTTTAGCTTTATGAAGAAAAAAATATATTCAAGAAAGTTTTAATTATATTTACGTTTTACAAAACGATATGCAGAAAAAAATCAAACTTTGGGACGCCATTATGCTCGTTATGGGCTCCATGATTGGGAGCGGAATATTCATCGTAAGCTCCGATATTATGCGGAATCTCGGTTCCGGTTGGTGGTTGGTTATCGTTTGGATTATTACGGGAGTTATGACGGTTGCTGCGGCGATTAGTTATGGCGAGTTATCTGCAATTTTTCCGAAAGCGGGTGGACAATACGTTTATTTAAAGGAAATCTTCGGAAAGAAGATTGGATTTCTTTACGGATGGGGATTATTTTCAGTTATTCAAACAGGGACAATTGCGGCAGTGGCGGTTGCTTTCGGGAAGTTTACGGCGTACCTTATTCCAGCTTTAAATAACGCTGAACCTATTTTTCAGCAAGGAGAATTTAAAATTACCTACATTCAGATTTTGGCGATTTTGGTCATCATGTTGCTCACTTTTATCAATACAAAAGGTGTTGAAAGTGGGAAGTTTTTACAGAATTTATTTACAGGTTCTAAAGTTTTAGCTTTACTTGGATTAATATTTGCCGGAATATTTTTTGTAAACACAAGCTATTTTTCTGAGAACTTCAGTTCTGGTTTGGAAGCTTTTAGCAATCTTAAAAAAGATGCTTTAGGGAACTTTACCAAATCGGGTTGGGAATCTATTTCTGGCTTTGCTTTGATGGGCGGAATTGCCTCAGCAATGGTAGGCTCAGTTTTTAGCTCTGTTGCATGGGAAAATGTTACGTTTGTCGCAGGCGAAATTGAAAATCCTAAGAAAAATGTTGTTCGTTCCATGATTTTTGGAACTTCTGCGGTAATGGTTTTGTATCTCGCGGTTAATTTAGTCTATATTACAACTTTATCGAGGGACGAAATTGCTTTTGCGGCAGACGATAGAGTAGCGGTTTCTTCCACATTGGCGATTTTTGGAAATACAGGTACTTTGATTATCGCTTTGCTTGTAATGATTTCAACTTTTGGCTGTAATAACGGCTTAATCCTTTCTGGAGCGCGAGTTTTTCAAACCATGTCTAAAGATGGGATGTTCTTCAAATCTGCTGCTGAAAACAACAAAAACCAAGTTCCGGAAAATGCTTTATGGATGCAAGGAATTTGGGCAAGTGTGCTTTGCTTGAGCGGTCAGTACGGGAATCTTTTAGATATGATTTCGTTTGTGATTGTTTTATTTTACATGATTACCGTTTTTGGGGTTATTTATTTAAGGATTAAAAAACCAGAAATAGAAAGACCTTACAAAACGTGGTTTTATCCTGTTACGCCTTTAATTTATCTCTTGATTGGTACTGCTTTTTGCATTTTACTTTTAATTTTTAAAACACAATATACTTGGCCTGGTTTGCTTTTGGTGTTACTTGGTCTTCCGATTTACTATTTTATTGATTCTCGAAAAAAGAATGTTTAACCTTAAACTATTCTTCTTTGGAATACATTTTGGAACAGTGTAGAAGTATGATTTAGTCTCGTAAATTCGGGCAAACCATTTATTTTAACTAAATTTGAGGATAATAAAATTTAAAAAATGAAAAACTATATTTTAAGCCTTTTGGGTGCAGCGGTAATGATTTCATGTGGAGCGACAGGAGGTTCTTCGTCTAAAGTTGGAAAAGAGCAGGCTTCAATTGCCAATACAAAATGGGTTTTGGCTGATAAAGTAAAAGGAACTGTACCAACTTTGAATATTGAAGGTAATAAAATTAACGGAAGCAGCGGTTGCAACAAATATTTCGGAACAATTGCAATGGATTCTCATTCAAGAACATTTACACCTTCTGGAGTAGGTTCTACAAGAATGGCTTGTGAAAATATGACGGTTGAAACCAATTATTTAGGCGCTTTGCAGAAAGTAAATAAATATGTTGTTACCGATTCTACTTTAGAATTATACCAAGACGGATTATTGCTTTTGAAATTCAATAAAGCGCAATAATTCATTTAATAAAATATACAAAAACCTGATCGAACGATCAGGTTTTTTTGTTATTCTGTGGCAAAAGTTTCACGTTCTCCTTCTTCTTTTTTGCCTTCTTCAATCATTTCTTCGGCTTCGGCTTTTTCTTCGGCATTTGCGGTATCAATTCTTTCTTTTTGATTGGTATTATGGAAGTCTATTGAAAATTTACAATACACCGGAAGATGATCTGAGCCAAAATTTTCAAGCGTTTTGAAATTATCAATAAAAATTTCTTCACTGTGAAACATCAAATCAATAGGAAATCTAAACAGTTTATATTTCGCATGAAAAGTAGAAACAAAAGCATGACCCACTCGAGGGTCAATCAACTCACTTGTTTTTCTGAAAAGAATGGAAGATTTAGACCAAGCAACATTATTAAAATCGCCTACAACAATAACAGGTTTTTGTAATTCTTGTACTCTTTTTGCCGTACTCAGAAGGTCGCCGTCTCTTTCTTTAGAAGTTTCTTCTTCAGTAGGACTTGGAGGTGGGGGATGAACTCCAAAAAATACAAACTCAAAACCGTCATTTGTTTTCAAATGTGCCTCAATACTGGGAATATCATCTGCTACAAAAAAATGTGTGGTAGATTTTGTGATTTCTAATTTTGAATAAAAATGCATTCCGTACGTATTTTCGAGCGTTACTTTATGCTGAAAAGGATATTCTTTTTCTAAAACTTTCAAAGCATTTTCCCAACCCGAATTGCTTTCCATGGTGAGAAAAATATCTGGTTTACCTTTGTGTACTAATTCTATAAACCGCTGATGATTTTTATTAAACTGGTACACATTTGCCGAAATAAATTCTAAAGAATCTGAAGCTTTATTTGAAGGTTGATGTTTTTTGATAGGATAAAGCGGAGTGTATTTTACAAGAACAGCTCCATGAAAAATAAGACATAAAGCAAGTAACGCTTGTGAAATTTCCCAAGTTAAATTTTTCTCAAGAAAAAATCCGAAAAGGAAAACAAGAAAAGCGATAACGAAAACCTGTATTTTACCAAAATCAGGAACCCTGAAAACCCAATGAGAACTAGGAATTTTCGGTAATACTGAAAATAATACAATTAAAACCGTTAAAACAAAGTAAATTTCCCACATAGCATTTCAATCAATGATTATTAATTAGACAGGGAAAAGAATGCCAAAAGCTAGAAAAAGCCAAAAAAAACCGCCCAAAAATGAGCGGTTTTTATATTTTACCAGATTTTTATTCTTTCTTCTGGTGTTTTGTATAATTTATCTCCTTTTTTCAAGTCGAATGCTTTGTAGAATGCATCAACATTGATAAGCGGACCAAAACTTCTGAAATAACCAGGAGAATGCGGGTCTGTTTTCACTTGGTTAATCATATATTTTTCGCTTGATAAAGTTCTCCAAACCGTTGCCCAGCTCATGAAGAATCTTTGGTCTTGTGTATAACCGCTGATTGTTCCTGGGTTTCCTTTATCTTTTAAATACATTTGTAAAGCATCGTAAGCGATATTTACACCACCCAAATCGGCGATATTTTCACCATTGGTGAATGTTCCGTTTACGAAAGTTCCTTTTACAGGTTCGTATTTATCGTATTGAGCAGCCAAAGATTTTGTTGCTTTTTCGAAGTTGGCTTTGTCTTCCGGAGTCCACCAATCTACTAAGTTTCCGTCTGCATCAAACTGCGCTCCAGAATCGTCGAAACCGTGGCTCATTTCGTGCCCGATTACCGCACCAATTCCACCAAAGTTTACAGCAGCATCTGCGTGAGGATTAAAGAAAGGCGGCTGAAGAATTGCAGCAGGGAAAACGATTTCGTTGTTTACAGGGTTGTAATATGCGTTTACTGTTTGCGGCGTCATTCCCCATTCAGTTTTGTCTACTGGTTTACCGATTTTTGCCAATTCTCTGCTGTATTGCCACTCCCCGATATTTTGAAGGTTTTTGTATAATGTTCCACCTTTAGCTTCAGAAGTAATTACCAGTTTTGAGTAGTCTTTCCATTTGTCTGGATAAGCTACTTTTACCGTGAATTTATTAAGTTTTTGAAGTGCTTTTTCTTTGGTTGTAGAAGACATCCAAGATAAACCGTTGATGTGTACAACGAAGCTTTTCTTTAGATAATCAATCAATTCTACCATTTGAGCTTTTGCTTCCGCCGGGAAATATTTTTCAACATATAATTTTCCGAAAGCTTCACCAAGAGAACCGTTAATCAGCTCATAACCTCTTTTGTTTAAAGCTCTTTGCTCTTGTTGGCCTCTTAGATATTTTCCATAAAAAGCAAACTTCATATCTCCTAATTTTTCGCTTAGGTAAGATGCGTTTCCGCTAATCATGTGGAATTTCAAATAATCTTTAATTACAGAAAGATTTTTTTCGTTCACCAATTGGTCGAAGTTTTTGTAATATCCTAGTTCACCGATAATTACTCTGTCTGTATTTACCCCAACTTTTTTAAGATAAGCAGGAATGTCTACATTTTTTACCAAAGTTTTCAGTTCAGCCATTGTTTTTGGATTGTACTGAAGTGTATTATCACGGCTTTGTTCGTTGGTTAATAACGTTTTAGCGATGCTTTTTTCATACTCTACGATACCTTTTGCTGCAGCATCTGCATTAGTATATCCTAATTCTTTCAACATCGAAGCTACGTATTTCTGATATTCAGCAATAGCTTCTGTATTTTTCGCATCTACTTTTTGATAATAATCTCTTCCTAAACCTAAAGAAGCGTCACCAAGGTAAACCGCATTCATGTTAGAGTCTTTTAGGTCTGAATAAACGCCCCATCCGTAGAAATTATTTTCTCCTTCTTTCGTTACAGAAACTAAATAATTCTGAAGGTCGGTAAGGTTTTTAATTTTATCGATTTTGCTGATGTTTTCTTGAATTGGCTTGATTCCATCGGCATTTCTCTTCGTCATATTCATGTACGTTGCGTACAAATCCTGAATTTTTTTACCCTCGCTTCCTTCAGCAAATTTATCTTTTAGAAGAGAGTTCAAAATCGTCATTGAATTGTTGTCGGTATCATCTGCCAATTTGTTGAAACTTCCCCAAGTTGGTTTATCTGAAGGTATTTTAGCAGTTTTCATCCAACTTCCGTTTACAAAGTTGTAGAAATCGTCTTGCGGACGAACGCTTTTATCCATATAGTTAATTTCCAGACCTTTTTCAGTTGCTGCTTTTTGTGCTTGTACAGCAAAAGTTCCGGCCAAAAGAACTAAAGATAGTGTTAGTTTTTTCATTTTTTATATAATTTGTACAATATGTCTGTTATGATTTTTATTTGTTACGTAAATACGTAATTATTGTTAAATATTATTCTGAAATTAATACTGATACCAAATCTTGAATGACTTTCTGAGCTGCAAAGTGCATAAAATCTACACGCTCCAAATGGGGCATAAAAAGTTTTGAATTAAAAGACTTTTCTCCAATTCTGATAGAATAGTGCACCAAACCGATGTCTTTGCCGTCTTCGCCTTTTCCGGGACCAGCAACTCCAGTGGTAGAAAGCGAAATATCTGTTTTGAATAAAGCTTGACAACCTTTTGCCATTTCTTCGGCAACTTCTTCGCTTACCACCGTAAATTCTTCCACAGTTTCTTTTTTAACCTTTAAAATATCGATTTTTTTCTGAGTTTCGTAAGGAACAATTCCGCCCAAAAAGTATTGCGAACTTCCGGGTGTAGAAGTAATCATCTTTGCCAATTCGCCTCCTGTACAGCTTTCTGCAGTAGAAATCGTAAGATTTCGGTCGATTAAAATTTCCGCTAAAATTTTCTCAATTTTATCTTCAGAAGTTGCAATTACATTGTCTTTTATTAAAGGTAAAAGGTTCTGAATTTCTTCTTCAAGCTGTTGTTGAAGCAGGTTTTCATCATTTCCACTTGCGGTAATTCTTAGTTTTACTCTAGTTCCGACAGGAAGGTAAGAAAGAGATAGGTTTTCAGGTAAAGCCAATTCCCAGTTTTCAATTATGTCTGCTAAAATACTTTCTGGAATTCCTACCACAGAAACAATTCTGGTGGAAAGATAATTTAGGTTAAATTTTTCCTGTAAAAAAGGAACAATTTGGTCTTTTATCAAAGGTTTTACTTCGTAAGGAACGCCGGGAAGACTAAAGAGTATTTTACCATTTTCTTCCATCATCATACAAGGCGCTGTTCCAAAATGGTTTTGAAAAACTCTAGATTTCGTTGGTACAAAAGCCTGTTCGCGGTTTCTTTCGAGAATTTCTATTCTGCCTCGTTTTTCCATATAGGCTTTCAAATGTTCGAAAGTAGCTTCATCTAAAGCAATTTCATCATTAAAAAATTCAGCAATAGCTTTCTTTGTTTTGTCGTCTCTTGTAGGACCTAAACCTCCCGTTGTAATAAGTAAATCACCAAGTTCTAAGGCAGATTTAATGGTGGTTTTAATGGTTTCAATTTCATCTGAAATGGTAAAAATCTGTACGACTTTTATCCCGATATTTTTAAGCTCTGTTGCTATAAAATTAGAATTGGTATCGACGGTATTTCCTGATAAAATTTCGTCTCCAATAGTGATAAGAACTGCGTTTTGCATACTGTAATTTCCAAAAAAATAGGTTATACAAATGAAGTGAAAATAGGTTGGAACCGCAAACTCCATCGATTTTTTCTATTTTTGGAGCGTAAAAACTAGAATTTATAAATAATATGACTTTATACGACAACGCAGCATGGCATTTAGGTGAAGATTTTCCTAAAGATGTGCCCGAAACCAACGCTGCAACACATTTTGGAATGTTCCTGAACTGGTGTATTGAAAATAATTTGCATTCAGACGATTTAAAAAATCAGTTTTCTCATGAAATTGAAGCTCTTTTGAAACGCGACATTACCGGCGCTGAATTTATCCTCAATTTTTTAGATGGAAAATTCAATAGTGAAGAGCTCAACGACCTTGGAAATGCGTTTGCCGCCGATTATTTTGTAGACGAAACCAAGTTTACCAATTTACACGATTCATTTGCGAATGATTATGTGAATATTTTTGATGCTAAAGCTGAAGAATCCGACTTTCAATACGATACTTTTTATCACATTGAAGACAATTTTGAAAACTACGGTTTGATGAAACAAGCGATTGATTTCCGTTTTCAGGAATGGAAGGAGTTTTTGAAAGAGTAGGTTGAGGTTGAGGTTGAGGTTGAGGTTGAGGTTGAGGTTGAGGTTGAGGTCGCGCAAAAAAACATTTGCTAAAAGCTATAAGCCAATAGCGGTTAAGAAAAAATTTTCAAAAATTGCTCTTTAAAACTGCCTGAAATTTCAATTTCGGTTTCATCGGAAAGTGTTGCAGTTCCGCTTTTGTGGTAAGATTTTACAAAATTTGAATTGATAATATGAGAACGATGAACGCGCACAAAAGGCTGTTCCAATAAGTCATCAAAATGCTTTAAAAACCGACAAACCATTTTTTTTGAACCGTCTGTAAGATAAACCTGCGTAAAGTTTCCATCGGCTTGAAGCCTCATAATATCTTCCGTTTTTACCACATCAAAACCTTGTAAAGTGGGAAGAATTAACTGTTGTTTTTCAGGTTTTAGTTTTAAATTTTCGAGAAGAATTTTATTTCGGTTCAGTTCTTCTTTTTTTTCTAAACTTTCCGCGGCTTTATTCACCGCCAAAATCAATTCCTGAATATCAATAGGTTTTAAAATATAATAACTTGCAGATTTATTCAACGCTTGCAAAGAATATTGTGAAAATGCTGTAATAAAAATGGTTTCGTAAGAGAAATCTTTAGTTGCTTCCAAGACATCAAAAGCGTTCCCGAAAGGCATTTCAACATCCAAAAAAACCAATTGTGGTTGCTTTTCAGCAATCAAAGGAACGGCTTCTTTGATATTTTCTGCTTCGCCCAAAACTTCAACTTGCGGACAATATTTTGTGAGATAACTTCTGAGAACTTCTCTTGCAATATGCTCGTCGTCTACGATTACAGCTTTTATTTTCATTCTGGAAGATTTAAGATTTAATTTTAAAGATGAAAAAAATTAATGAATCAATTTGTAAATTATTTCAACAAAAACACCTTGAGAATCGGGCTTATCAGTGATTTTACATTCGATATTTTGCTTGTATAAATCATTCAGTAGAGCAATTCTTTCTAAAGTATTTTTCATACCACGACCTTTTCGGGTTTTCTGATGTTCAGTTTTTTGTTTTTTGCTTTCCTCGATGCCGATTCCGTTGTCTTCGATGGTAATTTTCAGATTTTCTGATGATTTTTCGAATTTTAATTGTAAAAAACCTTTCGTTGTTCGGTATCTCAAGCCATGCCAAACTGCATTTTCGAGAAAAGGCTGAACCAACATTCCCGGAACTTTCAGACTTTGAGTGTTTAAACTTTCATCCACTTCAATTTCGTAATCAAATTTATCTGCAAAACGAGTTTTTTCTAATGCTAAATAATTTTGAAGCAAATCTAATTCTTGCTGAAACGGTATAAAATCGTCCGTAGAATTTTCCATCACGCCACGCATGAGTTTCGAAAATTTAGTTAAATATTGATTGGCTTCCAGTTCATTATTGGTTGCAATGAAATGATTTACAGAGTTTAAACTATTGAAAATAAAATGCGGATTCATCTCACGACGAAGCGATTGTAGCGCAATTTTCTTATTTTTAATCTGAACTTTTTTTAAGGTTCTAAAAATGAAGAAAATCAAACCTATTAAAATAATTAAAGCTCCAATTAAACTGTAATTAAATAGGTTTTTCTTGCGAATAAGCTCGTCTTTCAGCTTTTTTTCCTCTTCCAGTTGCTGGATTTTCTGTTCGGTGTCTTCTAGAATTTTTTCATCGACCAAACTTTTGTCTTTTGAAACCAAATCGGGCAATTTTCCAAGAAAATCACGGTATAAAACGATAGATTCGTCAATGTTTTTAGAAACCTGATACAAACTGTCGAGTCTTTTTACACTTTTCTGGGCTTCCAAAGTATGACCTTTTTCGAGAGCAATTCCGTAAGATTTTTTTAATAAATTGATGGCTTCTTTCGGGTCGTCTTTTTTAATGTAAATATCCGCCAACTCTTGAATTTGTTCAACTTCTTTTTTAGAATTTTCCTTTATGAAATCTTCTTTCAGTACATTCTTTTTTAACTCGATGGCTTTGTCGAAGTTTTTATTTTCAACATATAAATCTGCCAATTTTTGGTTGATGGCTAAAGCCTGTTGTGGAGCTTCTTGTTTAGATATTTTATAAGCATTGTTCAGGTTTTCTTCGGCTTTTGGAAGGTTTTTTTCTTCAATATTTATTTCTGCCATTTGGCTGTAACCTGCGGCTAAATCTTCTTTGTTTTGCGTTTTTTCGCTGATGTCGAGATTACTTCTAATCACTTCCGCCTTTTCATTTATGGAAGGCGAAGAAACTCTCATTGCATCGTTTGAATTTACAGCTCTACTGTTTTTTGAATACCCAATTTTAGACGCATTTTGATAATTGGAAGCGGCTGCTTTTAGTTTTTTTTGGCTTTCTTGGGATTGCGCGAGTTTTCGGGTAACTTTTTCGAGATTTTTTTTGTCGTTTAATTTTTCATAAATCGTTTTCGATTTCAAAAAATATTCTTCGCTTTTGGCAAAATTTCTGTTTTTGTAATAGGTTTCGCCAATGTTGTAGTACGAGTTGGCTTCTGCAGATTCATCTTCTAAATCGACCGCCTTTTTTAGTTTTTTAGATTCCGAAACAACTTCTTCCGCAACTTTACTGCTTTGAGAATACAGAAAATTCCCAAAAAATAAAATGAATGCGACTGAAAAAAGAGGTTTGAAATTCATAAAACAAAGATATACATATAATTGATGTGCCAAAAAAGTTTCACCAAGTGAAAGCTGGGATTCACCAAGTCTTAAAAAAATGGGTTTTAATTCTGGATAATTTTACTGTAGAACTTTAAATAATAAACAATGCGACACTTTATTTTAACCTTACTATTTTCTTTTTCTTGCTTGAATGCGCAAGAAATTAAAAAGGAAATTGAGGTGAAACAAGCAACCGTTTTTCTAAGAGGTGCAAAAGTTTTTGGAAGCACAAACGTAAATCTGCAAAAAGGTAAAAACACAGTGAAAATCATTAATCTTCCTAATGATTTGGATGAAAATACATATAAAATTAATTTAGAAAAAAACACCACACTTTTATCTATTACTCCGCAAAGTAATTTTTTGAAAAATGATGAGTTTTCTGTAAATGAGAAAAAATTGAATGACGAAAGAAAAAAACTTCAAAGAGAGGTAAATCTTTTGGATATTCAAATCAATAATTTGAACGGAGAAAAAAATATTATTAATGATAACTTAAAGGTTTCTACCAACGACAAAGCAACTCCTCAAGACCAACTTATAAAACTTACAGAGTTTTATAGAAAACGAATGCTGGAAATTGATAATCAGGTTTATATTTTAGATGAGAAAAAAGCAGATTGTGTAGAAAGTATTGCGAAGATTGATAAGCAATTTACAGAAGAACAAACGCAGAAAAATACCAACAGAAAAGAGCTGATTCTTGAGATTTTTGCTGAAAATGAAACAAACCTGAATCTTGGAGTGAGCTATATTGTTTCAAATGCAGGTTGGGTTCCGTCGTATGATTTGCGTGCAGTTTCTACGAAAAAACCTCTTGAAATTGTTTATAAGGGAAAAGTTTATCAAAAAACAGGTCAAGATTGGAACAATGTAAAACTTTTTGTTTCTACATACAGACCTTCTTACAACCAAAACCGCCCGATTTTATCGCCACTTTATGTTGCAGAATATGCTGCATTTAATAATGATGAAGCAAAAATGGGGTACATGAAAAAAGATAAAGCAGAGCTTTCTAATTCTTATCAAATGCGTGAAGAAGTTGCTTCGGTAAGCCAAATTCCTGTGGCGACAGTTTCAGATAATCAAATGAATATTTTGTATGAACTGAATTATAATCAAACGATTTTGAGCCAAGAAAAGGAGCAATATGTAATTTTAGATAAGAAAAGTGTAGAATCTACCTATAAATATCATGTCGTTCCAAAATTGAACAACCAAGTTTTTCTGATGGCTTTTGTGAAAAACTGGCAAAATCTAAATCTGATTTCTGGCGAAGCAAATATTTATTTTGAGGATAATTACATTGGGAAAACCAATATTACAAGCAATTATGTAAAAGATGAATTTCTAATTTCTTTAGGAGTTGACGAAAGAATTGTGGTGAAGAGAATTAAAATTGAAGATAAAACATCAGATAAATCTTTAAGTTCTAATCGATTGATTACTGAATCTTACGATATAAATATAAGAAACAACGCGAAAGAAAATATTGAACTTGAAATTTTAGACCAATTGCCAATCAGTCAAAATCAAAAAATTACGGTAAAAACGCTCAATATTGGAGATGGTGATTTTGATGAAAAAACAGGAAGTATTCTTTGGAACAGAAAAATTTCTAGCGGTGCATCTGAAAAAATCAATTTCTCTTATGAATTGAAATATCCAAAAGACATGCAAATTCAGTATTACAGTCGATAGATGCGGAAATCGGAGATTCGGAATCCGAGATTCAAGATTCAAAATTTAAGATTTAAGATTGATTTCGAACATTGGAATATTTTACCATAAACGTAAGCCGCAAATCCCGTAACTCGTAACCTGAACCTCGTAACAAAATGGAACAATCATCAAAAAAATATATTATGAATACGTTAAAATTAATGACAGTGAGCCTTAGTGTTTTTGCATTTTTAAGCGCAGAAAAAGCTCCCGGAAATCGTTGCAGCAAAAGTAACAACGAAAGACAAGTGGTAGAAAGCAATGTTTCTCTGAAACCTAATGAAGTTTCAAAAGAAAATAAAATTCAGGTGGCTTTGCTTTTAGATACTTCGAATAGTATGGATGGTTTAATAGACCAGGCAAAATCCAGACTTTGGAATATTGTAAACACATTATCGACCTTAAAATACAACGGAAAAACACCTCAAATTGAAATTGCTCTCTACGAATACGGAAACGATGGTTTGAAAGACGAAAATTTTATTCGACAAGTGACTCCACTTACGCAAGATTTAGATTTGGTTTCAGAAAAACTGTTTGCTTTGCGTACCAATGGCGGAAATGAATATTGTGGCGCCGTTATTCGTGATGCGTCTACGAATTTGAATTGGGATGGCAACGAAAGCAGTATGAAACTCATTTACATTGCCGGAAACGAACCTTTCGACCAAGGAAGAATTAACTATAAACAAACGGTTGCCGATGCGAAAAAGAAAAATATTTATACCAACACTATTTTTTGTGGTGGAAGAGAAGAGGGAATTCAAACTTTTTGGCAAAACGGAGCGGTTTTAGGCGATGGAAAATATTTCAATATTGATAGCAATCAGAAAGTAATTTATATTGAAACACCTTTCGATAAAAGAATTTATGAATGCAATGGTTTGCTGAACGACACCTATATAGGCTACGGAAGTAAAGGCTATGAGAAAAAAGCAATGCAATTACAACAGGATGCGAATGCAGAATCGGTTTCGGTGTCGAATAAAGTAGAAAGAGCGGTTTCGAAATCCAAAAAATCTGCTTACAATAATGCGACATGGGATTTGGTAGACCGTGCAGAAAAAGACAAAAATTATATTTCGACCATTAAAGATGAAGAACTTCCTTCAGAATTGAAAGGAAAAAGCAAAGAAGAAATCCAGAAAATTGTGACTAAAAAAACGGAAGACAGAGCAAAAATTCAAAATGAAATTGAAGTTTTGTCTAAAAATCGTCAAAATTATATTGATGCTGAAATGAAGAAAAAAGGCAATTCAGAAAGCGATGATTTAGGAAAAGCGATTGAAAAATCTATTGCAGAAATTGCAAAAAAGAATGGATATTCTTTCTAATTTTCTTAATATTTCTCGAAATGACGGTTTGTTAAAAAATAGGGTGAAGTTTTGTTTATAACACATTATATTTTAATTTCAGGATCGGCGGCGAAGCCGCCGATCCTGAAATTTTGATAAGAATTAAAAATTTTAAAATATGGTAAGAAAACAATTAATCGTGCTTAACCCAAATAAGTTGATCGGTTTGAAAACCAAGCTTTTGAGCTTTTTCTAAAAAACGAAGCTTTATACTTTCTGGTATTTCTGGGGTTCTCGAGAGAATCCACATATATTTTACACTATTTCCCACCACCAATGCGTGTTGGTAATTCTCATCAATATCAATCACGTTATAACCTGCCCAAATCGGTTTAAAGAAAGAAACTTTTAGTCTTGCTTCATTCTTTGAGTTCACAAATTTTGCTTCACCAATAGATTCTTTCCATTCTTTTTTTACGTAATCAAAACCACGATTTTGTACGCGTATATTTCCTTTTTCATTTAAAGAATAGGTTGCAGTAACGTGATCCATATTTTTTTCAAATTTATAATCGAATCTTGCAATTTCGTACCATTTTCCCAAATATTTATCGGAATTAAAATTTTTTACAGCAACTGCATTTTCAGGAATTCCAACTGAACATGATTTTAGAATAAGTAGGCTTAAAATACCTGCTGCAACAGGAAGTACAATTTTTTGGTAAGCTTTCATTTCGTGTGTAATATATGGTAGAAAAATATGCAAAAATGATGCCTTTGAAAAACTGTTTTTCGATTCTTTTCGAAATCTAATCTACTTTTATATTAATTTTTATCGATTCTACAATTTTTCAAGAATTTTGGTTAGTTTTAAAATAAATTAATGACATGAAAAAAATTATCCTCTTGTTTTTTGGTTTACTTTTAATTAATTGTAAAAAAGAAGTTATTAATGAAACTCTGAATGATGAAAAGGCTTCTCAAAAACCTCAAGGAATTTTTTATGGTAAAACTTTTTTTGAATTTGATGAAGTTGACTATTATAAGAGCGATATCGATGAAGGTGAGTATGGCGATCAATATGATAGTGCCCAAAATTCCAAAATAGATAAATTGAAATTTGATATTGTTTTTGGCGATGTTCCTGAAAGTATTAATGATACAACATTTATCAAATCAATGAAAAAAATTGGATATGAAAAAAAGAAAATTGATTCGAAAGATCTTGCCGAATTTAATAAAATATTTGCGGAAAAAACTGCAATTGAAGGGGTTACCGCCGCATGTATTCCCGTTTTTCGAGATGTTTTAGTTTTTAAAAACAAAGGCAAAGTGAGCGGTGTTGCTAAAATTTGTTTTTCATGCCATCAGTATGAAATTGTTGGAAACTTAGGAAGTATTGAGAGTTTCGGGTCAGATAATGATTACGAAAGTTTGGGTGTACTTTTGGATAAATACAACTAAAAAAGACTGCTTTTCGGCAGTCTTTTTCCTATATTTTGAATGGAATTAAGCGATTACTCGTACCATTGCTTTTACTTTTACCAGTTTTTCCATTAATTCTTCTCTGGAATCTGCCAAAACATTAATGTGTCCCATTTTTCTTCCGGGTTTGGTTTCTGTTTTTCCGTAAAGATGAACGTAGGTTTTTGGAAGTTTTAAAACGTCTTCCATTCCTTCGTAAATTACTTTCCCTGAAAAACCTTCTGCTCCCACCAAATTCAGCATTCCGCTGAAAGTAAAGGTGTCTGTATCGGCTAATGGAAGATTTTTTACCACACGATACATTTGCTCAAACTGAGAATTGGCGTTTCCTTCTTGGCTTTGATGTCCTGAATTGTGAAGTCTTGGCGCAGTTTCGTTTACCCAAATTTTACCTTCTTTATCTAAAAATAATTCAATGGCAAAAAGTCCTGGAGAATGTACCGCATTTAAAAATTTCTCGGTAATCGAATTGATTTGATTTTGAATGTCTTCACTCAAAAATACCGGACAAATATTAAAGTCTAAAAGATTTAATTTCGGGTCTGCAACCATTTCTGTTACCGGGAAAGTTTGTGTATCTCCGTTTTCGTTTTTGGCAACAATTACAGAAAGTTCTTTGTCTATATCAACCAATTTTTCTAAAACTGAATCGGCAACCCAAAGATTTTTCATGTCTTCTTCGGTACGAATTACCTGTACACCTTTTCCGTCGTAACCTCCTGTATTCATTTTTTGAACGAAAGGTAAAGGCATCGTAATTTCATCAGAACTTCCGTCCATCACCTCAAAATAAGGACTCGGAATGTCATTCGCCTGATAAAACTGTTTCTGAAGAATTTTCTGCTGAATCGTTTTAATAATTTTAGCATTAGGAACCACTTTTATCCCTTGGTTTTCTAGCTCTTGAAGCGCATCTGCGTTTACGTGCTCAATTTCAATGGTTACCACGTCTTTGTCTTTTCCGAAGTTTAAAACGGTTTCGTAATCATTAAAATTGCCCTGTGTAAAATAAGAGATATTGTGGCAAGGCGCATCCGAAGCTGGGTCTAAAGTATAAAACTCGTCGTCGTACTTTAGCGCTTCCTGAATAAGCATTCTTCCTAATTGTCCGCCTCCTAAAATTCCGATTTTCATTTTTATTATTTTATTTCGTATTTATTTTTAATTAGATAATTTGTTTGTGCTTTGCACTTTATTTTTTTAAATTTTATCGATTTTTAAATATCCGACTTTTGTGAAATTGGTTTGTAATTCTGTATCAGATTTCGTCAATAGAATCGAAAATTTTTCTTTCATTGATGATGGTAAAATATCATTTACGTTGAAGATGTCATCAATATCAACACCGTGTTTATCATCAATGTGACTCACAGCTCCTTCAAACCCCATCGTTTTATAAAATTCGGTTTGCTTTGCTTTTTTTACCACTTCTGCCAAAGATTTTCCTACCATGAGATGTTGCTCGTGAAATTCTTCAAAATGCCCTGTTTTGTATCCTCCTAGATTAATAAAATACAATTGATTTTCTGAGCTTTTCTCTGTTTTGTCAGCAATTTTCACCTCAAAACCATCTACAAATTTTACTTCCTGGTAACAATCGATATGAATTTTTCCTTCTGCTTCTTTCCAGAACTCTTTCATTGCAGGAACTAGCTCTTGAAGGTTCTCCGCAATACCAAAAAACACATCGTGCTGTTCAATATTTCTGCCTTTTGGAGTGGCTCCCAAAATAATATAGAATAATTTTAGATTGGTTTTCATAGCTGCAAAAATACGTCAAATTTATCTTTAAATAAACGTTTGGCAGACAAGCGCAATAGTTTTATATTTGTAGCATGTCAGAAATTATTATTCTCTTCCTTGGTGCAATATCGGCGGGGCTTCTTGGTTCCTTAACCGGTTTAGGAGGAGGTGTTATCATTATTCCTTTATTAACACTGGGTTTTGGCGTTCCCATGCATTACGCAATTGGAGCTTCTCTTATTTCTGTAATTGGTACTTCTTCGGGAGCGGCAGTTGCATTTGTGAAAGAAGGTTTTACCAACATGAGAATCGGAATGTTCCTTGAAATTGCAACTACAGCAGGCGCAATTGTAGGTGCTTTGGTTTCCGGAATGTTGAATCCGAACACCATTGGGATTATTTTTGCCAGTATTCTTTTGCTTACAGTAATTTTAAATTTAAAAGGTAAACCAGACCATCAAGAACCAAGAATTAAAGGTTCTTTGGAAGATAAACTAAAACTGTACGGAACTTTCCCAGATAAAGGGGTATTGAAAAGCTATTCAGCGAGAAATACAGTTCCTGGATTTTTTATGATGATGTTTGCAGGAGCAATGTCTGGTCTTTTGGGGATTGGTTCTGGAGCGTTAAAGGTTTTAGCGATGGATAATATGATGAGATTACCATTTAAAGTATCTACTACAACAAGTAATTTTATGATTGGTGTAACGGCTGTTGCGTCTTCATTAATTTATTTTCAGCGTGGGGAGATTATTCCGGTAATTGTAGCGCCGGTTTTAGTGGGTGTTGTTGTGGGAAGTTTTATTGGCTCTAAAACTTTAATGGTATCAAAAACAAAAAAACTGAAAACGTTTTTTGCGATAGTAATTACAGTTCTATCAATTTATATGATGTACAACGGTTTAAGCAGTAATTTCAAATGAGAAAGACTTTTACAGACGTCGATTTGAACCGTTCCGTAGGAAATCTTCTTCGTTTAGGCGTCGTTTTAGCGGTTACCACTTCTATTATTGGTTTTGTGAAGCTTTTCCTTGAAGGATTCAAAATGCCAAGAAAATACACCATGCTCAATATGGGGACTTCTTCTGAGAAGGTTTGGGGACATTTCTGGGAAACCCTTTGCAAAGGCGAAGGAATGGCAATTATCCAACTCGGAATTCTGATGCTTATTTTCACGCCTTTAATGAGAATTATCTTTGCATTAATCGGTTATTTGAAAGAAAAAGATTATACTTACGTAATTATTTCTTCAATTGTTTTAGCGATTATGGCCATCAGCTTTTTCACGGGTTATGCGCACTAAGGTTTGATATTTTAAATTTGATATTTGAGATTGAACGTCAATTCTTTTTTAAGTGAAACGGCTTTGCGAAACAAAAGTACCATCATTTAAAATAAACTTTGGGCACTCTGTATTCAAAAGCTACTCCTCATAAAACTCAATCGGCAAACCATCTGGGTCTTGTATAAAGAAAAACTCTTTTTCGGTGAATTCATCAATTCTGATGCCTTCGCAAACCAAGCCTTTTTCAATGAGTTCAATACGTTTATCTGTAACATTTCTTACGGAAAAAGCAAGATGTCGTAATCCGCAAGATTCTGGTTGTGATGGGCGTTTTGGTGGATTGGGAAACGAAAATAATTCAATCACATAATCGTCGCCAATTCCTAAATCGAGTTTATAAGATTCTCTTTCTTTTCGGTACACTTCACGAAGAATTTTTAAACCTAAAATTTCTGTGTAAAACCTTTTCGAAACTTCATAATCCGAGCAAATAATGGCAATGTGATGTATTTTCATGATTCAAAAGTATAATTTTTGACTGAATTTTGGCGTTTTTAAACAAAAGATTTTGTCGTGATTTCATTTTATGGTTTTCATCTACAATTCCTTATATTTGATACGTTTTTTTAAATCATAAATTAAAGTTTTAATGAAAAAGATAAATATCGCCGTTCTTGCTTTTTCAGGTCTTGTGTACTTGAATTCTTGCGGAACATCAAAAACCACCGCAACAAAACCTGCCGAAACTGTAGAAGTGAAGCCTGTTGTAAAAGAAGAAATAAAAGAAGAAGGTTTAAATTTGGCTTATATGGATAAGTCTGTAAGACCGCAAGACGATTTCTTTAGCTATGTAAACGGAAACTGGGTGAAAACCACTCAAATTCCTTCAGATAAAGCGAGTTGGGGTTCTTTTAATGCCTTGAGAGAAAATGTAGACGATGCTTCACTTGGGATTTTAAACGGAATTCTTAGCGAAAATTATCCTGAAGGTTCAGAAGGTCAGAAAATTCAGAATCTTTATGCAAGTTTTATGGACTTGGATAAGAGAAATAAAGATGGGTTGAAGCCTATTCAAGCAGATTTGGCTAAAATTAATGCAATTAAAAATGTTGACGACCTTCAAAAATATCTTTTAGAAGCTACGAAGTTGGGCGACAATTCTTTCTACGGATGGAGAGTGGGGGCAGACTTGAAGAATTCTAATATGAATGCGGTTTATCTTGGCGGTCCAGACCTTGGTTTAGGGAGAGATTATTATCAAAAAGTAAACGAAGCCAATACCAAAACATTAGAAGAGTATCAAAAATATATTTCAAAATTATTTACGGTTTTAGGCTATAAAAATGCTGAATCTGCGGCAAAAAATGTGGTTGAATTTGAAAAGAAAATGGCAAATCAACTCCTAACATTAGAACAGAATCGTGATGCTAATTTAAGATATAATCCTAAAAATGTTTCCGAACTTCCTGCGCTTGTTAAAAATGTAAATCTTCCAAAATATTTGAAAGATGCAGGTGTAAATACAGATCGTGTGATTATCGGTGAGATGAAGTATTACCAAAATATGGATCAATATCTTACCCAAAAAAATCTTCCTCTATTGAAGGATTATTTAAAGTATCATGTAATTAACGGAAATGCATCTTATCTGGATGAAAATTTGGAACAGATTCGTTTCGATTTTTATTCTAAATTTTTACAGGGGCAGAAAGAGCAACGTCCGATGGACAAAAGAGGTTTGGCTTTTGTGAATTCAGTCTTAGGAGAAGCTTTCGGTAAGGTATATGTTGAAAAATATTTTACTCCAGAATCGAAAGAGCAGATGGAAACATACATCGATTACATTATTAAAGCTTTTGCTCAGCACATCAAAGACAACGATTGGATGTCTCCTGAAACCAAAACAAAAGCACAGGAAAAGTTGTCTAAATTTGCCGTGAAAATTGCTTATCCGGATAAATGGAAAGATTATTCAAAACTGACAATTGAATCTCCAAAGCAAGGTGCATCTCTTTATTCAAACCTACAAAATGTTTCTGCTTGGCAATATTCAAAAAGCCTTGAGAAAGTTGGAAAACCAGTTGATAAAACAGAATGGGGAATGACTCCGCAAACGGTAAATGCTTATTATAGTGGCTCGAATAACGAAATTGTTTTCCCTGCAGCAATTCTTCAGCCGCCGTTTTATAATCCAAAAGCAGATGCTGCTGTAAATTTTGGTGGAATTGGAGCGGTTATTGGTCACGAAATTTCTCATGGTTTTGACGATAGTGGCTCTCGTTTCGACGGAGATGGAAACTTAAATAATTGGTGGTCTGCAGAAGATCGCAAGAATTTTGATGCGAAAGTAGCTCAATTGGCGGCTCAGTACAGTACTTACGAACCTGTAAAAGGAAGTTTTGTAAATGGTAAATTTACGAGCGGTGAAAATATTGGAGATTTGGGAGGTGTTTCTGTTGCGTATGATGCGTTGCAAATGTATTTGCAAGACAGAGGAAATCCAGGGTTAATAAGTGGCTTTACGCAAGATCAGAGATTTTTTATGAGCTGGGCTACAGTTTGGCGTACAAAATCTACCGAACAATATATGATTAATCAGGTGAAAACAGATCCGCATTCTCCTGGAATTTTCAGGGCTTTTGGACCTTTGGTAAATCAAGATTCATTTATAAAAGCATTCAATATTAAAGAAGGAGACAAAATGTATAAAGCTCCTGCTGAAAGAATTAAAATTTGGTAAAACAAAAGACCTGCAACGTAAAATTGCAGGTCTTTTTTTGACTTATTTAATAATATTTTTAAACAGTTTGTTCTGTCGTATATGCTGTAAAAGCTTCTTCCAGACTATCAAATTTTCCTTTAAAATCTTCAATAGCACAGTCTTGAAGAATATTTCCTTTGTGAATCAAAATTACTCTGCTGCATAGAGCTTCCACTTCCTGCATAATGTGAGTCGAAAGAATTACAGTTTTTTTGTTTCCAATTTCTTTAATTACGTTTCGGATTTCAAGAATTTGGTTCGGGTCTAATCCGTTAGTTGGTTCATCCAAAATCAGAAGTTCCGGTTGATGAATAATGGCTTGGGCAAGACCAACTCTTTGTTTGTATCCTTTAGAAAGCTGACCGATTTTCTTAGATTTTTCTGGTGTTAAACCTACGGTTTCAATCACTTCATCTACTCTTGAAGCCTCAATTTTATGAATATTTGCCACAAATTGAAGGTATTCTTTCACGTACATTTCCAAATACAAAGGGTTGTTTTCGGGTAAGAAACCTATGTTTTTTTTGCAATCAATTTCGTTGTCTACAATATTTTTATCATCAAGAAGAATCTCTCCTTGTTCTATTTTTAGAGCCCCTACAATAGATTTCATTAAGGTAGATTTTCCTGCTCCGTTGGGTCCTAAAAGACCAATGATTTCATTTTTTTCAGCACGAATGTTTACGTTATTCAGCGCAACCTGTGTTCCAAAAGTTTTGGTTAAATTATTTATGATTAATGACATCTCTTGATTTTGATTGTTTACAAAAATAAAACAAAAAAACTCATCCGTAAAGAATGAGTTTAAATATTGTTGAAAGTAATACTTTATTTTCTCTTTTTTGTAGAAGAAGTTTCTGTGGTTGTAACCGTTTGCTGTACAGGTGGAGTTGTAGGTGGCGTTGTAGCATGCACATTTGCGGGTGTTTTTGCTTTCGCAGGCTTGTTATAAAGCGCAGCTTTTGGCGTACCTATTCCGAAAACAGATTCAATCTGTTTTTTATTCAAAAACTGTGATTTTCCTACATATTTTTTGTTTTTATTGATGTATTGAATAAACTGAACAGTTGGCTGTCCGTAGTTTTTTTCAAAATGCAATTCAATAATATCATTAGGAAGTTCCAGACTGATGTTTCCTGTAGGTTCATCAATAAAGCCATCAGAAATCATTTTGTAAAGCTCCATCACGTCGCCATTCATATCAATAAAAGAGAATGATCTAAAAGTATTTAGGTTACTGTTATTGATGTCTTGATAGTTAAACGTGTATTTGTTGTCTTTTTTGTAGAGGCCTACTGAATTTGCTTTCCCGATTTCTATTAAAGTTTCATTTTTTAAAACTTTAATTTGAGAAAATGCTGTAAAACCAATGACAGTAGCGAAGAGTATAAATATTTTTTTCATGATCCTTTTCTTTTAATATTGTTGATTGGTAGTACTAAATTAGCGATTAAAACAAAACAATCAACATTTTTATGGGGCAAAAGTAATATTTTTTTTTTAACCCAATTTTATAGCTGCATTCATCTTTATTAAGGATTTGCATTACTTTTATAGGTTGATGTAATCTTCTAGTCTCATTTTTAGATATTTATAATAAAAATTGATTATGAATAGATAGATGTTAAATTTAGTTTAAATAGAAAGTTCGTTAAAATTTGTGATTTAAAATTATTTAAAGTTAATCAATATTTTTTAAAAGATAATGCAGAGCTTTTTTATCTAAATTGCTGATTGGTTGATGGTTGTTGAAATGTTTTATTTTTCCCTTTCTATATATATTACTCCCAAAAAAAGCTTGTGTAACAAAAGTAGCGGTGTTGTATATTTAAAATTCAGATTTTTGCCTTATAAAAATGAATCAATGATTTGAATTGTGTATTCTATCTTGGTTCATCATCTGGAAAAATTAAACATTAAAATCTTAGAAAAAATGAATTTCTTATCAATATTATTTGGAAAAAAAGATAACACGGCATTAGAAAACGCTCTAAGAAATAATCCCTATTTAGTAGATGTTAGAACGTCGGGAGAATTTGCTTCGGGAAGTATTGCAGGAGCTGTAAACATTCCGTTAAATGTTCTGAAAGATCATTTGCCAAAGTTTCAGAATAAAAAAAACATTGTGGTTTTTTGTAAAAGCGGAACGAGAAGTGCAATGGCAAAAGCAACGTTAGAAAGAAATGGAATAAATGGTGTGATCAATGGAGGAGGCTTTCAAAACGTTTTGAAAGTTAAAGAAAAATTATAAAAAAATGTACCCGAATTACATTCACTAATTTTTTATATAAAAAAAAATCAAAGAAAATTATGGATTCTATATTTAAAAATTGGAACTTTGTAAGAATATTGCGTTTTGCAATGGGTGTATTTTTGCTTTTTGAATCGGTAAAATCAGGAATCGGATTTTTGATTTTTGTTGGAGCAATTTTTACCATAATGCCACTTCTGAATGTTGGGTGTTGTTGTACTAGCAATTGTGATATTTCTAGAGGTAAAACCAATCAGAATAATACGGAGGTAGATTTTGAAGAAATTCAATAGAAAATAAAAAAATATGAATAAATTTAAGGAACTCATAAGCCAAGACAAGCCTGTTCTCGTAGATTTTTTTGCGGAATGGTGTGGTCCCTGCAAAATGCAGACTCCAATTCTTCAGGATTTAAAAAAGAAAATTGGTGATTCTGCAAGTATCATAAAAATTGATGTAGATAAAAACCAGGCGGTTGCAGCGCAATTCGGAATTCGCAGCGTTCCTACGTTGATGATTTTTAAAAATGGGGAAGTAAAATGGAAAGAGTCTGGAGTTTTTCAGGCGGATCAATTAGAGAAATTAATAAGGCAAAACATTTAATAATGTATAAAAATTTTATCGTAGCATTTTTTTTGATTGTGCTTACAGGATGCGGAAAAGCACAAAACGGCAATAGTAAAAACAGTTTGGCAGCAGTAGAGTTTTCAACAAAACTTAATCAAACGAAAGACGCACAGTTGGTAGATGTACGAACACCAGGAGAATTTCGGAACGGACATCTTAAAGACGCGCTGAATATTGATTGGAATGCAGATGATTTTACTGAAAAAGCCCAGACTTTAGATAAAGAAAAACCTGTGTTTGTTTACTGCATGAGTGGCCCTCGAAGTACGGCTGCTGCAGCAAAACTTCAGGAAATGGGTTTCAAAAATGTTTATGATTTGCAGGGTGGGATGATGAAGTGGAGAAATGCCAATCTTCCGGAAATAAAAGCTTCGATTTCTGCTGGAATGACTTTAAATCAGTATCAAGAATTATTGAAAAGTGATGTGCCTGTTTTGGTAGATTTTTATGCAGAATGGTGCGCTCCTTGTAAAAAAATGGAACCTTATCTAAGTAAAATTGCAGCAGAAAAACCGGTAAAAGTAAAAATTGTAAGAGTAAATGCAGACGAAAATACAGAGCTTTGTAAACTGCTAAATGTTTCAGCTTTGCCTGTTTTAAAATTATATAAAAACGATAAAGTAGTTTGGGATAATCTTGGTTTTGTTAACGAGCAGGAAGTGAGAAAACAAATTTCAAAATAATAAGCTTTAATTAGTATCAGTGATACTATTCTGCTTAAATTAAAAATCATGCAATAGATTTCTGTTGCGTGATTTTTATTTAAATGTCTCATTTAGTTCCTCGATATTGAAGTTTTTATATTGGGAGTAAATGGTGGCGTGGAAATCATTCAGTTTTTTCAAAAGTTCCAAAAGTTCTGATTTTTCTTTTTCTTGCAGCTTTCCTGAAAGTATTTTAGAGGTTATATTCACTTTTTCTACAGATCGGTGAAAGTAATCTTTTCCTTTTTCTGTAATATTTAGTCGTTTGCTTCTTTTATCTTCACTGTCGTTTTTTTCTTCAACTAATTCATATTCCAACAAACGCTTTATAATTTGAGTACCGGTTTGTTTCTCGTGCCCATTTCTTTCAATTAGCTGAATTTTAGTGAGGTTAGGTTCGTCTTTTAACCTGTAAAGATAGGTGAATTCTTCATTGGCAAGCTCAGGGAAATCGCCTAAACCTTTTCGTATGAGTTGCTTAGAATATCTTCCCAACAAAAGCACTTGTTTGCAGATTTCGTTTTCTGTAAAAGAAACTTCGTGCTCCTCATTTTTAAAAAGTTTGGTTGGGCTTTCTTCTCTGTACTTTTTATCGTTAAGCCACAATCTGAAATCCTCCACAGTAGAGTGGGGTTTGTAAGTGTCAGAATTTTCAAAATCTTTTACCTGGTGTAGTAAATCAATAAAAAAGTCAGTATTCATAAGACAAATTTAATCTAAAAATCTAATTTTTATTATTTCTAAAGTTTTATACTTCCCATTCCTCCGTCTATCCCTAAAATCTGACCAGTAATCCACGAAGATTTATCAGATAGTAAGAAAGCGGCCATTTCTGCCATTTCTGCAGCGTTTCCTACTCTTTGTAAAGGATGTCTTTTTGCTGAAGCTTCTCTTTTTTCTGGGGTTGATAAGAGTTGGGCAGCCAAGTTGGTATCTGTTAAAGAAGGCGCAATTGCGTTCACTCTAATATTGTATGAAGAAAACTCTGAAGCTAAACTTTTTGTAAGGCCTTCGATCGCACTTTTACTTGCTGAGATAGAAGCATGAAATGGCATTCCTAATTTTGCTGCAACCGAACTGAAAAGTACAACAGAAGCTGTTTCGGACCTTTTTAAATTGGGTAATAGTTTCTGGATACTTTTTACAGCTCCTAAAACATTAATTTCAAAGTCGTTTTTAAAATCATTCTCCGAAAGTCTGTTAAAGGGTTTTAGATTGATGCTACCCGGTGCGTAAACAAGCCCGTCTATCGTTTCAGGAAAAATAATTTCATCTAAATTTCCAGAGAGAATATCCATTTGGTGAAACCTTATATTGGGGTGTATTAAATCTACACTTTCTGTCTTTGAAATTCCTATAACAGTATTGTTTTCGCAAAGAATTTTGGTGGTTGCAAGTCCGATTCCTTTTCCACAACCAATGATAACGATGTTTTTCATAGTTAATATCTTTTAAAATGATCTTTTAGAAATTTTATTATTGCTTATCGTTCTTTGTCTGTTGCATTTAAAACGTGAGATTTCTTCGTTTCGCTTTTTTAAGTGTTTCTGGCTTATTCCAGAATTCACTCTTTTTCTCCACCTTTTAAAGCTAGATTCTCTAAGTTCTGATCGCATTAGTTCGATAACTTCAGATTCGTTCATTTCAAACTGAAACTTTATCGCTTCAAACGGAGTGCGGTCTTCCCACGCCATTTCTATAATTCGGTCTATGTCTTTTAAAGTAAGGTTTTTAATCATTTTAATTTTATTAGGAAGTGGTAATTTTTTTAGACAATAAAAACTACATTATAGAATTTATTTATATACAAAATTAGTAATTAATTTTATTTTTAATTAAAATAAAGTATAAATTTGTACTATATAAACCATTTAATTTTTTAATTATGTTTACGATACAAGCACAATCTAATATACCTACAGATTTTGGGATGTTTACTGTATACGCATTTTCGGACCATGAAGACGACTGGAATCCGCATTTGGTTTGGGTAAGCGAAAAAACAGACTTCAGTAAAACGGTAAACGTTCGTTTTCATTCAGAATGTATTACAGGCGAGGTTTTTCACTCGAAGAAATGTGAATGTGGCCAACAATTAGAAGCGGCCATGAAGTTTATGTCCGAAAAAGGGGGAGTTATTATTTATCTTCGTCAGGAAGGACGTAATATCGGGATTATTAATAAACTGAGAGCTTATGCACTTCAGGAAAAAGGTTTTGATACTGTAGAAGCTAATTTGAAGCTAGGTTTACCTGCGGATGGAAGAAATTTTGATGTTGCGGTAGAAATGTTAAAGATTTTACATGTAAAAGAAATTAATTTGCTTACCAATAACCCTGAAAAATTAAAGTCTTTGGAAAATAGTGGGATAAAACTGAGTAATAGAATTCCGTTAGAAATAGAATCTAATGAAGTAAACGAGGGGTATCTCGCTAAAAAGAAAGATTATTTTGGGCATCTTCTAGAAAAGGTATAGTTTTCTTATGAGTTAAGAAATGTTTTTTTTTTATCATCAAATCTAATGTTATGGAAAAAATTTTGCTTACCGGTGCAACCGGCTATATCGGGAAAAGGATGATTAACGTTATTGCTGCACAAGGTTATAAAGTAGTCTGCTGTTGCAGAGATAAAAACCGTTTTTCTAAAAGTGTTGATGTAGACGATGCGCAGATTGAAGTGGTTGAAGTAGATTTTCTGAAGCCGGAAACGTTAGAAAATTTACCTAAAGATATTTCTGGAGCATATTATCTAATGCATTCCATGAGCAATAGCCAAGATTATGATGAGGTTGAAAAACGGTGTGCAATCAATTTTTCAGATTATATAGAAACAACGTCTTGTAAGCACATTGTTTATCTTTCAGGTTTGGCAAACGAAGAAGAGCTTTCGAAACATTTGAGTTCAAGATTTCAGGTGGAAAAAATTTTGTTGAAATGCAAAATTCCGACAACCGTTTTAAGAGCTGGAATTATTATTGGTTCGGGAAGTGCTTCTTTCGAAATTATAAGAGATTTAGTAGAAAAATTGCCCGTAATGGTGGCTCCAAAATGGCTTCATACCAAATGTCAACCCATAGGAATTGCCAATGTTCTCGATTTTTTAATCTTTACTTTGTTTAAAGAAAAAGCATATCAGAAAAGTTTTGATATCGGCTGTGATAATGTGTTAACCTACAAAGAAATGCTCTTAGAATTTGCGAAAATAAGGGGGCTCAAAAGAAAAATTTTTACCTTACCTGTGATGACTCCTAAACTTTCTTCTTATTGGCTTTACTTTATAACCTCTACATCCTATAATTTAGCGACTGCATTGGTCGGAAGTATGAAAATTGAAGTAGTTTGCAGACCGGAAAGTCTTGTTGAAATAAAAAAAATTACAGGAGTAAAACCATTTTCTTATGATACTGCTTTAAGGAGAACTTTGGCTAAAATTCAAGATAACGAAATCATTTCAAGTTGGAAAGACAGTTTCATTAGCAGCAGAACAGATTCTAGTCTGAAAGATTATCTTGATGTTCCAAAATACGGGTGTTTTACGGACCTTAGAACGGAAGAATATGATAGTCGTGAAAACTGTCTTCATCGCATCTTCTCTTTAGGCGGTACAAATGGTTGGTACGGACAAAGACTCTGGGAAATGCGCGGATTTCTTGATGTTTTAGTGGGTGGACCTGGTTTAAGAAGAGGCAGAACCCATCCCGATAAATTGCATGAAGGTGATGCGTTAGATTTTTGGCGTGTTTTGTACGCCAATAAAGAAGAGGGCAAAATAATTCTTTTTGCAGAAATGAAGCTTCCCGGCGAAGCATGGTTGATGTTCAAATTATATAAAGGTAAACTTTGGCAGAAAGCAGTTTTTCGTCCGCATGGATTAACGGGAAGGCTGTATTGGTATTCTGTTTTGCCTTTTCATGGGATAATATTTAAAGGAATGATTAGAAAATTAGCAGGAAAATAATGACCTAAATGATTTATAAAGCGCAATTATAATTTATAAAAAAACGCTACTTTGTTTAAAAGTAGCGTTTTTAGTGAACTTGACAGGACTCTATTCAAATCATTTATTAGCAGATATTGACAATATTTTGAAGGTGTTAAATGACATATGAGTCATAATTTGATATATAGAAATGAATTAAAAAATCTTTAATTGTATTTGAAATTCTTCTAATAAAGTAAAGGCATGATATAATTAAGTTCATACACGGTTGCCTTATATCTATTGTAAAAAAGTTATTAAATTAAATGTACATGTTATATCGTTACCTAATTTTTTCTAACTAATAATCATTATATTCTGTTTATTTTTAATATGAAATGAACTATGCCCTTGCAGCAAGTGATAACAGTAAATAGGAAACAGCTCTTATTTCTGGAATATTGGTATTGCTTCCATATTCAACAATTTCTTTTATTAATTCAGGTTTTACTTTTTGTAATAATTCATATGTACTTTCTAACAGCTCACCTCCAGTGAAAAAATAATCTTTTTCTCCATATTTAGATCTTCTTAGAGCATTCTTTTCAAGAAAACACCCTTGTAGCCCAAGTAAAAAAGAGGCTTTAGACTCTTCGCTAACTTTTCCTTCAAATTTTAGTAAGGCTAATAGGATCCATTAGTTTTGTAATGAAGTTGGCAACAACCAACACCTCAAGTAATATTATTTGGAGTACATCTCCAACTTCTTTATCTGACGGCTCTACTCAAGTTGGAATGCAAAACGTCCGTATGCCTATCGTTATCAAAGGCAATGAAGTTCTTTTTGCCAAGGGAAGCATCAGAGAAGTTTGGGGAGCGTATTCTATGGTGCGTCCGCTAAACGACAGTACGGATCCTTTGCTTGTATTATTAAATAAAGATACCGGAGCCGTAAATGGGACTTATGAGGTACAGGGCGACTATGGTCAACATGATCATTTTACTGCCGTGGCTGTAGATAACGACAATAACATTATGTTGGGTGGATTTATCAATTCACAACTATTTACAGCAACTAATGATAACATTCCGACAATCAGCAATGCAGCCGGATCTCAAAAAACAGATTTTTTCTTTGCTAAGCTTGCCAATGTTGCGTGCTCTACAATGGCGGTAGAAGAAACTTCTGCAGAAGCTGGTTTACAGTTTTATCCTAATCCTGTTAAGGATTTCCTAACCATTAAAAGCAAAAATAAACTGGAAAGCTACGGAGTGTATTCTTCAGTTGGGCAAACAGTTTTAAGAGGAAACTTAGGGAGTATAAATGCTCAAATTAATATGAGTGCTTTGACAGCGGGTGTTTATTATGTGAAAGTGAAAACGGAGAAGGCTGTGGTTACCGAGAAGGTTATCAAAAAATAAATTCATAGGACTAAAATATCTAAACCGCAAAGATTCGTCTTTGCGGTTTTTTAATGGAAGTAGAATTTAAATTTAGCATGTCAAGGTAGTTATTTAGGATTTTTAAAACTACTCTAAAATGTACGGCTTTATCAAAAACCTATATTTAAATTGCACAATCTTGTAAGAAATACAGTGTTTTCTAATCAGGTATTTTTTACATCTGATCAAGATGCTATGTCTGAAGTACTAAGATTGTTTGTTTGACCTAGGTAAAAAGATTCATAAAGAAATCAAAAACCTTATCTTAATTTATACAGGTTTTTTAACAACCTGTATTTATTTTACACTGGATATTTTCCAAGTCTATAGTTATTTTATATTCTTTAGTTAAAGTGAAGTAAATGATTTTATAAAATGTATAATCTGATTTTCTTGTTTTAAAAGCGAAGATGAATTGATAAACTTATACTTTAATTTTTTGACTTTTTACGCAAAAAAAGCAAATTTTTGTATAGTTGCAAGTTGTGTTTTGAGCATCTCGGAATGATTTCCGATGCTCAAAACAACTTGCCCTTTGCAGGGGGCAGAAAACACCTTCCGAAGTCAGGGTTTTGTATGGATTTTAAAATGGATTAGTGATGAAGAACAACAGCAGATAAAACTGCACAGGCAATTAGGCGAGTTTGCCCATTGGCTTCAAAAACCAAAGACCGCCACCGAGATACGGAAGGACAAACGGAAATCTGTTCCCGTGTCAATGCTACCAATGCTTTTTTGAAATGTACATTCATGCCTAAACAGGAAGAAATGATGATTGAAGAAAATCATCAGGAAATAAGAAAAACGGAGAGGGATTTTTATAACGCCCTCTCTACTTTTTCCCAAAATTACAATCTTAAGCCGATGCAGACTAAGGATTTTGGTTTTCCGTACAATCTGGCTTTAGCAATTTGGGACATCGAAAGAAAAGTGATAGGCACCAACGAAGATTGGAATAGTTTTAAACTCATTAAAAACCATAAAAGCATCCATTTCGCAAAGGAGGAACAATGTGATACAGGTGCATCTCTATATTACATTCCCATCATACCACTTTTTAAAATGCTTCGTGATAAAAGCTGTAAAATGAACGGACAACTTTTATTATCCGTTTGCAGTTATCTGTATCAAATTGTTAATGTGCCTTATTACAGAAAGCAGGACAGTTATTTATATTGGAGATACGAAATGCACGAAGATCGGATAGAGCAGGGCGATGAAGATGAAGAAGACAGGGAAGAATTCAGACGACAGTTTAAAATTGCAAAAAGCATTGGCGACAAAATTCAGCAAAAGTTAGCAAGTCCGAAAAATCTGGAATTTTTTGAAAAGCGGTTGAATCGTTTTAAAAGCAAAACGGACTTTGACTTTAAGTGCTTTAAGTTGGCTTCAGAAGCTTTCAGTCTTTTTAACACATATCCCAAGACAACAATTTTCAGAAATCAGCCAGCTTCAAAAAATCCTTACGATGACGATTACAGCAATCAGTCAATAGGAATGGAAATGTATATTTCCTTTCTAGCTGATACGAAGGGAGGCTTGTATCAGAATATTGAAGAAAGCATTAATGCAGAGTTTAATGAGTACGGAAGTATTGAGGAACCGACTATTTATAGACCTATTGACGGTACAACGATGAACAAAGCTGATTTTGATTTTGAAAAACGATTATTCAGTCTGTTGGAAAATTTATACTGTTTATTAACCATTTAAATCAAAAAAATGAACGATATTATAGACATAGCAAAAGACTTCGGAACATTATACGAACCGAAGTCTGCTCTGGTTTTTTATGAATCCTTGGATAGTGATGCAACGATGTATGTAGAGCATTTTGATATGGACAGAAACGGAAATCCAATCAATGCGCATCCTTTGACTATAAATGAAGCTAAAGTGTTGGCAAAGGCTTTACACACCGATGCCGAAAAAGATAAAACTTTTCTAAAGCCAAAAGGGATTTTACCAATCCATATCCTGAATATTGACCCAAGCGAAAACGGTTCTGTCCTTTGGTACACCGAATCCCAAAAACGACAAATGTACTTTGTGAAAAATCTTGATATTCCCAACGGCACAGCAGAAGTTCCTGCGATGATTTGGAAAGCAGATAAAGAAACTCTTTCGATATTCGCCTTATTTGATAACTCCAGACCTACGGAGAAAACACCATTGTATTATGCCCCTTTTTTCAACATCTATGAAGATGGCAGAGTTTGTATGGGAACAGTTGATGTTGATATCAAAAAGTCGGCATCTGTAGAGGAATTTATAAAGGCGTGGGAAGATTATTTTTTCAACTCTTATTTCAGTCATTTATTGGACAACTATAATCCGATAAAAGGTAACTGCGTAAATTTTTGGAAGAAATTAATTGAAACAAAAGAAGCCCTTCCTTCTAAAGTTTTGAAAAGAAATAAGAAAACTCTTAAAAACTTATTACGATGAATACAGAAATGATAGACAATGAAATTGTCAGAAAAAAAGTTCACTTCATAGATAGTGAGTTCCTCAATCCTGCCAATCCGATTTTAGTAAATTTAATCGGAGCAGGAGGCACAGGTTCAAAGGTTTTGACAGCATTAATTGAAATGAATCACAGTATGATTGAATTAGGGCACGCAGGACTACAGGTTCGGCTTTGGGATGATGATATTATCACAAATACCAATTTAGGAAGACAGAGATTTGCAGAATCTGAAACAGGCTTGTATAAATCCGTTGCCTTAATTAATCGGGCAAATCGTTGGGCGGGAACGAATTGGAAAGCTGAAACGCAAAAATTTGAAAAAGACAGATTTGGGAGAATCCCACAAAATGCAAAAGCCACTATTACAATAACCTGCGTCGATACTGTAAAAGCACGATTTGGAGTAGCAGAAATTCTGAATGATCGAAACGAATACAGAAGCTTTATAAATGACCCGAAATATTGGATGGACTTTGGAAATAGTAAATACACAGGTCAAGTATTACTCTCTACAGTAGGAAGTGTGACCCAACCGAAATCAGAAAAGTACGATACAAGGAGCAATCTTCCTTATATAACCGAGGAATTTGGAGAACATTTAAGACAATCAGAAACTGAAGATGATACGCCAAGTTGCAGTTTGGCAGAAGCACTGGAAAAACAGAGTTTGTATATAAATTCCGCTTTGGCACAAATGGGATGCGCTCTTTTATTTGATTTATTCCGTGATGGACTGACAGAGAACAGAGGTTTTTTTCTGAATTTGAAAAATTTTAATTCCCAACCAATTAAAATTTAGTTTTTGCTGTCCGACGAAAATTGGGCGGCAAAAATGCAATTCCTCCCTGCGGTCGGAAACGCATTTTTGCTGAAAGCGGACTAACACAATTTCGAAAACATCTCACTACTTTGGCTCAATTATTTTTCGAAAATAGGTTAGATAATTATTTTATCTGAATAGACTTTTAGATCATATTCGTTAAATTTGAAACAAAAGAAGATTTTAAGTAATGATATATGCGATACCAACAAAAAAAGGGCTAGGAATTGAAATCTGGGGAACGCGCGATGACCTAGAGTATTTATACGAAATTATTTCAAAATTTTGGAACAATGAAGATTTCATTTATATTAAAGGTTATGAAGATAAAAATAAATTGATTAGTAGTTTCTCATATGAAATCCGAAAAGCGTCTTATGGAAGTAGATTAACAAGATCAAACAGTCATTATTCATATGAGGAAATACCTTATGTAGGTTGTCAAATATCTTGGGTTCATATTATATTTTCTATTGTCGTATTAAAATATAATATGCGAATGGTTGAAAATGATAAGGGAGACATTGCGATGTTTTTACATCTAGAATACTGGATTGAGCGAGCGATGGAAAAGTATGATTCAGTCGGAGCAAAAAGGCTTTTACCTTTTTTAGATGATGCTATCAATGCGGGAAATGAATATTTATATTTATATATGAGACACATTAATGCTACTTTTTTTGAAATGAAAGGTGGAAAAATAGCATTCAGGAAATTAGCTGACCTGATGAGAGTTTCTATTTATTCTTCTAATGAGTATAACGATTTCTTACATTTTCTTAGTTCAGAGGCTAAAAAACATAATTGCAAAATTGATGATTTGGAATTAAGTGATAACGATAAAATTTATGAAATAGAGTGGTAAGTTTTAAAGGAAACATAATAAAGAAAAAATGACAAACGAAGCTCTAAAATCTCTACTGGAAAAGTTAAATGCAAACAACAAATCATCTAGCTTGGTTTTCCTGAGACCATTAAGTCCCAATGTAGATTTTGCAAAAATTTGGATTGATAAACCAAAAATTACGGATAGTGTTACTAATTCAGATGGACCAGATAATTTTTATTTAATTAAAAACAATGATAAGAAATATGTTGCAATTGTTTTTGATATGCAAAGAGATTTACATTGGTTTGTTCTTCCAGATTACAGAGGGATGGGATATTTGACAATTGCAATGAAAGACATTATTATTCCTCATTTATTTTTGAGTAGAGATGAACAACGGATAACAATAAAGGAAAATGATATTGGGAAGGAAAATTTTACGGCTTCCGAAAAAGTTGCAATAAGTTTGGGATTTACAACCTCCGAAGATGGAGAATATTTCCTATCAACTACCACAAATATTATATTTGATGATAACGTAGGAATTGACACCCCGTTTTCTTTAGAAAGAATCAATGAGCTTAAAAAACAAATCAATTATTTGGGAAGGTCTCTTTGGGCAATACAGACCGAAATAGAAATGAATCTTGGAAATACAGATTATTCAGAAGAACTTAAAGATTTGGTTAATCAAATTAGAAATCACACTTGGAAATTAGAAGATTTTTATTGGTGTAAAAAATCATCAGGTATTTATGAATAATACCATATAATTACAAAAACGAAAAAGGCAAAAAAGCATTTCTTCCCTACAATCGGAAACTCCACTTCGCGAGAAATAAAATACAACCACATTAAAAATATACAATCACAATTCCTTAGCTTGCTTTTATAAAAAGCTTGTGAAATACTGTATTTTTTTTGTATTACCCACATTAGATTGGTATTATCTTTTAAATAGTAACTGAGTTATAAAATACAGACGTTTTATAAAAAGATAAACCCAGCTTTTTAATACCTACGTAAAATTTACTAATGTTTGAAAACAACCTAAGTAAGTTGAACGTGTGTTGCAATTGTACTTTTGTAAAAATTTATAACATCAAAGTTTCAGCTACATAAAAAATACTAGCTTCTTTTTAAAACTTATTATTTATTTTTTCTGTTAATAAACAATAAATGCATAACCGTTTAATGAACAGTTGTTAAAATATTTTTAATCTGAAAATTGAATTTATTTTTAGAGCAGGTTATGAAATAGCATATCTTGTGGATTAAAAGAACCAAAACCATCTTATACTCGGCTGTAATTCCGGACACCAAAAAAATCAGATTTCTTTTATACCTAAGTAAAATTTACTAATGCTTGCAAGCAACCTACGTAAATTTTACCTAGGTTTCTATCGTACTTTTGTAAAAATTTACAAATCCAAAGTAACACCTACATAAAAAATTTACAACTTCTTATTTAAAGTTAATTGTTTGTCTTTTTCTTAAAGATGCAATAAATATGTAACTAATTGATTTTAATAACTAAAATTGATTTTTTTATCTCTGAAAAATTAAATTGCTTTTCGGAGCAAGATGTGTCTTTGTACCCACAAATTTTAGCAAATTTCTGACTCCAAAGACGATCTTGCCTTTTCTGCAAAAAGGAGGAAAAACTGCGGAACTTGTTTTTCTATTTAAATGAAATTAGGTTTAAGAATCCAAAGTTGTCCAGATTGTTCTTTTATAATCTTTGAAGATTCCAGACTCATCCAAAGTATTCTTAATTAGCCCACGTCCAGTAAAAGCTATTGTTTGATAGGTTTTTATGCTCCAACTTTGCCATAGAAATTTTACCGAAAAATGAGAAAATTATTTAGCCTTTTAATACTTGTTTTTACAATTATCGTCAAAGCTCAAGTCGGAGTTAATACACAGACACCATCTGCAACTTTAGATATAGTTGGAAAACCAAATTTACTCAATCATTTTGATGGCTTAATTCCCCCACGAATTACAGGTGATCAACTTGCAAGTAAAAATTATTCGATACTTCAGAAAGGTGCGATTGTTTATGTGACCCAACCAGCGACCAATCTTTTGGGGCAGGTTATTCATATTGTTGAAGAAGGATATTACTATTTCAATGGACAGTTGTGGAATCAGATATTAAAGGAGCCTATTGTTTACGATGCACTTATTATTCTTGACGATACTCTTCCAGCAAATACTATTACGGAACAAAACGCTTGGAATACATATCTTCCTTTTCCTACAAATCCACGGCAGCACACATTATCAACCAAATCATATAGGTTGGGAACAGCAGGTCTCGGAATAACAGGTGAGATTGATGCAAGGCGAATAGGAACAATCGGATATCTTGATCTGAGCATTAGCAGCTCAACTCCAATAACTTCAAATTATGTGATGCTCAATCTTTCGAAGCCATTGCGTGATTTAGGTTTTATGTCAGATGGCAGTGTAGGTTCACTAAACAATATTTTGGTAAGCGGAAGTCCTAATGGAGGAGGTTTAGGTGTAGAACAAGGCATAGTTTCATTTACAAACGTCGATTTCCATTTGCTTTTGTGGAAGAATCAAATTGAAAAGTTTAGCGGAATTATAAAGGGTATGACCACATTTCCGATTAACTATCTGAATGTGGTTGAATGATAAATGTAAAGGATTCTGAAAAGAATGATTATGCTAAAATCAGAATTTCTGTCAGTCAAAAGGAAAGGTGGAAAAAATTATGCAAGGAAAAAAATATTTCTCTAACAAGTCTGATAATTAATTCTGTAGAAAACAGAATGATGGACGATGAAGAGAATCCAAATTCTCTCGAGACATACAAAGAAAAGTATAGTTCTGTCAATCATTCTGACAGTCGTGTAAAGTTAGAGCAAGAAAAACAATTAGATAAAAATCAAAAAAATACAAATCAAACAATTAATAACAATCAAAATCCAAAAATTATGGAAACACAAAAAGAATTTGACCAGGTAAAATACCTTAAGGACCAAATGAAATATCTTGGTTTTGGAGAAGATGAAAAACTTCACAAGGATTTAGAAAAAGGTATCAAAGGGAAAGCGCAGCAATTTGAAATTAAAACTTCTTCCGATAAAGCACTGCCCGAAAACAAGGTGGATTTTACTTTGAAGTTTAGTAAAAGTGATCAGGGAGGCGTTTTCCTCAATTCTTACAATGCAAAATTGACCAATAATAAAAAAGAGGAAATATCACAAAATTTTCCTGTTAGTCGGGAAAACTCTTTTACAGCAAAAGAAGCTGTAAACCTTTTGGAAGGACGCTGTGTAAAAATTGAGTTTCTCAATCCTAAGAGTAATCAAACAGAGCCTGCGTTTGTTCAATTTAATTTTAATGAGCCCAAAACGGATAAAGGCAATTATTATTTCCAAAATTTCTATAAAAATTACGGAGTGGATACAGCTAAAATTGTTGAAAAATCGAATCTGGTATTTGATAATCTGGAATGGAAAGAAAACAGCATTAAGGCTTTGGAAAAAGGAAATGTTGTTAAAGTTAAGATCAAAGAAAACGATCAGGTTGTAGAAGCAAAAGCTGTTCTGGATCCACAGAATAGAAATCTTAAACTGTATGACAACGAGATGAATCGAATAAATACCAATAAACCTTTAGAAGGCTTGGAACAAGATAATAGTCACGATAAAGCCAATGTTCGGGAGCAGAGCATTAAACGATAAACATCTTTCTTACCTATAATACTACAGGAAGCGGTATTTCATCGAAAGATTTACCGCTTTTTTTAAATCCAATTGATATGAAAATTCAACTAATACTTTCAATTTTTACACTTCTTTTCACATTAAATTCCTGTCACAAGGAAATTAATTCAGAGCAAGGAGGTATTGATCTAATCTCGAATGTCTATTTCGATGCTTCAAAGGGTTTGGATCAGATGCAGAGCTTTCATTTGTCAAAGATGAACTATTCGCAAAATCAGTTCATCGAATTAGTTCCTGATCATAACTATTCAGAGGTCAACAAACAGATATATTTCATCCGGGATTCAGTATGTTACCCAATTGGAGCATCGGGAAGTAATGTCATATTAAAAGATATTTCCGAAAGACAAATTTCTCAATCGGTTTGGGAAAAGAAGGAAGGGGCTGTCTTTTCAAAAGATTGGATCCCCAACTACAGAAACCGAAAAAACCTGTCTGATACAATTTTATTTAATAAAAAATATAAACGTTTTGAGATTAATTCTCCTTGGAATTACACCCGATTTTATATTTATCGAACAGATACTATTTTGCCCTATTCATTTTACAGACACGCTGAAAAAGATTATCACGGAAGACTTGAGCGAATTGATTCTTATAATAAAAAGACAGACATTTTGGTAATTGGTAATCCTCCCTACGGAGAACACCGAGGTTTATACAAAGGGCTGGGAGAGCAAACCAAAATAAGCAAATACGAAGATTATTTTGTTAAGCGCTCTTTAGATTCTTTAAAACCGAATGGAGTTTTGGCAATGGTGCTTCCTTCGGGTTGGCTTAATCGACAAAAAAAATTACAAAATGCAGAAATTTCCAATGCTTACCGTTTACCAATAGGTGCTTTTGCTGGAACACAAGTCGGAACGGATATCATCATTCTGAAAAAAACTTTACAAAAAATCACACAGGATGTTTCTAATTATTTCGAAAATAATCCTGAAAATATTCTGGGGGAAATTCGAGAGAAAAGCAATCGTTTTGGACGTATGGAAAATTATGTTCACGGTACTTTAGATGAAGCATCAGCCAGAATAGAACGTCTTAGGACCAAAAAGGAAACGGAGCGAATTGGTAATTTGTTTGAAGATTTATTCTTCGAGAATACACAAGCGGAAGTAAAAGAGGAAATTTCCGCTAAAATAGGCATTTCAGTTCAAACTCCAGCTGAACAGTATCTTTCCGTAGCTAAAGATAAAATAGATGACGTTCTTTCAATATTGCAAGAAATCAAATTTAAGTCTCCTGCTGTTGTAAAAGAAATTGAGAAATACAACGAGTTAAAAGAGCAAATCGATAAAGATGCAAAATCCTTTTCTGCAGAAAGGCTAAAGGAGATTTGCGATAGATCTGAAAAGCTCATCCAATCCCAGAAGAAAATTGAATCTGAGTACAGAATTCAGACAAAACCTGAGATAAAAAAAGGTGTTTTAAAATATCTTTTTTCAAAGTCAGACGAAATTGTCAACACTTCATTCCAAAACAGCTCAGATATTTCAGCAGAGCAAATCGCTGCTTTTCGTGATACATATTACGACGGGACGTTGAATAATAGAGGAGAGCACTACAAGTTTGCCAATTTTATTGATGGGAGATGGGTGCACGATTTTTATTATGCTGAAGGAAATATTTACTCCAAACTTGAACAGTTGGAAAAAGACTTTGCAGATAAATATGCCATCGGGGGAACTGAAAACCAATATGAGAAGCAAAAGGAATTACTATTAAGTGTTCTGCCAACTCCCAAGTCTTTGGATGAAATTTCTATCAGCCCTAATCACGAATTTGTCCACAAATTTGCATTGGGACAAGTAGAGAAAGAAAAATATAATCATTCTACAAAGCATGTTGAAACAGTTGTTGTTGATTATAATCTTGCAGAGAACTTCAAAGATTTTGTTGGCAATTTATCAAGCGAAGCTTTCGCCGGTTCATCAGCTTGGGAAGTTCGAAGTTATGTAGACAATGAAACGGTTACAGGGAGTGATAAAGAAAGAAATGCTTTAGTGCGTGAAAGAAGAAAGGCTGCAGCAAACGACCTTTTTGAAAAGTTCATTCGTGAAGAATTGTCAGATGAATTAAGAGAGAGGTTTATAAAAGAATTCAATAGAAATTATAATAATATCCACGTTCCGGACTATTCCAAATTTCCTCTATTTTCCAAGATTCATCTCAATTTTAAAGGGAAAGAACTTAGACTGACCGAAGTACAAAAAGCAGGAATCGGAAGGCTTACAACAAAAGGAGTTGGTCTGCTTGCACACGAAGTGGGTTTCGGAAAAACACTTTCTGGAATATTTTCTATGCACGAAGCGATGGAGCGTGGAAATTCTAAAAGGCCATTGATTGTTGTGCCCAATGACAGTATTTTAAAACAGTGGGTCGAAACAATATTTGAAACAATTCCGAATGCGAAAGTGAATGTCTTGGGAAATCTTGGAAAGGATTATGATCTTTCTCGATTTGATAACAGAGATGGAGAAATCACAATTGTTACTTATGAAGGTTTTAATAATATCGGTTTCTCCGAAAATATTACTCAAGATTTGGCTTCCAAGTTTTCTTACATTTCAGAGAGTGAATTGCGTAGTGTTAATTCCATCAGCGAAAGGGATTTTCAGAAAGAATTAGAAAAAGAAAAAGAGTTGCAGGGAAAAATGAAGCGCGGCAAAATCTATGATTGGGAAGATTTTGGTTTTGATCATTTGACTTTTGATGAAGTTCATAATGCCAATCACATTGTTGGAAAGGTCAGAATCGAGGATCGAAGATTTGCTTCCGATTTTAGAAGTCAAAATCAACAGACTTCCAGATTAGGAATTAATACATGGATGGCTTCCCAATATATTCAGGGCAAATATGATGGTAGAAATGTTACGCTTCTATCAGCAACACCTTTTACCAATAAACCTCTTGAGTATTATTCGGTGTTGTCTTTGATTGCGAATAAGCGTCTTGAAGAATCCGGATATTTTAATGTCAATACCTTTTTCGAAACTTTTATGGAGGCGGATAATGATATGGAAATTGATGCGAAAGGAGATGTAAAGTTCAAAGCTAATGTACGGAGGTTTAAAAATAATTCTTTGTTTCAACAGCTCCTATCTGAGTTTATTGATATTAAAGGAGAAGAAGATAATCCTGAATTAATCCGCCCAACGAAGATTAATAAAGAATATAAAATTGAGCAGAATGACTTAACTCAGGAACAATATGATTTACTCACGGAGAATTTCGACGATTCTCAAAAAGGAGCAATTCTTACTCATATCCTCAATGCTCGGCTTATCGCTATTTCTCCGTATCTGTCTCCCTACTATGACGGAGAAATTCCTTCTGTAAAAGAATTTATTGAGAATTCTCCAAAACTGATTGAGACGATGAAACTGATACAGCAGAATAAGAAAGATATGCCTGATTCCGGTCAGATCTTATATTCAGAATTAGCAGTCTCTGAATTTCCGAAAATAAAAGATTATCTTATTACGGAAATCAGTTACAAACCTAATGAAATTGGAGTCATTACTGGTGCAACGAGCAAGCCTAACAGACTAAAAATTCAAGATGATTTTAATTCCGGTAAAGTCAAAATCATTCTCGGCAGCGAAGCTATTCAGGAAGGAATGAATCTTCAGCAAAATACTAGTGACTTATATATGCTCTCTCTTCCCTACAATTTTACAACTTTACGACAGGTCGAAGGTCGTGCCTGGAGACAAGGAAACAAGCACGAGAATGTGAGAGTCAATTTTATGCTTACCAATGATAGCATCGATGTGTTTATGCTTCAGAAGCTTCAATCAAAACAAGCAAGATATTTGGAAGCAATGAAAAAGGGAGCGAATGTTTTGGATATTTCAGATATCAGTACGCAGGAACTCAAAACATCCATTATAACAAATCCGGAAACAAGAGCAAATATTGAAATTGAACTGTTGAAGAGAAGAATTGAAAGTGAGAAAAATCAACATCTAGCTGATAATGCATTTGTTTTGCGGAAATATGAGAATTTTTTAAAAGTGCAGGAAATGGTTACTAAAGCGCAGCATTCCTATAACAGAATTTTAGGTTATTCTAAGGATGAAACTGAAAATGCTGGATATTGGAAAAATCAACTTCCTTCTTATCAGAAAACAATTGATTTGGCTAAAGCTGAAGTTCAGAAAACTATCGAATACTTAGCTGAAAAAGGTGTGAATGTTACAGAAATAGAATTTCAGACTAAAAATATGGAAGAGAAAATTACTATGCTGGATAAAAAATTAGAAGAACTTCCTGAAATTGAAGTGAATTTGATTGGACTATATAATAAAGAAAGAGAGGAAAGGTTAAAGTTGAATCAAAATATTGATAATATAAAAAATAGATTAGAAGAGAATTCTAAATTATTTAATTTGAGAAATGGAGAGGAAATCCAAGAAAATAATAACAATAGAACTAACAGGGAGATTGTTGGTAAGGTAGAAAATGAGGAACAAAATAATAATATTGTATTGCGAAAGAGGTAATTATTTAATTTTTTATGCATTTTAAATTTACTATTAGAAATAGTTTGGAATGTTTTCCGAATAAATTTCTACAGTAAAATCCACTTATTTAACCAAAATCTCTGAAATCCTTTTCCATTCCATCCCATTTAAGCTAGAGTTTCTTGGGCTTAAATTATCCCAATCTGTATTTGTTAAATCACGAACCCTCTTCCTTAAAGTTGTGTAGGAATATTCATTTATACCTCTTTCGATTAAATCTTCAAAAGAAAATGCAAGTGCTCTTGGAACACCAATCATTCTAAACGCTAATGATTTTTCATTGTCAACTCCAAAGTAGACTAGAGACGGAATATGAGAATCTTGTATATCTGTATTTCCTTTTACTATTCCTTCTAATGCACTTAATCCCCAAGATGCCTTAAATCTGATATCATTCATTTTTTTTACAAATTCGGTGATACGATCCTCAGTCTCTTTCTCGTCTGTGTTTTGAATATTATATATTGGATGGATATTAGCAATATTTGATAATTTATCACCCTTTACCCAATCGATTATTATTTTGGCGTACAATTCCGGATTAAATTGACTTTGGGCATCTACTCCTAATTTTGTCTCTTTTAAAGCAGCAATTACTTTTATTTTCTCAGTTAAGTTTTGTGGGTTTCCACTATCAAAAAGCTGTTCTTTTGACCAGCTTGATAAATCACTGATTTCTGTATTTGTTCGAGCTTGTCTCATTACATTGATAACAGAAGGTACAGAGAAACCTGTTTTATCAGCAAAAGCCAGTACACCTTTGTCACTATATCTAGATTGTAAAGTCAAGTAGATCGATTTACAGATAGATATGAATTTTTGTCTCTTCTCTTGAGTGTCTAAAAGATAGTATTCTAAAGAGTCCTTGAAAAGATCTTCAATTTCAGTTACATAATATTCATTCCCTCCAACAGTTAGAAGATGTACAAAATATTGAATTAGTGGTGAAAGTGAATTAGAATAGTCCCTGAACAAGTCATAAAATCCAGTAGGTTCTTTAAGCTTTTGTTCAATATAATCTGCATTTTCAAATAGTTCTGCTAAAACACTTGTTAAAGTATTTGCACTATTACGAATTAGATCTTTAGCATTATCTACATTAGCCTTGCTGTTAAAAGGCATAATTATTTTACCGTAATTGTCAACAAGTGTCCTGCCTGCTCTTCCTGCTATGTTCCAAAAGTCATTTGAATCTAATTTGTTATACTGACCTCTTCTGTAATCATCAAAAAAAACTGATGAAACCGGAAAATTTACTCCCTCAGCTATTGTGGTAGTTGCACATACATATTGTATGTGCTTTTCTCTGATTAAATGCTCAACCAAAAGCTTTGTTTCATCGGACATACCACCATGATGTGTAACAATTCCTTTGTCGATGACTTTGGATAAGGTAGTTTGACGTCCAACTTCGTCTTCAATGAATTTTTTAACTAGTTTAACATCATCACTTGAGTTATATTTTTGAACCTTATCATAAATGAAATCAGCTCTACTATTTGCAGTTCCTTTTCCATAACAAAGAATTAACATTGTCTTTTCCTCCTCTGAAAAATGGTTTACTGAAAATTCAAGAATTCTGTCTTTTTTTCCGGAACTTTCTAACGTATATGGATTTTGAATGATAGTTTTTTCAATAGGTCTGACTGAATCATAAGGCGTTTTGAGAACTTCTAAATGAATTTCATTTTTGGTAATGGTTTTCTTTACATCAATACCTAAGATAAGTTTTTCGGAAGGTTTCCAGTCAACATATATCGAATTACCTCCACCAAGCCATTCAGTAATTACTGCATTTGCATTTTGAATAAATGGTGATAGCAGCATATATTTTGCATTAGGACGTTCTCTTCTTAAAATAGCTAACAGTAATTCTAATTTCGCTCCTCTTTCTCCATTCTGAATGGTATGAGCTTCATCAATGATAAACATAGAAACATCATCAACAGATGGATGTCTTCTTCTTATCAAAAGATCTAATTTTTCAGGTGTTGAAATTAAAACATCTATTTTTTCGTCACCACTCAAGAAAGAGTCTTCCGTTGGGTCTACTTCAATAGCAGAAGAAGTTTTCTCGATGGCAAATCCTAGTTCTTCAAGGTCTGATTTTAGATCATAATAGACTTGGTTTACAAGAGCTCTAGATGGAACGACGTAAACAATCTTTGCGTCTGCTCTTAAAGCTTTTGTAATAATAATATTAAATTCTGCTAACAGAGTTTTACCGGCACTTGTTGGCATCTGTAAAACAGTTACATTGGCGGCAACGTCTAAAAGGTTTTCAGTCATTGCCTTTCTTTGAGAAGGTAACAACTCAAGCATGCCTGTTTCAGCCTTGATTCTGCAAAGCTCTCTAATTTTATCGTTAAATTTAGTATTAGTCCAAATCGCATTTTTATGAATTGCATTTAGACCAAATTCAAATATTTGAAATATACCTAGCAAGCGCGGTTCATTAATAGCCGCTTTTTTAGCAATGTCTAAATGCTGTCTGATTACTGAATCTATACGTTCCCTATATTCATAGCCCTTCACTAAGTAAGTCGCAGTTTCGACTAATGCTTTTGTAAGATGATATAATGACAATAGAAGATACGCTTCATTTACTTCGTCTCTAGCTGTAAACTGTTGTAAGTATCCTTCTTCGTATGCTTGTTGTTGATTTCTTAAATTATCAATTATAGAAAGCGCCTCTTCAATATCCTTGAAACCGTTTTTCTTACGAACTAAAAGAAGATAGGCTTCCATTGTCTCATTAATCAATTTAAACTTCCAATCTTCGGTTTGGTAATTTGAAGTTTTAAATTCTTTAAGATCAATTCTTATATTGATGTTTTTTTCTGCTTTTAATGCAATATTAGATAAATAGAAATAATATAATATTGTTTTATCAATACCTTCAAATCCGAATGCATTTTGAAAATCATTGGCATCATTCTCCGATTCAATGTTTATTGATTTTAAAAGTTTATAAGCAATATTACTTTCTGAAATCAAATCTTCCTCTTCAGAAAAAATATTATTTGTAATGAAAAAGGTCAATCGGATGATTTCCGAATTATTTAAATTCGATTCTATAGGTAGTTTTAATTGATCAAAAATGTACAATTTCTCACTTTCACTTAAAAGTGAAAGTATAGATTCTTGCTGCATTATGGCATTGACAATATTCTTCATCAATTATGAAATCAATTGTTGTACTTTTTCATAAAACATTTTAACTGTTTCTTCAATGGTTTTATCTTTAAATGATAAAATTGAAAAATGAACTTTTCCAGGTTCAAAATTTACTTGTTCGGACTTCATTTTTCCAAAATCCGAATCTTCATTAACACATTCAAAATCGCGTATTAAGGTACAACCATATGTAATGTCAATTTTATCTTCGAATTTATGTTCAAGACAAATTATTGCAAAGCCAATTATTTCCGCATCCTTAATATTCAATCTCCTTGCATAGTCTGATAATCGCTGTATAACAACAGGGGTATCATTTTTATGATTTGTATGGGTATTAAATATTGAATCCGAAGAAGTATCAACAACCGATGGTGGTGTTTTTTTATCCTGTGAAACTTTAGCCTCTCCTAAAAGAATTTCTATTTTATTATCAGAAGTTTCCTTATAGCCGATTGCATCCAATCCTCTACCAGGCATATCATACCTTTCTCTGAAAGTTATATTTTTCAATGGTATAATAAATCTCTCACCTTCAGCAATTTTTTCTTCAAAATAATAGGTCATTAATAATTCCCCCAGATCACTGCGGTAAATATCTTGGAGAACAGCTGGCTTGAGCCCTTCCTCTCTCTTTTTATCAAGAGGAACGGAATTTTTTTTAATTATTTGTTGGAGTACATCTGTTCCAAATCCTAAATTCCCAAACAAAGTTTGTTCACCGATATCACTATAATTAAACAAAGTTGTACTTCTTTGCTCTAAATACTTTTGCGCAAATTTTTCAATAAAATTATCGGCAACTTTGATATCTAATTTTTTATGTATATGCATAATTTTAGGATTTGCAAATTTACTATTTATCCACCGATTTTTTCTTTAAAAATACGTTAAAAAAATGATGTGGATTCAGTGTTTATAACATAATGTTTTTAATTTTAATTAATTTCCGACTTAATTAAATGAACTAAAAGTGTCTTTGAGATATACAAATGATGTCAGACATGAGAAAAAATCTTTCGAATGTATTTTTCTTTTATGTTCTATCTGAATTTTTTTTGTCATCAAATCATGGTAGATCCCTAAGTATGAGACTGAAGATATCTGTTCAGCCTCAAATCCTTTAAACAACGTCTCAAAATGAGGTGTGCCAAAGGCTCGCTTATTTTCCTTTGAGCTATCAATAGCTTTCATAAGATTATGGATTATATACCCGATATTCGGATCATCTCCTGGATCAGTAAAATCTCCCACACTTAAAAAGTCCTTTTCCCAATAAGCATCCATTTTAAGACTACCTTCGTCAAGATCAGCTTCTGTAGGTTCATAGAATCTTAATTCATCCGTTTTAAAGTCTACATCATAATAGTTGGTATTTACGAACCCTCCCATTTTTATAACGTCATCGAATGGTAATTCTTTATATTGCTGCAGGGCCTCCTTCAACATCTTACGATGTAAATGACCTTTGTAAGGGTTATAAATACATAGAGTAAAACCATGTGGATAAGGAGCACCATGGTAGGCGTTGTGAAATATTACAAACCCGTTTATATTTTGGCGATTAAATATGGTTGTTATATAATTTATAAATCCATCTTTATTTTTGACTTCAGATATTGTAAAATATTCAAAAGTATCAAAACATTCATAAGAGAATAAGTTTCTATAATCTTCTTCTTTTACATCTTTAATTGGATTGATAATTTTTAATTTTAAATTTTGGATCTTTTCCTCTTTAACTGTAAAATCTAGGTGAAGTGGTAAAGCTTGAATATTATTCCATAACATTGAATATTCTATTGCTGATCGTGGTGTGACTCTCCATTCGGTTGAAATGGGAATCCATATAACTTGTAAATTAGATAATCCCTGAAATCTGTGTTGTAAACCAAGATTATATGCTGAAAGCTCTGTGACGGCTTCACGTTCAGTGCCTCGACTTGTTTTAAGCTCTATAAGTGCTAAGTTTAGACTCTCAGTGTTATAAGCTAAAATGTCAACCGATGGTTGTTTTCCGGTTTTTGAACCTGTTTTTAAAAGGGGAAATTCAGAGTCAATTAATTTGTAGTATTCTATATTTCTTGTGGAGTATGATACTTTATCAACTAAAATTAACTTAACAAGATCTGAAATCTTGATAGATGACATACAATCAAAAATTTCTTTCTTCTGCTTTTTTATCTCATTGTTATATTCCTCAATGTTAGATATTTTTTTATGGAAAGTATTAAAATTTTCACAGAGATAATCTTGCACTTTACTTTCTATCATGGTTTTATTTATTAATAAATATATACATTTAATTTTTGTTTTTTAGTAATTTATGAGTAATTTTTACGCTTATTTATTTTGTATTTATGATAAAGTTTTTTGAAGATTTTGAATGTGACGATGACGAACTGGTCACAGGTTATGACTGGATAAGGGGCTTTTTGTCTACAAAAGACTGGATGACGAAAAAAGACAACATTGAAAATTGTTTACTCGAAAAACTAAGGCCTGTTGATCCTTCGAAAAATATTGCCGAAAGTAAGCGTCTTTTAATTGAGGATGATAAAATTGGCTGGTATTTGTACTTAGCTTATACATATATTTATGAGAGACATAAGTATAATTATTTCTCAGGTGCTCGTGTTTTACCGATTTTTAAACAGATTGGAAAATATATAAATGTTGTTAAAAATATTCCAGGGATTGACAAAAAGATTAGAGATATGCTTAGGAAAAGGCCTAATGAGGCTGATGCAATCTTATTTGAAATCCTAACAGCTTTATTATGGAGCAGAAATGGTTATTCGGTTGAGATAATAAATGAAAATCAAGGGGCTCTCGGTAAGAATCCAGATTTTCTTGCAATAAAAGGAGATGAAAGTTGGGAAGTGGAATGCAAGAGATTAGGTCCTTCAGAATATACAGGCAGGGAGACAGTGAAGAAGCTTAAAATGATCAATGAAGTGAAGGATCTACTAACAAAAAATAATATTTTGTTATACGTTGATATTCATACGGAAGTATTTAACCTTTCCGACTCGTTCCTTAAAGATCAATTAGAAGACCTGATTCTGACAATTGAATACGAAGAAAAACATTTGGCTTTACCTGAAGCTGATTTAAGAATTTCTAAGATTGATGTTGGAAAAATAAACAATCATTTAAAGACGCATTTTGTTAAAAATCACTCACCCCAGCTCTTAGAGTTAATAGCAGGAAAACCTGTAGATCATCAAGGGTTTACTTGTGGTTTAGATGCAAAGTTCCAATATGTGGAAGGCAATTTACTTAGTCAATATTTGGATAAGGTTAGAAATGTTTTTGGACTCTATTTTAATTGTGATGCGCAAGAGTCAATTGCTGCAAAGGCAAAGGATGCTGGAAGACTAATAAAAAAAGCTATTAAGCAGTTTCACGGTGTGACTGGTGGTGTAATTCACGTAGGTATAGAAACTATGGACGGTCCGCTAGTTGAAAAGATGAGGACAGAGAAGGTTTTGAAAACCTGGGAACATTTAGATACAAATGAAACTGCACTTAGTTGGATTTTTTATCATTATTTTCAGTCCTATTCACGTTCTTATAGCGAATGGTCTTTTGATGAAACAGTAAATTCTGCTACTAACTTAGTATATCCCGAAAATCCAATTCCTATCCATTTCTTAGTTGTTCCTGAAGAGGAAGTAACAATTGTAGATGGTTCACATTGGGAAAGAGAAGCGCCTTAAGATATCTTAAACATAAAACTAAATAACGACTTGGAAAAAGTATTTTAAGTTATGAGAATTATTCATCTGTCTGATATACACTTGTCTAAAGAAAATATTGAAAATTTTAGGCTTTACTACAGAGGAGCTTTAATTAATGAGCTAAGGCATAAAAATTCTGAAATTGATATTGATTTAATCATTATATCGGGTGACCTTGTAGATAAAGGTGGTGCATCTTTGAAAATGGTAACACCCTATGAAGATTTTGAAAATCCTTTTGATATTTTCGAAATCGAATTTATTGAGCCTTTATGTAACGAAATTGGAATAAAAAAAGAAAAAGTACTTTTTATTCCTGGAAATCATGATATTGAACAAAACAAAATCGATGAAGTTAAAGAAGCTGGAATTAAAGCACTTTTGAAATCCCCGCAAGATGTGGATAGGCTATGTGGAAAGTATCTGAAAAATTTTCAAGGTTTAAATTTTGAAAGGCTGGACGCCTTTTTAGAATTTGAGCAGAGATTCCATAATAAAGATGAGGATCAGCATTATGAATTTTCAACGCTTGAATCAAAAGTGATCTACGATTATAATTCAAGAAAAGTAGGAATTGCTCTGATAAATGATTCTTGGCGCTGTGCATCTGGGAGAGTAGAGAATCATTTTGTGGGATCACATCAATTTCATAGATCAATCCAATTTTTTGAGAAGTATGGAACCGAACTAAATATTGCTGTTATGCATCATCCATTGGAATGTTATAATCCCGAGGAAAAAAATGAAATTGAAAACCTCCTACATTTTAAAAAATTCGAAATGTTGCTCTTGGGTCATGAACATAATAAACATTTCAGAGGTAGTGATTTTGGAAATGACCAAAAGATTCTGTTTTCAAGAGGACGGTCTGCATTTGATAAGCCGCACGAAAAAGAATCAAAATACATATCTGGTTATGCTATAATAGATATTGATTTTTCGAATAAAAACATAAAATGTAATTATAAAATCTATGATGAGGGTTCTTCAAAATTTTATGATGATGTTCTTGGTGGGGATGCTGTCAGGACATATAAGTATGGAATTGCAGAGGAAGTTAAAGAAAAGTTTAATATGAAAGAAAAAGACTTCTTTATGGGAATCGATAAAAGTCAATTTAAAAATAACCCGGGCAATGAATAATATATATTACGAACAAAGGTTTATTAAGAACTCTAAAGACGCTACAGAAATTCAGACTATTGAAAGTAAGAATAAAACAAAGCTTGCTGATGTCTTATTGAAAGATGGAAGGATCGTGTTACTGGGGAATCCAGGAATAGGGAAATCAACTGAACTCAATATGCTATTCGAAAATCTTTGGGAAAATAGGGAAGATAGTATGAATTTCCCATTAATTATAAATTTAAAAAGTTTCCGCCCTGTTTCAAGATTTGAGGACTTAATTCCATTGAAGGAATGGAAGGAGCTTCCAAAAATGACTTTTATTTTAGATGGGCTAGATGAAATTGCGGATATTCAAGATTTTGTTTCTGAATTAGAGAATTTTTTGAATAAAAATGATGACAAGATAATTAATGTTGTTTTAAGCTGCAGAACCAATATATATGAGAAGTATTTAATAAATATTTCAGGATTCAAATATTATTTTTTAGATGGATTGACTGATAAACAAATAAATAACATTCTTGAAAAGCGAATATTTACAAAGTTAGGAATTGAAGAACTTGATAAATTCAGAGTCTATCTGGAAACTCCTTTTAATCTTGAGCCTTTTTGTGAATACTATGAAAGTAAAAAGGCATTTCCTGAAACCCAGGAAGAATGTTGGAATCTTTTCATTGAAAATGAATTAAGGAAATTGAGCAAAGACAAGCTTAAGAAAAGAGAAAATGTGGATATTGCCCATGTAAAAAAATGTCTGGAAAAAGTTGCTTTAGTGAGTGAATCAATGCATCAGAATTATATTTCAGATGATCATGTTTACAGTCTTTTAGGAAAGGATGATAAATCAATATTTGAACAGATTTCTTTAGTTGAAAAATTACCTAAAACTGATAATTTTGTTTTTAGGCATAGAAACTATCAAGAATTTTTTTCTGCCAAACTATTGTCAGAATTTACGCCAGATGAAATTATTTCTTTAATAAGAATTCATCCGGAAGAAAATATAACTAAGCCTTCGTTTTTTAACACAATTACTTTTTTACTTAATATAATTGAACCTAAAAAATTTATAGAGCTTGAGAAATGGTTTTTAGCTAATGAGCCCGAAATACTTTTTTTAGCGGAAAAAGATAAATTACCTGTATCAACCCAAAAGGAAATTTTCAAGAAATATTTCCAAGAAATTTCTGTTGAAAAGACATTTTGGTTTGGAAAAGATAGAAGGTTTTCAATTGATAAAATTGCCGAATTTGCAGATATAGATTTTTTGTTAGGAATTGTTAGAGAAAATAATCACTTCAGAAGTGTTATTTCAGCGTTGGACGTTCTATCTTTTACTAAAAATACTGGTAAGGAACTTGAGATTAAACAGATTTTTACAGATTATATTTTTGCAGGTGATAGATACATGGAGGTGGCTCTGAGATCTTTTAGGGGTAAAGGTTTTCACAAGTTTGATAAAGAACTTTTTTTAAGTATTTCTGAGCATTTTAAAAACGATTTTTCTCCTGAAATAAACCACCAGCTTATAGCAATGATTGCTGATTTTGAATTTGTAGATGAATATTTTTCTGTTTTAAAAAATTGTGTTGATAAACTTTACGAAGTTAGACCGGAACAAATTAAGGATAATACTATTCGTGGTACGAAATGGTTGTTGGAGAAAATTTTCTTAAAGATTGAAAATGCTGAGAATTTTCTATCGGTACTAGATGTAATATTTAATGAAAAGTTTGATATTAAAATTTCTGATTTTTATGATAAAAAATTTAGAGATAAGTTGATTGAAAGAATTTTATATTTTTCAGAAAAGGAAACTGACTTTCTCTTAAGATGTATCGATGCATTTTTAAGACATGAGGATAGTTTTATATATAGAAGAGATAGTATTATAGTTGATGTGATAAATAGGTCGTCAAAAGATTTTAGAGCATTTAAATACATCATAAATAAATATGGATTGTCGGACAAAAATTATATGTTTTTAAGTTTTTTTGACAATAAGCAATGCATTGATTATTTGGTTGAAAAATATGAAAACAAAGAAATATTTATAGAAAAGGAAACTGATTTAGATTTTTTAAGATACAAGTACTTTTATACCAATTACGAATTAGGCTATTATTATGAAAAACTCTTTAAAGATGCGGGGTATAAATTTCCGGAAGACTTGCCTACCGAAAAGGAGATCATGCTTGAAAATAAAAGAAAGAAAGAATTTGTTCAAAGCAATTTTGATATTCTTTTTGATAGGGAAGAATTAGCTGCTGAAGTCTCTAAAGTTTTTGATAATAACTCTATAATTGATATGACTTGGAAAAATATTCATGAGATTGAATGGGAGTGGTATAAAAATAAAAATGAGCACGGAGTTCAACATTCTGTTTTCAGGGCGATTTCTGCTTCAGTGAAAAATAGCGAGAAAAAAACGAAAGAAGATGTTATTGCACATATAAGTAATGATTATTTCATTATTTTTCAAATAAAAAATAAAATTAAAGACAGAGAAAATGAAGGTTTTACAGTTAAAGAGGATCAGATTTCTTACATAAAACAATTGTGTAAAAAATTTGCAGACGAATTTAATTTTAATCGTGTAATTAATGTAAAGAGTGATGGAAACTTAGGTATTTACAATGGATATAGTATTTTAAAATTACTTTTTTACTTTGACAAGAAGTATGATATCCAGTATTCAACAGATTTTTATCTTCGATCATTGAAATATTGTAATATTTTCGGTAGCGCTGAAGGTAATACAGATTTCATAAAATCAAGAATTAGTAATCCAGATCTTTTTAAAAATCAACTTATTGAGAATTTAAAAAAAGAAGTATTAGATTCAGGATCTTTAAAAGATCATATTGACCAGGCAATTGAACTAAAATTGGAGGAGACTTATCCAATATTGGAGGATAATTTTCTAAATGATAATTATATCTACTCTCAAAGAGATTTTCTCTCGCGATACACTGAACTATTAAATAAGGATCAAGAAATTACATTTTTAGAAAAGTGCTGCAATAATATTGATTCTTATTTATGCTGGAAGGCAGTTGAAGTATTTATTGAAAAAAAATTGCATAGTACCTTTATTCTGGAAATTGCCAGAAAACATTTGGAAAAAGAGAATCCTAAGTTTGTTTCAGATGCACTTAACGTACTATTTTATTGTAATGATGAAAGTGCGTTACCTCTATATCTAAAATTTCTTATCGATTTTAAAAATACTGAACGAGTAGACTACAGGGATGATTACCGAATAAAAGATTTTGCAAATTATAAGAGATTAGATTCTATATTAGTTCTGAAGGATATTTTTAAAATTGTTTATGACGAAAATGTAAAGGATACCTTTGATTTTTATAATTCTCAGAATTTACTGAAAGTACTAATTAATAATTTATCAGAAACAGAGGTAGGTTACAAAAAAGTACGGGCAATGCTTACAAATTTAAAATCTGAAATTATGAATAATGACAATAAGTTTTTTTATGTTAATAATTTAATTGAAGATTCTAAATTGTCATACTATGCTTCTATCTCACGTCCATTTACATTTAAGGAAGCAAAAATTTTTTTAGAGGAAATTGAAAGCATTTAGATAAAAAAAGAGATATAGATGGGACGGTGGTAATAAATTAAGAAGTGTTTGGATAAACTTATTTTTAAAGGAGAAGATAATTATATATGCATACGAATCAAATATCTCTTGATGGGGGAATGACATATGCGGAAACAAATATGGCTTAGTTTTTTTCCGAGCCATTTAATGCGATTACTGCAATGTTTTTTGTAGCTATAGCTGTTTTTTGGACAATTAAAATAAAAGGTAATTTGGGTAATGGTTCAGGTATGGAGTTAATTAAAAACTCCATATCTAAACCATTACCCTGTAATTTTGATTCTTAAATAAATACTTAAATTGTAGGATCTATTTCCTCACCGATCTTATCAAGATATGTTTGCAAATTGATAGCTGGTACTGTTCCTATAGCTTGCTGAAGATATCGTGTCAGCTGCATAAAGAATGTTACCAATGAATTTTCTGGCTTACTAAAAGTTAGCTCTTTGAATGTTCTTGAATTGTAGTAGTCATGATAGCGTTTCTCAAAATCAATTTCGTTTCTCAAGCTGATATCCTCTTCACCATCATAGTCAATTGAGAAGCTTCCGTAATCAGCTATACAACCAAAGTCTATGGTTTTAAAACCTGTTTGAGCTTTTAGATGTTTTTCTATGGTTGAGGTTTGCTTGATAGTATTGGTGCTAGTTAATATTCCTCCCAAAATTTTGGTTAAAGGTCTTGCCGGAACCACTGCTCCGGAATTAATCATTTGTGTTGTAGTTCGTTTTAGGACTCTAACACTTTCAATTTTTTCTGCTGCATACTCAATATAGCTTTTACCATCTACTGTTCCCTTAAGATCCGGCTTAACTTCAAATACTGCGTATACGCCTTCTGCTGGTATGTAATGAAAGCCATTCTGCGAAAATATAAAAGGAGTAAACCAATTATCATAGATTACGATGTCGATCTGATGACTGGTATTTCCTTCATGATCAATAACAATTGCTTTATCTACGCTATATCGATTGGGTAAATATTTACTCAACCATTCGATCCAAGCATTTTCCAATGAATCTCCTTTAGATCCTGGATGATTAATGAATTCTCTATTGGTGCTAAGTTGTGAAATCATTTGGCTTTGAAGACCATTGAATAACATTTTAAGATCAATTTTTTTACTCATATGCAAATAGTTTTTTTTCTGAGTAATAGTAAAAAGTAAAATTTTGCATTTTCTTTTTACTAATACTTATAATTAATAGTAATGGGTTTTTGATTTGGACTCCATCGGATTCTGCTGTTTCAGTCATGGCATTGAGATCAGTTCCGCTGTACATCGTTGAACCATCAGGATGAGAATGCCATTCGCCAATATAATATCTGCTGTTTTCCTGATATTCTTTTATAAAAAGTTTTTCAAGATCTTTGGTAGACCTCTGAAATAGGACAGGAGATGCTTTGTATTTATAAGGTAGAATAATAGATTCTATAACTACAGATTTAAAATCTTCAGAATATTTTCCCAGTAGGAAACCTCCAAACTCGTTAGGATAATGTTGAACAGCAATCGTTTCAATTTCCTTTAGTAGAGATTCTTCCAGTACGATCTCTAAATTGTTATGCGTATTTTTAAGTATCAATATTCTATAATTTTTAAGGAATTGTTATTTTCCTGGATAACGAAATTGTTGAATGCTTTCTCTCCCGAGAAAATTCTATTGATTTGTTTAAAAGCCATTTGAACCAATAATGCAATATCGTTATAAGATGCTTTGAATGTCGGACTCCAACAACCCGTCGGTTCGTACATGTCATCCACATCGTTTTCGAGAACGTTCGAGAACTGATTGTTTACAAAATTGTAGATGTTTGGATAAAAGGCACAAACTAACTCGTTAGCATGATTAGTTAACGATATATTGATAAGCTTTGAGCGAAGCGTTAGTTTGTTTAATACGTACATCAAATCATTGTCGGTTGAACAGTCAAAAATAATATCGTATTTATCCAGATCTGACGTAATGTAGGCTCGTAAATTTTCATCTGTATAAAATGATTTGATATACTTTTCGAAGTAGTCATTATTAATTTGATGGGAAGTTACAAAAGGTGAGATCTCATAAAGTGAGCCTGCTAACTCAAGAATCTTATTATTGATTCCTTTTGAAAAGCGATATTCTGATCTACAGACATTTTCAGGCTCTTTAATATCATGATCAATGAAGTCAATAAACCTGCACCCTGACCTTGTTAACGTCGTTGCAATCATGCTACCAACAGCTCCTACACCTATAATAAGAATTTTTGCTTCCGTAATAGAATCACAAAATTTACCGCGTCCAAAAAAATATTCGTATGACGCATTTCTGGAAATACCCCAGTGAATGGGCGCATCAACAATGCCAGTATGCCATCTACCCGTTTTCCTTCCTTCATTTCGCTCAGGAACACCCTTAATCGGAAATTTTCCCACTTCCATTAACGCTACCTGCCAATGAACTTCCGTGCTGTTAATTTTATATCCAAGAAAAAACGGGATCACCTTTCCGTAATCTTCTTTAGCACACTTTTCCTCAAATTCATGAAGCATGGTTAGAATATCTTGAGGGAGATCAAGCTCGGCCCAAGTGGAATGGGCAAATCGATTATATTTTGCAGGCGGATTTTCTCGGAAAAGATAAATTCCTTCCCGGTCTGTAGGTTGCTCAAAATAAAAATCGTTCCAGGAACATTTCTTCTTTAAATCAGGAAATGTCTCAAAGTATTTTACGTAAAAATTATAAATGTGATCTTTTTTGTGATATCCATCATGCAGTAAAGACAATTTTACAATTCCTATTTCTCCCTCTTGAAATACTTTACCCGTTGATGTGAAAGTAAATGAATATTTATCACCTTTAACTGCAGAGTCTTGTACAACCAGATGTTCATATTTTTGGTCTGTCTCCTTGTTAATGTAGTACTTAATAATCCATGCCTTCAGAGCATTAAAGTCAATCCAAATCTTATTCTCAAGATCTTCACTATGTGCAGTATGTATACATATGTTTCCGTTTGCCATTACGTGATTGTACTGAATCAAATCAGAATTAAAAAATGTAATGGATTCGGAACTATATGTTTTTAAAGGGTATTCCTGAGTTATTAAAAAATCAAACAATAATGGATTTTCCAGTTCTTCAAAAGCAATTTCTATATTACCACTAATAAAGAATTCCCCTTGTTCTATGCGATTGATTTTGCTTACAAAGGGAATTTCTGATATTGCGGATTTTATTTTTTCTAACCTCACTCTATCCAAAACGCTGATCATCTTTTGGTATGGAAAGTCCTGAAGATCCTTTCAGTCCATATGATTCTGTTGTATCAAAATCTTTATTGGCTGGAAAATATGTTTTGATGTTTTCAGAATTTTCAGTTATCCTATCAATTATATTCTTCATTTTGTTAGATAAATTCTGGCGATCAAACCAACTGAGGTTTTTCATCAAGTCATTACTTGGGTTGCCAGGATCTTTTAATGTGAAGTCCTCACGAGTTACATTATCTTTTATGTACCTTAATACGCCTTCCGTTTTGTCCCATAAATTTCCTGTAATTGTTGACTTATCAAATGCTTTTAACGTAAAAAGCTCCATCAAAAAGGATTTGTAGGATTCGCTGTTAGAGTGCTTCCAGATTTTTAATAACCTTATTATTTTTCTTTCGTCGTCTCTTGATTTAATGGTGTCTATTTGTGACTGAATATTTGTTTTCATGTAGGTACCTTTGCTGAATCCCCAGGTATCCTTATTGAAATAAATATTCAGATCCCGTACGTCTAAATAGGAATCTACGCTGATTTCTCTTCCCGGAACAACATCAATGCTGATCTGGTCTCCATCTTTATCAGCTTTGAAAATTACACCAATAGAAACCTTTTGCTTCCTTACCGTTGCAAGTCCAGTATCCTCATATTTCTCATATAAGAAATCATAAACTGCATTGTACATTTCTTCAATCGTAGTAAAACTGTTTCTCTTGAACGGAACAACAACATCTAAATCGAATTTTATGTTGATTGCTGTATGCTTTCCGAAAGAACCTGAATTTAAAGGACTATAAATATCAGAAGTGTAATGTTCCTCCAGTGCTTCTTTTATATCATCCCTTTTATCTCTGAATTTTTGCACTAACTTATCAATATGACTCATGCGATGAGTCTCCAGTACATTAGCCAAATGTTCACTTCTGTTAACTGCCATAAAATGTTTATATTTTTAATGTTGAATTTCTCAAATCTAGTACCGATTAGAATTTCTGATATGATTTATGTCATATGTCGTCGCTTTCTGACATCATGTCGGATAATAAGCTGTAAAATGTTATTTATCAAACAATTGTTTAGCATTTTTTGTCACATAAGAAGGAGTATGTTGCAAGAACAATAACATAATCAATTATAACTTTGAATTTAGTTTATCAAGAAATATTGGAATCACATTTCGGAATTTCAAAAAACTCTTTGGTCAGCAAAACCATTTTTAAAGTGATCCACCATACATAAACTCCATAATGATAACTTTCTGCAGGTGATGCAAGACCATGGCAAATTTTATAGCGGAAGTTTGCGCTGTTACCATCAATCAAAAAACTGTTTAATTCAGATAAAAGATCTTTGTTGCAGAGTCCATCCAGCATATTGCCAGATTCTTTCAAAGAAAGAAGGGAGCCCAAAGTATTATCATGCTGAACAGCTTCATCAAGTTTAATCGTATTCCTACCATTTTTTTCGACGATGTTCTTCAGACAGTTTTCGATTTGAGGAATTAAGAGATGCCCTGCTGTCATAAAGTTGTTCTGAAAACCCAAGTAGAGTCCTTCAAGAAAAAATGCTTCACGACCTTCTGGAATAAATGGACTTCTTTCGGTCATTAAAAAACTGGCAAGAGCATTCTTGGACATTGAATGCTTCTGGATCATTCTATCTGTAATCTTAATGACTAAATCAATGATAACATTTCGACAATGGTCCCTAGCTAAATTAATATAGAACTGTTTTTCATCTGTGGAGCCACTTATTGTACCTTTACCAGTGATATGAACATATTTGTCGAAGAATTGTCCAAAAGATGAATTGGGATTATTGTCTGACCATACAGATAGATTTTTCTCATCCAAAATTGGAAGATGTAGTAATGCTGTTAGCCCACTTTGGAAATCAACAATTTCTAAACTATCAAGCCATTGTGTATAATCAGATTCTAATTTAGTACTTATTGTCATCTTTTTGAGTAGTTCATAAAAACCTTTTTGTTCATTTTTTATTTTCTCAGAAAGTCGATTCTTTAAAACTGTCTGATCAGCAATTCCTTTTATTTCTTTTAGTGCTTCCGTGTATAAGTCAAGAATGGTTGGGTAATAAGTTCTTTCTTTTTTTTCCGAGGTAAGTAAGTCTCCTTCTTTTTCAAGATAGAGAGCATTTTGTATCCTCATATCATTGTTGGTAAAGTGTTTTAATTTATTTAAAATCTTAATCTGCCATTTTATTGCACTATAATTGTTTTCACTTTCATGCTTGCTTAAAAGCCTTAAAGAAATATTGGTAAGTAAATGCTTTGAATGATTCTCAAGCAAAAATTCTGACGTACTGACCAGTGAGAATTGATAATAAGAAGAATCTAAATTACTAAAAATAGTAATGGTTTTTTCTTCAAAATCAACTAACCTATCTTTAAATATGGATTTTACTTTTCTGATCAATTCCAATGATCGCAAAAAGTAGTTTAATTCCTGTGTCTTATGATACAATTCTTCATAAAGGCCAATAGCTTTTTTAATACTGTTGATTTTATCATCACCACCACTGACAAAATTGAAATCATGTAATCTGGCTAAAATCTCTTTGTTATCAGTTTTTATCGTTGGGATAGTGAAATCTTTATCGTCAGTAAAAATTTTAAAAGACTCGCCGTTTATTGGACTCCTTACAAGCGAAAGTAATTTTTTTATTTCCTGATCTTCCGGAAACAATTGAGCGATGCGGTAAAGTTCACTACATAATTCTCTTGAGTATATATTTTCAGGTATTTGATAATCGTTGGACATTTTCTATTGTTTTTAAATACAAGAAGATTGCATTTTGTACTCAATTTTAGCCTATAGCCCTTTTGGGTTAGTTGTTTAATTGTAAAATTAAAAAGATAAATGTGATAGAAATTACGGTAAGCCGTAAGGATTTTATTTGCTTTCTATTATGGCAATTAGCTCTTTCAATTGTTTGTCGTAAATAGTAGTAAAGTCCTTGATAAAATTAGTAGTCTGAATATCTAAAGACTCAAGCTTCACTCTTACGTCCTTATCTATTTCTATAAATAATTCTTCAAAGTTTAAATTTTTTAGGCTATCAAAGTTTTTCTTTTTTAATTTCTTATGAAATTCATAGAAGTGATTCTCAATTTCAGATGTTTTCCCAAGTAGTCCATACCTTTGGAGAGTGGTATTTAGATTCTTTTGGTCGCATTGACCATAATCCAGCATACATAGGGCAAGATGTTCATCGGAATCGGTTAATAACAGTTGGAATAAACAGCCAAAATAATTGTTGCTAAAGTTATGAGCCAGTCTGTCAGGCGACATCCTTGCACTATTTTTATAACCTGGTGGGGGTAGTGGTACAATAAAGCCTTTAAAACCATTTTTGCATTCAGCGCAAGGCTGGATTTGTAGATCCATAATTTTAAAACCTTCAATTTCTTTTGTACTCTGCTTATACGCTATAAAGTGACCCAGTTCATGAAAAAAAATGGTCTTAATCTTCTCAAAGTTTTTTTCTAAAAAATTCATATTCAATGTCGGATGAAGGTCATGTTAAAGGTTGAGTTTCTAACCAATTCTATTCTTTATTAGTAAAATAACTTTATCAAAAAAAATTGTATTATGAAATTTGTTGAATACTCTGCAGATGAGTAAATCAACAACTATCAATCCGCAATAGATAATTTTATGAAAAATTAATTCTCACTTTTGGGGCTCAAATGTTCCAAACTAAAGTAATAAAAATCATTTCTGATATTATCTCTTGTCTGTCTGTTTTTAACAATAACAGGCATCTTATGTCTTCTTGCTAGTTCAGCCACAGGTTTTTTATTGGAATAAAATTTTTGAAGTAAATTTTCTGTTACTGACATATCTTGGTTAGGATCTTCAATATAATAATGATCTATTTCTATTTTAGCTGTAGATCTCTCTAAATAAAATAAATGATTCTCCAAAGTTCGTCTTTCTAACTTTGGGTTGTCGTCAATTCTGAAATATTCAGAGTGCAGAATGTCAACATTTCTCCTATCTAAAGCTAATATTAACTCATTAAAAAACTGATCTGCATTTGCTTCTGTTTTTGAAGTAAATGTAGTTGCAAAATGCACCGATGCATCAAAACTTATATCAATAAATCTCACATCTAAATAAAACTTCATGGCTTAAATTTTTTATAGTACAATTTTCATTTTTAAGACTATTTAACGCTCCAAAAAATGATAGAAAAGCAAAATTACAATAAATACTCATCATTTCCATTACGGGTTTTTACGGTATTTATAAGCAGATTTGTTTGATGAATTTTTATATAAAAAGAATAGTATACTTTTGTAACTTCTAAAAATAAAAAATGAGAATTAAAAGTTCCAAACAAAAAAAATCTCATTTTACATAAAATTTTGTAATGGCAATTTCTGAAAGAACGAGGAAAATACTTTGGGCAAAATCAGGTAACACATGCGCTATATGCCGTACTGAACTTATAAGAGAAACTGACAAATCATCCGATAACATTGTTGTGGGACAGGAATGTCATATTGTATCCGAAAAAAGTAAAGGACCAAGGGCAAATCCTGATTTTGAAGGTAATTATGATGGCCACGAAAACATATTGTTATTATGTGCAAATCATCATATAGAAGTTGATTCTTTGACGGAGTATTATACTGCAGGTAGATTAAAGCAAATAAAATTAAGTCATGAAACTTGGGTAAAGACTACGTTGCAAAAGAAACCGGATTCATTTTCGAATGACAAATTGAACATTAAGAGTTTATCTAGAATAATCACTGGAAAAAACTTATTAGAAATTATTAATCATGCTGACGTGTTTGATTTTAATCATGATGACTTAAACTCTGAAAGTGAAGCCGATCTAATAGGCAATTTTCTAGAAGAGTTACAAGATTACGGAGATATAATATCTGATTTAAGTTTTTCTGAGCGAGCAAAAGTAGTTTTACATTTTGATGAAAAAATAAATGAACTATCAAGAAATGGATTTTACATTTTCGGATTACGTCGTCAAGTAAATCTCTTTAACAGAGATTATGAGAGTTTAGGTCTTTTTGATGGAGCGTCTGTTATTATTGCACGAATAAATCATCCTGGAATATTTGATAATCATATAATTGCGCAATTTCCTACGGTATCACGTTTTGCATAAAATCACATATTGTATACCGAATAAGATTTAAATTCGCTGTGGTTATAAATTACAGGATTTTATCTTAAAATTGTCTAATAATCTTTTTCAAATGCTCAGTATTGAAATCTTGCTCTCGGAAAAATGGCTCATTATTGAGCTTTGAAATTTTCTTAATCTCAGCTATAAATAAAATAGATATCTGCCTAAAAGTTACTTCTCAGAAACTGATAGTTTATTTTAAATCTTTCATTAAGAAATAATCTTCATTAATTTTTAAAAAAATTGACTCAATACTTTTTTCGATATTTTGAACAATTAAATTTGTAAATGGATCATTTCTATCGTGCAATGGAAATAGTTCTTCTAATTTATTGTACAACAAATTTTTATCGTTGTGTTTTTTTTCTATTTCTAACAACATATTTAGAATATGATGAGAACTGATTAATGTAAAATTGCTTTTGCCAGCAACTTTTTGCATTTCCTCTAAAGCTTCTATTATCTTAAACTCTTTAAAAAATGTTGTGTAAAATTGTTCAAAAGCATAAAGAGTATCCCTTTCATATATTTCGAAAAAGCTACCAACAATGTAAGCAAAAGGTGATCTAGAAAAAGGATTAACTTTTCTTAGAACTGCGTTTCCTTCACAGACCGCTAAATATATACTTAAGTTATTCTTGTATAAAATATTGATTTTTTCAAAATATGGTAATATTTCAGACCAATCAACTTCCTCACCACTTTGAAGTTCTAAACCATTGTTATCTCCATGTACTTCAAAATGTAAGAAATAAAATTTATTTCTATTTTTAGCATTATCATATAATAAATCCAGTGTTTTAAAAAATGAATATTTGTCTGCAACTTCAAAATACTCATTTTCAATGAATTGTTTTTCGAATTTTATGTATTTTAAAGTTGTCTCGAATAGTTCTCTTCCTGTTCTTTTATCCGACTTTCTAAGTGACTCGATAATTGCCACTCCAATTTCTTGTGCTGTGATCATATTTAGATAATTTTAACTTTTGGTACATTTAAATATATAAATATCAAAATTTATTTTTGAAGAATTAGAAAATTTAGTAAATGAACAAAAAAAGGAACTGTTGAAGATAAAGAAGAACTACCTTTAAAATAAATGATACTTATTTGTAGTTTCAAGAACTTTATGATAATTTATTTCTTTTTTTTAATGTTTCAAGAATATTTTTATATTTGATAATGTGATGTATATGATTGATTTAATCGAAAAATTGTAAATTTATTTGTAAAAATTAAAAAAACACATATCTTTGCACAAGTAAAAACAAACACTCTTAATCTTGTTTAGAATAGTGACCTATTCAGTGGCCTTCACAACAAGAAAATAGTATAAAGCTTATGGATAGGGGATTTTTACTAAATGTACAAGTCCCGTCCGGATCGCGGAGAATCTTTCAGATTTCATCAAAACCCCTTAAAACATATGTTTTAAGGGGTTTTTTATTTGGGTAACCGTCAAATTATATAAATAAATGCATATTAAAAGGGGCGAATTCGGGACCAATTTTTAAGGAAAGTTATTTTGGTCCCTCTAATATAGGAGAAAATAATTCACACTTATGTTTTAGTAGACATGTCAAAAGAGGAGAATTTTGGAAGTCTTGGTAAAATTGGTCCCGAATTAAGGGGGAATTGGTCCCGAATAGCAGAATAAATGGTCCCGAATTAAGGAGGTTTCTAATAAATATTCTTACCAAAAATTGATAAAAATATTTATTCATTTAGTATAATATATTCTCTTTTGTAGGATTATTAGCTGCAATGTTAAAAATGGTCCCGAATTTAGGCGTAATTGGTCCCGAGTGACAAATTAAATGGTCCCCGAACTTAGCTGCTGTTTAATATAAATTTTATAAGGTCAAGATAAGTGAATCAAATTTAATTTGTAAATATTTATTCATTTGTAAGTGAAGTAGGTGTCCAAAATTGAAAATGGTCCCGAATTAAGAAAAAATAGGACACCTAAATCCTCTAGAAGTCCTTTTGTAAAAGGCTTCTTTTGATTCGTTATGTTTTGTAGATAAAAAGTTTAAAGTAATTTTTTAATCATCAAAAATATAATTATGAGTACTTATTTGTCCATTCTTTTTCTGGTAAAAAGATCCAAAATTTCTTCAAAGGGACTATGTCCAATTTTTATGCGTTTAACCATCAGTTGAAAAAGGTTAGAATTTTCTGTTGGTCGCTCAATTGGGCCTGAAAAGTGGTGCAATGATTCAGGAAAATTAAAAGGAAGATCATCCGAGGTGAGGCAAGTAAACAACTATTTAGATTTACTTAAATCAAGAGTGCACAAAATTCAGCAAGACTTTACATTTGATAAAGAAATGTTGACCGTTCAGATTTTAAAAGACAAGCTTTTTGGTTTAGATCAAAATAAGCGCATGTTACTTACTATTATGAAAGAACATAATGATAAAATGGAAAAGCTTATAGGAAATGAATATGCTAAGGGAACTGTTATTAGATATAAAAGTTGCTACAAACATTTACAGAATTTTTTAAAGGTAAATTTCAATTGTGATGATATTGAAATTTCAAAGATTAATTTAAAATTTATTAATGACTTTGAATATTATCTTAGAACAAAGGATGAGAAGCCCTGCAGTAATAACTCAGCTGTTAAGAATATTAAGAACCTTGGTAAAATAATTCGAATTTGTCTAGCAAATGAATGGTTAGAAAAAGATCCGTACATTGGCTACAAATCAAGTTATAATGAAGTGCATAGGAAGTTCTTGGATGAAGCAGAATTAAAACGACTTGAAACGAAGATTTTTAAAATTGATCGAATATCTGTTGTGAGAGACATTTTTGTATTCAGTTGCTATACTGGATTATCATTTGTGGATATTAGAAATCTTACAAAAGATCATATTGGAGTAGGTGTTGATGGTAAAAGATGGATTTTTACGTCTAGGCAGAAAACCAAGATTTTATCAAATATTCCACTGCTTTCAAAAGCTGAAGATATTTTAAATATGTACGTCTTCAAACTAACTTGGACATTTTGGAATAAATCCTTAAGGAGTATTTAGGGTTATAAATTTATTAATTTCTGTTGAAAATACAACTGTCTTCTTTTTCGGATTGAATCCGATTTTATTTGTCTTCTTTTTTCCAAAATTTGCTCTGATCTTCCGAAGTACACATCTGCTGGAGGAAGGTTTTTCAAAGATTCGTGATATCGCTTGTTGTTGTAGTTTTCTACGAATTTTTCTAAAGCTTCCACAAGTTCTTCAGGATGATAGAAGTGATTGAGTTTTACCACGTTTTTCATCGTTCTGTGGTATCGTTCTATTTTGCCCTGGGTTTAATTCATTGTTTTTATTTTTTAATTAATGTTTCATTGAATGCTAAAGCATTTGCGGATGCATCGGTCTTCCGTGAACCTGCTTCATCTTTAAATCTTCTTTCAGGTAGGTTCTGAGCTCGTTTGATATGTAGCAGGAACCATTGTCTGAGAGTAATTTCGGTTTGGTTTTAGACTTTAATTTTGCTTTTTCAATCGCTGTATTTACGGTTCTTTTCACATCTTCAGCCTTCATCGAATCGCATAGCTCCCAGTGGATGATATACCTGCTGTAGTCGTCTAAAACAGTGCTCAGATAGTACCAACCCCAGCCAATCACTTTAAAATAAGTGAAATCTGTCTGCCACATTTGATGCACAAATTCGGTCTTATCCTTAAATTCATTTGCTGCTGAAAGTAAAAAATGATTCGGTGCAGGGATTAAATCCCGTTGCTTCAAAATCCTGTAAACACTGGATTCTGAGATGAAAATACCTTGTTCATCGGTAACTTTGTGCGCCAGTTCTCTTGAGGAAAGTTCTGTATGTTCCAAAGCGATTTCTACTACCAAATCTTTTTGTTCTTCCGGAATGCTGTTCCACTGTCTTTTAGATGTTCTTTTAGATGTTTCCAAGCCATCGTAGCCGTTTTCAAGGTATTTCTGATACCACTTATAGAAAGTACTTCTTGCAATCCCAAAGCTTTCCAAGGTTCGTTTTACACCAATTTCACTCGTAGTAACTTCTTGAATAATTTCGTATTTCTCACTTGCTGATAATCTCATAAACTTTCTGTATTTATGGGTTAATCCAGCATGTCTAAGCTTTTTTTTACAATGTCATAGCGCAGAACCAAATCGGCAACCATCTCTTTCAGGCGGGCATTCTCTTTCTTCAAATCCGACACTTCATCACTCGTGGCTTCTCTAATAACATCGCCATTGAGCCGTTTTTTACCGGCTTCCATAAATTCTTTGTTCCATGAATAAAACTGAGATTGCGCAATACTATGCTGTCGGCATAGTTCTGCTACAGAAGTTTCTGCACGAAGCCCTTCCATTACAATCAAAATTTTCTGCTCGGCTGTGAAGATCCTCCTTGTATTTTTACGGATGTCTTTAACGAATTTTTCGGAACTTTTCTTTTTAGGTGTTTCTGTAATTAAATGTAATTCTTTTTTTGAAAACACTCCTTAACTTTTATACTATATAATGTCTACTTTTTGCTGACGATTTACAGTATTGGAGTTCTGACAACACATAATTCATATAGAAAAATCCGTCCTGCAAAAAAAAATATTGGCGGATTTTTTTATATGAACATTACTTCTATTATTTCTTTCTTAAGTATTTTGCTTTTCATTATATATAAACTAAAATATAAGTAGAAACAATAACGTATATTACCTCGCCGCAATAAGAAATTCATTTAATTTTAATTTTAGATTAGAAAAAAATATTCACAATATTATAAACTTTTACCTCTCCGCTTCACATCCCTTTTTAATTTTTTCAATCGCACTTTTCATATTCAGATTAAAGTGTTCCTTTTCCAATCGAACGGCCGGCGTCTGTCTTACCTCACAATCTGCAATACTGCACGATTCACAAGTTACACCAACGTTTATCGTTTTTAAAGTTGATGATTTAATGAAATTGATTTTCTTAATAGTTTGAGCATTCAGCAGAATTCCTAAACAATAACTTCGATTACTTCCATCCGAAAACGGGTTTTTTTGTGAAGTAGAAATCACCAAATAGCTGAATCCCTGATCTTTGTAATGAGAAATCTGGGCGTCCGTCAAAGTTTCATTTTCAGTTAAATCGTGTAGATTTTTTACAGCAATCCATCTTCTGCAGTAGTGTTCGTTGGTTGCATTTGCGTGTGGAGCTTGTTGATGGTTTAAATGTAACTCTTTTAAAATCTGAATTTTATCTGAATTTTTCTTTTTAACAAGGCATAAATAAAACAAATCTTTAATTCCCAATTCTGAAGAAAGTACATTCGTTAATCGGTAATAAAAAGTTTCCGGTGAATTGGTGAATTTCTCAATCAGACTTTCAAAATTCTGGGGGTTCCATTCATTCTGAAAGAAAAATTCTGAAGTTTTTGTAATGATTTTTTGTTTTGAAATCAATAATGCTCCGGCAAAATAAGAAGCATAAAAATTATTTAAAATTTCCTCAAAACTTCCAAAATCCAGCCAGGAGTATGTATTTGGACGATTTTTTAATTCCAAAACATTGAAGCCGATTTCTTTTGATAGAATAAATGTTTTTTGATCCCGTTCCAATTTTTTATTTAAAAGCAATAGTTTTTTTTCAGGAATAAAAAGCGAACGGAGATTGTCTAAAGTTCCATATTCTTCAAAATTTTCTGACTGAATTTTATAATTAAATTTTTCAGATAAGATATTTTCTAAAATATCCGACTGTAGATTTTTACCGATCTCTACTTTATTTTCTTGCGCAAACTGTAATGCTTTATCTTCAATTTCAGGGAAATAATTGTCATACAATTCCTGAAACGAACGAAGAACAGCGAAGTAAAATCGTTCTTTTCCTAAATTATAATTCTGAGAAATTTCAATCAAAGCATTAATGAACGCAGTTACTTTTTTTGGTGCATCGCTGATAATACTTATCAAATTATTTTTATTGATTCCGAAAAGTTCCAAAGGGATTTCTTTGAAAAAATCCGATTGTAAAATTTCATTAAATGGAGCTAAACTTTTATCCAGTTTTGTCGATACTAAATCATCAAAAGTGCAGTTCAGTGATTCTGAAAGCTGAATAATTTTATCGTGCTTCGGATATTTTTTGCCATTTTCAATTTCATTGAGGTAAGATTTAGACAATCCGGTCTTTGTAGCGAGATCCTGCAAAGACCAGTTTTTCTTTTGTCTTTGCTGTTTCAGTTTTAGCCCCAAAACCGTCTTGATATAGTCACTTTCAGAATTCATAAGTCAAAGATAAATATTTGGAAGCGATTTTTCGCATAATAAATTTTAAAATAAATTTAGCGAACGTTCGCTGTATGTGAAAATTTTTATTTAGGTTTGTAATGTCGAATCAGAAAATCAATTGATTATGGAAACAAAGACTCAATTAAGAATTAAAGCTCAGCAAAAGTTTGAAGAAATTTTTACTAATGATTTAGTTGATTTTTTGGTTGAGCTTCATCAGAACTTTAATGCTAAAAGATTAGAGCTTTTAGATGAAAGAGAAATTACACAGAAAGATTTCGATAAAGGAATTCTTCCAAAATTTCTTGCAGAAACCGAAGAAATCAGAACAGGAAATTGGGTTTGCAATCCACTTCCTGAAGATTTGCTGGATCGAAGAGTGGAAATTACTGGGCCAGTTGATCGAAAAATGATTATTAATGCTTTGAATTGTGGTGCTTCAACTTTTATGGCGGATTTTGAAGACAGCAATTCTCCAACCTGGAAAAACTGTATGGAAGGTCAAATCAATCTTTCGGATGCAATCAATAGAAGAATTGATTTTACAAATGAGCAGGGAAAATCATACCAATTAAATGAAGAAATGGCAGTTCTGCTAGTTCGTCCAAGAGGTTTGCATTTGAATGAAAAACATATTGAAATCAATGATGAACAAACTTCCGCTTCATTAATAGATTTTGGAATTTATTTTTTCAGAAACATAAAACAATTGATAGAAAACGGAAGTGCAACTTATTTTTATCTCCCCAAATTAGAACATTACAAAGAAGCACGCTGGTGGAATGACGTCTTTGTTTTTGCTCAAAACTATCTCGGAATTCCTCAGGGAACAATTAAAGCAACAGTTTTAATTGAAACTATTACTGCATCTTTTCAAATCGATGAAATTTTATTCGAATTAAAAGAACATAGTTCCGGTTTGAATTGTGGTCGATGGGATTATATTTTTTCATTCATTAAAAAATTCAGAAATCTTCCAGAATTTATTCTCCCTGATCGTGATCAGGTAACAATGACTTCACCTTTTATGAATGCATACTCAAAAAGAGTGATTGAAGTTTGTCATAAAAGAAATGTTCACGCGATTGGTGGAATGGCGGCGCAGATTCCTATTAAAAATGATTATGAAGCCAACAGTCAGGCTTTTGGAAAGGTCAGAAATGATAAAGAGCGTGAAGTGAAAAATGGTCACGATGGAACTTGGGTTGCTCATCCCGATTTGGTTTCTGTGGCGAAAGATATTTTCGACCAGTTTATGCCTGAGAAAAATCAAATCGATAAAAAGTTTGATTATCAAATTACAGAAAATGATTTACTGGAAATTCCAAAAGGAGAAATTACCGAACAGGGTGTCCGAAAAAATATCAACGTCGGAATTCTGTATATCGAATCTTGGTTAATGGGAGTAGGTGCAGCTGCGATTTATAATCTGATGGAAGATGCGGCAACTGCTGAAATTTCAAGGACTCAAGTTTGGCAATGGCTGAAAAATGAAGCATTTCTAAATGATGAAAGAAAACTGACCAGGGAAATGATTCTTCAATGGGAATTTGAAGAACTGGAAAGAATTGAAAAATATGTCGGTGAAGAACGTTTCAAAAACGGCAAATTTACTCTGGCAAAAGAACTTTTTAACGAATTGATTTTCTGTGAAAACTTTGTTGAATTTTTAACATTGAAAGCGTATCCGTTTATTTAAAATAGAATTAGAAATTTTTAATAAGAAAAGTTCTCGCACAAAATTTTTCCACATTTCAATTCGAATAGTTTCACTTGAAATCTCAGATCTCGCAACTTGAAGAAAATTTTAAAATCCAAATATTATGAAAACAAAACAGGAAAAAATTCAGGAATTAGAAAAAGACTGGCTGGATAATCCACGTTGGAATGGCGTGAAAAGACCTTACACAGCCGAAGATGTACTGAAACTTCGAGGTTCTTACCAATTAGATTATACGATTGCTACCGAAATGTCAAAGAAATTCTGGACAAAACTCAATTCTCAGGATTTTGTTGCCGGATTAGGAGCTTTAACTGGAAATCAAGCGGTTCAGGAAGTTGATGCGGGACTGGAAGCAATTTATCTTTCAGGTTGGCAAGTTGCAGCAGATGCTAATTTGTCTGGTGAAATGTATCCCGATCAATCTTTGTACCCAGCGAATTCAGTACCTTCTGTTGTGAAGAAAATTAATAATGCATTATTAAGGGCAGATCAAATTCAATCCGTAAACGGAGGTGGAGAAAAAGAATATTTAGTTCCAATAATCGCCGATGCAGAAGCAGGTTTTGGCGGAAATTTAAATGCTTATGAATTAATGAAGCAAATGATTGAGGCGGGAGCGGCAGCAGTACATTTTGAAGATCAGTTATCTTCTGCGAAAAAATGTGGGCATTTGGGTGGAAAAGTTTTGGTTCCGACTCAAGAAGCGGTTAATAAGCTAATATCGGCTCGTTTAGCAGCAGATGTTTTGGGAGTACCGACTGTAATTATTGCTAGAACAGATGCAGATGCGGCAGATTTGTTGACTTCAGATATTGATGACAGGGATAAAAAGTTTGTGACAGGGAAAAGAACTTCCGAAGGTTTCTATGTTGTGAAAAATGGTGTAGAGCAGGGAATTGACAGAGGTTTATCTTATGCTCCTTATGCCGATTTGATCTGGATGGAAACGTCAAATCCGGATCTGGAGATGGCAAGAAAATTTGCAGAAGGAATTCGTACAAAATTTCCAGATAAAATGTTGGCTTATAACTGTTCACCTTCTTTTAATTGGGCTGCAAAATTAAGTGTCGATGAAATGCTGAATTTCCGAGAAGAATTGGGAAAAATGGGTTACAAATTCCAGTTTATTACATTGGCTGGTTTTCATGCTTTGAATACTGCGATGTTTGAATTAGCTTTGGCATATAAAGAAAAAGGAATGGCAGGTTATTCTGAATTGCAGGAACGCGAATTTGCTTTGCAGAAGCAGGGTTTCAGAGCGGTAAAACATCAGTCTTTTGTTGGGACAGGATATTTTGATGAAATTCAAAATATTGTAACCAATGGTTCGGCAGCAACAGTGGCGATGAGAGATTCTACAGAAACAGCACAGTTTCATTAAAAATTTAATATTGGCAAATTTCATTGTATTTTTGCGTTTAACTATTCTTACAAAAAATCCATTATAATTAAATTTAATTGTTGCAATCTTCCTCTTTTGAGGAAGGTTTTTGTTTTGAATGTTCTATTGAGTAAATATTGAGAAATCTCAATTATAAAGATTGATTTTTTATAGTTAAATAGGTTTTATTCTCTCAAAATTACAACAAGATTAAAGATAAGATATTTCCTTTTATCAATTTAAGCTTTTAAAGCAAATAGGTGGGATTAGGGATTTTCAGTACATAAAATACGAATTTCGGTACATTACGATAGATTGCTATGGCTTTACATTTGTAATAAACTCTTTAAGATTATTGTTTCATCTTGAAAAATAATGTGAATTAGTATTAATCAAAAATCTTAATTATGAGTTTCATAGACAAAGTAAAATTGGCTGCCGAGTTAGCAAAGGCGAATTTCAGTGAAGGTATCGATGATGGTTATGACCATTCCACTACATCTGCCGGAAGAAAAGGGTTAAGATCCGGCCGTGTATCTGAGTTAACTGCGATGGCAGACCTAAAACCCGGAGGTGCAGAAAATCTCAGAACCATAATGGAAATTGCAGGTGGGGATCTGAAAGGCGCAACCAAAGTAGGAACCCTGCATGACCTTCGTATAGTTTTGTTTGATAACGATACCAAGATTCTTTTCTGCACGGCTTACGATGGCGACTGGGATGCTTATATTGATGATTTCGCCACAAAAATTCCACAGTTGATGGACATCATTTTTGGGAATGTAGAAGGCTGGCCAGGCATAAAAAACCCGAGTGTAAAACAGTTCATTCTAGACCATCAGATTACCGCGACAGGTTGGTATGTAGGTGTTCCGCATCTTACGGTGAATGATATAAGGAGAAATGATAAAATCATTAAAGGACTGAATAAGGCAATTGACGAAGCAAATAAAATCTAACCTATGGCATTGGAATTTTTAAAGCGGATTTTTAATCCCAATAAAGTAGAAATTGAGCTGAACGAAATACAGGCCTTAATTCTCAGAAGCCGCCCTATTCCGTATTTCGGAACGGTGGCAATCATTGAAATCAAAGATGCTGTGGCAGCCAGACAAATGCTCCAAAAACTGTTGCCGATTGTGAGTTCTGCGGAAGACTGGCATAAGAATGAAGGGGCATCGGTTACTTTGACATTCACTTATAAAGGTCTGGAAAAAATCGGTGTGCCTCAAGAGTCACTCGATACTTTTCCCGAATCCTTCAAGGAGGGAATGGCAGAACGTTCCCGGTTTCTGTACGACATTGGAGTCAATGATCCTAAAAACTGGGAAAAGGTTTTTAAAAGATCACATATTCACATCGCTGCAGCAATTATCGCCAACAATGAAGAGGCGTGGAAAAGCCAGCTGGAGGAATTTCGTTCTAAATTGACGAATAACAGCGGCGTAGAAGTAATAATGAGCCACGATTTCTCCGTATCTGAAGAGGTTAAAAATGTATTCGGATTCAGGGATGGCATCAGCAATCCGGAAATTGAAGGCAGTGGGATAGATGTTCCTCCCGGGTTTGATCGTCCACTTAAAGCAGGCGAATTTATAATGGGCTATCCTGGAGAAGCAGGCATCATAAAGCCATTTCCACAACCTGAAGTTTTAGGTAAGAACGGTTCTTTTATGGTTTTCAGAAAGTACCAAAGTCAGGTAGCAGAATTTAATCAATTCATTAAGGAAAATTCTTCTTCGCCGGAAGAGGGAGAACTCTTGGCTGCCAAAATGGTAGGTCGCTGGCGAAGTGGTGCACCTTTGGTTTTAGCTCCCGAAAAGGATGATAAAGCGCTAGGAGATGATATGCAAAAGAACAATGATTTTTCTTTCAAGAATGATGAGTACGGTAAAAAGTGTCCGTTCAGTTCGCATATCCGCAGGATGAACCCAAGAGATTCCAAATCTTTTGTTTTGGAGGATGAACGTTTGCACAGGATCATCAGAAAAAGTGTAACTTTTGGCGACATTGTTCCGCCGGAGGTAACCAAAAATGACGGTAAGGAACGTGGACAGTACTTTATTGGCATTAGTGCCGATGCAATGGGAACACTGGAATTTCTTCAAAAACAATGGGCAAACGATGGTAATTCCCAAAATCTGGGAACAGAAAAAGATCCTATGATCGGTGTACAGGACGAAGACGCACTGTTTTCTGCACCGGGAGAACCCCTCATCAAAAGATACCGTGGTTTGCAAACCTACAACATTGTGAAAGGAGGCGAATATTGTTTTATTCCAAGCATTTCTGCTTTAAAATGGATTAGCGAATTAAAATAAAAAAAGCACTATGGAAGATTACATCAAGTACAGTTACGAAGTGGAAGAAATTCCAGAAAATTTCGATGAGTATATTACCACCATTAATAACGATATCCGCGAATACATCAAAAATACGCCAAACCTAAGCAGGGCGACCCATCATACCAGAGATGCGCACGCCAATGGCTATGCAGTGCTGAAAGCAGAGGTTGAAATTTTGGATAATCTGCCCGAAGAACTGGCGCAGGGCATTTATTCGAAACCCGGAAAACACCAGGCAGCAGTTCGCTTTTCCAATGGTTCGTCCAGAGTTTTGCCCGATAAACTAAGCGGTAATGCACAAGGATTTGCTTTAAAGATTTTTGGGATAGATGGCAAAAAATTATCTCCGGGAGAGGAAGATTCTCCCAATGTTGATTTTAACCTGATTAATAATCCGGTGTTTTTCTGCAACTCGGCAGAACATTATGTTTTCATTTCAAAGCTGTTTTTAAAGCTAAATGATTTCTTTGAAAAGGGAGCGTTGGGAAAATTGGAATTTGCCACACTTTGGGTCACCGAAAATAAAAAAGCATTTCCAAATTTTGAGGCTTTGAAGGAATTGGGCGCTCTTAAAACTTTTGAAAAAATCCCTTCCATCAACAGTTTTCTTTATGAATTTTACAGTATGGGAGCAGTTCGCCACGGTGATTATATCGCCAAAGTAAGAGTGAGCCCAACTGAGCAGACCAAGAACGCCATCACTGAAAAAAATATTGATCTAGACAGCGCAGAATGGCCGTACAGAAAAGGAATTATCAAAGAAATAGCTCAAAAAGACCTTACGTTTGAGTTGCAAATACAACTTTGCAAAGACCTGAAAGAAATGCCTGTGAATGACCTTACAAAAGAATGGTCGCAGGAATTATCACCATTCCGTACGGTGGCAAAAATCACAATACCAAAACAAACGGTTCCTGAGGATGGTAATTTTGAAATTATGGAAAATCTGTCGTTTACACCGTTTAGAACCATAGAAGAGAATTCACCGATCGGGAATTTACAGCGTTCACGGCAATCAGCGTATGTAACATCTTCAACCTCAAGACACGAGCTAAACCATAAAAAACGTAAAGAACCAAAGAATTTGGAGGAAGCATTCAGTCCGGAGTTTTATCAATTATAATTGAAAATGAAGATTCTGAGTCCTAGTTCCGTAAAGTTTATTACCAAAAATCAACCAAAATTATGAGCAAAATAAAAAATGTAACGGTAGCTGGAAGTGGTGTTTTAGGATTCCAAATTGCTTTTCAAACAGCAATTCACGGATTTGAAACCACTGTTTACGATATCAGTGATGAGGTGCTGGAAAAGGCGAAAGCAAAGTTCGACGGCTTGGCCGAAAGTCATAAAAAGGATCTTGACGCCACCGAAGAACAAATTGCAAAAGCCAGGGAAAGACTGCACTATTCATCCGATTTGGCATTTGCTGTGAAAGATGCCGATCTTTTGATAGAAGCAGTGCCAGAAGATATTAAAATAAAAACGGAATTTTATAAGCAACTCTCTTCAATTGCACCGGAGAAAACCATTTTTGTAAGTAATTCATCCACCTTGTTGCCAAGTCAGTTTGCAGAGGTGACTGGAAGGCAGGCTCAATACCTTAACCTGCATTTTGCCAATCAAATATGGTTGCGAAATACGGCGGAAATTATGCCCCATCCCGGAACCGACGAAAAAATAACTGAGGAAATAGTCGATTTTTCCAAGGCGATAGGGATGGTGCCTGTTTTGGTAAAAAAAGAAGTTCCTGGTTATGTGCTCAATTCTTTATTAAATCCATTTCTGAATGCCGGAATGCAGCTTTGGATTGGCGATTACGCTACGCCAGAAACCATAGACAAAACCTGGATGCTGGGAACAGGTTCGCCTTACGGACCAATGGCTTTGTATGATATTATCGGATTGACGACACCATACAACATTTACAAACTGCAAGTAGAAAAGGGGAAAACAGATGATAAGGCTGTGTTGGATAAACTTAAATCAACCTTCATCGACCAAAATAAACTGGGAATTTCTACTGGCGAAGGTTTTTACAAATATCCAAATCCTTCGTGGCAAAGCCCAGATTTTTTGAAAGTGCCGGAAGCCGATTTATCTAAGGTCAGAATCAAAAATGTTGTGGTGGCTGGAAGTGGTGTTCTCGGTTTTCAGATTGCGGTGCAGTGCGCTTATTTTGGCTATAAAGTCACGGTTTATGATGTTAATGATGAAGCTTTAAATAAGGCAAAAAACCGTTTTGATGTCTTGGCTGAAGAATATAAAAACTACCTGAAAGCTGATGAAGAAAAAATCGAAAATACCAAAAATAATCTCACTTATTCGACAGATCTGATGTCTTCTTTACAAGATGCTGATTTATTGATAGAAGCCGTTCCGGAAAGCATCGATATCAAAAAAGATTTCTGGGAAAAAGCTTCTACGCAAGCGCCTGAAAAAACCATTTTTGCGAGCAACTCGTCCACACTTTTGCCGAGCAGATTAAGCACATTTACTGATCGTCCAGAAAAATTCATCCATTTACATTTTGCCAATCATATAATGGTTCGTAATACGGCAGAAATAATGGGTTCAGATCAAACCGACCCAACGGTTTATAACGAAATTGTAGAGTTTGCAAAATCCATTGCTATGCTTCCCGTGGAACTGAAGAAGGAAAAATCGGGCTACGTTCTGGATTCTTTGTTGATTCCGCTTTTGGTGGCTGGCCTTGCGCTGTGGGCGAATGACGTTGCCGATCCTGCAACCATTGATAAAACCTGGAGAATAGCAACAGGTGCCCCTTTTGGACCAATGGCTATTTTAGATTTGAATGGGATGAACACCAATTACAACATCTTAAAAGAAATCCCGGGAGAACTAACACAGAAAATAGCAGAAAAGCTAAAAGCCGAACTTATCGACAAAGGAAAACTTGGTCAGCAATCCGGCGAAGGTTTTTACAAATATCCTAATCCGGAATGGCAAAGCAAGGATTTTTTGAAAGCTTAAAGTATCCTGAATTCTCATCGAAAACAGTGAAAGAAGCCATAAATATAAATACCATAAAAAACTCAGGATTTTTAAAATCCTGAGTTTTTCAAGTATAAAACAACCTCTTATAACAACTTAGCTTCTTTTAAAATCTCTTCAACATAAGTACCTTCTATTTTCTTGATACCATATTTCTCAAGGATTGAAATCAACCAAGGAAATTCAATTTCATTGAGGTTTTTATTGTCATTAAGGTGATAGATGGATTTCAGCAGTACCCTGATGTCATATGAAGAAGCAAAAACTTCTGGGACACCTCTGTCTACATCCAAAAGGGTGTAAACTGCCTCCATTGCTGTACGCACGGAATATTCGGTTGTGAATACGGTGTCTTTTCCAGTTTCGGCAAAATTACCGATAAAAGCCAGGTTTACAGAATCCTTCGGAACCACCAATGGGCGGTCTCCCAATGCACGAGGCATAAAGTAAGATGTGATATAAGGCATACGGCAAGGGATGCTGTTGGCAGCTTGTGCAATTTCTGCTATTTCATTTTCAGGAACACCAATATGGTATAAAAATTCTTTGCAAAGCTCTATGCCCGTAGCTTCTGTAATTTTCTTTTGGATATAATTTCCTGGTTTATGAGAATACAACCCATAGACCCAAACAATTACTTCATTTTTTTTCTGAGCCTTGAAGTGGGGCTGTCTGCTGATGGAAAAGCCATACCACCAATTGGAGTCGTTTATTGTGACAGGTCCGCTAGTCACTATTGAACCGCTTCTTGGGTCTTTTTTTGTTATTTTTTCTATATACGGAATCACTTTTTCGTCGAAGAAGGTAATGCTTCCGGAGATTACCCAGTTGGCTTCGGGAATGTTTTTGTAGAACTTTTCGGGTTTTCCAAAGGCATCGTCCTGGTCTGCCAGATTCTGCCAAAGTTGCCAACTTCCGCCAATGCCGTCTGCAACAGGAGCAGGGTTATGATTGTCACCGTATGTACTGCTTTCGGTAATGGAGCCGTTGGTAACAAACACCAGGTCGTTTTTGGTCAGGCTGATGCTTTCTGCATTGCCATCTTTAATATATTCGATTTTCTTCGCTACTTTTTTGCCGTTTTCATTTTCTACAAGTATGTTCTGAACCTGGCTATCATACTGGAAGATAACACCGTGGGACTCAAGGTAGCTTACCAACGGACGAATCAGTGATTCATATTGGTTGTATTTCGTGAAGCGTAATGAGGACATATCTGCTACGCTGCCAACGTGATGGATGAAACGAAGAACATATCGGCGCATTTCCATCGCACTTGCCCAAGGTTCGAATGCGAACATCGTAGCCCAGTATGTCCAAAAGTTGGATTGGAAAAATTCTTCTGTAAATACCTGGTCTATCTGTACATCCTGTAGTTTTTCTTCAGGAAGAAGAACCAGCGCTATAAGTTCGTGGATGGCTTTCTGGGACAGGGTAAGCTTACCATCCGTGGGCAGTCTTTCTCCACGGTTTTCGATAACACGGGCGTGGGAAAAGCTAGGGTCTTCTTTATTGAGCCAATAATATTCGTCCAGTACGGAAACGCCTTCCGTTTCTAATGAGGGTATCGAGCGGAACAAATCCCAAAGGGTTTCGAAATGTGTTTCCATTTCCCGTCCGCCTCGTATGATGTAGCCTTTCTGCTCATTCCAGATGCCTTCCATACTGCCACCGGGTAAAGCTAATTCTTCCAGAATACGGATTTTGTTTCCTTCCATTTGCGCATCGCGTATCAAAAAAGCTGCAGCAGCCAATGAAGCTAATCCCGAACCAATAAGAACGGCAGATTTCTGTTCAATATTTGCCGGTTTTTTCGGGCGGGCAAATGCTTCGTAATTCCCATTACTGTAATACATAATTAGAATTTTTTAGTTTATAATATATGATAAAATAACCTTGTTTTTATTTAATAAAGTTACACATATTGCTTTCACTTTATATATCCCAAAATTCTAATTGTATATGCTGATATTCCAATAATATTATCTTTGGAGATTCTGTTTTTCGGCTTCCTTTTTCTTTTTTTCCTGCTTGCGGAAGTAACCTCTGAAGAGAAAATTATGCTTCAGAGCCTCCATATTCTGGTTGAAGCCTTCGGTTCCCTTTTCGATATTGTAAAGGCTGTTATTGATGTTTTTTGTAAGAACGGTATCAGTGATAAGGGCATTTACCGGTCCTTTTCCATTTTCTATATTTTTACTGAATGTCTGCAGGTTTTTACCAACTGTGATAAGTTCATTGCTTACTGTATTAAGATTATTGCTGGCGGCATTGACGTTATTGAAAGTCTGCTTAAGCTGGGACTCAAAATCTTTGTTGGCAAGGAGAAGTCCCGTTGCTCCTTTTCCTTGGCGTGTAGACGTAATGATGGCTTCTGCAGTACTGCTCAGGTTTTCTATATTTTCCGTGCTTTGGCGTATTTTCAGGATGGATAATTTTAAGTTTTCGGCAAATGCCTTGTCATTAATTAATTTTAAAATCTGGCTGCTGTCAATTTTATGCACAGTGTTTTTAAGAGATTTGGATATATCCTGTATATTGTTGTTGCTTGCCGATAGCGTGTTGAGTATTTCATCCACACCTGGTTTGGTATCTGCCGTGAGATATTCTTTTTCCTGCACTGGTCTGCCCGGCTTACCGTAAGGCAAAATATTGACCACCGCATTGCCGATAATGCCTTCTGTTCCAATCGAGGCTTTGGCATTATTGTCTATATGCTTTGCAATATCTTTGTCTATAAGCATAATGACCTCTATATCATCCCTTCCGGACAATTTTACTGACTTTACAGAACCTGCCTGCATCCCTGAAAATAGCACATTGCTTCCTTCTCTGAGTCCATTGGAGTTTTTGAATCTTGCCCTGAGCTCAAATTTGCTGGTAAAAATGCCTGAACCGCTGCCAATGTAAAAGAAAACAGCCATCATAAGTATAAGCCCCGAAATTACAAATAAGCCGAGCTTGATATTATTTTTATTCATATTTTAATCAAAAAATTGTTTAATGTTTTCGTCATCAGAACTTTCAAATTCCTGATAAGTACCTTGTGCATAGCATTTTCCGTCAAGCAGCAAGACTACTCTGTCAGCCGTATTTTTCACACAGTTCATATCGTGTGAGATAATGATTGATGATGTTTTGTATTTTCTATGTATATCCATGATAAGGCTGTCTATTTCTTTTGCCGTTACCGTATCAAGTCCGGTGGTAGGTTCATCATAAAGGATGATTTCCGGCTTGAGGATGACAGTACGTGCCAGAGCTATTCTTTTCAGCATCCCTCCCGACAATTCGGATGGCATAAGGTCTACGGTATGTTTAAGCCCCACACTATCGAGTGCTTCTTCAACCCGTGCGTCAATTTCAACCTGCTTCAGCCGGAACCACCGTCTTCTTAAAGGGAATTCCAGATTTTCGCGGATGGTCATAGAGTCATAGATGGCATTTCCCTGAAAAAGAAAACCTATTTTTGAGCGTGCCTTGTCCAGCTCTTGATTTTCCAGTTGGACAATATCCTGCCCGGAAATCATTATCCTACCGCTATCAGGTGTTAAAAGCCGGACGATACATTTGATAAGCACAGATTTTCCCGTGCCTGATTTTCCGAGAACTACAACATTTTCGTTCTTATCGACCGTTAGGTTAAAACCGTTAAGCACTTTTTTTTCACCAAAGCTTTTATAAATATCTTCAATGACGATGGCCGGTCCATTGTCATTATTGCCGTTTGCTGTTGTTTTTGTTTCCGCCATAATGATGATTTAATTATATCCGAGAATGCCGGTTATCTGTACCGCAATCAGGTCCAAAACGAAGATAAGGATAGAGGAGAGCACGACCGCTGAATTGGCGGCGTTCCCCACACCCCGTGTTCCTTTTACTGCATTATAGCCTTTATAGGCACCCACGATTCCCACTGCAAAACCGAAAAAAAAGCTTTTGATAAAAGCTGGTATGATGTCACTGAAATCCAAGGAGTCAAAAACCTGTGAATAGAAAAGTGACAGGCTAGTTGTACCGCCAATGTTAACACCTATCCAGGCACCATATAGTGAAATGGCATCCGCCAGGATGATAAGTACGGGAAGCATAAATGTTGTAGCCAGGACACGTGTGGCAACAAGGTATTTAAAAGGATGTGTACCGCTTACTTCCATTGCGTCTATCTGTTCGGTAACCCGCATCGAGCCCAGCTCTGCCCCGATGCTACTTGCAATTTTACCTGCAAAGATGAGAGCGGCGATTACGGGTGCTATTTCACGGATGATGGCAATGCCTACCATTACAGGCAGCTGGGATTCCACACCATAGCGTACGAGGCTTGGCCGCAGCTGCATCGTAAGAACCAAGCCGATGATAAAGCCTGTCATGGCAATAAGCCCCAAAGATTTGTAGCCTATGAGATAGCATTGTGCGAGCAGTTCCTTTATTTCATATGGTGGACGGAAACATAATAGAAAGTAATTTTTGGTAAACTGTGTGATATTGCCTGTTTCCTGTAAAAAACTACGTATTTTAATCATTAACAAATTATTTTTTTAAATTAAAATATTTTTAGTCTACTTTTCCAATTGCTGTATTTTTTTATTGAGCCAATTCCTTATATCTTCATATACATATTCTTTAATATCCTCATTAAGTATTTCGTGCCGCATAGCAGGATAAATTTTAGTTTTAACATCTGTAAAACCATCTTTTTGCATTTGTGTTACCGTTTTTTCGATAGCTTTTCCGAAGTCTCCTATCGGATCATCAGCTCCGCTTACAAAAAGAAAAGGAAATTCCTTTGGTAATTTTTCTGCCCATTTTCTTTCCGTTGCCTGTTGGTTTAGAGAAACTAATGCGTAAAAACCATTATTGGTAAAAGGTACTCCGCATAGGCTGTCCCGGCAAAATGATTCCCGGTTGGATTTGCTGAGGCTCAGCCAACTGGTAAGGTCGCCATCTTTCTCGCCTTTAAAATGTTGATTATTAATTTTTGAAAAAGTTTGGTTGATGAATTTGCTCCGGTGTTTTGGAGCAATAATATTGTTGATGGACAGGAAAAATTTAGCCAAACCGATTCCGTTGATTTTTCCTCCCGTTCCCACGATGACCGCGCCTTTAAAATCAGCTTCCTGATTCTGAAGTAAGCATCGTGCAATGAAAGATCCCATAGAATGCCCCAGTAAAAAGTGAGAAATGTTAGGGTAGTTGTTTTCTAAAAATGCTGCCATCGTTGCGGCATCGTCTATCAGTTGCTGCTTGGGATTTTCTTTTTGAAAATAGCCAAGTTCTTCCCGGTTTTCCGCCGTTTTTCCGTGTCCGAGATGGTCATATAATAGAACTGCAAAACCGTTGTTCGCAAGATATTCCGCAAAATTTTTATAACGACCGCTATGCTCCTGCATCCCGTGTAGTATAAGGACAGTAGCCTTTGGAGGTTCATTTATTGGTTCGAATAATTCATAAAAAAGATTGTGCGTACCTGAGTTGGCAATTTTCTTCCTCTTTATATATCCTGATGTGTGTTTTGCCATAGTCGGTTGGTTTTGTACAAAAATAAATATTCTGCCCTTGACAAAAGCAAGAGCAGAATAAAGTTAGATAAATTGGTTATTATAGACAATCTTTTATAGATTAAAGAGAGATTCGGTATCCTAATGAAAGATTCCAGCCACGGTTATAAGATGTTACGTTGTCTATATTGGAAAGATTACCTAATCCCAGGCCATATTGTCCTTTCAGATAGATTCCCCAAGGTGTTTCATATCCGGCACCGAAATTAAATCCCCAATCGAATCCTTTTGTTTCATCGCTGCCACTACCAAAGTTGATGTCGGTTTCCTGAGAACCGATTACTGGGATATTCTCTCCTTTATATTTGCCGCTTACTCCAAATCCGATGTAAGGCCCTACCTCTGCAAAAATTCCTCCGGACTTTCCTCCTTCAATTTTATACTGATATCCGAGATTAACAGGGACTTCAAGGTAGTCTAGGCTGGTTTTGAAATCTCCGATGCTGGTGGTGGTTTTTGAACCCTTGTTGCTATAAAATAAACCGGGCTTTACGTAAAAACCTTGTGACAAAGGGATGTTAAAGCCTGCCCCGATGCGGAATCCTGTTTTGGAGTCATCAGATTCGGAAGAATTATCGCCTACCTCAGTCTTTATTTTATTAAAATTCAGACCTATTTCAGGGTCAATCGTAATTTGCGCTTTTACAACGAAAGTAGTTGCACAAAGTGCAATGGCCAATGTGATTTTTTTCATTTTTTGTATTGATTTAAATTGTCAATCTAATATTGTCGTTAACAAAATTTTTTTATTTTTAATTTCTGTAAGAGGTATGAATGGCTTTTGCCAACACGTCTGGTTTTTTCCAGTGTTCCGTTACTGGAGTTACTTTTTTATCGAGACCGAGTAGGGTATATACCGCGATGCGTGCTGCACGAACCGAATATTCTTCTGTGAATACCATATCTTCCGATATTTCTACAAACTGACTAATCATTGCTAAGTTGGTGCTGCCTTCAGGAACAACTGCAGGACGGTCTTTTTTAGCTCTTGGCTGAAACAAAGCATCGATGTAAGGCATCATACACGGAATAACATTGATAATGCTATCTTTTATTTCCTGTTCGTGCTTTTCAAAATGTAAATGATGAATCAACTCTGTCAAAATTTCTTCGCCCGTGCAATCAATCATCGGCTTTTTCACATAATCTCCCACTGCATCTGGATATAATCCGTAGCCCCAAAGAATGGTAGTATCATCGCCTTGCGCTTTGAAATGCGGTTGTGCAGCCACCACAATTGACATTCGCCACGATGAATCTTTAAATGTCATCAAAGCTCCGCTGCCCGGTTTGTTGCCAGTGTATTCTTCAATAAGTTTTAGAAATTTATTTCCTTTGAATGTTGGCGTAAATGAATACCATTTTGTTTCATCAGGTTTGGTAAAGAACGGGTCGGGGTTACCCAATTTGCCGGGTTTCTTGTTGGCAATTTTACGCCATAATGCAAAACTTGGCGGATTTGACGGTAAATATTTTGCAGGCGTATTATAATCGCCGTTATTAGAATTATCTGTAATACATCCGTTGGTAAAGAATACCAAATCGCCTTCATTCACGGTTATTTTCTCTCTTTTTCCTTCTGCATTGATGCATTCTATTTCCGTTACGGTAATGCCATCATCATCGGCAAAATCCAAATCGGTAACGGTTTTTCTTAATGAAAAGTCCACTTTATGCTGGTCCAGAAATGCCTTCAACGGCAAGATAACGGATTCATATTGGTTGTATGGTGTTCTGGTAACCCCTTCGAGTGTTTCGATTCTTGAAAATTCCAACAGCATACGTTTCATATAGCGTTGAAATTCAAAAATACTGCTCCATTCCTGCCAGGCAAAAGTGGTTTGCCACATATACCAGAAGTTGGTCGTAAAAAAATGATCGTCAAACCAATCACGAATGGTAATGTTGTCTAAATCATTTTCATCGGCAAAAAACAATTTCACAAATTTCATCCGGTCCTGAGTGTTGAAACCCATATCCGTTACGGGTAAAATGTTTCCGTTCTTGTCAATCAACCGAGCTTTTGCCTTTGTCGGATTCGCGTGGTCAAATGCCATAATTTCATCTTTTACGGAAATGTTCGGGACATCCAGAGAAGGGATACGGGATGTTAATTCCCAAAAGTTTTCATAGGTTTCTTCGTTGAGCATACGCCCGCCACGACAAATAAATCCTTTTTCTTTAGTTCCCGCACCATCGTTGCTACCGCCCAAAATCGGCAGGGCTTCAATGATGTGAATGTTTTCGCCTTTAAAGTCTCCATCTTCTAACAGATATACGGCACCGGCAAGACTTGCCAATCCACCTCCGATGAAATACGCATGTTTGTTCGAATTGCTCATATGATATTTTTTTTAGGTTATTTTTATATGATAAAGGTATTGATATACCTTAATTCCTTAGTATCCCTAAATTCGAAAATCATATACGGAATTTCTTTTTTAAAAATGCTGTTGTCTTCGGTACTTTTGGGGCGATATTGACGCATGCTTTTTAAAGAAACGGCCGAATGCAGAGGTAGAATTAAAGCCCGTTTCAAATGCAATCTGAGAAATGTTTTTTTCTGGATAGCCGAGCAGAACGTATACTTCTTTTAATAAGGCCTCATCAATAATCTGATGTGGCGTTTTGCCGGTCGCTTTTTTTACAATCAGAATAAGATATTTGTTGGTAATGAATAGCTTGTCCGCATAGTATTGTACGTCCTTATGCTGCAAAATATTTTCTTTCACCAATTCATTGAATTTAAAAAAAATATTATTGTTATCCTGTGGAGTTGGATATGCGTTGTCTTTTCTGTCTTCATCAGTTAGGACTGCAACTTCCAATAAAATATTAATAATAATAGTACGAACAATATCTTCTGTAAAACGACCATTTCTCGTGGACTGCTGTTGAAGATAATCCAATAAATTGATTAAGTGTGTACTACTTGATTCGTTGGAAATTACTACGTTAAAGCTATTTTTATTGAATAGAGACAGATTCTCGATAAAAAATGGATTAGAAATGTTCTTGAGCAGGAAATTCTTTTCAAAGAATAGAACCTTCATACGGAAATCTTTACTGGTATTTACAAATTTTATAATTGTTGACGGAGCAGATATCAGGAATCCGTTTTGGGATATCTTGTAATGCTGATTATCAATTTCTAAATCTATACTACCAGAAACACAGATGCAGAATGCATAAAAATCCATTCGGAAGAGTCTTTTTGGGAATTCAAAAATGAGTTTTCCTGACGATATAAAGTAAGGTTCATCACAGTGTACCTGATAAAAAGATAATATTTCTTTAATACTTTCGTAAGCTTTCATAGCTTCTTATTTAATGGATTTATGCAGGAAGATATATTTTTCGCCTTATATTTATCTCGCTACAGCTCCTCTCTTTTAATCTTTCGGACTTTGTACCATAAAACGCTATAGCTGGCAATAGCGCTTACTGTTCCTATAATTATCATTTTTATAACATAGGGATAGGTGAGGTCTACAGCGCCTTTTTCTATGATAAGTATTCTAAAGGCAGGCAGGAAATGTGTAAGCGGGATGATATTTGCAATGTACTGAACCCAAGTCGGCATTTGGCTGAGCGGCCAGGTAAATCCTGACAGGATAAAGCTGGGTGTGGCAATAACCATAAGGATTTCCGTAGCTTTCAGCTGGTTCGGAACAAGGATACTTACCAAAATTCCTATAAAGCAGACCGAGATTACAAAAACACCTGCTATTAGGGTAAGCGGAAAAATGTTTTCATAAAAAGGAATTCTGAACCACTTGGTAAAACCCCAGTACATCAGCCATATCCCGAAGCTCATTATGAGATAAGGCACGATTTTAACCAGTATCAGCATAAATGCAGAACGGCTTCTATGTACCAGATATTTGAAAGTGCCGTTTTCAAACTCGGAAGCAAAAGAAAGAGCCAGTCCCAATAGTAATACCTGCTGAAGCACAGTAGCCAAAACACCTGGCCACAAAAAATACATATAGTTGGTGCTTCTGTTGTTCTTTTTTATAAACGTGGTTTTAAATGGCTCGTACTGACTCATCAGCAAATTTTCCGGAACTCCTTGTTTGCGCAATGTTTCGACCTGTGTTCCTGCTTTCAGGGTTCCTAAGACCAGCTGAAGTGCTGATGAAGAATAATTTGCCGTCAATACATTTGCAGTATTGACTATGGTAGTGACTTCAGGATATCGTTTTGTCAGCACATCTTTCTCAAAATCTTTTGGGATAATAACGACGCAGGTTGCATCTTTCTCAATCATCAAACGATTGAGGTTTGTCTCGTCAAACTGCAGCCTTGCAACAGACAAAACTTCGTTGTCATTCATCATTTCGATTGCTTTCCGGCTGAGTGCGCTTTGGTCATAATCTACCACTATGATTGGTAAATCTGTCACTTTCCCTTTGCTGTACACATATCCCAACAAAACACCGTACATCAAAGGAGCTCCAATAAACAAAATTCGGAGGACCTTGTTGCTCCAGAATAAGCCGAACTCCCGTTTGATCAGATTGAGAAATGTTTTCATTATTAAGGTTTTAGCGTTACTGTTGTTTTGCTTAGGATATCGTTTGCTTGTTGGATGTTAATAGGGTCTATCAATATTTCGTACAAAGCATCCTGCACTTCATAATCAGGATATGCTGTAGCAATATTAGCATAGGCACCTATTTGTTTTATATTTCTGATTTTCCCTTTGATATCCCGATTTTTGTAAGGTATATGCACATTGATTTCTTTTCCTTGTGCATAATTTGCCAATTGGCTTTCAGGAATAGTAAAACGGAAATAAATGGAATTATTAAGAGAACCTTTGAAAAGCGTATATCCTGGTAGTGCCAGTTCCCCCAGCTTCAATGTGATGGATTCTATTTTCATATCCTGTGGTGCAATGATATACCTTTCTTTCTCGGCAACCTGTACTTCTTCCAAAGCTCCTTGTGCACGGTCTTTTTGTCCCAACGCCATTGTTTGCTGTTCTATGCGGACCCCGTTTTTAACATCGGCAATTTCTGCATCTACGGCTATCATTTGTGATTTGGCTCCCTGATACTTCGCGAATACTTCATCATATTGCTGTTGCGGAACCAGTGAATCCTTTACCATTGCATTCATTCTTGCCAGCGATTTTTTTGCAAACTCATATTGCTCTACCAAAGCGGATTTCTTGGCATAGAGCTGTGCCAACTGATTGGCAGTAGCACCGTGTACACTCATATCATATTGTGCCTGAGCAGATTTTACCGCACCTTGTGCCTGTGATTTTTTTGCGTCTACTTCTGGGATTTCCAATATCGCCAATGTATCTCCCTTTTTAACAAGAGCTCCCTCGCTGATCAGAATTTTATCTATCCTGCCTGCTATTTTGCCTACTACTGCAATCTCTTCCCGCTCGGTTTTTCCCTGGATGGTTTGTGATACTTTCGGTTTATTCTCACAAGAAGCTAAAATGCCTGCAATGCTTAGTATGTAAATAATTTTTTTCATTTTGCTTAGTTTTGGATTTTAATAAAGTTTGATAATTTTCCCGATGCACGGTAAACTTCAATAGCAGCATTACGCTGTTCAATCACGGTTTCTACTTTGTTTAAGGATTCTTTGTATATATCGTTTTCCGCCCCCAGGCGTTCAGTGACGTTAATAAGCCCTAATCTGTATTGTTTTGATGCTATCTCATTATTATTTTGTGCTATTTTTTCCCTTTGGATCGCAATATCTACCTTATGTAACGTGGTATTGTATTCTACCTTGTTTTTTTCCAATTCCAGGTCTACTTTTTCTTTGGTGTCTGCCAGTTTATTTTCAACCTGGGCGAGTCCTATTTTGGCTTCGTCTATTTTATGTTTACGTTCAAATCCGCTGAAGAGTTCCCATTTCACGGCCACGCCTAACATCCAGTTCGGATGTAGTGTCAATTCATTTAGTTTCAAATTGGCGGTCGTATTTAATTGTTCAATCGGCACTTTTGTATTGGCATTATATAATGATGCATAGCTATATCCCGCAAAAGCCCCAACTGTGGGAAGAAGGCTTCCTTTTTCTTTTTTAAGGGCATATTCGGAAGCTTTTTTGAAATATTCCAGTGCTTTTACCTCATTTCGTTCGGCTGTGCTCAGGCTGTCCAAAATAATGATGGGCTCCAACTGATGATTGGTTTTAAGAATTTCTTCTTCAGAAAGATTGGTGGATTGTTTTATCTTGAGTATCAGAAGTTTTCTTTTATTTTGAACATCTGCACGTTTGGAAGCCAATTCCAGAGTGGAGAGTTTGATTTTATCGCGGTCATAAGGAATTGCCAACCCTTCGGATATCGCCTTTTCTACTCTTTCTTTTTCCTTATTCAATCTCTTTTCGCTGTTATCGATCAGTGTTTCGGCGGTTTCCAGAAGTTTGAGACGGTCAAAGCTCCCTATGATATCTTTTATCACCTCATCTTTCTGATTTTCCATCATAAAAGCTGTTCCTGTATTTTTTTCTTTGAGAGCTTTGGCTCCATTGAGGATTTGTCCGCCACTGAACAGTACAGCTTTTGCGGTAAGACCTCCATAAAGGATATTCGCATTTGTGCTGAAATCGGAAGATCCCCCAAAAACAGGATATCCTGTGATGGGTAAATTCAGGGTAGCTAGATCTAATTTTGCATCACTGCTGATGTAAGAGTATAAACCTGAAGCCTCGACCTTCGGGATATATTTGGCCAATATGCTTTTGCGTTCTAATTCTAATTTTTGTAATTCAAGATCTTGATTCCTTATTTCAGTATTTTTTTGCAATGCCTTTCCGATAGCATAATCCAAATCCTTACTTATAAGAATCTGTGCGTTGGTGATAGTGCCGAGTAGGATCAATGTAATGGCTAACTTTATTTTTTTCATACCATTTCGTTTTGAATGTTGTTTTGAATATGCTGAAAGAAGTTTTTTATCTCCATAATTTGATTTTCTGAAAGTCCTCTGGTTGCTCTTTCGGTGACATTGTTCACAATATACATTACTTTTTCCTCTATCTCCTTTCCTTTATTTGTTAAATATATTAGATTTTGCCTTCTGTCAGTAGGGTGAGACCTTCTTTCTACGTAACCTTCTTTTTCCAATTGATCAATAAGTCTAGTTATGCTGGGTTTATCCCTGTGGGTAAAATCTGCTATTGCCTGCTGTGAACATCCCTGTTGTTTCCATAAAGGTACTAGCACCGACCATTGTTCCCGGGTCAGGTTAATATTATTCAATTTGAATTGCTGACCCAAAAAACGATTGAACAGTAGAGGTACATTCCCGGTAAGCAGATTGTATCGATCTTGTTCAGTTAATATTTTTTCAGCTTTCATATAAAAATTATTATTGAACAAAGTTAATTAAACAATAGTTGTAATAACAACTATTTATGTTAAATTTTTTTTAATCTTAAAATCATTGAGATGACATAAGCTTTTTTATTTAATTCTTGTTAGTACCATTTGTGATTAGTGAAAAATGTCTAAGTTAGTTTGAAGACGTACAATAATGAAAAATCAGCTATATTTGCATCAGTAAAAATAGTAGTTCATATTCTTGCTTCAAAAAGTGACCTATTCAGTGACCTGAAAAACAAGAATACAGTATAAAGCGTATCCATAGGGAGTTTTTTAAGAAAGAACAAGTCCCGTCCGGATCGCAGCTATAAAAACAAAATAGCACAAAAAGCTTTAAAACATACGTTTTAAAGCTTTTTTCGTTTTTAGACTATTTAAAAAGAGTCAAAATTGCACAATCTGAAAGTGACTTATTCAGTGACCTGAAACATACGGAAAAATAGGTCACTGAGAAATTGAAAATTCAATTCGATATTTTTTCATTAAAAAATAAAAAAAATTGAATATTCTTTGAAATTTTTTATCAGATTTTTTAATCTTAAGTGACCTATAAAAGTGACCTCACTCAAGTGGTTTAAAGAGGTCACTAAATGTTTTGAAAAGCGCCTCTGGTAAGCCAGTTCAGAAAGTGAATATCTTGTTAATGTTTTTTACTGAAGTTAATTTTAAACTCATAAAATTCAAATAAATGAACAAGACATTTAATCTACTTTTCTATGTGAAGAAATCAAAGATCAATGCTAATGGAGAAGTGCCAATATACCTGCGTATTACGGTTGATGGGAAAATAACCGAGATTAGTACCAAACGTACTGTGAATACTAAAAAATGGAGTTCAGGGATGCAAAAAGTAACTGGTACATCTGAGGAAGTCAAGTCGCTTAATTTTTATCTCAAAACATTTGAACATAAAATTTACAATATCTATCACGATCTGATTAAAGATAACGAAAAAGTAACTTGTGAAATTCTCAAAAATAAGTTCCTTGGAACAGGTGAATTCAATAGAACACTAATACCAATTTTCTTAGACCATAATGATAGAATGGAAAGACTTATTGGAAAGGAGTTTGCATCAGGAACTCTCGGAAGATATAGAACTTGTCTCAGTCATATCAGAGAATTTTTGAAATGGAAATATAATGTATCAGATATTAATATCAAGAAAATTGATTTCGCATTTTTAAATGATTTTGAATTCTTTTTACGAACTGAAAAGTCTTGCAATAACAATTCTGCCGTAAAGTATATTAAGAACTTTGGAAAGATTGTTCGTATCTGCCTTGCCAATGGTTGGATTGAAAGAGATCCATTTCTTAACTATAGCTCAAGTTTTAATGAAGTAAGTAGAGTTTTTTTAAATGAACAGGAATTAGAGGTTATGTTCAATAAAGATTTCAAGAATGAGCGGTTGTCACAAGTCAGGTTTATCTTTCTTTTTAGCTGTTATACAGGACTGGCTTACATAGATACGCAACAACTTAAGCAAGATAATATTAATATTGGCTTAGACGGTAATAAATGGATTTACACAATACGGCAAAAAACAAAAACAAAATCAAATATACCATTACTCCCTAAAGCGGAAGAAATTATCGAGAAATACGCAAATCATCCAGCTTGCTTAAATAGTGGCAAGCTGCTACCTATACTAAGTAATCAGAAGATGAATGCTTATCTTAAAGAAATCGCTGACCTTTGTGATATAAACAAAGAACTAACTTATCATATTGCGCGTCATACTTTTGCTACTACGATAACTTTGGCGAATGGTGTCCCTATAGAAAGTGTTAGTAAAATGCTCGGACATAAAAATATTAAGACCACTCAGCATTACGCGAAGATTCTTGACCAGAAAGTGAGTGAAGATATGCTAGTGCTAAGAAATATTCTTCAAATAAAAGCAGATTCCCTAAATTAGAATTTACAATTTAGATTTTAAGCGAGGGTAAGATTTTATAATTTTAAAAAAATAATTAAGAAAATGGCACCAACTCTCTTTAGTGGGTGCCATTTGTCGCTTGTAACTATAAAGAAATAGATATAGAAACAATAAAAAAAAAGATTTAGAAAAATAGTAAAATACATAAAGTGATTAAGATTGTCTTTGGTTTATCTAATAGAACTTGGATGTGATAGATTTCAAATACTACTATATACTTATAGATTCTTAAATGCTTTTAACATATTTAGTGGATTTGATTAAGATCAAGTACATAAAGAAAATGTTCCAGATTGACCACCTTCTTTATAGCAAGCCCTGGTGTTGCCCAAGCCATATCCATATTAACTATAATAAGTTCATTTCCTCGTAAAACTACCTCAGCAGGTTGATCTAGCTGTCCATTTACACCATTTACATCTTCATTATGATAGAGTAGTTTCACTTTACCATTTTTAGAGATGCGATAAATTGAATTACCATTAAAATCCGCTAAATAAAAACATTTTCGCACTGTGTCAAATAAGCAGTTCGAAAATCACATTGCCGAACATTGGAATTTTTTTGACAGACAATGGGTTTAAAAACGGTTGAATAGACTGTGGTTTCAATTCTAATTTGCCAGCAGGCTTTGCTTCCCCGGTTTCTATTTTTGAAACTGTTTTATTGGTTGATAAAGCAAAACTAATCGGTAAACCTGTATTTTTCTTTACAGCCCCAGCAATTTTTGTTGTCCACTGATAGCATCCGAAAAACTTATCCATTCCTGAGAGATCAAGATAGAACTCATCAACACTGGCTTTTTCCATAATGGGAACTTTTTCCTGGATAATCTCTGTCACCTGATGTGACATATTGAAGTAGTACTCCATATAGCAGCTTGGGAATATTTGGCATATCGATTAGCAATCAATGCGGGAATTAATATGTCTGAAACTAAAATTCAAAAATTAGGTAATAATTACCATAGATTTTTCACTAAACGATTTGATCGCATTGGCGAAGGTAGAATTCATTTTTCGTCAGCTATGACTATGACAGGAAATTATGAAGATTTATTAAAAGATGCTACACCCAGCTATTTAGAAATTGTTGATTTTATAGAAATATCAGGTGCAGATATCAAAAATAATTTGGAGGAATTGTGGAGAAGAATAGTATTCAGTATCTGTATATCAAATACCGATGATCATCTCCGAAATCACGGATTTCTTTTAACTCCAAAAGGATGGGTACTTTCACCAGCATATGACCTTAATCCATCTGTTGATAAAGATTACTGGTGCAACGAGCAAGCCTAACAGACTAAAAATTCAAGATGATTTTAATTCCGGTAAAGTCAAAATTATTCTCGGCAGCGAAGCTATTCAGGAAGGAATGAATCTTCAGCAAAATACTAGTGACTTATATATGCTCTCTCTTCCCTACAATTTTACAACTTTACGACAGGTCGAAGGTCGTGCCTGGAGGCAAGGGAACAAACACGAAAATGTAAGGGTTAATTTTATGCTTACTAATGATAGCATCGATGTATTTATGCTTCAGAAGCTTCAATCAAAACAAGCAAGATATTTGGAAGCAATGAAAAAAGGAGCTAATGTTTTAGATATTTCTGATATCAGTACGCAGGAACTCAAAACATCCATTATAACAAATCCGGAAACAAGATCTAATATTGAAATTGAATTGCTAAAAAGAAAGATTGAAAGTGAGAAAAATAAGCATCTGGCTGATAATTCGTTTGTTTTAAGGAAGTATGAAGATTTCTTAAAAGTAAAAGAGTTGGTAACTAAAGCTGAACATTCCTATAATAGGATTTTAGGATACTCTGAAAACAGCGATATAAATTCGGATTACTGGAAAGACCAATTACCATCATATCAGAAAGCAATTGATTTGGCTAAATCTGAAGTTCAGAAAACAATTGAATATCTAGCTGAAAAGGGTGTTAATGTTACAGAGATCGAATTTCAAACTAAAACTACGGATAATAAAATAGCTGAATTGGACAAAAAGTTGGAAGAGCTCCCACACATTAGGATACAGATGATTACAAAATATAAAATTGAGAAGGAGAAAAAACAAAAACTGAGTCAAACGAGAGATAATGTAATGGAAAGGATGGATGAAAATGTTAAGTTCTTCGTACAGAAAAATAGACAATTTAGTGAAGGTGGTTCAACTAACATCAAAGCTGTTGCTAAGCAAACGTCAGACCGTCAAATCGGAGAACAACCTATAAATCTTTTGCGAAAGAGATAGAAGAAACACCAAATGAAAATCACATCAATTTTTTCAGAGAATTCTTTTTTATACCAGACAAATCTTAAATATCCCTCACTCACTTGTAGAGAGCTTTATTGTACAAAATATTTACGATTTTTATTCAAGCTTCAAAATTGAGGATGAAATAAATATGTCCTTAGAACTTAAATTTTTTAAATGTCCAAAGCAAAAATAAATAAACGGCCGTCTGCTAATGCTTCAAATTTATTTGAAGTAGAGTCGATTATGAATTTTAAAGAAATGCCTTTGGAGGTTGCTATTAAAATGCTCAAAGCTTCAGAAATTTTTGTTTCGGAAGAAGAAGCTTCCGAGATATTATCACTTTTACATACTCTTGCTAAAATTACGATCAAAGAGTTTCTTTTAAATAACGATTAATTTCTTATTTTAGTGATTCATAATTACTTAGTTTAACAACTTTGTAAGTTTTATATTATTCTTTATTTCCAATTTAAATTAAATGAATATGAAAATTGCTGATTTATATATACGTGTATCAACAGACGAACAAGCTGATAAAGGATATTCTCAGCGTGATCAAGAGGAAAGATTGAGAAAACATTGTAATTCTTTGAATATAGTTATCGGTAATGTAATTTATGAAGATCACTCAGCTAAAACATTTGAAAGACCTGAATGGAAAAAGTATATGTATGGATTTAGAAGGTTAAGAAAAATTAAAGAAGGAAGACTGTTATTATTCACAAAGTGGGATCGTTTCAGTCGTAATACTAGTGAAGCCTATCAGATGATTTCCAATTTAAACAAGCTAAATATTACTCCACAAGCTATTGAACAACCGCTTGATCTGAGAGTGCCGGAAAATAAACTTTTGCTTGCGATTTATTTGTCTACTCCCGAAGTTGAAAATGATCGTAGGGCAATGAATGTGACTTATGGAATGAGAAGAGCTATCAAAGAAGGGCGGATGATGGGAATAGCTCCGTATGGATATATTAATAGAAGTAAAGAGGACGGGAGAAAATATGTTGCAGTCAAAGAACCTGAAGCATCAAATATAATCTGGGCTTTTAAACAGGTAGCCAAAGGACATCTTCCTACTGCTGTGGTTCTTAAAGAAATGAATAAACGTGAAGGAAGGAAACTTACAAAAAATTCATTTATGGAAGCTTTAAGAAATATAGTATATACTGGCAAACTTTTGTTAAAAGCTTATAATGATGAAGAAGAGAGAATAATTGAGGGAAAGCACGATGCTTTAATCTCAGAGGATTTATTCTTGAAGGTACAAAGCATTCTATTTAGAAAAAGTAATAAAGATGACTTTTTACCTGCCGGTCGTATAATAAATGAGGAACGCTATCCTTTGAGAGGACTTTTACTATGTCCAAAGTGTAATAAAAACTTGACAGCCAGCAGTGCAAAGGGAAGAAGTAAACATTATTATTACTACCATTGTACAGTTGATTGTGGTTTTAGACACAATTCTGAAATTGTCAATGATTTATTTGTGGAAGAACTTTCAAAATTCAGCTTTAACAATGGTGCAACAAAAATATTGAAAGCAATATTTATTCAAAATTTTGCAGTTGCGTCAAATAGCGTTGGTGATGAACGCAAAGTACTTCAAAATAAGCTTAATGGAATAGAGCAAAGAATTGAAAAAGCACGAGATATGTTCATTGAAGATAAATTAGATGAAGAAGATTTTAGAAGCATAAAAAATAAATACAAAACTGAAATAGAAAATCTGAAGGTTAAATTAAGTGCTTTAAAGAGTTCAGCTGAAAATAATAATTTTGAACAAAGGATAAATAAAGCACTTGATTCCATTACAAATATTTCTGAAAGATATAAGAATGCGAACACAATGGATAAAAGGGCAATTGTTGGTTTGATATATCCTGAAAAGTTAATCTTTGATGGAGAGAATTTTCAAACCACAAAAATCAACAGTTTTGCTAATGGTATCTTTTTGATTAAGAAGGAGTTAGGAAATAAAAAAAACCGACAAAGAAGTGAATTATCTTCTAATGTCGGTCTTGTGACCTCGACAGGATTCATATTAAGTTTAATTATCAATTAGTTATGTTTAGATTTTGACAGGATTGTGTCAAATCTATATTTTTTGGAGTATTTTTTTTATTTCTTTTATTCCATTTTCTAGACTTTCCAGTCTTTCCGAATGCGTTCCTGCTTCGGTTGTGCTCTTCAAAAATCTTGTCTCTGTATTTTTATCCAAAAGTAGATTTAAATCTATATCTGGATAGTTTTCTTGTAGTGCTTCAAAAAAATCTTGTGAAAAGCGGTTTCTTCCGTTCAGCATTGCAGAAAGAGTTACTCTATTTATATCCAGCTTCTCAGCAAAATCTTTTACTTGTATATCATTACTTTTTAGGTAATGATAAATTTTCTCACTGATTGTCATATAGTTATAGTATTTATTTAAAAAAATAACACGTTACTTATTGTATCTTATGATATAATATGTAACTTTGTCACATTAAGTAACGAACTGTAATAAACTGTCACAAAAGTAATGAATAAAACTAAGGTAAAAAAAATTGATTCCAATATCTCTGAATCTTTCAAAATCATTGATAACTATTTACCTACACGATATACTTCTGAAGTATTGGAGATTGTTCCGGAAGCTACTAGTGGAGCAGTTAGGCAGGTTAAAAATCGAAAGAAAGGCGATCTAAAAATTATCGCAGCGCTACTACAAGTAGCGCGGAAATATGAAGCAATTTTAAAATAGAATATTGATGACTACAACTAGACTTTATCCAGGGATGTGTGACGACACCCTCGAGATATTTTACATTCATGAAGAGGACCGGCTTATGGTGATTAAGGAAGGTAGGGTTAGGGATTTTGAAGAGCTTCCCGAAAAGGATTTACAATTCCTCGATGAAATTATTGATCAGGAAATTGAAGTGAAAAACATTTTGGAATCTTGGGCAAATACAAGACCAGAACAGAGAAGAAAATTAGCTGAGTGCAGGTTTGGAGGTTTAAATTTTCAAGCCGATTTCAAAAACAATGTAGCGAGTCCGGATAGTTTTGATTGTCCATTAAAGGGAACTTGCAAGGGGTTTGGAATTGTTTGTAAACCTATTGAATATAATGGGGTGAGTTTAAACTCTCAAGATACTGAAGCAATCAAGCTTTTAACCTCAAGTCTTAAAAATACCGTCATAGCAGAGCAGTTAAGCATGCCAACCGGTTCCTTTGAGGTCTATAGAACGAGATTATACAATTCATTAAGAATTTCTACAAAACAAGAACTGGCCAGAGTAGCGTTCGATTTGGGCTTGGTTTAAAATATGTTAACCGATCCCCGTTTCGGCGGGGCTTTTTGAAAATGGAGAAAAAAATAGTGATAGCAAAACTGGATATTTCTGGAACAATGGAGCAAATACGCTCAGTTACCGATGAAAATTCACTTTTTGCATTAAGTAGGAAGTTGAGAATGTATAAAGATTTAGGTCTTATATCTATTCCCAATATTATCCGAGAGTGTTTGAATGAGCAGCTCGATTGGATTTATAGAAAAGATAGTTGATATAATTATATAATGTGGTGTTTGGTTGGGTTGCTTATCACCAAAATCTGAAGAAATGCAGTAAAAAGATAAGCGGGAAGGATGCAGTGATAGCTATTAGATATGCAGGAGGTAATGTTTATGCTGATATCCGGTTCGATTCCGGAGTTCTTACGATTCTCATGTTTAATTTGAGTTTTCATGGTTATTAGTTTTTACTCAGCCATTTGAGGCTGAGTTCTGGGGAGGTAGCTTAGTTGGTTAGAGCAGGGCATAGAGTCCCGGTCGCAGGTTCAAGTCCTGTCTTCTCCACGATTCTCATGTTTAATTGATGAGTTTTAATGGTTATTAGTTTTTACCCGGCCTTTACCGGTCGGGTTTTTAATTTCAAATTATTCGTATGCCTAAAATATCAAAACAATTTTTTCTCGAGATAACGCCGGAACAATTTCTTAATCATTGTTCGCCGTTAGAGCTAAAAGAAATAAACATTTTAATTCAGAGTGGATATTATGTAAAAAGGATGGAAAGTCAAATCTGTGGAGTGTGTGGGTGTACCGATTATGATTGTACAGCATGCATCGAAAGAACAGGAAAGCCTTGTTATTGGTTTGAAGAAGATCTATGTAGTGCATGCGCTGAAAGTACGACTAAGGTAATTGAGCATGAAGAGGAAAGTTAAAGGTGTATCAATAAGCATGAACCATGAAAAGTGGCAAAAATGTAAGTGTGGCAATGAGGAGGATCTTCGTAAAACTTGGAAATGCTCTGTCTGTGGAGCGATACTTTTTAAACCAAAATAATCATCATAATGAAAAAATACTTAACAAAGGTTAGCAATGCAATTTGCCCAAAGAACAGTCTTGAGCGTTCCGTTCAAGAATTTTTAAAAGAGAATGATAGATTGCTTATTAACGAATCTGATCTCAAGCAATTCAAAGAGAATGTAAATAGTCAGATAGGATTTCTTAACCAGCTTCATAAAAGATGTGCTCCAAAATCGCCCAAATGGTCTAATGTCGGTTATGGGAAAATAAAAGACTTTTCGTTGCACGGAACCGATTGTATAACCTTTTCCATCTATGAAATAAAAAATGAATATGAGATCAATAAATGTTCCTGAATCTTTTTTAAAAAAGATGGCTAAAAAAATAAAGTTTGAGAATCTTCAAAAAGACATTGCAGAGATATTCGAATTTGAAAATGAAAAGTTTGTATGTGTTGGAAGTTCGTCAAGTTTTGAAGATGGATATAGGACAGTATCGACCTTAACTGCAATATTAAAGTCTGAATATTGCGGTGAAATAGAACCTTTGAATTGTTTTGAACATCATGAAGCTGTTGAAAAAGGTAAACGCAAAAGAGGTTATGAAGGAAGATTAGTTAAATGCAATAAAATTGAATATGTGCTATTTGAACCTGTTTTATTTATTAATGAAAAAATAAAATCACAATATGAAATCACAAAACCTAATCACTAAGATCAGATTGTTCTTCAGTGCAAAAAGAATAATAAAAACGCATTGGTAATGGATGGTGTATTGATAAACATTAGTCGCATCAAAACAAAGACTGAAGAGCATTATCGGTCTGAAGGAAAAGAAGAATACTTTAATGAGCGAATCGAGCATTTTAAAAAGGATATTGTCTCCGAGTTTTCAGTTTTTAAATCAAATAATCCTGACCAGGAATTTCAAGACTATAAAGAATCAGCAATGTGTTCGGTTTTTAATAGTATATCAAATGTAGAGATCGCTCTGTTGCCTGTAGGCTTGTTTCTAATTGCCCTCGACAAAATAACAGAAGAAGATTTAAAATAAAACAATAACCAAAAAACAAAGAGTTTGCATGTCATTTCCAATAAACCAACAACAAATATTTGAAGCCACTAATGGCGGTTGGGATCTTATCGAAAGATTTCTTCCGGAAGCAAATATTAACAAACATTTTAAAATCAGAAAAGAAGGTACAGAAAGTGCCAATGTTTCAAAAAAAGATGGAATCTACTTCGTTAAAGACTGGGGTGATTCCGGAGGTTTTTTCGGGAAATCTAAACACGGTATTCATATTTATTCCCATTTCACAGGGAAAACATATTTTGAATCTTTACTCGATCTAGGCGAACAGTACGGATTAATTGATAAAAATAAATCAGCTGTAAAAAATATCACCTCTTGTAAGTTTCACGAATACGAAGGGGTAGAGCTTAATGATGATAATTTTGCGTACATAACAAAAGATTTTACAGATTACGAGCTCGAGATTTTGGGGCCTTTAGTTACTCCAGAGCTTTGTAAAAAGTATAGCTTGTTTTCGTTGCATTCTTATTCATGGTTAAAGAAACAAGAAAACACTCAAAAAGAGTTCTGCGATGTTTATACGGTTACCAGTTCACCAACCTACCCAATTTTAGCTTTTATTATTTCGGACAAAAGAAAACCAAAGCTTTCGCTTGTTGGCGAAAATAAAGATGTTCGTGTAGAACCTGCTGATCCTTCTAGAGAATGGTTGAAAATTTATCAGCCTAAAAGCTCAGATAAGAAATATAGATTTTCCTATTTAGGTAAAAAACCGAAACAACACATTTTCGGGTTTGACATTCTGAAACAAAAAACTGAAAAAGAAAGAGACGTTAAAAGTGACGAGGGGCATACAATTGGAGTTGAAAAATACATAGAGAAAGTAAGAAAAGTAATTATCTGTTCCGGCGATCGTGATTCTATCAATATGGCTTCAACAGGAAAGGCGGATGCGGTTGTTTGGTTTAATTCCGAAACTGCAGATATTTCCGAAAGTGAAATAGGGTTGCTTTTCAAACACGCGGAAGAAGTTATTAATGTTCCGGATTTAGATCCAACTGGAGTTGAAGCGGGGAAGAAACTTGCGCTCGAGCACATGGATGTTAAAACAGCATGGCTCCCTGAAGAGATTACTCGTCGAAAAGATTTCCGAGGTAATGCTCTAAAGGATTTTACCGATTTCATGAAAATTAACGCAAGCTTTGATGATGAAAATCAAACAGAGCTGAAGAAAAAAGTTGAGCGTTTCCTGGAGCTTGCGCGCCCAGGTAAATTTTGGACTGCTACTTGGAATAAAAGTAAGCGTACAGAAGATTATAAAGTCAATTATAAAAACGCTTTTAATTTTTTAAAATTAAATGGTTTTTACCGAATTAAAGATGAAAATCACAAGGATGGATATTACTTCGTAAAGCAGGATAAACATACGTTAAAAGAAGTTACAGCGCAGGAAATTAAAGATTTTTTCAATAGCTTCTTAGATAATAAGCAGCGCGAAAAAGGATTGAGGTATTTTCCGGATGATCTTCTAAATATGCTTATCGGTTCTGAAGCTGTCTCTGATAAAAAACTCGTAAATCTTGAGGTGAAAGAATTTGACTTTACGGATTATACAGCAACTTGCCAATATTTTTTCTTTGATAAATTTATTTGGAAAGTGACTAAAAATGGAATTGAAGAAATTACGAAAGGGTATAGTCGTTATGTTATGGAAGGGGATATTCTCAATAACTTAATTAAAAAGCAGACGAGATTCGATTTGAATAGTCGCGAGATAAAACCGGAAATAAATCATATTGATAGTTACGGAAAACTCCAACATGGAAAACCTTTTTTTGAAGTGAAAAAAGATGAAAACGGAAATTGGGATTTAACGATTCTTCGTAAAGATTGCGACTTCATGAATTATCTCATCAACGGGAGCCGTGTTCATTGGAAGGAAGAAGTTAAGCATCTTTCTCCAGGGAAAATTGAAGAATACATTGCCGAAAACAATTTCATAATCGACAAGTATAAAACCAAGGATTCTGAAGGCGGTTTGAATGACGACCAAGTTTACGAGCAGGAGCTTCACTTTATCAATAAATGCTGGTCTTATGGGTATGCGCTGCACCGCTATAAAAACCCTTCAATGTCGCCGTGTTTGTATGTGATGGATAATGAAGTAGTGGACGATTCTGAATCTCATGGTAGAACAGGAAAGTCTTTGATGTCGAATAAAGCGATTCGATTATTTATGAACTCAAAATATTTTGGAGCTCGTAAAAAGAATTTGCTTGAGAACGAATTTTTATACGATGGAGTAACGGAGAAAATGGACTATATCCTGTTTGATGATGCCGATAAGAAATTTCAATTCAATCAGCTTTATACAGATATTACTGGAGACTTGAACGTAAACCCTAAAAACCAAACGCCTTTTTTAATTCCGTTCCATGAGTCGCCAAAATTTTGCGTCACAACAAACTATGCGCCCACGGGATTAGATCCGTCAACACTTGATAGGATGTTATTTGTCGCTTTCAGTGATTGGTATCATGGGCAGAGCGAAATGTGGGGACGTAGAGAGCCGAAGGACGATTTCAAAAAAATGTTTTTTACCGAGTGGGACGATAAGCAATGGAATGTCTTTTTAAACTTCAGTATGCAGTGTCTCCAGCTTCATCTTTCGATTCCGGAGAAAATAGGAGCACCGCAAAACAATATCAAGAAACGAAACTTAATGTCTGAAATTGGAAAGGTATTCCTGGAATGGGCAGAAGAATACTTTATCGAATTAAGGCTCGATGTAGACATCGACAAAAAAGAAGCTCACACTGCATTAGTTAATTATAATGTTTCGATGAAATCAACTTCATCTACCGCTTTTAAACATAAAATGAAGCAGTTCTGCGAGCTAAAAGGTTGGGTTCTAAACCCTACGGATAAGTTAACGACTTCTGATGGTCGTATCATGAGATCATTCAATGGTCAAACAACTGAAATGCTTTATATCTCAACAAAAACTAACGGACCTTTCGGCGTTGGTGAAGCGATTTCGCCAAACGATCAAAGCGATAAAAGTCCGTACGATGTAAAATAATTATTATGAAACAAACGAATTGCTTTGTGCCACCATCCAAAAAAGCGTTAAGAGATGGGTTTGGGTTTCTCAGTTTCAATACTGCTTTTATCAACCTAGATATTGTAGTAGTGCAGTTTATCGAGTCGGGAGAATACCTTGTTTTGCTTTATCGAGGCGCTCGAAAAGTTGGCTACCTGTACGAAGGCGAAAAGCTTACTCCTAAACAAGTTTTCTCCGCTTATAATGACGCTCCGGATAATTACAATGAATTGGATGATTATGCAAGTGCCTACGAAAATAGGATAGATGTTGCGGTTCCTATTCCGGAAAAATATGTATTCATTAATGAACAGGAAGTGGTCAAATCTTGAGTTTTTCATCTGTAAAAATGTAATACTGTAATGCAATGAGTATAGAAATGATCAAGCGGATTATGGAGGTTTCCGGACATTCAAAAAAGCAATTCGCGAAACAAATTCAGGTGAGCATAACCACAATAGATAAATGGCTTGCCGGAGCTTATAAACCTTCAAAAGAAAACCAGGATAAAATCAGATTAAAATATAAACCTACAATCGCAAAATTATACAAGTAAAAATGAAAAAAATCTTGCTACAACTAAATAAAAATGAAATCAATCTCATTAAAGAAATTTCTACTACATGGTTTAACATGGAAAATTTCAACAATGAATGGTTAAGTAATTGGGAAGCCGCAGTGAAGATATATTACCGCTGCAGCGCATGGTCTGAAGAAAAGCTTGTTGAGATTGAAGAAGATGTTTTAGATGGTTTTAAAGACTGCATTCAAGATTATGTTTTTCAAGGTTTTGAAAACGATATAGGCTTTCTGAAATTTAATATAGGGAAGTTTTTATTTATAAAAATTTTGGAAGTACTTCAAATAGACTATCCACCAAGTCTATTTATTCCTCTTGCTTATGAAAGTCGAGATTGCCATAAACCTATTAAAGTTGATCCTACAAAAAATCCACTTATAGAGTTGGCAAAACACGATATCTATATAAATCCCAGCAATCAGAATTGATAATTTTTAAAATAAATAAATACGATGGACTACATTAAATCTTACTACGATTTGCCATTCCTTAAACCAGGAATGAAACTTGAAATTGCCGGCAAAAAATGCACTGCCGTAAAAGAAAAAAACGGAAGCCTGCTGGTGAAATTTGAAAACGGTTCTGAAGGTCCAATTCATCCAACGTGGGAAACGGTTTATTTTGATGATAAAGGAAATATCATCAAAGACTTTCGAAAGAAAAAATCAATATCTTCTTCTTTTGCTGATCATTATAAGGAGACAGAACCAGAGGAATCTTTCCCAGACAATACACCCTTTGAAGATCAAGCTGTCGATGATTATTTAAAAAATAATATTGAACACTTCTCTGGATTCGGTCACGAAGACGGCGGGAGTTTTGGAGGCGGTGGCGCTTCTGGCGACTGGGGTAGTAGAGAGAGTGATTCTAGCTCTAATTTTTCATGCTTAGATTGAAAAGATAATACAATGGAAAATAAAATCGAACTATCTGAAAATCTATTTTTAGAATGCGTACAAGAGAATTGTTGGGACGATGATGATAATCTCGTTTCGGTAGATTGCTATTTTTCCTTTTTCGGAAAAGAATGTCAAGCTATTGTCGGTGTAGAGAATATTGATTCTGCTAATTCTAACTATTCTATGATTGAGTCTTGCAGCGAGCTTCACGATTCGCTTCGAAGCTTACTTGAAGAACAACACGTTTGGCAAATAATCTATACTCAAATAGAACTGTTTGTAAAAAACTGGAATTTAAAATATCAAAACAATTAAATATGGAAGAAATGGAAATGCCAACACCTTGCGAACACTGTGGAACTACCTTCGACTTAGACGATGGATATGCGTCTGAAAAATGGCATGAAGGTATTATAATCTGCTCAAGCTGCCACGAAGAAGAAGAGGAAGAAATGGAAGAAGATGATCGTTGGGAAACGATTAATCTAGATTTATCAAATTCTTTATATGGATTAGAAAAAGAAAGTCTCCTTCTCGAAAAGCTAGACAAGCAAAATAGAGATCAGATTTTACAGGTTGCAAAATTACTCCAGGAAAAAATTTCAAAGGAAAAATCTTCTGAAGAAGTAAAAGCAGAGAAATGGGACAAGCTGGACGAAGAAATCGGCAGGTTCTACAACAACGAATGCGAAAGCAAGGACGAAGAAGATGGTGATCTTCTAGATATTGGCGAAACTGCAGCTAGAGCTTTTGGCTATTTATAAACTTAATAAAAAATATTTTATGCTTACAAAAGAACAACTACAAGAAATTTACACAGAGGAATTCGTTAATGATCCGGAAATTGTTTTTGATTTATTGGAGAATCTTCAAGAAAACAATCAAAAGGCTTACGAAAAAGAGACGTATGCTGACCATATGATTTTGAGTCATGAAATAGATTTTGACTTAAATAAAGAGGCAATATCAAAAATCATCAAAGATCAAGATAAATATAATTTCCATCAGGAAGATATGTTTAATGGTCCTGCAATTGAAGACGGAAAAATGTGGATAGATTTTCTTTCAGATTCCTATGAGACTTTGTCAAAAACAAGAAATCATATTCACTACGATTTCGAATATGAAATTTATTATGATCCTGAAATCCATGATAAATCCGAGTGGAGAAACGAGAGACAATACTAATTTTAAAAAAATAATGACAGATAAAGAATATTTTTTTCAGGAAATGCGAATGACAGATGAGCAATTGGAAAGGCTTTGGAATTTCTACAATGAAAATGTAAACTGTGAAAACTTAGAGGTGGTTACGCCTACAAAAGTATTTTCTATAGAATATCATTTTTCGACAATTGGTACAATGAAATTTGCGAAATCCAAAAATAAAGAGCTTTGGATTGATGAAGAAGAATTTAATCCTTAAAACATAACGTTAAAAGCATTTCTGAACTGCGACTATGCGCAATGTTTTTTCGGAGCAGTTTATAAATGCAGCGTTATGCACAGTTAATTTATTTAAAATCAAAATATGAATTATAAAATAAAACATTTACAGCTTTTTTTGGAAGGCAAATTTGATTTAATTCCAAAAAGTTTAGGCGTTGAATTGGTTGAATTAGGAATATTAAATTATTCAAAATTAACTCCAGAAAATTATGAATATTGGTGGTATGAAGTTGATGATAAATTTAAAATTGATAAAAAGAAATTCACTTTTAATTGGTCAGATTTAGTGCCAACAAGAAAAATAGAAATGGTAAAGGATTTTATCAAATACCACAAAGAAGATGAAAGTATGTACAAATTAATAACTGCTATTTTGAACATTGAATCAGCTCGATTTGATGGAATAGACATAAATACAGGAAAATCGGAATTTGAAAGACAAATTGAATTTTATTACGGAAAATTTAAAACTCAAGTCGTTCAGATGCAGTTCGAGTTTAATTGTGCATAACGTCCGGATTGACGAATGTTTTTTTTCGCTAATCCAAAATAAATAATAAAAACAATCAATATGTTATCAGAAATAAACGAAGCTAAATCTTTTCTTATAGAGAAGTTTGGCGATACAGATAAAATCATTCCAGGGACGTATGCAGTTCCTACGCAAACTTCATTAGGACCTGCCTTTATGAAAGTAGTGGTTAATGAAAATTTGGGACTATGCGACTTTTCTTTATGGTTAGACGAAGACTTAACGGAATCATGGCGTAAAGTAGTTGAAACTACGAAGCGAAATCTCAAAACAGAGAGAGAAATGATTAGTGAAATTGGACTAAACTTTATGGAGTGGGCTGATTTTTATTTCACTGAAGAGAAATTAAATTCAGAGATTAGTAAGTTTATAACTTACACCGCTTACACTAATTCTTGTTCTTATGCTAAAACCACTTCAGGCGTAGCTTTTAAAAATAAACTGAAGCTTTTCTGCCAACTTAAAGGATGGGATTTAAACCCAAAGAGGAAGGTGAATAATCCAGATAGAAGAATAATAAGGTATTTCGAAGGCAGAGCTGAAGAGTTTTTTTATATAGCAACTAAACCGGAAGAATTAATACTGATTGAAATTAAGCTCGAAAAGAAACAAATGAAAAAAGCTATTAAAGAGTGCGAAAAAAGAAAGTGGAGCTACAGTAAAGAAGAAGGCTTGATAAAAATTCATGTTCCGAAAGACTGCTTGAGTGATCTCTTGTATGTAGGTTACTACATCTTCGGATAACTAATCGCCTAGAATCCATTATCCCGTCAATTATATTGGCGGGATTTTTTTATGCGATTCTCGCGGTTCTAAAATTACATTGGTTCAAAATTAAAAAATACCAGGACTGGTAGATACGTCCGGCTGTTTCCCCCTTACCCCTTTCACCCCGCTAAAAAAGGTTTTATTTTTGTAATATTGTAATGAATATCCGAAAAGCCTGTGTTTGTAAGGCTTACAGTCTATTTTATATTTTGTAATTTTTAATAAGTATTACAAAAAAAATGTAATAAAAAAGAGTATTACAAAACCATTACAACTTGAAAAACGGGCTATTACAGAATTTCAAAACAGTTAACTACTTGTTTATTAATTAGTTATTACAAAATTACAGACTTACAAAAAAAATACCGTGTTTTTACTTTTCTTCAAGATGTTATAGGTATCAAAAGATATATTAAGTATCTTTGTTGAAAAGCAAAATATGAAAGGTGAAAGATTGTACATCAGTGAATTACGGTTAGTTTCTCAAGATGAATTGTACGATGGGATTCAAGATGATGAAATTCTGTACAAAGCTCTGTCTATTGACGAAACATACTTTACTCCAGGCTCTGCATTCTACTCATGGGAGCAAAAAGATTCTACTGCAGGTTTTTACATTCTTAATGAAATTGTGTACACCAATCCAGGTCCGATAACTGAAGCAGCTTCAACGAAACTGAATAAAACAGGAGCTGTTGTTGCTTACTTAAATAACGGACGAAAAATTGTGATGTATAGAAATGATTATGGCAGTAACGTAAAACTGTCTCCTCAGATCTCATCAGCTTTAGATAAAACTCAAATTAAATTTTCTCTGAGCAGTTTAGATGTATTATAATGACTTGATTCGTTTAAAACCTATAGAGGTTCCCGGTTATTTAATCTCATTTCTCCTAAAGGAATGCGACGGAGTTTCTATGCTCAAGGATGGAGGCGAGTACAAGCAGATTCTCATAGAACCAAAGAGTGTTCTCGGGCAGTTCCTTAATGCCCGACATAATAAACCTGAAGAAATTAAAGAGTATGCGCTAACCATTTACTGCACAAAAAAAGGTTCAAAAAAAGTAACATCTACGGATATTATCAATCTATATAACTCTGCCGAGTTCACGATGGATTGGTCATTCGAAGATATTGAGGCTTTTTATAAGTGGCTAGATTCATTCTTCAGGACCTATTTTTGTTTTTATGTGAAAGGCTTTTGCAAAGGATCTACTTCTCGTCGCAAAATTACGCTTGCCATTACTGCGTTTTGTGAGCTCTACGATTTGTATGAGTACGGATACTCAAACAATACTATGCGAATTATTTATTTCCGATACACCAACAAAGGAGTTATGAGCTTGTTTCAAAATAACAATAGATTAAATTTTGGATTTTTTGGTGTAACATAATTTGCGAGCGCAATTATTGACTTTTGTCAAAAATTAAAGACAATGGCTCAATACCGCCTTAATGCCCGAAAACCAAAAAACAATGCAGGTCTTCCGACCGCAAAGCGGGGCGAATTATATCTGATCCATAAAGATGATGTTGCATCGATGCCTACGATAGATCCAAAAGGAGTTCTATGCGATGGCGACATTCATCTCAAGTCAGGGCGAAGAGTTCACATCTTATATCTTACTCCGTCTACACAAAAAAGAAATATCAATTCTGAAGGAGATCCTGATTCTCGAGGCTTCAAAAAAAAGGTAGTTGGAAACTTCCCTGGAGACGATGTGGAAATTCATCAATTCATGAAGAATAACATCAATGAAGGATTCTTGGTGATTATGAATTCTTACGATTCTTCTTATCAAAGGTTGTACGGTAGTAAAGATAATCCGCTGTACTTCAATGGCGAGTTTAAAGATGACTCAGATGGCAAAGGATATGAGCTTACGTTTGAACAGAACTTTGCTGATGATACACCATTGCTCTTCTATAATGGCGAGATCCTTATCGATGAATCTGCTTTGGAAGAAGAAGATATCGAATTTGATACAAAATATGTAAGGCTTGATGGAAGTAATCTTTCAGAAGCTAATCAACAATTATGGAAGGAAATGTTCAAAGAAGAATTCCTGACCGCCGATTTTTTCCCAATAAGTAACCAATGGTAATTTAATATTATGATAACGAATTTTTTAATCCCGGTAACGGTTAATACACTTCCTCAGATTTCAGAACTTGAAGGCAAACAAGGTATGTTTGTTCTTCCGGATGGATCCATCAATATCAATCGAAAAGATGGAACCTGGATGGTGATTAATAAGCAATCTGATCACGCCGGAACTTTAGTTCCTTCTGCTAATCCTTCAACAACTGCAGGAGTTGCAAAATGGTATTGGGCAAAAGCAGGAACTTATACTAATTTAGGCGGCTTTACGCTTTCGAAGTCGGGGATTGTTTCTTATAATGGAAGTACATGGTCTTCTTTGGAATTAGATTTTCCGGAACCTATGAAGTATATCCTACAATTTGCAGACCTTAATTTCCCTGTTACTAACCCTTCCGTTGGGGAAAAAGTACAATGCGTTGAAGATTTTATTGTCTATCAATTGCTTGATGGGCAGACTTCTACAAGCGCAAATACCCCGTCTACTTCACCTAGTATTTGGAAGAAAATGGGAAGGGAAGATGATGTAAGCAAAATTTTTGCTTTTAAAAATGGAAATTTAAACCCCGAATTGCCATTAGAAATTTTAAATTTAGGAACACCAGTAAAAGTAAATAGTTCGGTTTTGCCTGATGCATTTGAAAAAATAGGTATTGAATATTTTTTTAAGTCTACAAAAGTAGGCGCAGTAAATATGGAGATTTACCCCGAAGTAAAAAAAGAAGATGCTATTTTACCAAAAGCAAATGATTATGTAAGACTATCATATTGCTTATGGGGTATGGAACAACCACCAATTTCTGAAAGTGGAGTGAATTCAAGACAAAAATTATTTCTTTTTAGCGCAAATCCTCAAACTTCAACATATCCAATAAAATCAGAAATTACGAAGCTTGAAGACAAATGTTTTAAAATTGATTTACTTTATAAAATTCCTGAAACCGTTGCGGATTTAACTCACGTGTGGTTTGAAATTATACTTGAAACAAATGACTATATTCCAAACGGAACGGACGTTTATTTCGGTGCAATTAATTTCACAATTTCAAATAATGACAAATTTGGAATAAACAATGAATTATCGATGTCTCAAGCTAATTCGGCTTTAAAATTAGCAAGGGGCGCGGCGACAAAAGACGAATTGAATAGCGTTTATGATTTTATAGGCTCAAAGTTTAAAGTTAATTCAAGCATTAAAGGCGGAAATTTCGACCCAGTTAACAATATTTCAGGGGATCAATATTTTATTAAAAATAACGCTTTTTTGGAAAGTATCAATTCGCCGAAAATTTCTTCTCAAAACAAAAATGGTAGTGGTAATGTAGAATGTTATATTGTTTTTGACGATGAAAAAAGAGCCGAATATTTTTCAAATTCAGGAAAGTTTATAAAAATAAAATGGAAAGTCTTTTCAAAAACGGGTGTGATGTGTACACCTACGACATCGGGGCGTTTGGGTTTGATTGGAATTCAAAATTCGGTTTCTTTCAGCAACGGAAATGTAACATATACGCAATTAAATGCAAACATTTTTGAAGTAACGGCAATTTGGCAAATCTCACAAACATCTTTACCGTCAATTATTTGGATTTGTAACGTTTGGGAAGCCGATAGGGTTGCAAGTGATTATGTTGTAGGAGATTTAGGCGTGACGGCGTTTGGGGTTTGGTATGGAGAAACCGCCGAAGAATTGCAAGACAATTTGTTGCAGTATGATTTTTTAGTAGACGTAAATAGTAATTTAACAATAGCACAGGGCGACGAAAGATATTCTAAAATTGAAGATATTCCCGACCCTGAAAAATTGAATTACAATAATGTTGCGTTTAATCAAACTGCAATTGCGCCGTTTTTGAAAAAGTACATTTCAAAAGAAGTTGATGAATTTAATCAATTGACAATAGGTTTAACGGGAGATTCAATTTTAGGAAGACAAGACAACCCGTCTTTTAATCCTGCAAGTCCTGAAATATCTTTAACGGAAGATATGAACAACCCTGCTGAAACCCAAAAAGGATATATAACGGGACATTTTCCGCCGAATATGTGGGAAAAGGTTGTAGGATATGAAGTTTTAAAAATGATGCAATACAAAGACGCTGACGTTAAGTATTTCAATCACGTTTCCGCCGAAATTACAAAGGTTGGAAATTGGGTTGATGCTTATCCGGTTGGGGCGGATTGTTTAAGATTAGCAACCGTCACAGATGTAAATTCTTATATTGAATTAAATTTCAATTCGGCTTCTTTTGTGAAATTTATTTTTTCGTGTTATGGTGTTAATTCTATGACAAGAAAATTAAAGGTTACATTTTCAGAAGACAACGGCGCAACATGGAAAACGCCTTTGGAATTATCATTAATTGAATCTTATCCGTCTGATTCAGAAGGAAGTGGAATATATTATTTACCAGCAAAAGCGCATAAATGGGGGAATTTAATTTGGAAGGGACTTGATAAAACAAAATCTTATAAAATTAGAGTTCAAAAAATGGATGATGTTAACCCCGTTGCAATTTGGGGTTTTGAGACTTGGAGCAATCCACGAATAAACGTTGTAATTGCAGCGGAAGGCGGAAATGTTGCAGGTTCGCAGAATGTAGCATGGGAGCGTTTTTATTCTTCGATTTATAATCAAGATTTGATTTTATATAATGTGCCATATCTTAACGATTTGGGCGTGGGTATGATTTCACAATTTAAAAATAGTATTGACTTAACGACCGCCGCCCCTTCAAGTCCTTTGGCTTTAGATTTTTATTTCGTTTCTGAAAATGGGATTTATTCAAATTTTGGAAATTTACATTTGTTAGCGGGTGATTATGTAGAGTGGACTGGTTCGGTTTGGAAAAAAGATTCAACGCAATTAAAAACGGTTTTTGATGAATTTTTAACGCAGAATAAAGCGGTTTACGATAGGGCTTCAAAAATTGGGATTCCCGTTATTTGTTTAATTACACATGAATCTACAAGTTTTGTAAATCGTCCTTATACGTGGGGTTATGGATTATTGCTTCAAAGATTAATGGTTAAAGAATTCGGGTTACCTTGTATTGATATTAATAGATTTCAAGAAATTAATAATATTCAAGATTACCATTCAGACGGTACGCACTTAAACGACAATGGCGTATTAATGTATATAGAGCCAATTTCAGAAGTTTTATCGCCAAACAGTAAATTTACTGGAATATCAAGCGGAAAATTTAAGCCTGAAAAATTAACAGGAAATTCAAATACTACAAGCGTAGATTTTGGTTTTGAATTTAAAAAAGTTCCTACAATTAGAATTTTTAATAATTCAGGAATTTCAATTTTAAGTAAAACAAAAAAAGGATTTACAGTCACAGGAAGCGGTGATTTTGATTGGGAAGCTTTTATAAATTAACAATAAGCACTCTCTTTCTGGGAGTGCTTTTAAAACAATAAAATGAAAATAACACTCACAATATCAAAGTTTCTCATCGCAAATCTTCAGAAACTTCATAACGGGGTTGGTTTAGATAAAATAATTGCCTCGGGAAAACTCGCAGTAATTCCAGCAATTTTCGCAAGTTCTGTAGAAGGGTTTACGCAATGGTATGTTGCCAACATGCTATATATGGCATTTGTCGTAATTGCAATTATTTTCGACCACGCTCTTGGTACCATCGTGCATTGGAGATATACAAGAGATTTTTCCATCAAAAAAAACCTTTTAGGCCTTTTGGTGAAGACAGGATCTTGCATTGCGGGGTATTCTCTTTTTGTAATGATACACGAGATTCTGAAAGATGTGCCATTCATTGCAGATTATTTTCAGATTTTAATTCAGTTTATGGTATTCATCTATCCCGCAGGTTCAGCGATGGGAAATCTAAGCATCATCACCGGTGGCAAATTTCCGCCCGTAGGGTGGATGAGAAAGCTTGAAAGATTTCAGGAAAACGCAGATTTAACCGAATTTAAAAATCAAAAAGATGAAAACACTGATAACAATTCTTAGCATATTTCTTCTTCTTGGCTGTAAGACGAAAAAAGTAGCAAAAACTAAATCTGAAGAGATCACAACGGAACAAATCGCCACCGAAAAAAAAGAAGAAAAGCAAGTTGAAAAAGTTGAGCAAAAGCAGGAAACAAAAAAGGCTGAAATTTCTAACCAAAAAAAAGAAAGTCAGACCGAAATTGAAATTAAAGGCAAAGCTGAAACTGATAAACCACTTGAACTCTTCCAGATTGAAAACGGTGACACGATTAAAAGTATTACAGTTAAAGGAAACGCCGAAGTTTTTATAAAATCAAAAACCAAAAATTCTGACCATCAGAAAAAAGAAAATGCAGTTTCAAATATCACGAATAAGGTTGAAGAAATTTCCCGAAATCTCGTGAAAGAAGAAAACCTGAAGAAAACAGGAAAAGAAATAAACACCACCGCAAAAGAAACAGTGACCAGAACTGGCACGTTTTGGAGCTTCGGTTTAATTGCCATCTTGGGGATTGTGGCTTTGGTGCTGATTGCTCTGTTTATTTACTTTAAAAATTACAGAAAGAAAAATTAATCATCATCATCATTGGTCATGCCAAAAGCTTTGGCAGCGCAGTAAATGCCAAAAGCCCCGAGAACCCAAAACAAAACGAAAAGAATAATTTCTAAAATCATAAATCAAAAATACGAATATAAAATGGCAGATATAAAAAAATTAGCACCGTTCATTCTAAAATGGGAAGGCGGTTTCGTAAATGATCCGCTTGATAGAGGTGGAGCAACAAACAAGGGAGTAACGATTGCAGTTTGGAAATCTCAAGGCTACGATAAAGATGGCGACGGTGATATTGATGTTGCAGATTTAAAGCTTATCACTGAAGCCGATGCCATCATGATTATGAAGAAAAACTATTGGGACAGATGGAAAGCTGACCAAATAAATTCTCAAGCAATTGCCAACACAGTTGTAGATTGGGTTTGGGGAAGTGGCGTTCATGGTATTAAAAAGGTTCAAGAGCTTTTGGGAGTTTCCGTCGATGGAATTGTTGGAAATAAAACGATTGCCGCAATTAACAATGCACCCGCAGATTTTCTTGAAAGATTGTACGAGAGACGATATAAGTTTCTCAATGACATCGTAAAAAATAATCTATCACAAAAGCGTTTCATCAAAGGATGGACGAACAGAATGGATGATTTGAAGAAGCATAATGCAAAATTCTTAAAACAATTATAAAATGAAAAAAGTCTTAGCAAAATTCAAGTGTGATTCAGTCACAAATTTCGTAAATGGTAAAACCGTAAATCTTCAAGCTGTTCAAAGCGACTCTGAAGAAAACAAATCATTTGCAAATTATACTCCTTCCGGAAGGTTAGAAATGTATATTGACAACGGAACAGAAGCAGCAAATCTTTTTGAACCAGGAGAAGAATATTTTTTAGAATTCTCAAAAGCTGAAAAAGAAGCTTAATTGTTTAATCCTATGTCTCCGACATCAATGTCGGAGACATCAAAAAAATGGTAGCGGCAAAAATGTCGCTACCATTGTATATTCAATCCTAAAAAGAAAAAATCTCTAGGATTAATTTCTTGATTTTCTTTGGCTGTAAAAATTATTCTGTTGTTTCCGTAGGATGGTCGTTCTATTTTTATATCATACATTATGCGAATTCCCTTCCCGATAATGTCATTCTTTAGGCTTTTTACGATTTCTAAAATGAGCCCTGCCTGTCCTTCAATTTTAAATGTTTTCATATTCCAAATGTAAAAAAGGAAATTGTTTATAAAAAAAGGAAAACCGTAATGCAGAATAAAAAATACATTCTACATTTGCACTGTATCACATACAAAAAATTTAATTAAAGCATGAGCCGCCTGACAACAGGTGGCTTTTTTATTTCCAAAATTTTAGTGTAACACGTTTTTTTTTGCCGGCAATTTAGTTTTGCGATATGAAAATTTTATCGGAAATAACTGGCGGAACCTGGCTGTTCGAAAATGTAAATCCTGAGCAATTAAAAGCGATGGTGAATACTGTTTTGGCAGGCGGCAAATTAAACGAAAACACTCCGGAGCTTTCCTCTTATATGGGAGAGAGGCAATTCGATGAAGCTACTGGAGACACAAAGCTTATAAACAAAGTTGGATATATTCCTATCGTGGGGGTAATGACCAAGTATTCTGGTCTGTGCGTAAATGGTGCAGATAGAATTTGTGCTGAAGCCTTGAAAATGCAGAATGATCCTGATTGTATTGGAACCATTTTTCATTGGGATGGTACTGGTGGTAATGCGGATTCAATTCCATTATTTCAAGAAATTTCATCCAAGCTTACTAAGCCTAGAATTAATCTTATTGATGATGCCTTGTCTGCTCACTATTGGGCTGCATTGCTGTTGGGACAACATAATATGATGTCGAATACGCTTACGGCTGAAGTTGGCTCTGTTGGCGCTCAAATGATGTGGGAAAAATCGAGTAATGAAATTATTATAGTTCGTCCTCCGGAATCTTCAGATAAAAATCAAGAGTTTATCGATGCGATGGAAGGGAAGGTAGAAGGTCTAGAAGCGAAACTTTCACCTTTAGCTCAAGCATTTCAAGCTGCTGTCAGACAATTCAGACCAGGAGTGAAAGAAGAGCACATCAAAGGTAAAACATTCAGAGCTGAAGAGGCTATTCTTTACAAATTGGCAGATTCAGTAGGTAATCTTCAAGATGCCTACAACTGGGTTCTCGCAAAATCAGAATTAAAAAAATTAAAATCTTAAAATATGAAATGGTTAACCATGTTAGCAGGACTTTTAGGAGTTACTGCTGTTGCTCAGAAAGATAACAAAGTAGATCTTTCTGAAGCGGAAAAAACAAAATTAGACGGACTTTTAGGGACTGATGAGCTCGCAACTATGATTGAGCAGGCGAATTTGGAACTAGCAGGAATTAAAGATGCTAAAGCTCAGTTACAAACTGTGAAGGCAGATTTAGCTACAGCTACAGCTGCAAATGCTACTGCAAGTCAGCAAGTGACTGATTTAACAACTCAAGTTACTGGGCTTCAGCAAACAGTTGCTCAGCAAAACCAACAAATTCAAACATTAGCCAATGCAGACGAAAATATTGTTACAGCGGTTACTGCGATTCCGAATGTTGTTTTTGGAGCGGGTAAAATTGTGGCGGTTGCTGGTTTCTTAATGGGATTGCAAGGTTCTGTTTATGCTATGGATCGTCCTTGGAATGCGAGAATTGTTGCGGGAATGTCTGCGCCACAAACAGACTTCAAAAATGATTTGGTATTAAATACTTTGAATGAAGATATCAAAGGATTTGTCGCTGAATATCCTACAAAATTTGAAGCTCTTTTTGAAAAGCGCTACAACCTTCCGGAACTATGGAAGCAAAATACAATTTATGGTGTTGCCGATAAATTGGTTTCTGCAATCATTTCTGTTGATGAAGTTACTCAGCCTAGAAAAGCGGTTTGGATCGCGAAAGGCGGCGTTAACATTAAGCCGGAAGTGATGGAGGTAAGACCTACTCAGATTGATTTGCAATTCAATTACTGGAAGCTTCAGGCTTTGGAAACATCTTGGATGTATCAATTCAACAAAGAAGGCTCTCAAGCTTACAAGATGTCTTTCATCGAATATTTAATTGTTAAATATTTGGAGAAAGCAAGATCTGAAGATGCAGATGTATTAGTGAGAGGTGTATTCTCAGAAAAGCCTGAAGATTACGATAAGCCAGTGAGCTATCTAATCAGAAACAACGGTGTTTTCAAACAACTTTTCGATGCTAGAGATGTGACCAAAAAATTCAGAGCTTTCTACTTGGGAGAATTAAACGAGCAGAATGTTTGTGACTATGTCGAAAAAGTAATCATGTCTCTTCCATTAGATGTAAGAGGTATGGATTTACAATGGGATTGGTCGCCGTATTGGATCAGAAGATACCAGACTAGAGACAGGGAAATCAATGGAGGAAACACTGACTATAAAGAATTGGTGAAAAACCCTCGAGATTATTCTAATATCGAATTTGTTCCATTGGCTCAGCTTGAAGGCTCTAAGTTCTTGTTCATCACTTTCAAAGATAACATCAAGCCTTTGGAGTATAAACCTGAAGAAAAATCTAAATTAACAATTGAGCGATCTCTGAGAGATGTTTACGCTTTTGCGGATTATAGATTGGGAATTGGTGTAAATCACATTGGTCTTGAGACAGATGATGATAGTCCTTTGAAGTTCGAGCTTCAAGCGGTATGGTCAAACTCAGAACCTATTTTCGATAAGAACTTCTATATTCCTGTATTTGATTTCAAAAATGGAGTAGTAGAGGCGAATCACAATAGAATTACAGTTGCTCAAGATTTCTCTACGGATATTACCAACATCAAAGGAAATATCGGAAATTATTTATTCATCAAAGGAAACATTTCTCTTGCGGGTTCTGTGAATGTGAAGAATAATGCGAAGTTAGTTTTAACTGCTGATTTCGATTTGAAAACAGGAGGAACTTTAACTCTTGTAAAAGTTGGAGATACTTGGAAAGAAATTTCTAGAACAACGGCTCCGGAGACAATTACAACTCAGTTAGAATTTACCGATGCAACTATCGATTATGCGAATTCAGACAGATTCGTATATACTGGAGATACAGCGATTGAACTGGCTTCAATTGAAGGAGGTTCTGAAGGAAATACAATCAGAATTTTTGGTGGTGAAACTGCCGGTTCTGCATTAACTGTGAAAACGGTTGGTAATATTAAAGTCGCCTCAAACTATGTGATGGATTCACATACGACGTATATCGACTTAATCTATCTGGAAGGCGTTTGGAATGAAACAGCTAGAGGGTAAAAAATAATAACCAAAATACCTCACGATGTATAGGTAATCGTATTTTTTATTATGAGAGCAGATCTTAAAAAATCAAAAAATAATGCAGGCGCACCGTCGCCTAAAGATGCCAATACGATTGCTGCTTTAAAAAGCGATATCGTGACATGGCCGAGTGTAGATGAAGATGGAGTAACTCTTATTGGTAATTTTGTTTTCAAAGAAGGAGCCAACTTCTTCAGAATCTACATGACAGCTCCTACTCAAGCTGCAACTTTTGATAGTTCAGGGAATCCTGATGGAAGAGGGGCGATGAACAAATATGTCGGTGAACATCCGGGAACAGAAAAAGAAGCTATTGCTTTTGTTAAAAAGTACATGGGTGATGATTTCGTATTGATTTACGGTGCTTGTGACGACTCAATTCTTGAAAAAAAGGTAATGGGTTCTAAGTGCTTCCCTATGGTTCTTACAGCGAGTGGGAAAGACGATAAGGATGGTAATATCACAACGCTTACTTTTGAACAGGAAATTATCAACAGAGATTTTATTAAGTTCTATGGTGGTGATGTAACATTTGCCCAGGCTAAAGTTGTTGCTGATGAAAATGTAACGTTAGCTAAAGCGGATGGACCTTCTTATCAGTTACCTTCTACTGCTGTTACTGCCGATATTGCGTTTGCGTCTTCAGACTTTGAAAACGGACAGATTGTTACCTTAATTGGTGGCGGTGGAGCTGCTCCATTATTGTTGAAGAATTCGCCAACGGGAACGATTCCGGTATTGCTTACAGAAGCAACGGATTGGATTGCGCTGAAAGATGCTGTCATTAACTTACGAGTAGTAGTGGCAGATAAAACATATCTCGTTGAAATGTCTCGAAAATAATTTTTTTTCATATAGATATTTTTGTGTTTATTTTTTGCTGAGCCGTGTCTTTTGATACGGCTTTTTTAATGTAACAACTTTCAGAATTATTCAGAGATATTTTTGCAATTATTATGGAAGAAATTAATGTTTACGATGCGCTCAAAGTAATGAGAAAGCTTTCTGCAGAAAACTTTCCTTTCAGCTTTAGCTTTATAAGTTGCGATCGCTCCAGGAAAACATCACAGGGATTGGTGGTCGTTGAAAATGGAATTTTAACAAAAGGACTTCCGAGTAAAAAATCTAAATACGCTAAGAACTTAATAGCGTACGAAAATATAGAAAGCGGTGAGAGAAAGCATTTTTGGCTTCCGCTATTAATGACATTTAATAATTATAAAATCAGCCATGATAGAGTTATTAGGAGATGATGCCATTGTTGGCGGTCAAAGTGCCTTTACCTTTGAAGTAATTGATAGAAAAAGACAGGTAAACGATCCGTATTTTTCTATGGATATGTTTAGTCCATCGGTGTTCCAAACTGTTCATGGGGATTGGAAGGTTTTTCCCTACGGTGAAAATAATGATCTTCCTGTTCAGATTAGAAATATCATTTACAGTAACTCTATTGCTCCAGGTATTCTTAATAAGAAGACTGGAATGAACTGGGGAAAAGGACCTAAATTATACGAAGAAAAGTTTGAAAAAGGTAAACTTTATCGAGAATACAAAAACGATCCTGAAGTACAGGCTTGGTTAGATACTTGGGATTATGAGGAGTATTTAGCAAAATGTGCTACAGATTTCTCTCATGTTGAAGGTTTCTTTACAAAGGTTATTCAAAACCGAGGTTGGAGAATTGGTCGAGATCCAAAAATTAAAAAATTGGAACATATCTCGATGGATAGAAAGCCGATTGTTGCAGGGAAATTATATACCCCCACTCATGTTCTTCTTAATCGGGAAGATGAGCCGTTGGTTTATGATGCTTACCCTTTCTTTGATCGCTTTGATGCCTTCAAATATCCATTAAGTATTAAGTACTCGAATCTCTATACTTTTGCTTCGTCATTCTATAGTATTCCGCATATTTTGGGATCCATTCCCTGGATAATTCAGAGTACTAATGTTCCCAAATTCTTAGCAGCTTTAAGCAAAAATTCAATCAATATTAAATATCATATTACTTCTCCCAAAGAGTATTGGGATCAAAAAAAACAAGATATTAAAGATGATTGTGCTGACAAAGGAAAGCCTTACAAGGAATATATGTTTAAGAATTTCAAAAAGAAAATGCTTAAACAGGTGGAAACGGTTCTTTCGGGCTTAGAAAATGCAGGTAAATTTTGGCACTCCGAGCAGGTCCTTGTAGTGGAAGGCGTTAATGTAATTGAAGTGGGTTGGAAAATTACCGTTATTGATCAGAAAATGTCTGATACGGTTTCTGCTCAAATTCAAATTGCCAATAAAGCAGACAAAAGTACGGCAACTGGTGTTGGTGTTCACAATGCAATCGGGAATATTTCGGAATCCGGAGGGAATAGTGGTTCTGAACAATATTACGCATTGAACAATTACCTTCAGACAGGAATTGATCTTCCTGAAATGGTCGTAATGTGGTGTATGAACGCTGCAATAAAGGCTAATTTTCCAAATAAAAGTTTAAAAATGGGGCTTTATCATGACGAGATGAATCGTCAGGAAGATGTCTCTCAATCTCAACGTGGTTTAAAAGTTACTAGATAATGAAATTATTATTTAAAGAAGAGGGCTTTAGTGCCGATTTTAAAAATCTTGTCGGTATTATCGATTCAGATTTACCTTGGTTAAAATTAAAGGCTTCCATCAATATTGCAACGGATGATATTGTTGATATTATTGGTCTTGATAATTATAATATACTTACTGGAGATAATATTCCGGAAGATAAGCAGCTGTTTTATGATTATGTAAGGTTTGCCATTGGTTTCAAGGCTTACATGTTATATGCTCCAACAGGAGATGTGGCAATGACAGGGCAGGGTAGAACCATGAGACGTGATGAATATCAAGTTGGCGCTTTTGAATGGCAAATTGCAAATCATGACGATTCTTTAGAATCTTTTTTCTATAAACACATGAATCTTCTTCTGAAGTACATGGTGAAAAATAGTTTGAGTATTGAAAAATACAATCACTCGGGTTTAATTGTGCCGTCTCTGACGGAGTTCGAAAAACATTACGGAATCAACGATTCATATTTTTTATACTTGAATCTTCTTCCTGGTCTTCGAGAGTTTGAAGAGCTCGAGCTAGAACCAAGGTTGGGAGAAATGACGAAGGAAATTCTGAAGGGAAATAATTTACTTTACAATTACGCTCAGAAAGCGGCTGTTCACTATGCGATTGGATGGGGTTTAAGGAGAATTGATATTCAAATGTTCCCAAAAAATATAGTTCGCTCTACAGATAAAGCTTCGAAGACAAATAAAACTTCGAGTTTTATGCCGTCAGAATTAGCGTTGACTTTTGAGAAAGATGCAGAACGATATCTGAAGAAATTTGAAGCTGAGTTGACAGCGCTTACTAGGGTGGTGACAGATCAGGAACTGGAGCTTCCGGAGTTAGATTTCGATGAAGACGATAATTTTGTTTCAACATGATTCATCTAGAGGTTGTCGCAAAGAAAATGTTTCTGTATATGCCCGAAAACTTGGGTGAGTGCGACAATGATCAGTATGCAGATATGGCCAAACTTATTTGGATGGCGAAAGAACAAAAGATTTCAAGGTTTCAGCTTCGTGATCTTGGGGTTTACGCTCTTTTGCGATTAAAAAAGAATGGTAAAAACTGGGATGAAAAAAGCGAAAACACTTACAGATTTTCGCTCATCGTAGATAATTTCTTTGAATTTGATCAAGATGATAATCTGTTGGAGGTGAAGTTAGATTATACTCATAATCATCTTCCGGTGTATAAATTATTCAAAAAATATTACGGTCCTGAAGACGGCTTTAATGATGTTACTTTTGGGCAGTATATGGATGGTTTGGAAGAATATATTTACTACACAAACACTGGAGATATGAATTCCTTGCGGATGTTATTTTCAATTTTCTACCTGCCAAAAGGTGAAACATATAATTTCAGAACCTCGAAGAAAAGAGCTCTAGGGATTTTTAGGTTTGTAGATGTAAGACACTTGTACGGATTTTATCTGTTTTTTGCTTCGATGCAAACGTATGTTCTCGGCGGCGTAATAAATGTGATGGGCAATGATATCGACCTCAGTTTAATTTTTGAAGAAACTTCAAAGTTTAAAAGCGATATCGCCGGAACCGGAATGAGATCCGTTTTATCAGAGTTGGCAGAAAGTCAGGTTTTCGGACCTTATTCGGGTGTAGAGCAAACGAATATGTGGAGGGTTTTGAGCCGTCTGTATGAACTGAAGAAAAAAGAGTTGGACGAAGAAAAAAAGAATAAAAATGACGCCAATAGAGCTTAAGGAATTCCTCGTAGAAGTGAAATCGGTATTTCCGGAAATAAAAAAAACAATTGGCGTAGCTGATGAATCAGATCTCGCTAAGTTTACTGGAGACTTGAACACAGAACATAATATGATTTTGGTGGGAGTAGTTCCATCCATTGGCCACAAAGGTCATATCGGGGCTTACAAAGAAACTCCGGTTTTCCAGTTAATGGTTTTTGAGAAAACAGATTATTCTGCAATTTCTAATGACCAGTATCTGGAGCTTTTGCAGCGTACATTATTAGTAATGCAGAAAATTCGAGATTACATTTTGGGGAAAGTGGAAGACGGATGCTATCCTTTCTTAAAAGGCGTAAACATTGATGGTCTTGAGATTGATGCAGCAAAGCATTTGCTTAACCTTAATGGGTACAGTATGGATATTTTAACAGAATAATCATGAGCTTACTAGAACGCCGAAGTCAAAAGCAAGGGATTGTGGAAGGACTTTTTATAAAAAAAACATTGGAAGAACAGGCAAAAGGAATTCTCGACGCTTCAAAACGAGCGATGAAAGGATTTACTTCGCCAAAATGGAATAAACGTAAAATGGTTATTGATGAAGATACAATGACGTATTCACAGATATCGCCGTTTCGTTTTGTCGATATGAAGACCAGGAAAGCAAAATCCGGATATAATCCTGCAACTAGAAAATTAAAAGCCGGAAAAGTTCGTAAAAAGAAAAGCTTCCCGATTCACAACAAACCAATTATGCATCATAAAAGAATGATCATAAGAACGCTTTCTTTTGGATTTACTCAGGAGGTAATGGCGCAATTTGAAGAGTTGGCGAAAATTAATAATTTGTTACCCGAAAAAGAGTAATTTTTTGTATCTTTGGGTATGGATTACAAAGAAAAACTAAAAAGCATTTTCGAGAAGGTTTACTTCATTAATATTTCAGATCTTGCAAGAAGTATTGGGATGGATCCTTCCAATCTTCGTAACTACTCGAAAGGGAAGATTTATTGTAGCGAAGAAAAATACAAGCAAATTACTTCAGGACTAGATAGTTTTTTAGAGATTTTGAAGGAAGAAAAAATGAGTTTCTAAACATAACTAGATATATTCTGCTGAGCGACTGCAATTTTTGCAGTCGTTTTTTTTATGGCTGAAAAAAAGTAACAAAAATGTTACAAAATATTTGCAGGTAACAAAAATGTTACTTATCTTTGAAGCATGAAATCTAGTTTATTAATAAAGATGATTGAAGCTGATGGATGGATTCTCGAGAGGACAAAAGGAAGTCACCATCACTTTAAGCATCCAACGAAAACAGGGATTGTTACTGTACCGCATCCTAAGAAGGATTTACCAATAGGAACGGTGAAATCAATACTGAAACAGGCAGGGCTTTAAAAGCCCACCTGTTCTATTAATAAACAAACTATAAAAACAACACAATATTATGTCAGGTAAGAAGATCGAGGTTTTTGTTGAAAAAGCCAGTGATGGAACCTATTGGGGAACATCACAAAATTATGAGGGGATTGTCTCCACTTTCGGAGAGAGTCTCGAAGAGTTAATGAGTAATTTTACACAAGCATTTGCGGATAACTTAGAAGTGGCAAAAGATTTAGGAGAGCCTTATGCAAATGATTATGACGATGTAGAATTCACTTATAAGATGAATTTGTCTTCGTTTTTTGAATTAGTACCAGAACTTAAAATTTCATCAATTGCTAAAAAAGCAAGTATGAATGAATCTTTGGTAAGAAAATATAAAAACGGGATTGTTACTGCTTCCGAAGAGCAGGCAAAGAAAATACAGGAAGCTGTGCATGAACTAGGGCGTGAGCTTTTAGCTGTGCAGTTATAAAAATATAAACTATTATTATATAAGACCATTCTTTTAGAGTGGTCTTTTTTTGTATTTTTATCCAAAATAATAACCTTGAAAACATGAGAAAACTACTAGCTTTAATTTTTTTGATATGCGGATTTATTTGTAATAGTCAAATTAAAACAACCGCTAAACTAAATGAAATTGTTTTAGCAGAGAATGTTATATTAATTGACAGTCTATCGGCTGATAAAATATATAACAACTCAATAAAATGGGTAAATAAAGTTTTTAAAAATCCGGATTTTGTATTGCGGTCAAAGATACCAGGAGAGATGTTTAGAATTCGAAGTGTATGGGAAATTCCATCTACTGGAGTTTTTGGAAAAACAACATTAGAACTTTATTACACAATGCAGGTTGATATTAAGGATGGAAAAGTTCGTATTAGTATTTCAGAATTAAAGGGGAGTAATAATACTGTTTATAGCGCATTTTTCAAAAGTTCAGGTGAAAGACGGCAAACAAAAGAAGTTCAAAGGTATTTTGAAGATATAGAACTTTATTCATCAATATTCTTAAAAAACTATATTGAAGCCGTAAAAGGGGTTGATGATAATTGGTAAAATAGGTTTGCAGATTTCTGCAAACTTTTTTTTGATATTACCAAAATTCATGTATATTTGTATCGCTAAGCTATCATAGGGAAAATCCTATGTTTTTTACGAGAATTTATTCTAAATAAATTGCTCTCGATTTGGGGAGACCGAAAGGTCTGTATCATTCTTATGATAGCTTAGCAGCCCCTTTTCGGGAGCTTAAATTTTTTTAGGATATTAACTTTTAAATATATTGTACATGCTAAGCACAATCAATTTAGAAGATACTCCATCGTTGGATATTTTCCGCTTTGCCGGCGCAGAGGCTCAGAAAGGTTTTACTAGAAAATCTTCAAAATTAGATACTCCTTGCGAATTCTTCCGCAAGAATAAACTCAGGTCATTTCGATACAAAATTCTCAAAAAGGGAGACGTTAGATTGTCTTTCAGTCTTCCAGACGGAAGAGAATTTTATGCTATACAGAGAAATTTTTCTTTAGCATATATCAAACTTGTGCGTTCTTACTATTCACAATTAAATGACTATGAAAATGAAAAAACACAGCGCACTCACAGTTGAGAACGAGAAAGAGGTATTTCTAACGCTTCAGAATTTGCTTATCGGCAATTCTCCTGAAGATATTGAAGACATGATTTTTCATGTTTTTGAAGATGCCAATCTTGCAGCTGGTGATCTGTCTGCAGACGAAAAGTCGCTTCGTCATGAGTTTCACTTATCCATTCGAAAAATTCTAAGGATCCTAAACAGAGATCCCGAACTCCTTAAAAAAATTAAAGATGAATAAATATTATAGAAATATTGAAGATATTACCTCTTCGGAAGGTATTTTGATAGAAGCCGGAAGTTTATGGAAGCTTCAGGATAATTCTAAAATTGCAAGCATTCAGATCCTGGTTCTGGAAGATGATGATATCTACGCCACTCATTATTTAGATGTAGATTTGTTTGAAGAAATTGAAATTTAAAATTAAAAAATATTATGAAACAAGCCGAATTTATAGAACTTTCAAAAAATGAAATAAAATCTTTGAACGGAGAACAAGAAAATGATGTTGCAGTTGAATCCTGGAGAGGAGGGTATATCTATCTTCAAGAGAAAATAAGAAAACTTTTCGAAGAAAAATATATGGAGGAGTTTATTTCTGAAGTAGAGTCTTTGGTTATGGTCGAACTCTCAGAATTTGAAGATTAATTTTAAACCGCATTTAATGCGGTTTTTTTAATGTAACAAAGCAATTGCCAGCAATTGCCAAAATTTGCTCAAAAATAATTATGAGCAAAGAAGTACTTAGATTTCTCAAGAATGAGAATCTTAAACCTCAGGAGCAGTACAATCAAGGTTTGCAACATTTAATGAATGCAGCAGTTGGTTCTAACCTGCTTAGATCCTATAACAATCGTGGATATTCTCCAGATAATCTCAAAAGTCTGAAATACGATTTGATGAAGTTTTTCAATTTGAAAGCTTCAGATATTAGAAATTTTGTAGATGCAGACGAAGCAAATACAGTCGTTCAAACTGCCGTAAATCGTGACATCGAAGCTTTTGTCGCCGAAAATAAAGGCAGAAAAGTAATGAAGATTATTTTGGGAATGCCTCCGGAAGCAAAAGCCGGTGCAAAAATCTACGGCAAATATGAATTTTTGAGATCCAAAGATTGCCCGAATGAATTCAAAATTTTAACAGCGGATGCAATCACGGCTTTCGAAAACTACAAAGCAGGTCATAAAGAGTTACTGGATAAAGTAGCGTCTTTAGCTACTCCTGCATTATCCAACGAAGAAATTTACAAAGTTGCCGCTCAGGTTTTGGAAGATTTCGAATTGAATCATGAGATTCATGCAGAACTTCAGCATTACCAGGATAAAGGTGAAATTTTGGGTGAACATTCAATTTTCGCCGACTTAAAACAGGAACGTGAGCTTGAGAGTTTAACGCCTTCAGAACTGTCTAAAAAATATACCAACTTCAAATCTTATGTTTCTAAGGCTACAACAGCTCTGGAAAAAAACAAAGATCCGGAAAAGGTAGAAGCGCTTCAGGCAGATTTAGACGAAAAAATAAAAGTGAGAGATCTCGCTAAGAAAATTCTAGACTCAAGAGCTTAACATAAGCTCTTGATGTCTCGTTATAAAAACTCGTTTTTAAACAATTTTAAATATTTTTTATATGAAAACAAATCTTTTTTTATTACGTGCACAGCGAATTTGTCTTTGGATTATGACGTTCTTTTTTACATTCTTGGTGTTATTTGAGGTATATAAAGGGCCTTCAAATCTAGAACCTCAATTTTCTACAATTAAGATTGGAATATTCGTCTTGATTACAATGGGTATGATGTTTTCTGACAGATTTATTTCTGCTGAAATAAATTTTCTACGAAGAAGAATTAAAAAAAAAGCTAAAAAGTCTAAAGCAAAAAAGACTTACGAAATAGTGATTGATGAGCAGAATGAAGAAAGTTAACAAGTTCTTTGATCTTAGTCAATTGAAAGACTCAGAACCTGCTCCGAAAGAATTCGGATCGGGTTCTTTGCCTGTTTACCTAAATCATCATTTGGATAGAATAGCCAATGTGGATGAATTGGTAAGAATGCCCGGTGTTGGTGAAGTGTTTTTTCTTCAGACCGAAAAAGCTTTCAATGCATTTACATTCATTCCGTGGGTAAGCAAAAGACTATTTATTGAAGAATTATTTGCGAGTACTTATTCAATTAGTCGAAGGGTAATTGAATCACTGCAGCACTTGCAACAAAATGGAAGAATTGGTGATGTAACTCTGCTTATCTCCGACTCAATGATCAAGAGAAATCCTTTGACCATTGATGTTTTAGAAGGCGTCGCAAAACACAATCCGAATTTTCATGTAAAATATTATTGGAATCACTCAAAAGTGTGCCTGATAAAAGCAGGGGATTCTCACCTTATTTTGGAAGGCTCCGGAAACTGGAGCGAAAATGCTCAGCTTGAGCAATACATTATTACGAATCACGAAGAAGTGTACAACTTCAGAAAACAAATGTTTGAGTTTTGAAAGCTATTCACATCAGACTTGCCCAGGAACAACTGGAAGAAATTGAAAATTTAAGCGGTGCCGGTTACGACATCGATAAAATTGCAATGTATCTCGATGTGGACCGAAACCAAATGCGAAAAGAGTTCAGTAATCCCGATTCTTTTGTTCGCTATCATTACGATAGGGGAATTCTTCTTGTAGATGCGGAAGCGGGGATAAAACTCGCTGAAAATGCAAAAGTGGGGAATATTACTGCGCATCAGCAATTAATGAAAATACGAGCCGGACAAAGGCTTGAGAGTCTCAGAAAAACGATTATGTATGGCGAAGAAATTGACGGATTATAACATCGAAGATCTTTATAAATGGATTGAATCGGGTATGTCGACCACTGCTCCAACGGAGTTGATGGAATACGTTAATTTGCTCGAGAAAATTTATAAGATGATGAATCGTGTAGATCTATACGGTTCTCGATCGGCTATTATAAAGCATTTGGTAGATTTTGAGCCTAGCGTGAACGGGAATAGAATAAAAGCTTTGGATTTATACAACGAAGCTTTCGAATATTTCAATGCAGATTCTAAGATTTCCAAAAAAGCCTGGAGAAATTTCTATGCCGCAAAAATAGACCAAGACTACGAAATGGCGAGAGCTGTTGCGGAAACTGCTTCGGATTTTGAAAAAGCATCACGTATTGCAGATAAGGCTTACAAGTTCCGAGAACTGGACAAAGAAGATCCGCCGGAGTTACCGAAAGAAATGTTTAAAAAGCCGATTAAGGTCTACACGATGGACATGGATCAGTTTGAAGTAGGTAATGAAGACATCAAAGAAATTGAAATGTGGATTGACGAGAATACGAAAGAATTGTCGCCAAAAGCAATAGATAGATTGAAGCAAGAAGCGATGTTGCTTCCTGTAAAAATATTTGACGATGAAGAGACAGACAGTACGAATTGAATCACTGAAATCTTATGATGATGTAGAAATTCGCTATACAACATGGCTCAAAATGTTGACGGATCTCATGGAGCCGCAAAACCTGTTTCTGGTTCTTGGAAGAGGAACGGGTAAAACTACAGATTATTTAGCCGAAAGATTGCAGAATATATGCTATGAGATGCCTCATAGCTATATTGCTTTGGTAGGCGATACTTATACAAATTTGCTTAAAAATGTAGTTCCCTCAATTGTTGATGGCTGGAACCGTAAAGGATGGGTAGAAGGTATTCATTATGTAGTGGACGAACCACCACCGGATCACTTCAAAAAACCGTACAAAACGCCTTTTGAATACAAACATACCATCTCAACTTTTACTGGGAATTTTTTCAATTATATTTCGATGGATACTCCCAGTTCCGGAGCGGGTAACTCTTATCAGCATATTGCCGGTGACGAAGCGAAGTATCTAGAAAAGAAAAGAATTGACAGATTATTTCCGGCTCTTCGTGGAGATCCTACGATGTTTGGCAAATCTGCCTATTATTTAGGTGTAACATTTACGACTGACTTCCCGAATATCATCATGCCTGGAGAATACGACTGGATTCTTGATAAGGCAAAGGAAATGAAAACGAAGCAGATTAAATATTTGCTTCAGATTTCTCTTGAGCTTAATAAAGCGATGGCGGATTCTATCCGTGCAGTTCGTAAGCGAAATGAAAGATTGGTTCACAAGCTTCAGAATAAAATCAAAAAGCTTTCGATTCTAAAAACAAGGCTTCGCCAAGGTTCTACGTTCTTTTACAAAGCGTCTTCCTTTGTCAATGTAAACGTTTTACGAATTGATTATTTTAAGGCAGCTTTGGCTGCTTTAGGCGAAATAGAATTCAATACGGCGGTTTTATCTCAAACACCACAAGTTGAAGCGGGGCAAAGGTTTTATGTGGCTTTTGATAGTACTCATATTTACGAAGATGGAATTATTCGTGAGAATTATTATCGATATAAAACGGGCGATGCAGCCGAAACTTTTTCCACTGATTTAAAATATTGTATTCCAAATAAAGCCCTGGAAATTGGCGCCGACTTTGGAAATATGATTTCGATGGTAATCGGGCAAACGCAAGGAAATCAGCTCCGGATTCTGAAAAATATTTATTCAGTTTCTCAAAAAACGGAAATAATCTGCGAGCGATTTTTGAAGTTTTTTGCAAATCATAAGCACAAAGTGATTGATTTGTACTTTGACCGTTCCGCCAATGCCTACGAAGAAGTAGGGCGGGATTGGGCAAACGAAATGAAGAAATTTTTGGAGACATGGCCGGATGGAATTGCAACTGGCTGGACTGTGAATTTAATGTCTCGAGGTCAGGGAAATATTGAGCAGGATCTTGAGTTCAAATTCATGAAAGCGATTATGAATAGAAATTATCGAGAGTTGCCGGAACTTCTGATCGATAAATATCAGTGTAGACAGCTGATCTCTTCAATGAATGTAGCGAAGCAGATTGTGAAGAAAAATTCGAAAAATATCACGAAGATTTATAAAGATAAATCTTCAGAAAAGCTTCCAAAAGAAAAGCTTCCAATGTATTCTACGAATATGAGTGATGCGTTGAAATATTTAATCTGCCGTCGTCCTTGGCTAAAGCTTTACAGAGGTAAGCAAAAAGATTTTTCAGATCCTGAAGTTTTGGGTGAGTAGAATTTGTAAATTTGTGAGGAAAGTGAATAGTTTTTATGAGCAATAAAAAAAGAATTAATGATAGAATTGTGAAACTCAAAAAGCATGGTGACAAAATCGAAAAAGAACGAAAAGATATTTTAGTTAAGGTTCTTATTAAATTGGGTGTGCGATCCGCAGAATTTAGCCAGGCGTTGATTGAATTATCGAATGCTTTCCAAAATTCCTCACGAAAAGTTGTTGAGAAAATTAGCGGGATCTATAAAAGTGGCGGGGAAATAATTACTGCAGCTGACGGTTCACAAAAACAAATTTTAATTGTAGGAGACAATTTTAAACCATTATGGCCGGAAAAAGTAAAAGTTAATTGGAGTGAAGAGCTTCCTGATATCCGTCCAAATTCTGTCGCTGAAACTACTTTCTTAACTCAAAAAATGCTTGAAGGCGTGATGGCAATCACACATGATAAAAATGGGAAATCCAAAACTGTTTTTTATGGAAGCAGGGAGTCGAAGGGATAAAAAACTCCCTTTCGGCGAAGCCGAAAATTTTTTTTAAGCGTTTGTAAACGGTTAATTTTGATAAAAAAATAAGCGCCAATAAATGGCGCTTTTCTTATAAAATTTCATTTAGTACCTCGAAAATATAATCGGGTTCTAGTCCGTAATCCTCGAAAATCTCTTCAACTTCCATAAAATCAAAATCTTTTTCGTTCATACGTTCTCTGATTTCTGCTTTTATTTCTTCTAGCTTTTCCGCTATTTCCTGCGGATATCTTTCTTTTATTGGGGTTTTTATTACGACCATAGTTTTTTTGCGATTTCAAGGTTTTTATTTGCTTCGTTTACTGCTTTTTTTGCATAGGTTAAGGAAAATGAGTGCTCTCGTTTTTCGGGGTTGGCTTTATAAAATTCATGTTTTATTTTTGCTTCCTCCAATTTGTATTCGTAAAAATCGATGCTCTCAGGCATTGACAAATTAATTGTGTTTGTTTTGCTTTCCCAATATTCCGCCTTACTTTGGTGGGCTTCTGCTTTCTCGCTCATTTCAATAGATTTTCCCATTCTGTTCCAATTTCTTTCAATCAGTGCCCTGTGTCGTTTTTCGCTGTGATGTCCTATTTTTATAGGTTCTCCGAGTGCTAAAAATTCTCTTCCCTCCTGCGAAGCTTGATAATATTGGTTTCCTTTTTTTTCTGCGCTAATTGACCAGTTTTTGTATCTCTCCGCTTTGGCTTCTGCTCTTGTCTGTGCGTTGGTTCCGTCTGCTCTTATTATGGAGTAATAGAAAAAACCATTTTTTTCAAAAATTAAATTAAAAACCTCGCTTTCATTTTCTTTGCCATACTTGGTGGTAACGTTGATAATTTCACCTTTATGGTGTCTTTCTGTGCATTTTGCCAAAAATACATTAGTATAATATTTAAAATAAGTATTCATTTTTTTTCTGTTTAATTGTGAATAGATAAATTTTTAAAAACTTCGTTTGATAGTGTTTTTTTCATTTCGAAAAGCAAAGATTTTATTTTGTCTTGGTGCAAAATATTTTCTTCAATTTTTCTTATCTGCAGATAGTGTGTGTTAATGATTCTATTATTGTGTATTGCTTTTTCTAAAATAGGGAAAACTACATTTTTATAATCTGTTAAGGTGATGAAAGGAATCACAGAACCACGTGAAAAAACCTCTAAAATTCTACTTTCATAGACTATGTATAAAATCTCAAAATCTATGCTTCTGTACGTTCTTACTTCCCAACAGTTGGGAAGTGGTTCTTTTAGCGGTCGCCCTGCTCGGTTGCCTTTACTTTGCACATAAAAAACGGTTTCCATTTCGTTCGGTTCTGCGGTTCTTCCGTTATATACTTTTATGGTCATTCGAGATTATTATTTTATTTTCTATAATTTCCATTTTTACACTGTTGCCAATTTCAAAACCTGCATTTTTAAGCCATTCCCCCGAAATATTTAGTTTTGGTACTTGCTTTTTTCCTTGCCATAGATAGCAGATTTTCAATTTTTTAAAACTCATATTCTGCATAGTCTGAAAGTTCGCAAGTCTCTTCAATAAATAGTTTTGCAATGGCTTCGGCTCTGTGTATTGCTGTTTCTGTTACCTTTTTAAAATATCGGTAATCTTCCCAGTTAAAAATTTTGTCGAATCCTTTAATAAAAAGTATCTCTTTCACGCAATCAGATAATTTCATACTTTTGTGGGCAGTTGTAGTCATGATTTTAAAATTGTGATTATTTTAAAAGTGCTCCCGCTCGTCACAGCAGGAGCGCATTTTTTTTTAGATATTAAAGTTTATTAGCGTTTCTTCGCTTTCGTTAACTAGATTATCTAGTTTATCGCTACAGATGTTTAGAATTTCTTCAATGATTTGCGTGTTGTTTATTTCAAACGCCATTTGATTTTCTCCGTAGATAATTACTTTTTCTTTTAGTCCATCCCTAGAAACCATAAACGATGCTAAATCGTCTTGTTTTTCTTTCAAAAACTTATATTTATCTATAAGCTTTTCCATGATGTCAAAGTTTTTAATTCTTTGGTTTGCTGTTGTCGGTCCGACAATGGTGTTTAATTTCTCTTTTGCTTCCTGCAACCCTTGTTTTTGGTCATTTTGGGTATTAGCAATTTTTACAACTTGTACTTTAGTTGCTTTTGTGTCTGTGCTAGATGTTACTGTCTTTGCATCTGCTGTTTTTGGGTTTAAGTTGTTCATAATGTGTATGTTTTAACTATATAAATATACGAAAATATCGCAATGTTACCAAAAAAAAGGTAATAAAAAGAGAGTGGTTTTATAGAAAAACTCTTAATTTTTATCAATTCTAAACAATTCATTTTTCACTTATAAAAAGTCGTTTTTCATTACAAAAATTTACAACAAAAACAATCAAATAACTGATTATCAACGCTTAAACCCTAAAAAATGATTTTTAGGGTTTAGGTGTGTGATACTCTGCCCGACGCCGCCGAGAATCGTATTTGCAGTTGCAAAAGGCGTTTTTTCGTGGAAATATGGTTGAAAACGCCCACCAATAGGGCTCTCGCACCGATTTTAATCGGCTGTGAATCCTCTTTGACACTTTTGTTGTAACAACGATTGCGAAGGCATTGAGATAACATTGCAAAAAAAAACAATGGCCAAGGTTATATCGGACGAAATACTCAAGCTCAAGATTGTTGTTAACGGAGATGAAGCGCAAAAACGAGTTTTAGATTTAGAGAAGGCGAATAATGTTTTGTCGATTCGATTGAAGGATCTTAATGAAAGACAAAAGCAGTTAAGTAAACAGCGCAAGAAAGATTCTGAAGAGTACAAGAAGAATGAACAGGAGATAAAAAAACTGTCAGCTGCTTTTGATTCCAATAGGCAAAAGATTGATGATGAAATCAAAGGGATGAACATCATGAATCTTACTATGGAGCAATTGACCAGAAGGGCTAATGATTTGCGATTCGCAATGAATGACATGGCAGCCGGTTCTGGTCTAGATAGTGCAAGAGAAGAGTATCAGCAGTTAACCGATAGACTTCGAGAGTTAAGAACTGGAGCAACAAATTCTTCTTGGTCAATTCAAAATTTAAGCGACAAGTTTAATCAATACTCAGGTATCGCTGTTGCGGTAGCTGCTTCTCTTGCTGGCTTTGCTGTAAGCATTCAGAATACCATCGATATGAACAATAAGATGGCAGATGCGCAAACGGCAGTTGCTAAGACTACAAGCATGACTAAGCAGGAGGTTAACGACTTAGTGGCTGCCTATTCAGATTTTGATACACGTACGAGTAAGATAGATCTTTTGAGGATCTCCACAGTCGGCGGTCGTCTAGGTGTGCCGAAAGAAGAGATATTAGACTTTACTCGGGTTGTCGATCAGGCTTATGTGGCATTAGGCGATTCATTTGAAGGGGGTGTTGAGAAGGTTGCGGAAAAGATTGGTAAGATAAAAGGTTTATTTGACGGAACTAAGGAGCTTACTTATGCCGACGCAATCAATAAGATAGGTTCGGCTCTTAATGAATTAGGTGCAGATGGTGCGGCTTCTGAAGGTAATATCGCTGACTTTACTTTAAGGATTGGTCAGTTGCCTGCCAATCTCAAACCAACTGTGGCTGAAACTATGGCTTTGGGTGCTGCTTTTGAAGAAAGTGGGGTAGATGCAGAAAGAGCTTCTTCAGGATATTCAAAGTTTGTAAGAACTGCTGCAAAAGATACGGCGGCTTTTGCCCAAGTAATGCACATTTCTCAAAAAGAAGTTGAATCGCTTATCAATAAAGATCCTCTGCAATTCTTCCTCAAATTTAGTGAAGGTGCTAAAGGTTTAGATACTACTGCTCTAGCTTCTATTCTCGATGGCTTGAAGCTTAATGATAATGAAGTTATCTCAATTATTGGGGCAGCATCCGAGAATACGGATCGCTTCCGTAAATCAATTGAATTATCAAATCAAGCCTTGTCGGATGCAACATCGCTTCAAAATGAATTTAACCAGGTGAATAATAATGCGGCGGGTATTTACGAGAAAGTTCGTAAAAAGTTTGTCGCAATGTTCACTAGTGATTCGGTAGCAAAATCTTTGAATTGGACCATTCAGACAATGGGTAAGATGTTAGGTGTTGTAGAAGATGCTGAAGGAGGTGTAACGGGGTTCCGTGATTCTCTTTTATTTCTTGTAAAAATATTAACGGTTGCTGTTGTTGCAATTTTTAGTTACAACACTGCTTTAGCTTTATCAGAGCTGACTTTAACAAAAGTTAAAGAAAGACTTCTTGCGTATACAGTTGTTCAGAAAGTAAGTGAACTGCTCAATAAAACATCAGCAGTTGCTCAGAATATATGGAACGCTAGTATAGGTTATGGAGCTTTAGCAATTGGCAAATTGACAGGATCCACCAACTTACAAACTGTTGCCCAGGAAAGATTGAATCTTGTGACTAAAGCAAATCCGTGGGGTGCTGTATTGGCTGTTGTAATGGCTGTTGTTACTGCTTACATGTTATTTAGAAAAAGTTCTGAAGAGTTGCGAGAAGCTGAGAAAAAGCGATTTGAAGAAAATAATAGATATCAATCTCAACAAAATGAAATTTTACAAAAAGGAAAGTCTGCTGTTGAAGATTATAAAAATAGTGTTGCCAATTTAGTTGCGATTCTTCGTGACGAGAATACGTCGCAGGAGATTAGAAAGAAATCTTATGAGGCGCTTATCAAGATGCACCCTGAATTTATGGGAACTGTTGATAAGGAGTATATGGCGACAAAAAAGCTTTCTGTTGTCTACAAAGAGTTAGCCGCTCAAATTGATTTGTCTGCACGTATACGAGCGAGAGCTGCGGCAAAACAAAGTGTTTATGATGAAAATGCAAAGCTTGAGCTTGAATATGCAAAAGGAGCTGCAGCAAGGGAGAAAGAACAGCAGGATCGAAACAAACTTCGTGAACCATATTCTTACAACAAAGAACGTGCTGACTCAGCGGTAAAAATGTTTGGAAGCTTTGAAGAGCATAACAAAGGAGTTACTATTCTTAATCAAATTAACGCAAATAATAAATTACTTCGTCAATACAATGAAGCTAATAAGGTAAGAATTGCCGAATTGCAAAAGGCTTTAAATTCTGCGAAAGGCTCGAAAAAGAAGCAGCTTGAAATGGAACTTTATAGTTTGCTTGGAGCCCCTGAAGAAAGTACAACTCCTGAGTTTAAGTCTAATTATACACCGCTTCCGGAAAAGGAGAAAAAGCATAAGCTTACCGATGAAGATAAAGCGGCTAAAAAAGCTGAAAATGAATATCAAAATATGCGAAAGCGTATTCTTGAACACAAAGAAGATTATGATAAAAAAGAGGTAGATCTAGAAGCAGAAAAGCAGTTGGCAATCTCTGAAAATCAGAAAGAGGGTTACGAGAAGGAGCGTGCGATGATAATCGCTGAAAATGGCAAAAAACAGGCTGAACTTGAAAAAATGAAGTTTAGTTCTGGAGACTTTGCAGACCTTGATAAAATTATCGCAAGAGAAAAAGAAGCTCTTAAAGTTCAGTTTGAAAAAATAAAAGAACAATGGATTAAAGAAAATGCCATTGTCGATGATATCAAAGAGCAGGAGAAAGAAAAAACCAATACCAAGCTTCTAGCTCTTGATGATAAGTACTTAGCTCTAGATTATAAGAAACAAGAAGAAGCACTTCAAAAGAGAGTTAATCTCATTACGAGGGAGCAAAATCAAACCATTGCTACAGCTCAGTCTGTTGAGCAACAGAAAGCATTTTTAGCTTCAAAAGGTTATTCTGAAGATAGCCTATGGAAAATTAAGACTTGGGAAGAAGGAAAGGCTCAGATTGAAAAATATTATCAGCAAAAAGCACTTGAACAGCAGATTGCATTTTTACAAGAGCAGCTTGATATTTTCGATATGATGGCGGATTATGCGCCTGATTTTATCACCGCAGATCAAATTGAAACAATTCAGTCTTACAAGGATAAAATAGCAGCTCTTCTTGCTGAAGTGACGAAGCTTAAAAAAGGTGAAGAGCAAAAACTAGGAGGTGCTTTGTCTTCGTTTGGTGGTGGGAATACTGATATTTTCGGATTAACTCCGGATCAGTGGAAAGCGATGTTTACCAATACGGATAATCTTGCTGAAAAAATTCAAAAAGTAGGTGCAGCGGTGTCTGTGATGCAGAATATGTTTGCTGCTTATTCTTCATTTGTTCAAGCTAATGAGCAAAAGATGTTAACACAAATGGAGGTGGCTTCTGATAGGAAGAAAAAAAGGTTGAAGAGTCAACTTGATTCAGGTGTTATATCTCAAGAAGAGTATAAAAAACAATCAATTTTAATTGATAGTGAGCTTGATAATAAAAAAGCTGAAATTGAATATCAAGCGGCTAAAAGACAGAGAGATCTTCAGATTGCGCAAGCAATTACAGGTGTGGCAATGTCGGTAATTAATGCGGCGAATACGACTCCTTTCTTTCCAGTAGGTATGGCAATGATGGCAGTTGCAGCGGCTTTAGGAGCTGTGCAAATCGGCACAATTATGAGTACACCACTTCCTTCGGCTCCTGGTGCTGAAGATGGTTTCTACCCTGTATTGCGTGAACAGGATAACAAGTTGTTCAATGCTCGTCGCAAAAAATCAAAAACAGGTATTTATAATGAGCCTACGATGCTTGTAGGTGAAGCGGGTGCTTCAATGCCGGAACTGGTAGTTTCGGGTAAGACTTTAAGAAGGATAGATCCAAAAGTTAATAAAATGTATATGAATGAAATTCAAAGAGTAGAAGGCTTTGAAAATGGGTTGATGCCGACTGGTCCTGCCTCGTCAGGAAGTGATGAGCTTTTAATTAGTGCAATGGCGATAATTGCGGAGTGCACGACCGTGATGCGTGATTTAAGAGATAAAGGAGTTACCGGGCGCTTTGTGAAGAATGCTAAAAATGGTAAAGCAATCTCTGAAAGTCAAGAAATGTACAAGAATTTAAGAAACAATAGTAAAAATTAATATTATTATGCCTTTAATGAATCAACCAGGGACAGGTATTGTAGTTCCGTTTTTTGCGTCGACTGTTACAGCTGATATTACTTATCAATACGGAAGTGGTGTGAATCCTTCGGATGTGAAAGTAACTTTGGAAGGCTCGGTTTCGGGGTATTCAACATATAAGATTAAGATTTTTTATTCGGTTACTAATACGACTATCGATGTTGTTGAAGTACTCGATTCCGGCTCTGTTGTCACTGAGGTTACGGGGCTAAGCGGAAGCTTTACGAGAGATGTCTTTGCGCATCTAAAAAATTTAGACCAGTTAAATCCTGGAAGTTATGATCTAGATTTAACTTTTGAACTTTATGGAGTAGGATCGTCTGATGTTTTTCTAGAAAGTGCCTACGTTTTTTTAACTTTAAATGTAGTAGGGAGTTCTAGTACAATAGGCGTCGATAAGTCTGTATATAAAATTATCTACAACCGTCAAACAAATGTGCTTTCGGGTGATACTACAGTAAATATTACGGGGAATTCTGATAATCTTCCATTGCGTTTTTTCAATAGTTTAGTGGTGTTAAAAAATGTTGATCCGATTGATAATAATACTTTTCAATTAGAAGAAAACACGCCGTTAGCAACGAATAGTAATTTGCCTTTAGAGGGGATTTATGAGATAAGTTGCATTATTTACAAGAAGAATGTTGGAAGCTCGGATGTTAATGTAAAATCGTTTATTATTCAATTAATTGTTTTGAATACCGATTTAATTGTTTCGCCATCACTTTTTAGTTTCAGCTTAATGCAGTCGCTAAATGAGGTTAAAACGCAAACAATTTCAGTTATTAATCCGTATAATAAAACTTTTACTATTGAAGGACCTAGTTGGTTAAATTTTTCAGCTACTGGAGGTTCTGGGACTATTGATATTGTTGCGAGCACACTGAATTCTATGTCAATTCCAGTCGGTAATTACTCAGGCAATGTTTTGGTAAAATTTGATGGCAAAACAATAACGGTTCCGGTTACGATGACGGTGGTTGCCTACATTTATCTAACAGGTTTTGAAGAATATAATTTTTGTCTTGATAACAAGAGGATTAATTTTATTAAAAAAGATACTGCAGCTCGATTTGTGAAGTCAACGGTAACGGCGTATTTCGAAAATGAAGATGGTCAGTCAACGATTGTAGTTCCGATAACAGTTCCGTACTATGATGATCGTGCAAGCTTCGATATTGGGTATAAAATTCACCAATATTTTCTTCGATTGAAAAAAAGTGTTCTTTCGGAAGTTAAAAAACCAACTTTCGATAATAAGTTTTGGTTTTCTCCAGCTGAAGTAACCATAGTTGTTGAAGAGCTTGATGTTGATTATAATGCTTTGAATTCTGATAATGTTGGGATGATTCGTTTTTATCCAGGGAAAAAGCCGAAAGCTTTTCCAGTCCTAAGTAATGCTCTCATTAAACAGCGTATTGAAGGTTCTAAGTATATTTTCAGCTACATTCAAGGGTTAGTAGATCCTGCAACGATTGCTATTGGAACTCCTAATGTATTTCCAGACGGAATTGTTACTCGAGTGAAAATTGAAGATGACGAGAATAAAATCATTTTTCCAAAAAAGAAGGTTTTTCAAATTACGGACCAGGTGCAGTTAACTTATTTGACTTTGAGAAAAACAGGTCCGAATCTCATTCATATTCAATTTGAAAATCAAAATTTAGTTCCTGAAGCTTTTACTTTTAGCGGTCATTTTAAAAATAACCCTGTCTATACTCATGTATATGACCAGAACCTGTTGAATTCAATCAAGGAAAAGTTTGATGTAACCAAGGTTGTAAGCAGAACCATTAATACGGGGTTTATAGCGAAAGCTTGCGTACCTATTATTGATGAAATTATTCAGAGTAGGTTGTGTTTTATTGAAGTAAATGGGGTGAAGTATCGAGGTTTTTGTACTTCAGATAAGATAGTGGACGAAGACAGCTCTGCTGAGCTTATTCAGTTTGATTTAGAATTTTTATTAGTTGAGTAATGGAAATAAAATTTTACGCACCACAAGGTGTTTTAGACTTATCGAATATCGATTTTAGTACGCAAGAAGAGAATTCTATGTTGAGCGATAAAACATTCACGAAATTCTTCTTTCCTTTTGAAATTCATGTAGATGATGCGTTTATTCATGCTTTTGGAGATTATCTAAGCGATGAGAGTAAAGATGCGGTGACTAAAATTGAGGGCTATTTGTTTCACGAAAATAAAACACATAAAGCTGTTCTTAACATTGAGGAAGGAGAAGATGGTGTGTTGATGGCGCAAATCGATTACGGGCTTGAGGAAATTCCGAATTTTAATAAAAAGTTAAGCGAATTACCTTTGGAAAAATTTACGGTTCCGGATATACATTTGCATGCCGCTGCGGTTATGCAAAAAACATGGCCGCAAACGAATTATAATTTTCCTAGAATCTATACTGAGCGTTATGATCAGGATTCTGAAGTTTGGGACGCTTTTGAGGGATATTACAACAATACCAGGATTGAAAGTGGAAATCTTGTTGTGCCTAATAATTATGTGGATTCGGGAGGAAATATTTTTAATATTAATATTATACATCCGTGTCCTCACCCAATATACTTGTTGAAAGTTGGTTTTAAAGATGCCGGTTTTGATTTAGTTGGCGATATTTTATCGGATCCTGATTTGCAAAAGCGTTGGGTTTTTTCCGGAACTGAATATTTTTCGATGAAAGCGCAAACGAGGCTTTATGCTGAAGCGACTCAGATGGACTATTACTTTGATGAAGCTTATAGCGTGTTTCGTAATGGTGTTTGGTGGAATATGCGCAAAAGAAGATATAATCGAACGCTTTCAAATTTGCTTCAGGGAAATTATATTGTGAAAGGGGCTTTCAGGGTTAAGGCTTTTCATGGAAAAGTCATTTGTCAAATTAGTAGCAATGGAAGTGTTGTATGGGAGCATAATCAATTTTATGATGCTGGGGTTTCAGATCTCTCATTACCTGTAGACATTATCGTTCCATTAAATCAAACTTCTAATGAGATTATGTTTTTTGTTGAATTTATTCCTATCAATAAGGATGCAAGTGACTACGAGGTTGTAGATTTTCAACTTACTTCAGATGTTTTATTAGATACTTCAGCTACTACAGAAGACACGAAGGCGGTTAATAATGCAAATGAAATTGATCTTTCAAAAGCGGTTCCGGAAATGACATTTGGCGAATATGTCAATGGGATAAAAAATTTCTTGAATTATGATTTTACACCAGTGGGTTCAAAAATCTATATGAACCGACTGGGTAAGAACGAGCCTTCCGGTGTTGTCGATTTCACGGCTTTTTCTGTTAAAAATCCAAAGAAAAAGTTTTTAACAAAGAGATCTTTTAAATTGAATTTTCCAGAGTTCGACGCGCCGTACAAGATTAATTCGATGTACTATGATGTCGAGGGTAAGAAACTAAATGGCGTAGCAAAAGAAGATACTAATGTAATTGATATTAATGCTTATCCGTTACCATTGGCTAAACCAGAAGAAAGTTTACCGTTATCTGCAATAGATGTCGCGCAGAGCTCTGATGTTATTGGATTGGTTTACTATGATGGATTAGTAGGTGGTGTAAATGAATCGAAGGATGTTCCTGGTTTGCTGTTTCCAGAATTGTTTGATAAGAATTGGCTAAGGTGGTTAAGGCAAAGGATTCGCGGAACTCAGTACGAATGGAGTAAAGAAGTAAATGCTGAAGAATTTAGCTTAGTAAGTGTGAAAGACTATATTTTTTGTAACAATAATGTTCACTTAATTTCAAGTTTGAACAAAGAAAAGTCCGGTGATAACTCGTATGTTGTCGATATTATCACCGAAACTATTATTTAATCTAAAATGTGCGTGGCCATATTCGATTCTTTTTCGACGATATGCACGTAAATCATTGTTGTTAAAATGCTAGAATGATTTAGGATCTGTTGAAGGTCACGTACATTTCCTCCTTTACGTAAGAAGTTTGTTGCAAAGGTGTGTCTTCCGGTGTGCATCGATACAGTTTTGTTGATTTGAACCTTGCTCAACTTCATAATGTTTTTCAAAGTACGATTTATGCAGTTCGCGTGAATGTGATCAATAAACAAAGCAGGATGTCTATCGACAATCATTTTTGCGGTATTGTTCAAAACAATGGTATGAGCTTTATCTGTTTTGTCCGAGTAAAAAGTAATTGCATTTCCCTTCAGATCCGCTCTTTTTAAGTTTTGAATTTCGGAAATTCTCAAGCTTGTATAGCAGGCGAAAAGAAAATAACCTAAGCTCAGTAAATGTCCTTTATCTACGTCCTCGCTGAAGTAATACTGCTTTAATTTTTCGACCTCGAGTAAAGTAAGATTAACTTTAGAACCTTTCATTGAACCTACTTTTAAATCGTCAATATCAAAATTGATAAACAAACCATGCTTTCTTGCAAGGTTGATAAATTTTTTAATCACCTTTATGTTTCCGGCTATGGTTGTTTTCGCGTTTCCGTTTTTGTATAAGTGCCCACGGAAGTCTTCAAAGAATCCAATATTTAAGGAACTAAATGGAAGCGGACTTTTAAATTCTTCAAGTTTTTTAATCACGCTTCGGGCGTGTCTTTTAGAAGAGTCTCTTGTTGGCTCGTTCTCAATATGATGTTTTGCGAAAGTAATGAAGTCGTATTTTGGTGTTTTATTAAAAAATTCATTTCTAAAGGTTTTAATATCCAAGAAGGAAGATTTAGATAATCTGTAGTGTGTTCTTATCTCCGTGGTTTTGGATTCCATGTTGTCTAGAGATAGATTTACGTCTTCTGTATCGAAGCGTTTTTTAACCCGGCGTAGTTCTTTGTCCCAATGTTCGGGTTTCACATAAAGGCCGCTTGGGATTCGATCTCGTTCTCCGTTAATGTTTACGTCGTAAAAAATTTGACATTTGCCATCTTTTCGTTGATAGTTGTTTAGGTAAAAGTGTGTGTTGATTGTCATAAATTTCGAATTTGTGACAAGCTCTGTGACAAGAAATGAAGGTCGGGTCTGATGCATCAATTTTAAATTTTTAAAGTTTAAGAATTGACCAGAATCGTTGTGACAATGTTATGACAAAGGGAAAAAGAAAACAGGTTAACCCTTAGACCTTATCACTTCAGTAGCTTGAAATGAGCTTGATTTAATTGTTAACCTGTTGTTTTGTGACCTCGACAGGATTCAAACCTGTAACCTTCTGAGCCGTAATCAGATGCGCTATTCAGTTGCGCCACGAGGCCTCGTTTAATGGTTTGCAAATATACAAAATTTTTGTTTCCTTTGAAATATGAAATCAAGAATTTTAATATTAATCGCGTTTTTGACGCTAATTAGCTGTAAAAGAGAGCAAAAAATTACAGGTTCAGAGTGGGTAAATATATCGCAACGCACCAAGTTTAAAGAAGAATCTGGGAAAATAAAGCTTGAAACAGGAAAATTCAGTTATTCTTTTGATGAAAAACAGCTTCCTTTCAAAAAAATAATTGTTCTCAATGCAAGTATGATGGGGTATATTTCAGAATTGGGAAGTGAAAATCAAATTGTAGGGATTTCGAGCCCTGAATATGTGTATTCACAAAAAATTCAACAATTGTTAAATACCGGGAAAATTCAGAATGTTGGTTCAGACCAAAAATATAATGTCGAAAAAATTATTTCTCTTCAGCCAGATGCTGTTTTTACAAATCATATTCCAAGTTTTGAAAACACTTACGATTTACTTAAAAATAATGGAATTAAAGTCGTTTTTCTTGATGAATATCTCGAGCAAAAACCACTAGAAAAAGCTGCATATCTAAAAATCTTCGGTAAGCTTTTAGGAAAAGAAAAATTAGCCAATCAGAAATTTGCTGAAATAGAGCAGAGCTACGATAGGTTGAAGAAAGTTGCAGCTTCTACACCTTCTAAACCAAATGTTTTAGCCAACGAAATGTACGGAAATGTTTGGTATTTACCTGGTGGGAAAACTTCTGTGGCACAATTTATTTCAGACGCCAATGCGAATTATATTTTAAAAGATAATACCGAAGATAAAGCTGTAACTATGAGCTTTGAAGAAGTGTATGCAAAAGCAAAAAATATTAATTTCTGGGTAAATGCAGGAAGTCATTTTTCCAAAAAAGAGATGCTGCAGATAAATCCTTTATATGCAAAACTCAATGTTTTCGAAAAAGGTAAGGTTTATAGCTATAGCGAGAAACAACCAGCTACAGCCAATGATTTTTTTGAAAGCGGATTGGTGCGTTGCGACTTTGTTTTAAAAGACTATATCAAAATTTTTCATCCAGAATTATTTCCAAAATATAAACTTACTTACTTCAAAGAATTGCCTTAAACTCGTAGTATTTTTTTACTTTTGCAGTAGTTTTTTAGCTTATGTGGAAAAAAATTAAACAATTCCTATTCGTAATACTTCTTCTGAATGTGTTTTTTATTATTTGGGGAAGATTTTTTAACCCACCCATTACTATTACCCAAATTGGCGGTTTAATACAATACGGAAAGCTCGATAGAGATTATATTTCGTATGAAGATATGGGTTCGAATGTGAAAAAAGCCGTGATTGCGTCTGAAGATCAAAAGTTTTTTACTCACGATGGTTTCGATTATACGGCAATTGAAAAAGCTTACAAGAATAATGAAAAAGGTAGAAAAGTACGCGGCGGAAGTACAATTTCTCAGCAAACAGCCAAAAACGTGTTCCTTTGGCAACAAAGAAGCTGGGTAAGAAAAGGTTTGGAAGCAGTATACACTTTTATTATCGAAAAAGTTTGGTCCAAAGACATTATTTTGGAACGTTACCTTAATTCCATAGAGATGGGACAGGGCGTTTTTGGGGTAGAAGCTGCAAGCAAATATTATTTTGGCAAATCTTCAAAAGATCTTAGCCAGTCTGAAGCTGCATGGATTGCTGCTGTACTGCCAAATCCGAAAAAATATGATCCTAAAAATCCTTCTGCTTACCTCAATAAAAAGCACCGCTGGATTATGAGGCAGATGAAAAATGTAAGTTTGAAATAAACATTAATATGCAGATGAATTTTAGAAATGTAGCGAGTAAAAACTTTAAAACAGTGCTCAGTAAATACTTTTCGTTTAAAAACGAAACGAGATCTCTTGAGCCATTGGCAGAGTTTTTAGAAAGTTTGCGAAAAGCAGATTTTCATGATGTACTCAATAATTTCAGATTCAATGAAGAGCATAGAAGTAATTTTTCGTATTATATAAAAAACGTTTTTTCAGACAGACCCTTTAATTTATCTCTTACTGAAGCAAATATTTTAAGCGAAAATTCGTTTTTTTCAGAATTAAAAAAACGAATCTTAAATAAAGTCTTACCTCCTGTTGAAAACGAACAAACAGTTTGGTATCTTATTGATAATGTGAGTTTTAGTCCGAAAAAAGATCTGGAGTATTTTCACAATGTTCCAGAGAATGAGATTGACGAACTTTTACATCTTTTAGAAATTTCAGATTTTATAAAAAACGAAAAAGTAAAGAATGATCTTATTTTTTCTATGAACATTCTTGCTTGGCGAGTAACAGGAATGGCACTTGAGGTAGATGTCGTAAGGATGGCTCCAGAGTATAGAAATTTTGACAACCCTTTTTTAGCTTTACAAAATGAACTGGAAGCTCTTGCCGAAGACTTTAAAGTAAACAGATCGCTACAGCTTTCCTCAAAAGACAGTCGATACAAGCAGATAAAAATCTATTGTGAGCAGTGTCTAGATTTTGTAAATATCTCCTTTAAAAACTCTGGAAAATATGGTATTTCGGGAAAGATTAACCAAGCTTTGCTTAAAATTAGGCAACAAACTCAAAGAATTTTTGAGATTGTAAATTTGTTGGTTATCGATTCTAATGATGATTATATTTTAAAATCTAAACAGCTTATTTTTAATATTTTATCTTATAAATCTCATAAAAATAATATTGCGGAGCTTTTTAACGATAGTACACGTTTAATTTCGCATCTTATTACCAATCATACTGCAGAAACTGGGGCTCATTACATTACATCTAGCCGTAAACAGTACATGAAGATGTTTTATAAAGCAAGTGGTGGTGGGATTATTGTTGGCGCACTTTGTGTTCTGAAAATGCTCTACGGATTTATGCCGGGAAGCGATTTTTTTCATGCATTTCTTTTCGCCTTAAATTATGCGATGGGGTTTGTAATGATCTATTTGATGGGCTTTACACTGGCAACAAAACAACCGGCAATGACTGCCGCAACCATGACTAAAGTACTTTCTGAACAGGGAAATACCAAACGAAATAATACAGAGTTTGCAGATCTTGTATCTAAACTTTTTAGAAGTCAGTTTATTGCATTTGTCGGAAATGTTCTTTTATCTTTTCCTATTGCGTTGGCTATTATCTATGGTTTGGATGTTTTTTTCTCGCAGAATTTAGCGATAGAAAAATCAGATAAATTGCTTAAAGATTTGGATCCTTTTAAATCGAAAGCTATTTTACATGCTTGTATTGCTGGTTTTTATCTTTTTATTTCGGGAATTATCTCGGGGAATATTGGTAATAATTCTATTTTCTATCAAATTCCAGACAGAATCGCCAAAAACCTCACTATTAAACGTTGGTTTGGAGCCAAATTTGCCAAAAGTCTTTCAAAATATTATGCAAAAAACTGGGCTGGAATAATTTCTAATTTTTGGTTTGGTGTTTTTTTGGGTGCAACAGCTCCAGTAGGTTTGTTTTTTGGGTTAGATTTAGATATTAGACACATTACTTTTGCGGCAGGAAACTTTGCTTTAGGGCTTTATGGTAAAGACTTTTCAGTAGATGCTTATACCTTTTGGATTTCTTTTATTACTGTATTTCTAATAGGATTTTTCAATTTCTTAGTGAGTTTCAGTCTTTCTATGTTTTTGGCTTTCCGATCCCGAAAACTGAATATTGGAGAGGTGGGAGATATTTACAGAGAGATTTTTAGATACTTTTTGAAACATCCACTTAAGTTTTTTATCCCATTACGTTCTGTTTTTGATAAAAAATCGAATGATTTAATGCAAAGTACAATTCCTACAAAATCTGAAGATCATTAAACTTCTCTTCGCCAAATTTTTCCTGAAATTTCTTTAGAAAGAATGATTTTCTCATCTGAAAATCGTGCTTCAGTATAGGAGAATTTACTTTAATGAAAATAATTTTATTTTCTAGATTTACCGTTTTTATTTCGCTGAATAAAGCTTCATCAAGATAATCTTCTAGAAAATCTTTTATTTCAAATGCGACCAGTTTGTCTTCAAAACCATGAATTCTGGCAAAAGATTTTACCAGTTCAGAGCTTTGGAATTCACGTTTTTTGTTGCGTTTCATATTTCGAAAATTACACTTTCCTCATTAATTCTTTTCACGACGTTTTCCGTACGTTCTCTATGCGTATCTGTAATGAAAATCTGCCCGAAATTTTCTTGATTCACCAATTCAATTAATTGAGAAACGCGGTTGTCATCCAGTTTATCGAAAATATCATCTAAAAGGAGAATTGGTGTTTTTCCTGTAAGTTCTTTTACTAAACTCATTTGCGCAAGTTTTAGAGAAATTAAAAACGATTTCTGCTGTCCTTGCGAACCAATTTTTTTAATTAAAACCGAATCCATTTCAAATAAAAGGTCATCTTTGTGAATCCCTTTCGAAGTGTAAGTAAGCATTCTGTCGCGATCCAAACTTTCTTTCAGTAAATCTTCAAAAGAACTGGTTGAAAGATGAGATTCATAGAAGACCGAAACGCTTTCTTTTCCACCTGAAATAATTTGGTAAAAGTTCTGAACAATAGGATTTAATTTAGATACAAACTCTCTTCTTTTTTCAAAAATTTTAGTTCCAGATTTTGTGATGGGTTCATCATAAATTTCCAAAGAATCTTTGTCCCAAGTTCTATTTTTCGAAAAATATTTCAGCAACGCATTTCTTTGTTGAATCGTTTTTTGATACTGAATTAAATCAAAAAGATAAGAAGAATCGGTTTGTGAAATCATCGAATTCAGAAATTTTCTTCTGCTTTCTCCAGAATCTGAAATTAAATTAGAATCGTATGGCGAAATCATCACACTCGGTAAATATCCGATGTGGTCTGCAATTCTGTCGTAGCTTTTATCGTTTTTTTTGATGATTTTTTTCGATTCTTTAGGTTGAAGAACTTTGATGATGTCTTCAGATTCTTCATTTTGAATTTCTGCCTCAATTGTGAAGAAATCTTCTTCGTGTTGAATGTTGTTCAAATCGCTATTTCCTAAAAAACTTTTACCTACGGAAAGGTAATGCAAAGCATCAAGAATATTGGTTTTTCCGACACCATTATTTCCCACAAAACAATTGATTTGCGGGGAAAGCGTAAAATGTTGCTCAGCGTGATTTTTAAAGTGATATAAGGTAAGTTTCTTCAGAATCATTCTTCAAAAATAATGTATTATTAGTAAAAACAAAAGCGGTAATCCAGAACAGAGTTCAACGCCGAAAGAGAAGTAAGAGTCACGATTGGTATTTTTGGAAAAATAAATAAGGGCAAACGTTACAACAGACGCTAAGGAAAAACTGATGAAATATTGAGTTTTAAGATAGAAAACCGATAAAATACAAGCCAAAAAAACTAAAATATAAGCTAAATACTTGGTATTTTGAATCCCGATTAATTTAGGAAATGTCATTACCGTATCATTTTTCATATCCCGAATGTCGAATGGTAAAACCAAAGCCGTAATGAACAAAAAGCTAATTAAAAATATTGGAATATTGAATTCCGGCAATGTGAGCCAACAATTCATCAAACCCCAAACTAATCCTACATAAAAAACTTTCAATAAAGGTATTTTTCTGATGTAAGTTTCTAAAAACTGAGAATTATAGAGCAATCCTAAAACGACGATGATAAAATATTTCAGTAAACGAATTTCATTATGATTGAGGATAATGAAAATGGCAGAGAAAATTCCTGCAAGTGCGTTAATGAAAAGGATTTTATAAAAGTATTTGGTTTTCTGATATTTCGTGTACAAATATCCGCTGAAATACGTTATGAATAAAAGTGCAACCGTTGGCCAACGGAATGTATTTTGCTCAAGCATAAAGAAAACTGCAAAAAAAGTTCCCATCAATGAGACAAAAATTTGGCTGTCGATGAGGTATTTTTTCAGTAATTTTAAAGCAATCATTTATCAAAAATAAAACATATGAAAAGATTTTCCAAGATTTTATTCCTTTTGCTTGTAGTATTGTCTGTTACAAGTCTTTCTGCACAGGATTTTTACAAGAATCAGTGGAAGAAAATACAGGAGAATTCTAAAGCTGGAAAGTTTAAAAGCAATCTTCCCATCATTACCGAAACACAAAAACGAGCTATGAAAGAAAATAACACGATAGAATTGATAAAAACGCTCAAAGCAGAGTTTTTGATTCTTAATCGAACTTCTGATGACGAAAATAACGATGCTTCCTCAAAATTTTTCGCAAAATTAAAACAAACCGAAAGTCAGTTGAAAGGAGACGATAAAATCTTCTTTTCTACTTTGATTCCGAGTTTTGTGAGTGATTATTTTCAGGAAAATGAGTGGGAAATTGTAGAAAGAACCAATGTTGTAAGTGCAGATGTTGCGACAATTGAAACGTGGTCTAAACTCGATTTTAAAAATTATTTTACCCAAACTTTTGCAAAGTTGGACGCTTCAAATGGGGAGCTTAAAAAAATGAGTTTCTCAAAATATAAAGAAGTTTTTTCCAACAGTGAAGATTCCAGCTATTTTCCGACAGTTTACGATTGGTATGTTTTAGAGAAAATTAAATTTTTGCGAGATTCAAGTTTGTTTACAAAAGATGAAATGGAGGTGAACGAAACTAAAATAAAAACTCTTTTTGACGAAGAAATCGCTTCAAATTCAGGAAACGCAAAACTTTATTTTTCTCATGAAAAATTAAAAGAAGAATGCAGATTTTCTCAATGCAAAGACCAATTAGAACGACTTCAAAATTTAGCAAAATCTAATGAAAAAGGCGATTACAAGGTTTTTATCTATGAAGAAATTGCGCAGATCTTGTGGAGAAACGAAAAGCCAAAAGAGGCTTTAGCAGTTATTAATCAAGCAAAAAAAGAATTTCCTAATTCTGCGTACTTGAATAATGTTCAAGGTATTGAAAATCAAATTCTTAATGAAACTTTAAATATTATTTATGATGCTGAAACACAGGCGAATAAACCTATTCATTTTGTGGCTCAATTTAAAAATGTGAATCATTTTGACCTTCATATTTATAAAGTTGATGACGTGAACGATTATATTTCTTTTGCGCAAAATCATTCGTTTTCAAAGATTAAAAAAACGCTCATTAGAAAAGAGAAATATCAGTTGAACGACCCAAAAGATTACGTTCAGCATTCTACTTCTTTAGAAATAAAACCGTTGCCTTCGGGAATTTATTTAGTGAAATATTTTGTAGATGAAAATAGCGATAATTCCGAAAAAGAAGTTTTCCAGTTTTTTGTTTCAGAAAATAAGGTGATTTATCATAAAAAAGCAGACCTGAAGAATCCAACGAATGTTTTAAAACTGGTGAATAGTGAAAATGGAGTCGCTTTAGCCAATGAAAATTTAGTTTTATATGAGTTTTCTGGGGGTAAAATATTGTCGGAGAATAAAGTAATTACCGATAAAGATGGATTGTTTTCTTTTCCAAAGACTAAAAGCAATGAATATTACGGAAATTTTTTAATTAGTCAGCCGAGTAGCAGGAGTTTTCAAAAACTTAGTTTTTATGGCGAATATTACTATGAAAGAAATACTTCTTCGGTAGAAAACAAAAAAGCACAGATTTTTACAGATAGAGCCATTTACCGACCTGGGCAAACCGTTTATTTTAAAGTAATCAATACTCAATATCTTGAAGGGAAAGAATCTGTTGTAGCGAGAGAAAAGCAAAAAATCAAGTTAAAAGATGCCAATGAACAAGAAGTTGCTTCGCAGGAGTTTGTAACGAATGAATTTGGCTCTTATCATGGAAGTTTTGTCTTACCAAAAGGAAAAATGAACGGAGAATTTATTCTTCAAACAGATGGTATAGCCTCAGATTATCATTATATTCAGGTTGAAGAATATAAAAGACCAAAATTTGAAGTCACTTTTGAACCGATAAAAGAAGAGTACAAATACGGACAAACCTTAGAATTGAAAGGAAAAGCGATGATGTTTTCTGGCGTTGCTTTGAGCAATACAAAGGTGAGTTACGAGATTAAAAAGTACAATATTCGTTGGAGATATTTTTCGTGGTTTCCTCGTGATTACGGTAATGAAAACTCAATTTTGGGCGAAGTAAAAACAGACGAAAAAGGAGAGTTTGTAATAAAAGTTGAGCTTAAAAAAGATGAAAAAATTGAAGGAATTCAAATTGATAATTTTGCAGTAAATGCTTCTGTTACGGATATTAACGGCGAAACGCAATTTGCCGATACCAATGTGAAAGTAGCTTCGGTTTCTCATTACATCAAAGCTGAACAGGTAAAAAATACTTTTGATGATGAAAAAGTAACCTTAAAAGTCGAAACTAAAAATTACAACGAACAAAACCTTAAAAAATCTTATCAAGTAAAGCTTTCAAAATTAACATCTAACGAAAGAATTTTTAGAAATACTTTTAAAGGAGTTGTTCAGGATTTTCCGCAGATGTCGAAGTCTGAATTTGTGACTCAATTTCCTCACGACCGTTTCGATAAAGAAGATATTGAAGAAAACAGAAAAGTAGAAAATACAATTCTTAACGGAGCGGTTCATAATGAAGAGCTGCTCGATTTGGGTAAACTTCAACCCGGAAATTATACCTTAGAATTATACAATATTGAAGGAAAAGACACGATAAAAACGCAGCAGAATTTTGCAGTGTACAGCAAAAAAGCGGTGGCAAAAAACCAAAATATTTTCTTAGAAATTGTTCAGCCTAAAAACGAAGTGAAAAGAGGGGAAAGTTCCGAAATTTTTGTGTACTCTTCCATTCCGGATGCTTTGGTGAATGTCTTTGTGCAAGATGGAGTGAATCCTGTAATAAGCTCGGTTCAGAAAATGAAAAATGGCGTGTTGAAATTTCCATTCACAGCGCCACAAGATAAGCAAATTTCAAATCTTAATTTTTCGTTTCAAATTGTGGCTTTCAATGATGTTCAAACCGAAGTTGCGAATGTTTCTGTTATAGATTCTGAAGAGCCATTAAAAATTGAAACTGTTACGTTTAGAGATAAAATCCAGCCCAATTCTAAAGAAAAATGGACTGTAAAAATAGTAGGCAACACTTCGAATTCGCACAGTACGAGTGAGAAAATAACAGCGGAAGTGCTTGCAAATATGTATGATATGTCTTTAGACCAGTTCCGAAGCAATCGTTTTGCTTGGGAAGCTTTGATTCAGTTTAATGACAACTTCCAAAATTATTCTATGGATGATTATCTTCAAAGAGGATATTATCAAAAGAACTTTAAATATTTACAAAGGGATTACTTAAAAACTCCAGAATTTAGTTGGAAGTATTATCTTATATTTGAGGGTGAAAGTGATGCAGATCTAGATGGTATTAGTGATATGAATGATGCTTGTCCAACTGTTCCAGGATCATCTCGGTATAGAGGTTGTCCTCAACCAAAAGCTATGGTAGCTGAAGAAGTTACTATGTCTCTGAGAGGAAGATTAGCTGGAGTTAGTGTAAGTGATAATGCAGTTGAAATTGTTAATTCTGGAAGACAATTAACAGAAGAAGAGAAGAAACAATATACTGATGTTATTGACCCTTTAGATGTGCAGGAAAGATTATTAAAAGCAGTTCCAGTTCGCCAAAACTTAAATGAAACCGCCTTTTTCTACCCCAATTTATTAACCGATAAAGACGGCAATGTTTCCTTTGAATTTACTTCTCCGGAAGCATTAACGAAGTGGAAATTAATGTTTTTAGCGCACACAAAAGACGCAAGAGCAGCGACTTTAGAAAAAGAGGTTGTGACACAGAAAGAATTTTCGGTTACGCCAAATTATCCACGATTTTTAAGAGAAGGAGACGAGTTGAATTTACAATCTAAATTATCAAATCTTACGTCTTCACCGCTCAATGGTTCTGCAACTTTACAGATTTTGGATGCGTTCACCAACGAAGATGTTTCTTCGAAATTTGGATTGAATTCTGCACTTCTAAACTTTACGATAAAAGAAAACGGAAATACTGCCCTTACTTGGAAAGTAAAAGTTCCAGCGAATGTGGAATCTATTATCTTGAAAGTTGTCGCCAAAGCTGGTAATTTTTCAGATGGGGAACAAAAAGCGGTGGCTGTTTTGCCCAATCGAATGTTGATAACGGAAGCTGTTCCTGTTTTCGTGAAAGAAGGTGAAACCAAAACTTTTGTCTTAGAAAACCTGAAAAATACAGATTCTAAAACACTTTCAAATGTTTCTAATACGCTGGAATTAACGACAAATCCTATTTGGGAAATTATGTTTGCGTTACCAAGTTTGAAAAACGACCAACACAATTCCGCAGACGTTGTGTTTAATAAATGGTTTGCCGATGTTTTGGCTTCCGAAATTTTCAAAGCAAATCCTAAAATGAAAACTGTTTTTGAGGAATATCAATCTAAAGGTTTGCTGGTTTCCAATTTAGAGAAAAATCAAGAACTGAAACAAACATTATTAGATGAAACGCCTTGGGTTTTGGAATCTAAAAATGAAACCGAACAAATGGCAAAATTAGCTTTGCTTTTTGATGTAAATACGATGAAAAATTCCATCAATCAAGATTGGTCAGATTTGGTAAAACTTCAAAATCCTGATGGTGGTTTTTCGTGGTATTCTGGGTATCCGACTTCGTATTCAACTTCGTTGTATGTACTTAAAAATTTAGGGAAAATCAATCTTTGGCTAAAAGGTAATCTTACAGATTATCAATCTTCCGAGCAAAAAGAAATGGTTACTAAATTGATTAATTATGTCGATAACGAAATTCAAAAATATTATGCTTCGACTTTACTCAGCAACCAATCGGACAGTGAGCAAAATGGAAAACCGGTTGCTGAGCGTAGCCGAAGCAACGTTTGGAGTAACTATGTTTTAGAATACCTCAACGCAAGAAATTACTGGGAAAAAGAATTTCCATTAAAAGGAAAAGGTTTAGCCCTGAAATCTGCCGTGAAAGAAAAAGCGAAAACGGCAAAAATCACCGATTTTACGTTCTTTGGATTACATCGTGCTGCTTTGTTGATGAATGACTACGGTTTGAAAGAGATTTCAAATAAATTAATGACTTATTTAAAAGAAACTTCGGTAGATTCTAAAAATCAAGGGGTTTATTGGAAGCAAAATTTAGATGATTGGGGTTGGTTCAGCTCAAAAGTTGTGAATCAGGCAGGAGCTTTGGAAGCTTTTAATCAATTAAAATCTGAAGACCAAAAGTTTATCGAAGACATGAAAGTTTGGCTAATTACACAGAAAGAAGTGAATTCTTGGGGAAGTTCTCGCGGAACTGCAGAAGTGATTTTTACGATTTTAAATTCTGGAAAATCATGGACGAGTGCAGAATCTGATAAAGCAGAAATTACTTGGGGCGGAAAGAAATTACAACCTCAAAATCAAGCAACGGCTTATGTGAAACAGGCGATTAATTCTGATAATTTAGACAAAAATTTGGCAACTGTTACCATCAAAAAAGATAGTCCGGGAATTGTACAGGGAGGTTTATTCTGGCAATATTATGAAGATTTAGATAAAATAAAATCTTCTGAAAATTATCTTTCTGTTACCAAAGAATTGTACAAAAAAGTAAAAACGGTAAACGGTGAAGAACTTCAAAAAATAACCTCGGAAACTCCGCTGAAAGTTGGTGATAAAGTTACGGTTAGAATGATTTTGAATACAGACCGCGCAATGGAATTTATTCAAATTAAAGACATGAGAGCGGCTGGTTTTGAGCCTTTAACAACGATTTCCGGTTATCAATGGAATAATTCTTTAGGGTATTATCAATCGACGAAAGATGCTTCCACTAATTTCTATATCGAAACTATGCCAAAAGGAAGATACGTTTTTGAATATGATTTAATTTGCAACGCGTCCGGAGTTTTTTCAAACGGAATTACGACCATTCAAAACTATTATGCGCCGCAAATGAGTTCTCATACGAAGGGAATAAAGGTGGAAATCAACGAGTAAGAATTTTAAAATACATTATAAACGCAATCGGTTTTTAGCCGGTTGCGTTTTTTTATTTACGTCTCATTATGAATAATTCACAAGGCTTTTGTGGGAAAAGTTAAAATTTAAACAAAAAAAACTAATATCTTTGTTTTAGTACAATACATTAAAATATGGAAAATGTTTTTAACGCGCAAGACGCTCAGAATTACATTAATAGAATAAATAATCTGGTAGAAGATACACATGGTTTGTGGGGAAGAATGACGGTAGACCAAATGTTGGCACACTGTAACGTAACGTACGAAATGGTGTATGAACCAGAAAAACATAAAAAACCGGGTGCTATTGCAAAATTTATCCTTAAAAGTTTTGTGAAACCTAAAGTGGTAAGCGACAAATCGTACCCAAGAGATTCTCCTACTGCGCCACAGTTTATCATCGCAAACAGAAGAAATTTTAATGATGAAAAGAAAAGATTGATTGGTTTTATCCAAAAAACACAACAATTAGGCGCGGAAGCTTTCGAAGGCAAAGATTCATTTTCTTTCGGGAAATTAAGTTCAAAGGAATGGAATAATATGTTTGCAAAGCATCTTAACCATCATCTTGCACAGTTTGGAGTGTAAGAATACAATTATAAATTTCCTTTAGGCACAAATAATATCTTTTAGCATAGGCTAAAAATTAATTTTCATACCATGAGAAAACTTCTATTTCTTTTTTTATTATGTTCGGCGTTTTGTTTTGCGCAAATGCCCGATATTTCTAAAGTTTGGCTCAATAACAGCAAGCCTTATTTAGGAACGATTGGCAAAGACGGAGAGGTTTTAAAACTCAAAATCAATATTTCTGAACAGGATAAGAAAAACGACCAGGAATACTTTGTTTCTGGCTATTCTTTGGTGGATAAAGTGTATGCTAAGTTTGAAGGAAAAATAAAAATCACCAAGTATAAAGATTCAAAAAAGAAAGGAACTGTTTACGGGGAGTACGATTTGGCTGAAGAAAATAAAGGTAAACACTCAGGTCAGTTTAAAGGGAAATTTATTTACACATTTACTTGGGATAAAGATAAAGAACAAATTGAAAATCAATACATCGATTTAATAGGAGATTGGTTAAGTTATGATAAAACCATGACCTTTAAAACGAGGCTTAAAAATCAATAAAAATGCTGAAAAGAATACTTGCTGTTGTGGGTGGAATTGTAACGGCAAACGTTATCATTATCATCAATGAGATGATAAATCATAAATTATATCCGCTTCCGCCTGGAGTTTCTTACGAAACCAATAAAGAAGCTTTCTTTAAATATGTTGAAACAGTTCCTGTAGAAGCTAAATTGATGATTATCTTTGGATACGCTGTTGCAGCATTTGCAGGAGGTTTTGTTGCAACTAAAATAAAAAACGATGGAAATCGTTATTATGCGCTAATTGTTGGCGGATTTCTTTTGGCCGCAACTATTTTAAATTTTATGATGATGCCTATTCATACTCCAATTTGGATATGGGTTTTAGGTGTTGCAGCACCGTTCTTGGCAATAGTAGGTTTTAAATTAGCTTCAAATAAAGAATAAATTATGAAATTAGGTGTATTTTCTTTGAGTCTGAGTGTAAAAGACCTTGCAAAATCTAAAGAATTTTACGAAAAACTAGGCTTTTCTTCCATGGGAGGAAGCATGGAGCATAATTATCTCATCATGAAAAACGGAAGTACGTTAATAGGACTTTTCCAGGCCATGTTCGATGGGAATATGCTTACATTTAATCCGGGTTGGGATGAAAATGCTCAGAACTTGGAAGATTTTGATGATGTAAGAGAAATTCAGAAAAAACTTTTAGAAAGTGGAGTAGAGCTTGATAAATTGGCAGACGAAAATACTTCCGGTCCCGAACATATTTTCCTAAAAGATCCAGATGGAAATATGATTCTTATAGACCAACATAGATAAGCTTTTCGATAGAGAAAATTAATAAAAAAGGCGACCAACTTTGGTCGCCTTTTGTGTAATGTATGGTTTGTTTTATCTTTAGCTTATGGGCAAGTAGGGGTTATGAAACAATTCCATTGAGCTCCGTCATAAATTTTTAAACATTTAGCGAAAGTGTCGTACACCATCATTCCTTCAACTGGGTTTGTAATCTTCGAATTACTGTCGTTAGACAGATAGTTGGTTGCGGTTGTTTGTGCAGGGTCACTGGTCATTCTTGTTATAACAAATCCTTTAATGTTCGATTCTAAAACTGTATGTGCGGAGTTTCTGTTCATTGGCCAGTTTCCGTTGTCTGCTCCCGCTCTTTTTAATAAGGAAATGCCATGTTTGGAGCCTTCTGGAGTTCCTAAAACAGAAGCTGGATCATAGCAAAAACATGAGTTTATGAGACTGTTTGTGGAATTTCTGATGGTTTGTCCGGTTCCGGCAATGGTCGGAATTCCTAAAGTTGTTGAGGTTGATCCCACAGTTGTTCCTAAATTAAGTAAAACAGATTGGTTGTATCCCGACAATCCCGAAACAGTTGGGTTTACCCCATTTCCTCCTTGTAATGTTCCTCCAGAAGCAACCAAACTTGTTTTAGGAATGGTGGTGTTTCCTCCTTCACCAGCATCTGGACATCCGTCGTTATCAGAATCCAAATCTAAGTAATCGGGAATCGTATCAGAATCAGTATCTCTACTTACACATACAGAAACACTGTCGATAAAATTACCTAGCGAGATATTTCCACCACTAGAAGATACCGCTTCGAATGAAAAACTAATAGTACTTGCCGTTGCTGCCGTAACATTAAAGCTTCCATTTATGTATCGCCATGCTGTTCTATCATCAGAAATGTCTTGTGTTTGTAAAGTTGTAGTTCCTTGTTTTGCGGTAACTCTCATTACATCAACACCCGCTCTGCCTCGATGGGCAAGCCCCCAAGTGATAACATAAGATCCTGCAGATGGTAAATTGATGTTTTGTAATAGAGCTCCATTGTCATAAGCGTTTAGTTCAACAAATTGATTTCCTGTAAAAGCAGAGAAAGAGTTGAATCCAGATCTCCAAATTTCAATATTTCCTGGGGTTGTATTTGCTGTTCCACAGCTTCTCCCTGTGCCATCAGTTCCTAAAGAATCCCATCCTGGAAATGAAGTTGAAGGGATGATTGAGGAGCTTGGAGGGTTACAATTTAGGTTGGGTAATTCAAAATCGCCATTTGTAATGGTAGAAAGACATCTACCTTCGTCTGTATCTAAAATACCATCGTTGTCACTATCCAAATCACATGCGTTTATAACTACATCTGCATCAGAATCGTTAATATTATTGGCGCAATATTCAATATCAAAAATATCTATTGCCATATTGGTGTCTGCGCTAGTAGAGCCTCCTGTTGCGATAAACTCTATTTTATCTACAGGGATGGGGCAGGAGTTGGTAGATAATAATTCAAAAACATAAATTTGATGCGCAAAAGTACTTGTTCCATTGAGCGTATTTCCCGAAATTGATAATCCCTGTGGAGTGTAAAATACATTGCTAATGGTACTTCCAGCAGGTGTACTAAACTGATATTCTGTAATACTCGTATTGGTTATTCGGTAGAGAGTAGAGCCGCTGTAGAGATTGATAGTAAGCAATTCTGTTGAGGCTCCTGATCCAAAATCTATGTCTGCAACTTTAAATCTTACATTGTAAATAGGTTTGGTATAGGTAAGTGTTGCAGTTTTAGTCTCGCCACTTCTTATAAGACCAGAGATGTTTATACCATAAGTATCCCCGCCTAAAGCTGTATTTCTTGCCGAAAAAGTTGTAGGAGTTGTAACGTTTAAGAAGCCATTTCCTCTGCCATTAGTTAAAGTAAGTGTGACATTATCTCCAGAAGAATAACCTGCCATTTGTATAGTTTGAGAAACCGGAGCTGTGGTTGTGTTCGCACTCAAGCCTGAAAAGCTTGTCATATCGGTTATGCCACAATTGGTTTGTGCTTTTACTGAATTTAAATTAACAATCATTAAGCCTAAAATAGCGTATATTGCCTTTTCAAACAATAAATTAAATAATCTATCCTTCATTTATATTTTTCTTTTTTTTGCTTTTGCGAAATATCGCAGTGTGATATATAATGATAATCGTTGCTAATATAAAATTTAGATTTCAAAAAAAAATCTTTTCATAAATATTTTTTTCTAAAAATCATGTAATTAATTTAAAATCAAAAACTTTTATTTATGCTTATCATTAATATTTTTTAATTTTTAAATCTATAATAGATGATTTTTAACAAAAAATGCGTTTTTATGGAAATTGTATCACAATTTTTATGATAACCGTAGTTTTTTTGTTATCATATTTTTGTGATGCTTAATTTTTTTTTCAAGTGAATGGCGAGTCAATATTATAAATTTGTAAATTGCTCAAAATTTTTGATTTCAAGGGTGTTTTTCAGTGTTTCTTAATTCTTTTTAGTTAAAATTATTTGCTTGAGAGAATAAGTTAAGCACTTGAAAGCTTTGATTAGACTGTTGTATTTACAACAACAACAACAACAACAACAACAACAACAACAAACTTTTAAACTATATATTTTATGGCACAAGTAAATGCTTATTTAACATTCAATGGAAATTGCGAAGAAGCGTTCAATTTTTACAAATCTGTTTTCGGTGGCGATTTCGCTTATATCGGTCGTTTTGGAGAAATGCCTCCAATGGAAGGTGCAGGAGAAATGTCTGAGGAAGAAAAAAACAAGGTGATGCACGTTTCGCTTCCAATTTCTGAAGAAACTGTTTTGATGGGTTCAGATACAGGCGGAGAATGGGCTTCTCATTTTCAAGCGGGGAACAATATTTCAATTTCTATCAACACCGCATCGAAAGAAGAAGCAGATAAATTATTCAACGGTCTTTCTGAAGGCGGAATGGTTACCATGCCTCTTGCAGAAACGTTTTGGGGAGCTTATTTTGGAATGTGGACAGATAAATTCGGCATCAATTGGATGGTAAATTATGACGATCCTGCAAAAATGCAGCAACATCCTTAAAATCAATAGTAAAATATACAGCCGTCAGATTTTTCTGGCGGTTTTTTATTGTTTTAGTTTCAAAAATCAGTACTTTAGTTAGGTAATTTTGGTAAAGGTTTAAATGTTTTATAATGACAATTTGACTATTTTTTAGATGGCTAAAATGAATATGAAAGTGCAATCGTCATTTTTATAACAGAAAAATCAGTCTCTTTGTCTTTTGATTGATAATCAGTATTGATTTTGCTTTATTTGATAGAAGAAATAAATTACCCTTCACATCGACTTTTTTCTGATTTTAAAATTTCAAATTAAAAACTCACAGATTTATTATGATTCATGACTACGTTATTATTTCCATTGCGGTTCTTCTCTCTGTGATGATATTGGTAATGATTGGGCAAAAACTAAAGGTTGCATATCCTATTTTTTTAGTAATTGCAGGTTTGTTAGTAAGCTTCGTACCAGGAATGCCACAGATTGAGATAGAACCAGATTTGGTTTTTCTAATTTTTTTACCGCCTATTTTATTTGAAGCAGCTTGGTTTACATCTTGGCAGGATTTTCATAAGTGGCGAAGGCAGATTTTCTCTATGGCTTTTGGTTTGGTTTTTCTCACCTCAATTGTGGTGGCTTATGTTTCGTCGTCTATTATCCCGGGTCTGACTGTAGCGATGGGTTTTCTTTTGGGGGGAGTCAATTCGCCTCCAGATGCGGTTGCCGCAACTTCGGTTTTAAAAAATATGAAGATTCCGAAAAAAATTACTTCGGTTTTGGAAGGTGAAAGCTTAATAAACGATGCATCGAGTTTAATTGTTTTTAAATTTGCTTTAGCAGCGGTAATTTCGGGGCAATTTGTATTTCGTGAAGCTGTGCAAGATTTTTTTACGATGGCGATTGGCGGTGTTGCTATTGGAATCGCTTGTGGAATCGTTTTTGGCAAGTTTTTGAGATTAATCCCCTCCAATTCTAATATTGATACAGTTATTACGATTATTGTTCCTTACGTAATGTATGTTGCGGCAGAACATTTCCATTTTTCTGGTGTTTTGGCGGTTGTTGCAGGTGGTTTGTTGATGTCTTACAACTCACATTGTTATTTAAGCCATACCTCAAGAATTCAAACAGGCAATGTGTGGAGTGTTATCATATTTTTAATGAATACCATTATTTTTATTCTTATTGGCTTAGAACTTCCGGTTGTGGTAGAAGCAATGAAAGAATATACTATTTCCGAAGGTATTTTTTACAGTATAATCATTGGAGGAGCGATTATTTTTACAAGATTAGTTTACAGTTATTCACTCGTTTATGTACCCTGGCTTTTATCCAGAAAAAGGAAGCAAGACGTACCAAAACCAGATTGGAAAGAACCTTTTATCATTAGTTTTGCGGCGATGAGAGGTGTGGTTTCTTTGGCGGCTGCATTGTCGATTCCGGTATATATTGCTCCGGGAGAAGTTTTTCCGCATAGAAACATCATTTTGTTTGTTACCTTTGTTATCATTTTAATTACTTTAGTTGGGCAAGGTTTATTGCTTACTCCAATTCTGAAATGGTTGAATATTGAAGACGCGGGAAGTGAGTTGCCAGAAGAAAAGCAGGAAGCTATTTTGATGAAAAAGTTGAAAGAAACAGCATTAGAAAAGCTAAATACCGATTTTTCTGAGTTATCTGAAAATAACAAACTGGTGCAACATCTTATTTATAAATTGGAAAATGAGATGAAATTAATGGCAGATAAAGCACAATGTATGGCTTCTACGGTAGACTATGTTCAAGCAATGAACGAAACTAAAGATGTTCTGAGGCAGGTTATTCAAACTCAGCGAAATGAACTGCATCGTATGAAGCGAGAAAAAATATTCGACGACCATGTGATGAGAACCATAGAAATGCAACTCGATTTTGAGGAAGCAAAAATTACAGGTTTCTCTCATGGATAATGATAAAAATAAACACTAAAAACTAATACTTATGAATACTCCAATTGAAATTCACTGCGAAATAAAAGCTTCTCCCGAAACGGTTTGGAATGCTTTAACTAATAAAGTCGAAATGAAAAAATGGTACTTCGATATTCAAGATTTTGAACCTGTCGTGGGAACTGTTTTCGATTTTTACGAGCCGGGCGACCATAAAAAATACCATCATATTGGTGAAGTTTTAGAAGTGGTTCCGCAGAAAAAAATATCTTACACTTGGGCGTATCCAGATTTTTCGAAAGAAAAAACCGCTGTAACTTGGGAAATTGATACTTTGGAAAACGGCGAAACTTCCGTAAAAGTAACACATTTTGACATTGAAAAATTTCATGATTTAGGTGAAAACTTTTCTCGTAAAAGCTTCGCTGAAGGTTGGAGAGGAATTTTGAACCAAAGTTTGAAACCGTATTTGGAGAAACAATAATCTTTTATAGTAGAAAATGACAAAATTCAACAATCTTAGACCAATTCTTTGGACTAATTCTTTTGAGGAAACACTCAAATTTTACACGGAGATTCTGGGCTTTACCATTCATGAGCAAAATAATGACTGGCAATGGGCATCTCTCGATAAAGATTCGGTTTTACTGATGATTTCTAAAGCTAATGAACATTCAAAATGTAAAGAAATTGGCTTTTCTGGTTCATTTTATTTTAATGTAGATGAGGTTGATGTTTTGTGGCAAGATTTAAAAGATAAAGCTGAAATTTGCTACGAAATTGAAACTTTCGATTGGGAAATGAGAGAGTTTGCCATCTATGATAATAACGGTTACATTTTGCAGTTTGGGCAGAATGTTTCTGAAATTAGCAAAGAGCGATAAATTTTCCTATTTTTGAGAAAATTTTTTAAATAGAATATGAAAAATAAAATCATAGTAGGTTTTGCTGCGCTTTTGATGATTGTTTCTTGTAAAAACGACGAGAAAGTTCTCAATACGCTTGCAGACTACAACAATTCTATGGAAGCAACAGGCTATCATTTTGGCGACAAATTGCAACTTCCACAAGATGTTTTAGATTATGCAGAAAGCATTACCATTAGTTTTGGAGACAAAGAAACGTCTAATCTAGCCATCGATCCTAAGTATTTTATGTTGGGAGATAATGCTGTGACTTTTAAAATTAAAACTAAAAGTGGCGAAAATATCGAGTCTGATGCCACTATTTATGTATACGGTAAAATTGAGGAGCAAAACCTGAATTATGAGATCGTAGCAGAATATCCTCACGACTCTGCAAACTTTGTTCAGGGCTTTCAAATGGAGGGTAATTTAATCTATGAAAGTGATGGGCAAAATGGTTCTTCAAGATTAATTGCTTATAAATTAGGAGATACTACTCCGGTAAAAGAAACGAAACAAGCAGATGATATTTTTTCTGAAGGAAGTACGATCGTAGGAGATAAAATCTATCAGTTGACTTGGAAAAATAAGATTGGATTTGTTTATAATAAAAGTGATTTAAAACCTGTTTCGCAGTTTTCTTATCCAAATATGATTTTAGAAGGTTGGGGAATTACTTATGATGGTAAAAACCTTATCGCTTCAGACGGAACCAAAAATCTTTATTTTTTGAATCCGCAAGATCCTTCAAAATTGGTGAAATATATTTCTGTTGCAGGGAATAAATCGGTTTATGACCAACTGAATGAGCTTGAATATTACCAAGGTTTTGTATATGCCAACGTTTGGCACCAACCAATTATCTTAAAAATTGACCCAAAAACAGGCGAAGTAGTGGGTAAGTTTGATTTTACAAAAATTGCAGAGCAATACACTAATAATGAAATTAATCCAAATGCAGATTCTGAGCATGTGTTAAACGGAATCGCATTTAAAGGTTCAAATATGTTGGTGACGGGTAAAAATTGGTCAAAAATTTACGAAGTAGCAATTAAATAGTTAAATTGAAAAAGCAATTTCGTTTATCCATATAAAGTATGTAAATTGTCAGCGTTCCGCAAGGAACGCTTTCTTAGTAAAAAAGATATTGAGGTTACTTAATTTTATTTTCATTGTTTTGTTCTGTACGGTTTCTGCGCAGAAAGCTCTTCCATTAGATACTTTAAAACTAAAGGAGGCAAGAGATTTTTTTGCCGACGATTATGGTAATTTGTACATCTACAAAAGCAAAGATTTCAGCCTTACTAAATATGATACGCTGGGAAAACAGATTGGGCAAATGATGTTGACGGTGCCTTTTAAAATTCAAACGGTGCAAAACCCGCTCAATATCCCCATGTTTTCTGAAAACGGACAAGAAATGAAGTTTGCCGATCAAAACCTTAATGATATTCAGAAAATAGATTTCAAGCAGAAATTTAGCTTTATAAAACATGCGTACGCAGAAGATTTGCAGCAAATTTGGCTCTTAGACGAGAGTACGAGAAGATTGTTGCAGTATAATTTCAGAAACGATACGACCATAAATTCTTATCCTTTTGATGGTGGTTTTGATGATATAATTGATCTTTTGGTTTTTGAAAACAAAGTGTATATTCTGAGTAAAGATTTATTTAGAGTTTACAGTTTAAAGTTTGAAAAGCTTTTTGAAACGGAGGTTAAAGACGCAAAACGTTTCCGTAGAGAAAACGAAATGGTATTGATTATTACTAAAAACAGTATTTTAAGATACAGCCCAGATCAAAAAATATCTAAAATTTTCGAAGACCTTGATGCGCAAATTGTGGATAAAAATAGCCTCGCTTTTTTTGAAATAAAAGACAACAAACTCTATCTTTACACCCCCGAAACTCTACAGCAAATTCAAAAGCTGAAAGAAGTTGAAGCTCAGAAAAAAGAACTCGAAAAATCGATTGAAAATCTTGAAAAAGAAAAAGAGAAAAAAGGCGATGTAGAGAAAGTAATTAATGAAATTGAAGAAATCGGGTTCTAATTAAAAAAAATAAGAAATAGAAAAATGCATATAGCGGTTACAGGAAATATTGGAGCAGGAAAAACCACTTTAACAACAATGTTGGCAAAACATTACGGTTGGGATGCACAGTTTGAAGATGTAGATCATAACCCATATTTGGAAGATTTTTATGCAGATATGAGTAAATGGAGTTTTGCTCTGCAGATTTATTTTTTAGGAAGCCGTTTCAGACAAGTGAAGGAAATTCGTGAAAGTGGAAAAAACATTATTCAGGACAGAACGATTTATGAAGATGCGCATATTTTTGCTGAAAACTTGAATGATATGAAACTGCTTTCAGATCGTGATTATGCGAATTATGCGTCGGTTTTCAACTTAATGAAAACTTTTGTTTCGGCTCCTGATCTTTTAATTTATCTAAAATCTGACGTGCCCAATTTGGTAAAGAAAATTTACAAAAGAGGAAGAGAATACGAAGCGTCAATCAGTATTGAATACCTTTCAAAACTAAATCAGAAATACGAAAAATGGATTTCTAATTATACCGAAGGTAAATTGTTGGTAATTGAGGTTGATGATTTAGACTTTGTAGAAAAACCAGAAGATTTTGGCTTTATTCTTGAAAAAATAGAAGCAGAACTCAACGGATTGTTTTAACTTTGAAGTTCAAATTTTAAATTAATAATGATATGATCTTGAAAGTTTTACACAACGGAAATTGTTCCAAATCTAGAGCTATTTTGGAATATCTTGATGAAAACGGAGTTGCTTTCGAGATTATTGATCTGATGGAAGATCCTCTTTCTGTTGTTGAGATTAAGACAGTGCTTAAAAAGCTGAATCAAAGTGTACACGATCTTATAAGAAAAACAGATCGTCTGTATTTGGAAAATTTTGCAGATAAAGAGCTTTCAGATGATGAATGGATTAAAATTTTATCAGAAAATCCATCGCTTATACAAAGACCTGTTATTATAAAAGGTTCTGTAGCAATGTTGGGAAGGCCTATTGAAAATGTAAAATTATTTTTAGAAAAATAAAAAAGTCAGCTTGAAAAAGCTGACTTTAATTTTATCGTGCATGCTTAAAATTTATAGAAGAATAACACCTTCAATCTTAGCAATTTCTTGGTAAATATTTACCACCTGATCGGCGTCCAAAACAAAAGCATTAATATTACATGCTGTATATTTTCCGTTTTTGCTTTCTCTGTTTCCTAAAGTAAATTTAATCCCGTCGAAAACTTTGTAAATTTCTGTCAGCTTCGCCTGATCTGTCGGAATAATAAATTTGAATAAGTAATCTTCCGGAAAATCGTGATGATCTGTTAGCTTTTCTTTCAAAGAAGCGTAAAAATCTTCCGGACTTGCGTGTTGGTTTCCTTGTAAAATATCCATCTGCTTTATTTTTTTTATAATGTAACGTGCTACTTTTTGCCTAAAGGACCTAAAAGTGCTTGTGAATTCTGGATTTCGTAATCTTCAATAATGTTGAAAAGTCCGTTTACCATTTGTTCTGATGCCAAAGTACTTAAACCACCTGCGTTTACAGAAGTTTTAGTTCCACCAAGAAGGCTTCCTAAAAGATTGCTTCCAGAGAGTGCGGTGTTGATAGTTTTTGCAATACCATATTTATTAAGTTCTTGCTCAACTCGAGGTGCGATCGCTTGTATAAGCTGCGTTTGCGTTTTTTCTTTCAGGATTAATGTTGCGGTGCCTTTTTCTCCCTGAATAATTCTTGTTACATCCTGTGAATTAAGACTGTTTACAGCACCTTCAAGAATGGGTTTAGAAATATTAACGGTATAAACGGCTGCTTCCGCAATATATTCTCTTTCTTTTTGAACAATGGAAGGAGCAATTTTTTCTAGAGTAGTATTAATATCTCTCAATTGTTTTGGAAGTGCTTTATCTACAAGGTTATTTTGCATAAAGGCTTCTTTGTTTCCATAAATGTTGGCTCCTTTATTAATTCCACCAAGAAGCACTTTCTTAATTACCGCCAAACCAATGTCTGATGTAGCTAGAGAAGTGCAAGATTGTACTGTTGTGGTAATGAAATAGCCAGTTCCGAAAATAAGGGTTGCAGCTATGATATATTTTTTCATAATACTTTTTAAAAATATAAAGGTTCAAATATAACACCAAAAATTAATAAGTTAAAATTTAGAAGGTAAATAGGTTCAAACTATAATCTTGGAAAATGTTAAAATTAGGAATATGTTTAAGAAAAAATCAATGTTTTGCATAGCTTACTTCTATTTTTAGGGAAGGTAAATGCTTCGAAACGACAAAATAACTGAAAAAACCACTGAAAATATGATAAACATTTTAATTTAAATTAACGAAATATTAATAAATAAAGCAATTATATTGTTTGAATTGTGTTTTTTTTGTTAAAATTCTATTTTTTTTAAGAAAAATTAACATGTTAATTTTTTTTTGCTATTTTTGAATTAATGTCTTTTTTTGAGAAAAAGAATGACAATTAAGAAAAAAAGAAACTATATGAAACAAAGTAATTTAAAGTATTCCACCCTAATTGCGGTTCTTTACTTCGGTATGAACGTAAATGGGCAGACTGCTCCGAAAGACACTCTTGCAAAAGAGCAAAAAATTGAGGAAGTAGTAATGATTGGGTATGGTACCGCTAAGAAAAGAGATCTTACGGGATCGATTGTAAAAGTAGATGGAGCAGAAGTTGCAGACAAGCCAGCATCTAACCCAGTAAACTCTTTGCAAGGTAAAGTAGCCGGTTTGTCGGTTGTAAACTCTGGTCAACCAGGTTCGCAGGCTGATGTTAGAATTAGAGGTACAGTAACTATTAATGGTGTTAACCCGGTTTACATTGTAGATGGGGTTTTTGCAAATAATATTGACTTTCTAAACCCTGCAGATATAGAGTCGATGGAGATTTTGAAAGATCCTTCATCACTTGCAATTTTTGGTAGCCGTGGTGCAAATGGAGCAATCATCGTTACTACCAAAAGAGGAAAAGCGGGTAGAACTAGTGTGAGTTTATCTTCATCAGTTGGAGTAAAATCTTTAGATAACCGTCCAAATATTACCAATGCAGAGCAATTTAGAACTTTGTATAATGAAGATTTGATTAATCAAGGGTTGCCTGCTTACAATTTATTTAATGTTTTCAATGCAGATACAAATTGGGTAGATGTTATTCGCAATAAAGGCGGGATGATGCAACAGCACAATATTACCATCGCAAACGGTAGTGAAAATAATAGAGTGAGTTTTTCATTCGGGTATCAAACGGAAGAGGGGTCTATTAAGTATGAAGATTACGAAAGACTTACGATGAAGTTTAATGATGATTTGAAAATTAGCAAAGGTTTAAGAGCAGGTTTTGGTTTTACTGGTGCTTACGGAAAACTTCCTCAACTAAGAGGTTTCACATCTTCTCTAAATGCTACGCCAGTAGTCGCTCCTATCAATTTGAATCCAGGTCAATACTATGGTTTATATAACTCTTTACCACAACAGATTGGAGCTGCACAAATTGGAAACCCTTTAGCTCTTGTTGAAGGACACAAGTATACTCAATTAAATAAAGACTTTCAATTTAACCCTAATGCTTATTTAGAATTCGATTTCTTTAAACATTTTACGTTTAGATCTAATTATTTTTTAACTTATAGAAACGGAACTGGAAGGGGGTACGAGCCAATTTTCAATGTCTATATTTCTGAAACCAATAGTGTTTCACCTTATTCAGGTAGATTACTTACATCGATCAATCAATTTGAAAACAGAGACTTATCTTTCCAACAAAACCAGTTATTGACTTATAAGAACAAGTTTGGAGGTCATGATTTGACAGTAATGGCAGGTTTCGAAACTATCAATCGTGAATATAACAGCATGTCTGGAAGTGCAAGAAGTAGTCTTTCTAATCCGTTGGGGCAAATACCTAATAATCCAAGGTTTTGGTATTTAAATTCGGATTTTGTTGATTCTACCACTAGAACTGTCAACAGCAGCCAATATAAGCAAAAACAAGTTTCTTATTTCGGAAGAGCGTTATATAGCTTCAATAATAAATATATGTTGAATGCATCATTAAGAAATGATGGTTCTTCAATGTTAGCACCTGGTAACAGATTCGATTGGTTCTGGTCAGTTGGAGGAGCTTGGGAAGTTACAAAAGAAGATTTTATGAAAAATGTTTCAGGTATTAATTTATTAAAACTTAAAGCATCATACGGAGATTTAGGTAATCAATTTACACCTTATAGTTATTTTGGTTATCCAGTTTATGTAGAAGGAGGTACAGGAGTATTTAATGGAAACTTATATCCTGCATTTGTTAAGCAGTTTGAGGAAGCTACAGATCTTACATGGGAACATTTAAAATCTTATGAATTTGGTTTAGAGTCTATGTTCTTCAATAGAAAATTATCATTTGAAGCAGCGTATTATAACAAAAAAACAGAAGATCTGTTGAATTATGTTATTGGAAACCCTAATTATTTTATGAATGCTGGTTCTATTGAAGCCAAAGGTTTCGAATTTACTGCAGGATGGAAAGATAGTTTAAAGGGAGGTGATTTTTCTTACTATATTAACGGAAATTTAACTACTACAAAAACTAAAGTTTTAAATACGCTTGAAGATGGTTACCAAACTTTCTATGGACCTGCTATTTACAAAGCTGGTTTACCTGTAGGAGCTTTCTATGGGTATGTTGTTGAGGGAATTTATCAGACGAAAGCAGATATTTTATTGTCACCTACATCAACGATTGGAAATCCTGCTCCTGGTGATTTTAAATATAAAGACGTAAATGGAGATGGACAAATTACACCAGCTGATAGAACGATGATTGGTAATCCTACTCCTGATTTTACGTACGGATTTAGTGTAGGAGCTGATTATAAAGGTTTCTTCTTGAATGCTGATTTCTATGGTGTTTATGGTAATGAAGTATTTAGAGATTGGGGTAATGGAAACTCTTTTGCTCCTTTTAATTATAGAACAGAAAGATTAGATCGTTGGACTGGTGCGGGAACTTCGAATTGGGAACCAAGAAGTTATTCAGCTTCTGCATATAACAGAGAAAACTCTACATATATGATTGAAGATGGAAGCTTTTTTAGAATTAGAAATGTTCAGTTAGGATATAATTTTGATAGGGAAATGGTATCAAGATATAAACTACAAGGATTAAAAATCTACTTTAACGTACAGAACCTGAAAACATGGGATAATGTAAATGGTTTTACTCCTGAATTTGGAGGTTCAGCTACACAATTTGGTGTTAATACCAGTGGTTATCCAAACCCTAGAATTACAAGTTTAGGAATCAACGCAACTTTTTAAATGAATCATAATGAAAATTAATTATAAAAAAATTGCCATAATTGGCGCAATGTCTGTCGCAGCACTTTCTTTTAATAGCTGTGGTGATGATTGGTTAGATGAAAAACCTGAAGGAAGACCGGTTCTTGATGAAGTACCCGTTGGAGGTTTTGAAGCTCTAGCTTTCGGTTTGTATGCTAGTTTTAGAACTGAGGGAGGCGTGAGTGATTTTAGTTATGTTTGGACCCACTGTATTAGGGCTGACGATAACGAAAAAGGTAGTACAGCCTCGGATGCATCCGCAGATGGAAATGTTTTTAACAACTTTGGATATGTAGCAACTAATGGGCACATTAAAAATGATTGGAATGGTCATTACAAAATTATTTATGATTGTAATGAATTAATAAATACTGCTGTTGCTAGTGGGGATACATCTCAAGGAACCTTAACAAATATTGCAGAAGCAAAAGCATTAAGAGCATTTTGTTATTTCGAATTAAGAAGAGATTTTGGAGAGGTGCCAATAAATCTTAAGACAATTGATATTCCTCAGGATGAGATTGCAGCAAAAAATACAATTGCCCAGGTAGATGCACAGATTTTGAAAGATTTAACTGAAGCAGAACCTTATTTACCAACGCAGTGGGCAAGTGTTTATCTTGGACGTGCCACAAAAGGAATGGTAAATACATTAATGGCTAAGCTATATTTATATCAAGGTAACTGGGCAAAAGCTTTACAACATGCTGAAATTGTTATCAATTCTGGCGCTTATACCTTAAATTCATCTTACGATAATGAGTTTACTAAGGCAGGCAATAATTCAAAAGAATCAATTTTTGAAATTCAGAAAACTTATGATTATCCAACTAAATATAGTAACAATTTTTATGAATGTCAAGGTGTAAGAGGTTCGGGAACTTGGGATTTAGGATGGGGATTCAACGTTCCTTCAACAAATTTAGTAAGTGCTTATGAAACAGGGGATTTAAGAAAACAAACAACAATACTAGTTTCAGGAGGACCAGATATTTACAATACATCAGGATACACTTTACCTGCGGGTCCAAATAATACAAATCCTGTTTTAGCACAACAATATTGGAATGGGAAAGCATATACTTTACCTGCAGAAAGAATCCAATATGCTCAGAATAAAAATCACTGGGAAAATATCAAGATTTTGCGTTACGCAGATGTAATTTTAATTGCAGCAGAAGCAGCAAATGAATTAGGCCAAACAGCAACAGCAACTACTTATCTTAATAGAATAAGAACTCGTGCAGGATTAAGTGGTACGACTGCAACTACTCAGGCAAACATTAGAACTGCAATTAAACAAGAAAGAAGAGTAGAATTTGGGATGGAATTTGAAAGATTTTATGATCTAGTAAGATGGAATGATGCAACAACAGTTCTAGCATCTTACGGTTATGCTGATCGAAATAAGCATTTCCCTATTCCTCAAGAAGCTATAGATAAGGCTCAGGGAGTTTTAGTTCAAAATCCTAACTATTAATATTTAATTTAAAATGAAAAGAAATATTTTAAAATTTTCAGGATTGGTTGCGCTTTTATTTGCGTTTTCTGCTTGTCAGGAGTTAGACCAACCAGAGTTGGGAGAATATCCCTTAGATAATGCGGTTTTGCCAGCAGGAAGTTTGAGGTTTTACGTACCATTCGATAAAGAAGATACAAGACTAAGGTATCAATTTGCTGAAGAGTTATCTACCTACCCGTCTTTCACTCCAGATAAATCAATTACTTCTGAAGCGGGAATTACTGGAAAAAGTTATAAGGGGTCTGCTACTGCATTTTTGAAGTATCTTAATCCAAATGATTTTGTACAAAAAGCACAAAGTTTTACTATTTCATATTGGTTTAAGCATGGTGCTACTACTACTAGTGCAGAACATATTTTTAGCATACCTTCATCAAATGGTCACTGGACAAAAGGATCGATGATGTTAATGAATGAAGCTACTACAAATGGAATAGCAGTAAAAATGATTATTGTAGATAAAAATAAAGCAGATACTTGGCTAACTTGGGAAGGTGCTGCAAATGCAGTTCCAGTTGCAGGTTTTTTTGATAACCAATGGCATCATTGTGCTTTCGTTTACAATGCTAGTAACTCTTCATTAACATTCTATAAAGATGGAGTACAATTTGGTACACCAAAAACATGGGGTACACACGGAGGCGTAAATATGGATGATACCAAAGTAACTGGTTTTAACTTAGGAGGACAGTCTGGTACTGATAGCTGGATGAAACCATGGAAAGGAAACTTAGATCAATTTAGAATGTATGATTCTGCTTTAACACTTGCAGAAATTACTGATTTATATACAAATAAAAAATAGTGTTAAAGAAATCATCAATATTAACTATTACAACTGCCATATTTTTATGTGGCAGTTGTTCTTCTGATACTACTCAAGTTTCAGAACCTGTTATAGACACTCCTACGCCCACACAAAACAACTACACAGATACGCAGTTGTTGGAAATGGTACAAAAAGATGCGCTCAAATATTTTTGGGATTATGCAGAAACTAACTCAAAATTAGCTAGAGAAAGATATCATACCGAAAATCCGGGACAAGATGCTCAAGTGGTTTCCGCGGGAGGATCTGGTTTTGGATTAATGACAATTTTGGTAGGTATCAAAAATGGTTATGTGAGTAGAAGCGAAGCCGTTTCAAAATTATCTACCGCACTCAACTTTTTGCAAACAGCCAACCGATTCCATGGAGCATGGCCCCATTGGATGAACGGAACTAATGGTCAAGTTATCCCTTTTAGTACAATGGATAACGGTGGCGACCTTGTAGAAACGGCTTTTTTAGCACAGGGATTAATCTGTGTGAGAGAATATTTTAAAACATCTACAGATAATACAGAATTAGCTTTATCTCAAAAAGCAGATACGCTTTGGAAAGGAATCGAATGGAATTGGTACACACAAAACCAAAACGTTTTGTATTGGCACTGGTCGCCTAACTATAATTTCCAGATGAATCATCAATTAAAAGGATTTGATGAAACATTAATAACCTACGTTTTGGCAGCTGCTTCTCCCGATTATTCGATAGCAAAATCGGTATACACACAAGGTTGGGCAAGAAACGGAAGTATTGCCACAGGGGGAAGTTTATATGGGAATCCACTCGTTGTCGCTCATAACGGTGCATCAGGAAGTGTGGGGCCAATGTTTTGGTCACATTATTCTTTCTTAGGTTTAGACCCGAGAGGTTTAACGGATGACTATGTGAACTACGGAAATGCAACAACCAACCACGCGAAAATAATGTATCAATATTGTTTAGCAAATCCAAAAGGTTGGCAAGGGTATAACTCTAAAAGTTGGGGGCTTACTGCAAGTTACACAAGAAACTCAGATGGAACTACGGGATATGCAGCACATCAACCAGGAAATGATTTAGGGATTATTTCTCCTACAGCAGCATTATCCAATATGCCATATACACCCACAGAGAGTTTGCAAATGCTGAGATTTTTGTATAATGAAAATTACAGTAAATACGTTGGAGTTGCAGGACCTTATGATGCTTATTCTGTACACTACAATTGGGTTACGCCGAGATATTTAGCAATCGATCAAGGTACGATTGCCCCGATGGTCGAAAATTATAAAAATCAATTTTTGTGGAATTTGTTTATGAATGCTCCAGACGTAAGACAGGGCCTTCTAAAGCTAGGTTTCCACTCTACACAGCACGGATTTTAGAATTTAAAACTTTGTCAAAGCTTAAAAACCTTGGCAAAGTTTTTAGTTTTCCGTAAAAATTTTAAAAAATGAAAAAAGTGTTACTTACAGGATGTTTGGCTTTTGCCGTTCTTTCCTGCAATACATTACAAAAACCTGCTCCAAGTGAGCAAAATTCTATTGCAAAACTTTCAGATGCGCAGCTTTTAGACAAAGTTCAGCAACAATCTTTAAAATATTTCTGGGAGTATGCAGAGCCAAATTCTATGTTGGGACGAGAGCGTTATCACGAAGATAATATTTATCCTCACAACGATAAGCACGTGGTTACTACGGGAGGTTCTGGTTTTGGCTTAGCAACTATTTTAGTAGGTATTGAGCGTGGTTTTGTGCCGAGAAAAGAAGCTGTAAAAAGGTTAAATACCATGATGGATTTCCTTGCAAAAGCAGATCGTTACAAAGGAGTTTGGTCGCATTGGATTAATGGAGAAACCGGTAAAACTGTCCCATTTGGGAAAAAAGATAATGGAGGAGATTTGGTAGAAACCGCTTTTCTTACTTCCGGAATTCTCATGGTACGAGAATATTTCAAAAACGGAAATGCCGAAGAAAAAGCTTTAGCAAAAAAATGCGACGAGCTTTGGAAAGGTATTCAATGGAATTGGTACACTAAAGGTGGCGAAAAAGTCTTGTATTGGCATTGGTCTCCTGAATATCAATGGGAAATGAATTTTCCGCTTCAAGGCTATAACGAGTGTTTAATTACCTATATTTTGGCGGCTTCTTCACCAACGTATTCAATCGATGCAGAAACCTATTACAAAGGTTGGTCTCGAAGCGGGACTTATCTGTCGGACAACGAAAAGTATGGTCTTCCAATGTATGTAAAACACAATGGAGCAACCGAATATGGAGGTCCTCTATTTTGGGCACATTACTCGTATATCGGTTTAGATCCTACCAATTTATCAGATAAATACATCAAAAATTATTTCGATTTAAATAAAAATCAAGTACTTATCGATTACAAATACTGTGTAGAAAACCCAAAACAATGGAAAGGCTACGGCGAAAATTATTGGGGTTTAACGGCAAGTTACAGCAGAAATAAAGATGGTGGAGTAGGTTATGATGCCCATTTTCCGCAAAATGATCACGGCGTAATTACCCCGACTGCTGCTTTGAGTAGTTTTCCGTATTCACCAAAAGAATCTATGAATTTTTTAAGGTTCATTTATACTCAAAAGCCAGAATTTATCGGTTCTGCAGGTCCTTATGATGCCACATCAATTCATTATGATAATTGGACAACGCCACGATATTTAGCCATCGATCAAGGTACGATTGCTCCCATGATTGAAAACTACAGAACAGGATTTTTGTGGAAATTATTTATGAACGCCCCAGAAATTCAACAAGGTTTGAAAAAATTAGATTTTAAATCTTCAAAATATAATATTAAATAATTTTTAGGAGTTTTTTTTTGACTACGTCGATTGTTTTTAGAAGCTATTCCCGCTGTACACTGTATCTTATTTGTTACGGGCTCCGCTTCGCTCCGCCCGCAACAAATAAGGATGCCGTTTCCATCGGGGCTATGAGAAAATTACGTCATAGATTTAAGATAATCGAAAAAAATAAAAGCATTTATTAAAATTAAAAAATTTATGAAACTAAAATATCTTTCACTTGTACTTTTATCATTGTCTTTTACTGCAAAAGCACAAGAAATAAAAGCAGAACTTAACAAAGAGATCAAAAGACAAGAAAAAATGTCTTACATCTTCGATTATCCTGAGAAAGCAAAAGGAGAAGTTCCTTTAATCGTTTTTCTTCACGGTTCTGGAGAAAGAGGAAATGATTTAGAAAAAGTAAAAGCGCACAGTCCGTTTACCTATAAAAATTTAATTAAAGAGCCGGTTGCTATTTTGGCGCCGCAATGCCCTGCAAATACTTGGTGGGATACGGTTACAGTGTATCATCTCATCAAAGAAATTCAGCAGAAATATAAAATTGATGCCTCTAGAATTTACCTTACGGGTCTTTCTATGGGAGGTTGGGGAACTTTAACTTTAGCCATGCAACATCCTGAAATGTTTGCGGCTGTAGTTTCAGTTTGTGCGCCTACAGATAGAGTAATGTATGCAAATATTCATCAGTACAAAGATTTAAACATGAAAATCTTTCACGGTGGGATGGACGATGTAGTTTTACCTGAAAATGCTTTCAAATTTTACCAAAAACTACATCCGATTAATCCTACTGCAGAATTAACTATTTTCCCAAATGATAATCATAACTCTTGGGATTCTACCTACTCAAATCCTGCATTATACGATTGGATGTTGAGCAAAAGAAAGCAGAAATAATTTACTGAGTAGAATAAGATTTAGAAAAAACAAAAAGAAAAATATAATTAAAGAAGTTAGATTTATGAGAAAGTTAATTGTAATGGCAACTTTAGCTCTTGCTCCAATGTTTTTGGCGCAGGAAGTTACCAAGCCTGTACAGGCATTTCAAACAGAGCAGTACAACGCAAAAAAGAAAGCTTTTGTAGAGGCTCTTTTGGCAAAAATGACTTTAGACGAGAAAATCGGACAGCTCAATTTACCAAGTTCTGGAGATTTTACGACGGGTTTGGCGAAAAGTTCAAACATTGGTAAAAAAGTAGAACAAGGTTTAGTTGGTGGTTTATTCAACATAAAAGGAGCAGATAAAATCAGAGCAGTACAAAAAGTAGCGGTAGAAAATAGCCGTCTAAAAATTCCTTTGATTTTTGGGATGGATGTAATCCACGGTTACGAAACAACTTTCCCAATTCCTTTAGGTTTAGCCGCTTCTTGGGATATGAATTTGGTGCAGCAATCTGCTAAAATTGCAGCAAGAGAAGCAGCAATCGACGGAATTAACTGGACGTTCTCGCCAATGGTGGATATTTCTCGCGAACCAAGATGGGGAAGGGTTTCTGAAGGTTCTGGTGAAGATCCATATTTAGGAAGCGAAGTCGCTAAAAATATGGTGTACGGATATCAAGGTAAAGATTTGGCAGATAAGTCTACAATTCTTGCGTGTGTAAAGCATTTCGCGTTATACGGTGGCGCAGAAGCAGGGAGAGATTACAATACGGTAGACATGAGCCACGTAAGAATGTTCAACGAATATTTCCCACCTTACAAAGCAGCTGTTGATGCAGGTGTAGCTTCTGTAATGGCTTCTTTCAACGAAGTTGATGGAATTCCGGCAACAGGAAACAGATGGTTGCAAACGGAAGTTCTTAGAAATATGTGGAAATTCAAAGGTTTTGTGGTAACCGATTATACGGGAATCAACGAAATGGTAGACCACGGAATGGGAGATCTTCAGCAGGTTTCAGCGCAAGCTTTAAAGGCTGGAATTGATATGGATATGGTTGGTGAAGGTTTTTTAACGACGTTAAAAAAATCTTTATCTGAAGGAAAAGTTACGCAAGCCGAAATCGATATGGCTACCAAAAGAATCCTTGAAGCCAAATATGATTTAGGTCTTTTTGATGATCCTTACCGATATGGAGATTCTAAAAAAGCAAGCAAAGAAATTTATAGCAACGAAAATCGTGAAATCGCAAGAAGTGCAGCAGCACAATCTATGGTTTTGCTTAAAAATGAAAACCAAGTTTTACCTTTGAAAAAAGGAGGTACTGTCGCGGTAATCGGTCCGTTGGTAAACAACTCTATGAATATGGCAGGAACTTGGAGTGTTGCTACAAAACATGCCGCTTCTGTAAATTTAATGCAAGGTTTGGAAGCAAACTATGGTAAAGACGTTAAATTTATTTCTGCAAAAGGGGCAAACATCGATTATGATTCAAAATTAGAAGATATTTATGCAGCTCACGGGAAGAAAACCGACAGAGACAGCCGTTCTAAAGAGCAATTGCTAAAAGAAGCAGTAGATGTTGCCAACAAAGCAGACGTTATCGTTTTAGCGATTGGTGAATCTGCGGAAATGAGCGGTGAATCTTCTTCAAGAACTGAAATCACAATCCCTCAATCTCAAGTAGATTTGTTGAATGAATTGAAAAAAACAGGAAAACCAATTGCAATGGTACTTTTCACAGGTCGTCCTTTAGCTTTAACGAATGTAAAAGATGCTCCAGATGCTATTTTAAACGCATGGTTTGCCGGTTCTGAAGCTGGAAATGCTATCGCAGATGTTCTTTTCGGCAAGGTAAATCCTTCGGGTAAACTTCCGATGACTTTCCCAAGAAGTTTAGGGCAGGTTCCAATTTATTATAACGCGAAAAATACAGGTCGCCCACTTGACCAAAAATTGGTTGATAAGTGTGAGTATCAAAGATTCCGTTCAAATTATATGGACGAGTGTAATACGCCATTGTATCCGTTCGGTTTTGGGTTAAGCTATACAAAGTTTGATTATTCTGATGTTAAAATTTCTAACGCAAATCCTAAAGGAAATCAAACCATTCAAGCTTCTGTAACTGTTACGAATACTGGAAATTTTGATGGAAATGAAGTTGTGCAATTGTACATCAGAGACGTAGTTGGAAGCATGACAAGACCTGTAAAAGAGTTGAAAGGTTTCCAAAAAGTAATGCTGAAAAAAGGAGAATCTAAAACGGTTACCTTCAACATTAGCCCGGAAGATTTGAAATTCTATAACAACGATTTAAAATTCGATTGGGAAGCAGGAGAGTTCGACATTATGATTGGAACCAATTCTGAAAATGTAAAACATTCAAAAATCAATTGGACTAAATAAAATGTTCAAGTAATTAATAGTAAAGCCATTCGAAAGAGTGGCTTTTTTTATGAGTAATGGGTGATAATTGATAAGTAATGGAAGGTTTTATTAATTTTATTAATGCGGAAATTTCTGAAATCCAAAAGTAATAATTTCATTCAAAACCTGTAAATTGAGGTCTTCCAATTTTTTAAATTTAATGCAATAACCTGTGATAGAAGCTTTCCCGAGATGTTCTCCAAATTTTTCTGAAAGAATTTTTTTGTCATCAATTCCCATGATGTAGATTGAAATTCCGCTTGTATTGGCGCTTATCCCGATTTGATAAAAGTCTCTGGAACTTCCGTCTTTATAGTTTATTTTCAAGCGACCGTAGCCAATATTAGGGTTGGAAACCGTTTTTCCTTCTTCATTTTTCCCATCCAAAAACCAAAGCTCAGCTTGCGGATTTTTAGCAAGAATGATTTCATGTAAAGCCTCCAAATCTTTACTTTTTTGCGCAATCTGACTTGAAATATAGTTGGAGATTTGTTTTTGGATGTTCATTTCTGAAAATGATGATTTTAAAAATTGGAAAATGGATTTTCAAGCTACGCCTTGCTATTACTTTTTTAACATATTAAAGGCACTTCATTTCACACAACACGCAAATCCAAATTATAATTCTCTAAAATAAAAAAAAATCTGCTTTCCGAAGAAAACAGATTTCATATAACAAGATTAAAAAAATAGATTAGTGGTTGGTAACGCTTAGTTTTACCTCCATATTATTTCGGGTTGCGTTAGAATAAGGGCAGATTTCGTGGGCTTTTTCGGTTAAAGCTTGTGCTTCTTCCAAAGAAACTCCAGGAATATTGACTTCCAGTTCTGCGGCTAAACCAAAACCACCGTTTTCAATTTGCCCGATGCTTACTTTTGCTTTTACGGTTGTTTCTCCGGTTTCAATTTTAGATTTGCTGATGATGAGGTTCAAAGCGCTATCAAAACACGCTGAATACCCTGCTGCAAAAAGCATTTCCGGGTTGGTAAAATCGTCGCTAGAACCGCCCAAAGCTTTTGGCATTCTTACTTCAAGGTTTAAAATTCCGTTATCGCTTTCTACATGCCCGTTTCTTCCGCCTTTTGCGGTAACAGCAGTGGTGTATAATGTTTTCATTTTAATGTTGTATTTTGTTTAGTATTTTGTCTACAGTTTCCTTTAATTCAAGAAAATCTGCTTCGGTAAGACTCAATTTTTGTTGTATTTTACCTGGAATTTCGCACGCTCTGGATTTTAGACTTTTTCCGGCTTCATCCAAAAAAATTTCTACCACTCTTTCGTCTTCTTTTTTTCTTTGTCGGATGATGAATTTTTTGGTTTCAAGTCTTTTTAAAAGAGGCGTTAAAGTTCCGCTATCGAGGTAAAGTTTTTCGCCAATCTGGTTTACAGTCAAGCCATCTTGTTCCCAAAGTACCATCATCACGAGATATTGAGGATAGGTAATATCCAGCTCATCAAGGAAAGGTCTGTACAAACCTGTGATTTCTTTCGCAATGACATACAAAGGAAAACAGAGTTGATTGCCCAATTTGGGAGTGTTTGGAGTGTCCATAATTCAGATTTTTAATTGAAATAAATTTTAATGACAAAAGCTACAAAAGATTTTTTGATTTTGTGTAGTTTGTCATATTTGAAAGTCAATGTTAGTTTTTACCACGACGAACACAAAGGTTTTTCACAACGGCCACAAAATTTGTGTACTTTGTGATACTATTGTGCACTTTGTGGTTAAGCCAGAATATGCTCAATAAGAACATTCAAAAATTGACTTTTCTATAAAGTAAGACAGAAGATTGCAAATAATAAGTATGAATGTAAACTTCCAACTTTCAACTTCGACCTTCCAGCTTCTAACTTCCTTATTTCTTCACAATAAATTCTTCCATTGGAATTCTCACTTTTTTCATGTGAGAAAGCCAGTCGTTGGCTTCGTCTCTGTAGCCTAAATAAAGAAGCGTTACACTTTTCAGACCGAGTTCTTTAAGATTTAAAATTTCGTCTACAACTTCATTGTTGAAACCTTCTGCAGGTGTAGAATCTACTCTTAATTCCGCTGCTTGTGCCATTGCCAAACCTAAAGCAATATAAGTTTGTCTCGCCGTGTGTGCGAAATGCTCTTCTGGAGTTTGCGCTCCGTACATACCTTTGATTAAATCGGTGTAGCTGGAAAAACGACCTCTTGGAAGTTCTCTTACATCGGTATGATGGTCGTAGACTTTATCGATTTTTTCGTTGGAATAGCTGTCCCAAGCTGCAAAAACCAATACGTGCGAAGAATCTCTCATTACTTCTGGGTTGAATGCGCCTTGAACCATTTTTTCTTTTAACTCTTGGTTTTCTACCACAATCACGCGGAAAGGTTGCAAACCAGATGAAGTAGGAGCTAATCTTGCAGCTTCTAAAATTTTATTGATATTTTCTTCTGATACTTTTTTGGTTGGGTCGTATGCTTTTACGGCGTGTCTCCAATTTAGGTCTTCTAATAATGACATTTTTTATTTTGTTTTAAATTGATGAGACAAAGGTATGAAACAATTATATTGCACACAATTTAATTTTACAAAATACAATTGTAGATAAAATCTATAATGTTTGAGGGGGAAATGAAAAACTCAGTAAATTAATATGTTTTGGATGCGATGTTAAATTAATAAAGAATTTATCTATTATTGATTCAATTTTTTTAGTTCCTTATAATGATAATCCTTAAAAGGATGTAAATATATTTCATCATCACAATCAAAAGGAAATTCTGCAATTACAGTTTCTGCCCACTCTATATATTCTCTATTTGATTTTGGATATTTTCCAATTAGCTTAATTGTATTTTCTGATTTTGAGTTTAAAAAAAATAAGTTTGATGGTTTAAAATTATATTTTTCTAAAAATGCTTTACTAAGTTCTTTGAGCTCTATTTTTGAATAGGAATCTTTTAAATAAATATAATAGTTGTAAATAGTAGAATTTTTTTTTGTATAGATTAATTCAAATTTGAATTTGTTTAGGTCAAAAAGAAGTTTTTTTGAGAATTTTTCAATTTCAATATATTCTAAAATATTGGAAAATCTATTTGGTTTCATTTGATAGAAAGTAATATTCCTATTCATGAATTTCTCACGAAACTTTTCAATTAAATTTTTGTCTGCTTTATGACCAAAGTATATTCCTGTTATTGCAGATTCATGATGTTCTTTTAATGATGCTGAATCAAAAATTAATCTTATTTCTTTTTCATACGACCAAAATTCTTTTTTTGTCCCAAACATTTTTGAAGGTAGATTTCCATCTTTGATATCATTAATTGTTATTATTGGTAGTAAATCATTATATCTAACATTAAGATTAAAAGCTAAATCATAATTTTGGCTTCTTTCATTAATTTTCTCTAAATCATATTCAATACAATAACCATAATTTGAATTAGAATAGTGAGCCCACATTTGCTCACTCAAGACACTTGTAGAAAGTGAAAATATACCCAATTTATCTTTATATTCAACAATTGTTTCAAGATTTTTTACAACATCTTGTAGGTTTATATGAAATTTTTTTTCAAGAATATTTATACTATCTGTGATTAATTCATTGTAATTAGCTTCAAATGGATCATTTAGGTTTTCAAATGTGGAAGCAAAAAAATTATTTCTGGAAAAAGTAATCAAATCACGTTCAATAAACCTTTCATCATTACTTCTGTATTTATAGACTTTCATTTATTTATGTTTTTGTCAAAGTTGAAGACTGAAGTTTATTAATATGTCACCTGTACAATAATATTTAGTTTTCATAAAAATACTGAATTACTGATTAATCCCAAAATTATTTCTAACCACAATGAAAAAAAATCTGCTCCTCAAGAAGCAGATTCGTATTCTATATTTTAAAATTTCTTAAGCTTTTGCAATCAATTCAGCTTCAAAAACTTCTTCAAAATGCTTTTTGATGCTGGTTTTTACCTGTTCAACTTCTTCGGGAGTTAATGCTCTTTCAAGTTCTCTTTGTAAAGAAGTCACCTGTTTGTCTTTAATTCCGCATGGGATAATGTATTCAAAATAACGCATATCGGTATTTACATTCAAAGCAAAACCGTGCAACGTAACCCAACGAGAAGCTTTTACGCCCATCGCACAGATTTTTCTGGCGTAGGGTTTTCCTACATCAAGCCAAACTCCGGTTTCACCTTCAGAACGCTCGCCTTTTAAACCAAACTCGGCAATGGTTCTAATGATTACTTCTTCCAGATTTCTCATGTATTTGTGGATGTCGGTAAAGAAGTTTTCCAAATCGAGAATCGGGTAGCCTACAATTTGCCCAAAACCATGATAGGTAATGTCTCCGCCGCGGTTTACCTTTACAAAAGTAGCGTCTATTTCGTTGAGTTTTTCCAAACCGGCAAGAAGGTTTTCTTCATGTCCGCTTTTTCCCAAAGTATAGACGTGAGGATGCTCTACCAAAAGAAAATGGTTGGGCGTTGTGATATGTTCTTCAGCAGGGAGGTCTCTGTTTTTGATTTTAATATCGATGATGTTTTTCATCAATTGTTCCTGATAATCCCATGAAGGTTGGTACTCTTTGGTTCCCAAATCTTCAAATTCTACTGATTTATTCTGATGTGTATTCATTTACTTTTATTGACGCACAAATTTACTAAATTTTACGCTTTTATGGAATGGATGAAATCTATGGCTTTGGTTTCCCAATCTCTATTTTGTAAAAGAATGTTTACGAAAGCGGTTCCGATAATTCCGCCTTGTGCTTTTTCGGTTACGTTTTCGAAATCGTTTTTGTTTTTAATTCCGAATCCGATAAAAACTGGATTTTTCAAAGCTAAAGAAGCCAATCTGTTGAGATAATTTTCGTTTTTTAAAACCGCATTATCATTTCCTGTTGTGGAAGACGAACTTACTGCATATAAAAATCCCGAACTCAAAGAATCGAGATATTTGATGCGTTCTTCCGAAGTTTCAGGCGTTACGAGAAATGTGAAATTTAGGTTGTGTTTTTTAAGAATTTCGCCGTATTGAGTTTCGAATTCAATAGGCGGTAAATCTGGAATAATCAATCCTGAAACGCCAACTTTCGCACATTTTTTGCAAAAGTTTTCAAACCCAAATTGAAGAACAGGATTCAGGTAACCCATTAATATCTTAGGAATCGTCACCGCATTTTTAATTTCTGCCAATTGCTCGAAGAGTTTTTTAATAGACATTCCGTTTTTCAAAGCTAAAGAATGCGCCTCCTGAATGACAGGTCCATCCGCAACTGGGTCAGAATAAGGAATCCCTATTTCCATCATATCTGCTCCCGAATTTTGAATTAATTGAGCAATTTTTCCAGTATCTTCCAAAGATGGAATTCCTGCGGTGAAATATATGTTTAGTTTTTTCATAGAATTGTAAAAGGTAAAAGGTAAAATGTACAAAGTACAATGTGTTTTAAAATTAATTTTTATTAGATACTTTGTACATTTTACATTGTACTTTGTACCCGAAGGTATGTTTCCATATCCTTATCGCCACGTCCGGAAAGACAAATGACCACTACATCATTTTTTTCAAATTTCTTTTTATCTAAAACTGCCAAAGCGTGTGCACTTTCCAAGGCGGGAATAATTCCCTCAATTTTTGTGAGTTCAAAAGCGGATTTTAAAGCTTCATCATCATTAATACTAAAGAATTCTGCTCTTTTTTGTTGAAATAAATTCGCGTGCATCGGTCCAATTCCCGGATAATCCAAACCCGCTGAAATGGAATGTGGCTCAATAACTTGTCCGTCCTCCGTCTGCATTACGAGACTTTGGCTTCCGTGCAAAATTCCCAAAGTTCCTAAGAAGGTTGTTGCCGCAGATTTTCCCGAATCAACGCCAAAACCTCCTGCTTCTGCAGCAATAATTTTCACGTTTTCTTCATTCACAAAATGATAAAAAGTTCCTGCAGCATTGCTTCCGCCACCAACGCAGGCAATTACGTAATCGGGATTTTGTCTGCCGATTTTCTCGTTCAATTGCTCTTTAATTTCTTTGGAAATTATCGATTGAAATCTCGCCACCAAATCTGGAAACGGATGCGGTCCAACGACGCTTCCAATAATGTAATGCGTGGTTACAGGATTGTTAATCCAATCTCTTAAAGCTTCGTTCACGGCATCTTTCAACGTTTTTGAGCCTGAAGTTGCGGGAACAACTTTTGCACCCAACATTTTCATTCTTGCCACATTCGGAGCTTGCCTTTCGATATCGATTTCGCCCATGTAAACAATACATTCTAAGCCTAAAAGTGCACAAGCTGTTGCAGTTGCCACGCCGTGTTGTCCGGCTCCGGTTTCTGCGATAATTCGGGTTTTTCCTAATTTTTTGGCGAGTAAAGCTTGTCCTAAAGCATTGTTTATTTTGTGCGCTCCGGTGTGATTCAAATCTTCTCGCTTTAGATAAATTTGAGTTTGATATTTTTCGCTTAAATTTTTCGCAAAATACAATGGTGTAGCGCGACCAACATAGTTTTTCAATAAATCCTGAAATTCATTTTGGAATTCTTCAGATTCGATGATTTTTATATAATTTTCTTGTAATTCGGCAATGTTTGGATACAGCATTTCAGGGATGAATGCTCCTCCGAAATTACCGTAATATCCGTTTTTATCTGGAGTTTGGAAGTTCATAATGTTTATATTTTGAGCCACGAAGTGGCGATTTATTAAAGAATGGGACGCAAGTCCTATTATTTCGTGTGAAAATTAATCCCAAAGGTATTTTTCATCATATTTAGTTTCATATTTTTTCAAAATGGTTAAAAATTCATCTTTGAAATCTTCATTTTGATGATGTTCTTTTTGATTTTTAATGTAATTTATAGTTGCAAATACATGTTTTTGACTTACAGAAAATGCACCATAACCATCTTGCCAAAAGAAGTTTTCATATTTTTTTCCTTTTGTTTTAATCCATCGTGATGAATGAGCTTTTATTTCTTGAATTACATGCATCAACGCATATTTTCTTGACAATGTTAGCAGGATATGAATGTGATTTTCCGTGCCTCCAATTTTAATTGCAGGACTGTCATTATCCTTACAAATTATTGAAATATAAGAGTATAGTTCTTTTTCGATTGCATTGTCAATAAAATCATTTCTATGTTTTGTGGTAAAAATAATATGAACGTAATTTTTAACTAATGACTGTGCCATTTTTATCTTTTTGTGTTTTTTTGAAGATAGGACTTTATCCTATCCTTTACTAAGTCGTCACTTCGTGACTCCTATCAAATTTATAAATGTTTTTATTTTTCCTAAATCTTTATTTCCTGCGTCGATTTCAAATTTTGAATTAATGTCGATTGCGAACGGGGAACTCAACTTGTTCAAATTTTTATTTTCCTGTTGATTAACTTTGACAAAGTTTTTCAATTCTTCCACATTTTCCAACGAAATTCCGCCACTCAAAAAGTAGGGAAGAGGGATTTCGATTTTATTTAAAATATTCCAATCAAAAGTTTTTCCTGTTCCTCCATAAACTTTGGAATCCGTGTCGAATAAAATGTAATCAATGTCATTTCGAGGAACGAGGAATCTCAGAGATTCTTCACTGTACTTCGTTTCGTTCAGAATGACAGAGTTTATTCTTACCACTTTAATAATCCCAATTCTTGGATTCAGTTGTTGTCTTAGTTTTGAAATAAAATCTTCATTTTCATCGCCATGAAGTTGAACAAAATTTAAATTTGCTTTTTTTGAGATTTCAATAATTTTTTCAATTGACTCATTTACAAAAACACCAACTTTTCCTTGATGATTAATTTCTGAAATTTGCTCTAAATTCAGATGATTCAGAACATATCTCGGAGATTTTTCGTAGAATATAAATCCTAAAAAATCAACTTTCAACTCAATCAATTCTTTAATTTGATTGAGCTTTGTCAAACCGCATACTTTAATTTGCAATTGACTTTTAGTTTCTGGCTTTTGGCTTTCCATCATTGGTAAATTGTTAGATTCTTACATTGCTACATTGGTAATGAATTCGGAGAATTTATTACCTCTCATAAAATATTCGCCCATCAAAAATCCATCAAAGCCTTTTTCTTTTAAAAACAGGAAGTCATTTTCATTATAAATTCCGCTTTCGGCGATGCTGAAAATATCTTTTGGAAGCTGATTTTTCAACTCTACAGAATGTTGTAAATTCACTTTGAAATCTTTTAAATTTCTGTTGTTGATTCCGACAAAATCAATGGCTGGATTGATGTGTTTTAATTCTTCTTCAGAATGAATTTCTAATAAAACTTCAAGGTTTAAAGAATGAGCCAATTCTGTAAATTCTAAAACCTGATTGGGTGAAAGGCAAGCCGCAATCAACAAAATAACGTCTGCTCCGATAGATTTTGCTTCATAAAATTGATATTCATCAATCATAAAATCTTTCCTTAAAATCGGGACGTTAATATGATTTCGAACGCTCAAAATATCATTAAAACTTCCTCCGAAAAAATCGTTATCCGTCAAGATTGAAACCGCACTTGCTCCATGTTTTTCATAATCTGAAACGACTTCCAAAGGCGAAACTTTATCATTAATAATGCCTTTGCTTGGCGATTTTCTTTTAAATTCTGCAATAATTCCAGATTTTGATTTCAAAGTTTCTTTCAATGAAAAAGTTTTCCTTTCAAAAAATTCGGAATCTTTTAGCTGTTCCACAGAAATTTTAGATTTTGCTTCTGAAATTTCCTGTTTTTTTCTTTCTATGATGGTATCGAGGATGTTCATTTTTAATAATTATCAATTGTAAATTATTAATTGTTAAAATTTTAAATAATATTTTTTGCTAATCATTAACCATTAATCATTAATAATTGAACGAAGTGATTTCAATGCTTTCCCGCTCTCTAAACTTTCCTTTGCTAAAGCCAAACAATTTTCATAATTTCCGTATTTTCCTGTGTTTTCTAAAGCAATGGAAGCATTGGCAAGAACAACAGAATTTTGTTCCTCCGTTCCGCTTCCTTCTAAAATTTTCATAAATATTTTTGCAGCTTCTTCTTTCGTTTCGCCACCGAAAATACTTTCTGAAGAAATGTTTTTAAACTTTAAATCTTCCGCAGAATAGATTTTTTCACCAGTTTTGTTGAATATTTTTGTGTCTCCCGTTAATGAAATTTCATCATAACCATCCAAAGCATGAACGAGCATAAATTCATTTTTTTGCTTTTGTAAAAGATATTGATACACTCGTGCAATCTCTAAATTGGCAACTCCAATCATCGTAAAATTAGGACGAGCCGGATTTACCAATGGACCCAGCAAATTGAAAAAAGTTTTCAAACCGAGCTGTTTTCTAAGCGGAGCCACAGATTTTAAAGCGGGATGAAACAAAGGAGCGTGAAGAAAACAGATATTAGCTTTCTCTAAATCGGCTCTCAAATCTTCAGAATTGTCTTTGAATTTGTAACCCAATTCTTCCAAAACATTGGACGAACCTGAAATGGAAGAAGCTCCGTAATTGCCTTGTTTTGAGACTTTTTGACCAGTTCCTGCAACAATAAAACTCGCTAAAGTTGAAATATTAAACGTGTTTTTTCCGTCGCCGCCGGTTCCCACAATGTCTACCAAATCATGAGTGCCCAAGTCAACAGGTTTTGCCAATTGTAGCAATGCTTCACGGAAACCTTCCAACTCCTGCAAAGTAATGGTTCGCATTAAAAATACCGTGATGAAAGAGATAACCTCGCTTTCGTTGAATTTATTTTGTGAAATTTCAATCAAAATGGCTTTTGCTTCGGCTTTTGTCAAAGTATGATGATTGAAGAGATATTGTAGGATTTGTTTCATTGTTTTGGAGCGTTTTTATTTAGAATGAGTGATGTATTAATCTATTCTCTAACTTTTGTAAAATATTTTTACTGTTTTGTAAATGATAAAACTAGTTATGATTATGGAAATAATACTTAAGAAGCCAAATATTTCTTTAGACTGCTCTTCATAAACAACCGTCGATATTTCGTCAAAATATCTGCCTTCCTCATTATAATTCATATTTAATCTTTTAATAAAGGTTGTTGTCAGGATTATTGTCAGAAAAAGAAAAATCAATGATAATATTGATAGAATATATTTTTTCATAGTCAATCATTCAAAAAGTTTTCTAAAATCTGTTTTCCATCGGGCGTTAAAATACTTTCAGGGTGATATTGAACCGCATGTACATCGTAAGTTTTATGTTTTAAACTCATAATCATTCCGTTTTGGTCAAGACTTGTTACTTCAAGTTCGTTTGGAAAGTCTTTAGGATTCACCGCCCAAGAATGATAACGCCCGACTTCCAAAGTTTTAGGTAAGTTGCGGAAGAGTTTGTGTTCTTTGGTTTGAGTTGCTTCCGTTGCTACTCCGTGATAAATTTCCGAAAGGTTCATCAAACTTCCGCCAAAAGCTTCTGCAATGGCTTGTTGCCCCAAACAAACACCGAAAATAGATTTTGTAGGCGCATATTTTTTAATTACATCCAATAAAATTCCGGCTTCTTCGGGAATTCCAGGTCCGGGAGAAAGAATGATTTTATCATATTTTTCAATCTCTTCTAATGAGATTTTATCGTTTCTAAAGACATCTACTTTTTCGCCAACAATTTGCTCAATCATTTGCACAAGATTGTAGGTGAAACTGTCGTAATTGTCGAAAACTAATATTTTCATAATTGTTAATTATCAATTGTTAATTGTTGTTTTTAGTCGTTTTAATGATCCTTGTTATTAGCTTAATAATTTCAACTGCATTTTCATTAATACTTTCAAATTCCTGAGGTGAAAGGTAATTAGTTGCTTGAAATAATTCTAGCCAATAAATTGTTTCATTAATCTCCTTTTGGGCGATAGATAATTTATGAATAAAATCAGCCCTGCTTTGTGCGTGCTCACTTTCTCTAACCATTGCTCCAACACTTGTTCCGCTTCGCAAAATTTGTTTACTTAGAACAAATTCTTTTTTATCATTTGTCAAATATTGATAAAGCTTGATAATTAGGATAGCAAAATCAAAACTTTTCTTTTTTATAATGTTATTTTCCTTCATTTTATAACAATTAATAATTAACCATTAACAATTTTTTTAGCCTTGCTAATCGCTTTTTTCAAAGCGCCTAATTTATTATTAACTTCCTGAAGTTCGCTTTCTGGATTAGATTTCGCGACGATTCCGGCTCCGGCTTGATAGAATAGGGTGTTGTTTTTACTTAAAAATGTTCTAATCATAATCGCTTGGTTGCAGTCTCCGTTTAAGCCGACCATTCCTATGCAGCCACCGTAATATCCTCGGGAATCTTTTTCATATTCATCAATTAATTCCAAAGCTCGGTATTTTGGAGCTCCGCTTAAAGTTCCTTGCGGAAAGGTGTTTCCGACGATTTCAAAAGGGTTTGTGTCTTCTTCAAGTTCAGCGGTAACTTCACTTACCATGTGAATAACGTGCGAGAAAAGTTGAATTTCTTTGAGTTTGGTAACGGTTATATTTTTTCCATTTTTTCCTAAATCGTTTCGCGCCAAATCGACGAGCATTGTATGTTCAGCGTTTTCTTTTGGGTCTTTTTTGAGTGCTTCAATAGACTGTAAATCGGTTTCAAAGTCGCCGGTTCTTTTAAAAGTTCCAGCAATAGGATGAATTACCGCTTTTTTGTCTTTTATAATAAGCTGACTTTCTGGGCTGGAACCGAAAATTTTATAACTTCCATAGTCAAAGTAGAAAAGGTAGGGTGATGGATTGATGTTTCGCAAAGCCCGATAAACATTGAATTCATCTCCCTGAAATTTTTGTTCGAACCTTCTGCTTAAAACCAATTGAAAAACATCGCCTCTCATACAGTTTTTCTGTGCAGATTTTACCAAATTTAGATATTCTTCATCAGTTAAATTAGAGGTTTCTTCAGAAGTTTTTTCGAATGGATAAACTACGGCGTTTTTGTTTTTAATTAAATCTTCAATGGTACGCAATTCAGATTTTAAACCGCTGATTTCGTTTTCAATAAGATGCATTTCGTCGTTAAAATGATTAATGGCAATCACGTATTGATACAATCTGTAGCGCATTAATGGGATTTCAATTTCTTTAGATTGAGGTTTAAATTCAATACTTTCAAAGAATTGAACCGCATCAAAACTGGTATATCCGAATAGACTTTGCGCCGTTTTTTCTATTGCATCTTTTGTTTCGGCACAATCAAATGCTTTCGAAAATTCAAAAAGCAAATCGGTAAGTTGTATGTTTTCTAAAGGTTTTTTTTCTGGGTCTTGGTTTGGAAATTTGAGTTCAAATTCAGAGCGATTTCTAATTTCAATTCCTGCAATGGCATTGATGGCGATAAAAGAGAAATTACCATCTATATTTTTAGAATCTGAGCTTTCCAAAAGAATCGTATCTCTGTATTTATCCCGAAGCTGTAAGTAAATATTCATTGGCGTTTGCAAGTCGCCAAGCATTTTTTTTGATGAGGTTTTTATTTTAATTTTTTCTGCAAACATTTTTTTTGATTTTTTTTTAAGGATGGAAAATAAAAAAGACTTCAACGCAATCGTCAAAGTCTCTGTATATTTTTCTATAAATTTCTGGTTGTATTTTAACAACAAGACAATAGCTTCAGACCCGACGAAGAGTTTGAAAGCCACCACCAATTTCTGTTGTTTGAAATAATCATACTGCAAATGTAGAAAATTTTTCTTTACTACAAATTAATTTGAAATTAATCTTTAGATGATTTTTTTAATGCGGTTAATTTCCTTTACCGAACATTATTTTTTATACTTTTGCTAAAGTTTAGAAAAAATAATTTTAAATATGAAAAAAGTATTAGCAATCGCATTTATCGGAGGTTTAGTAATGGCAAGCTGTTCTAAGAAAGCAGACCACTCTTTACAAGACAGTAACACTATGTTAGAAGAGCCAGAAGCTCAAGTTGTACCTGCAGATTCTACAAAAACTGAAGTTGTAGCAACTCCTGCAGCAGCACCTGCAACAACAGATTCTACAGCAGCAAAATAATGAAAAAACTGTTTTATTTCAGCGGTTTATTTTTGGCGCTTTCTTGTTCTAAGAAGGAAGAAAAAGTAGACGAAAATGCATTGCGAAACCAAGAAATGCAAAAACTGAATGAGCAAACTTCTTCTTCTGCGGTTTCTTCTCCAGAAGATGAGGGTAAAATCCTTATTGAATCTGCAGATTGTTTGGCGTGTCATCAAATCAATGAAAAAATGGTGGGGCCAAGCTACAAAAGTGTAGCACAAAAATATTCTGAAAAAGATTTAGACAATTTGGCAGATAAGATTATCAACGGAGGAAGCGGTGTTTGGGGCGAAGTTCCAATGGCTGCACATCCAAATCTTAGTAAGGATGATGCTAAAAAAATGGTAAAATATATTCTTAGCCAGAAGTAATTTTTTTGTATGACTTCTGAAAAATCAACTCTGCACACAAGAAATCTGCATCGCAATTCGTATGATTTCGCCGACCTTATTTCTTGTGTGCCAGATTTGAAACACTATGTTTTTAAAAATGCTTATGGTAATTTTACCATCAATTTCAGCATTCCAAAAGCTGTAAAACTTCTTAATAAAGGACTTTTACAACATTTTTACGGCATTAAAAATTGGGATATTCCAGATTCTAATCTTTGTCCGCCCATTCCCGGAAGAGCAGATTATGTGCATTATATTGCTGATTTGCTTAAAGAAACTTTCAATGAAATTCCTAAAAATATAAAAGGTTTAGACATCGGAACGGGCGCAAGTTTGGTTTATCCGCTTCTAGCGCATCAAATCTATGGTTGGAAGATGGTTGGAAGTGATATCAGCAAAGAATCTTTAGAAAATGCTGAAGCAATTTTAAGTCAAAATTCAGGCATTCAATCGAATGTGGAGTTGGTACACCAAAAAGACTCTCAATTTATTTTTAAGAACGTCATTTCTGAGAAAGATAAATTTACTTTTTCTATGTGTAATCCGCCTTTTCATGAGTCTGAAGAAGCTGCTTTAAAAGGAAATTTTAGAAAAACAAAAAATCTAAAATCTTCAAAAAAGAAACCCACAAATTTCAATTTTTCTGGTCAGCACAACGAATTGTGGTGCGATGGTGGAGAAATTGCTTTTGTAAGCAAAATGATTGAAGAAAGCACTCTTTTTCAGTCGAATGTATTGTGGTTTACTTGCCTTATTTCTAAAAAAGAAAATCTTCCAAAGCTCAATTCTTTGCTTAAAAAAGTAAAAGCAATTGAAGTGAAAACCATAGACATGGCTCAAGGTCAGAAAATAAGCCGTTTTTTGGCTTGGACTTTCGTTCCGAAATCCGAAAGGAACAGTTGTTTCGATTAATTTTTTTGTTAGGGCAGCTTTTCCGCCTTCCACTCCCAATCTTTTTTGGTAGCTTCGACTACGCTCAGCCACCAAAAAAGGATTTCCGTTCAAGTCGGGCTGCGATTCCGGAGTAATAAAAGATTTTTTCACCAAGAATTTTACGATTTTATTTATTTGAACTTTAAAGCTGAAACCATATTATCTTTAGTATAATATAAAACTTTTATAACTTTTGTGGTTAAAATAAATTTGAGGTTTCATAAACAGCTAAAATTCACTATTTTTGCAATTCGAAAAAAATCGAAGCAAAATGCAATTATCAGAACAGGAAATCATTAGAAGAGAAAAGCTGAATAAGCTTGTTGAAATGGGAATCAACGCATTCCCAGCGGAAGAATACAAAATTACAGATACTACAGAATCTATAAAACAGGATTTCGCAGAAAGTAAACAGGTGAAAATCGCGGGAAGATTGATGTCTCGTCGTATTCAAGGGAAAGCTTCTTTTGCTGAATTGCAAGATTCTACAGGGAAAATTCAGGTGTACTTCAACCGTGACGAAATCTGTACAGGTGAAGACAAAACTTTATATAATGACGTTTACAAGCATCTTTTAGACATCGGTGATATTATCGGTGTTGAAGGAGAGTTGTTCACTACTCAAGTTGGAGAAAAAACGGTTTTGGTTAAAAACTTTACCCTTTTAACAAAAGCTTTAAGACCTTTACCACAAGCAAAAACAGACGAAAATGGAGTAGTTCATGACGGGTTTACAGACCCAGAATTGAGATACAGACAACGTTATGTAGATTTAACGGTGAATCCTCAAGTGAAAGAAATTTTCGTGAAAAGAACAAAATTGTTCAACGCGATGAGAACTTTCTTTAATGATGCAGGATATTTCGAAGTTGAAACGCCTATTCTACAGGCAATTCCTGGTGGAGCTGCTGCAAGACCTTTCATTACACATCACAACGCTTTGGATATTCCGTTATACATGAGAATTGCCAACGAATTGTACTTGAAAAGACTTATTGTAGGTGGTTTTGATGGAGTTTATGAATTCTCTAAAAACTTCAGAAATGAAGGAATGGATAGAACGCATAACCCAGAATTTACGGCAATGGAAATCTATGTGGCGTACAAAGATTACAATTGGATGATGGATTTCACAGAAAAACTGTTGGAATTCTGTGCAATGCAGGTAAATGGTACTACTGAAGCTACTTTCGGAGAGCATAAAGTGAATTTCAAAGCACCTTACGAAAGAATCTCGATGACGGATGCTATTTTGAAATTTACTGGTTTCGACATCACTGGAAAATCTGAGCAGGAATTGTTTGACTTTGCAAAATCTATCGGAATCGATGTAAACGAAACGATGGGGAAAGGAAAATTAATCGACGAAATATTTGGCGAAAAATGTGAAGGAAACTTCATTCAACCGACTTTCATTACAGATTATCCGATTGAAATGTCTCCGCTTACCAAGAAACACAGAAGCAAAGAAGGTCTTACTGAGCGTTTTGAATTAATGGTTTGTGGTAAAGAAATTGCCAACGCATATTCTGAGTTGAACGACCCAATCGACCAAAGAGAACGTTTTGAAGAGCAGTTGAAATTATCTGCAAAAGGTGATGATGAAGCTGGGCAATTTATCGATGAAGACTTCCTAAGAGCTCTAGAATACGGAATGCCGCCAACTTCTGGATTAGGTATCGGTATGGATAGATTAATTATGTTCTTAACGAATAATCCATCAATTCAAGAAGTGTTGTTTTTCCCGCAAATGAAGCCGGAAAAAGCAGCTCCTCAAATTGAATTGGGTGAAGATGAAAATATTATTTTAGATATTCTAAAATCAGGTGAGCAAATTGCTTTGGCTGATGTAAAAACTCAGTCTAAACTTTCAGGAAAGAAGTGGGACAAAGCTTCAAAAACACTTACAAAAGGTGGTTTGGTGAAAGTGGAGAAAATTGATGAGGTTTTGTTGATGAAATTGGTGTAATATCATATACAATATACTTTTAGTTCGGGCGGAAGCAAAGCTTCCGCCCGAACTTTTTTTATAATAAAGTCCTACAGAAAATTGCTTTCGCAGATCAAAATCTGCGTAGCAAAAAAAATATTTCAATGCAGAATTTTTATGGAGTATAACCTTTTGTAAATTTAAATAATTAAAAAAATAATTAATTAATTTTCACGTTAACAAGAAAAACTATCACGATGAAAACTCTTTTGCTGCTTCTTTTCTTTTCTATAACTGTGAATTCGCAGATGCTTTCTTCTATCTATTTTGAGAATAACAGTTCAGATTTAAGCCAAAATTCAAAAAAGAAACTTGATAGTTTAGCAAAGCTAGATTCAAAACTGATGTTTAGAATTTTCGGGAACGCTAATCCGCTTGGAAATGAGGCTTTAAACAAATCTTTATCGGAAAATCGAGCAAAAAAAGTTACCGATTATTTAAAGAAAAAAATAGGCAATAATATTCATCTCGCAAGTTCTGTAGGCTTGGGGATTTCAAAGCAAATCAATGATAATAGTTCTGAAGATTTATTGGGGAAAAACCGACGTGTTGATATTTTTATCGAACGATATTTTGAAGAAGGTGAAAAGATTTCCAGAGCACCTTATCCCAGATTTTTTGATGTGAAAATTGCTCAGATGAAAGTGAAAGATACTTTTTCTTTGCCTGATGTGAATTTTATTGGAGGTCGCCACGTTTGGCTTTCAAAAGGGACTTCTAAGTTGTATTTGTTATTTGAGATTTTAAAGAATAATCCAACTTTAGAAGTAGAACTTCAAGGTCATATTTGTTGTGATTATGAAAATTTTGATGGAGAAGATGTAGATTTGAAAACGTTTAATCTTTCTTTTACCAGAGCGGATGCTATTCGTAAGTTTTTAATTAAAATGGGTATTGATTCGCAAAGAATTAAAGCTGAAGGTTTAGGTCATCTCAATCCTGTTGTTTATCCCGAAAATACGGAAGAAGATCGTCGTAAAAACAGAAGAGTTGAGCTGGTTTTAGTTAAAAAGTAGTTTGTTTGTAATAAATTCATTATTTTAGTTCTTATTCTAAATTTTTTTAACCATGTTTGATTTGAATAAAGCAATAGATCTTCTTAATACTAAATTGGAGCTTTGGCTTAGTGAGTTAGTAAAAATTTTACCTAATCTTTTTATGGCGGCTTTAGTCGTGGTAGGTGGTTTTTATATTGCTAAATATGTTCGCAGATTTGCAGAAAAAGTCTTTAATAAAATCTCGAAAAATATTACTATAAATACGCTTTTTAGCACATTTGTCTATATTTTATTTCTAGGAATTGTTTTTTTTACCGCCTTAAGTATTTTAAAATTAGATAAAGCAGTTACTTCCATTCTTGCGGGTGCGGGAATTCTTGGTTTGGCGTTGGCTTTTGCTTTTCAAGATATTGCAGCAAATTTTATTTCTGGTATTTTTATCAGTTTCAGAATGCCTCTCAAGATAGGAGATATTGTATCGATTAATAATTATATGGGAAGAGTGGTGGAGATTAACCTTCGTGATACGGTGATTAAAACTTTCCAGGGTAAAATGGTAATTATCCCGAATAAAGATGTGTTCCAGAGTCCGATAGAAAATTTTTCTATTTTGGGTAAAAGAAGGATAGATCTGCAAGTTGGAGTTTCTTATAATGACGATTTAGAATTTGCTGCTCAAACCGCTATCGATGCTGTTAAAAATATAGAAGGACTCGATAGATCTGAAGAAATTACCTTGTTTTATACAGAATTTGGAGATAGTTCTATTAATTTTACCATTAGAATGTGGTGTAATTCTACAGAGCAAATCGATTATCTAAAAATAGGGCATCATGCAATTATTGAGATTAAAAAAGCTTTTGATCTTAACAAAATAAGTATACCTTTCCCAATAAGAACCTTAGATATTTCTTGGCCAGAGCAAAAAACTTTGTAAAATTTAGTTTACATTATTTCCTTTGCTTGCTGAATGAGATCATAAGGTAAAATAAAAACGGTAAAATAAAGACTGAGCCTAAAACCAAAGCCCATCCCAAAGCTGAAATTGTTTTAGCAGCTGCAGAATATTCTAATAAGGATAAATGATTTCCGTTGCCAAAAAGAATGATATTCGGGTTGTGTTGATAAGTTGCGGCTACCAAAATCATGATAATTTGAAATCCTGCTAAAGCTCTTACGGGAAGTAATTTTTGCTTATGCATGGCTCTTAAGATTAATAATAAGCAAATGGTAGCAAAAGATACTGCCATAACTCCTAAAGGTTTAGAAAAAATCCAGGACAAAAGCGGAATGTTTGAAAAATAAGCCGTTACAAATACTAAAACTCCGGTTACCACCACAAAAAGCATGGTTTGATGAGATTTCTTGATCATTAAACCCAATTCTAAACGATCGGTAGTTTCTCTTAAAGCAAAAATCGAAGCCAAATAAGCACAAATAGAAACTGTAAACAATCCCACCGCAACGCCAAACCAATTGAGCCAGCTGAAAATATATAAATCAACAAAGCTTTTTGCATCTGGATTGATGGATCTTGAAACGGTTGCAGCTGCAATCAATCCTAGAAAAAAAGGAGTAAGCAAACTTGAGTAATAAAATATTTGAGTATATACTTTTTGCCAATCATCATTCACGGCATCATAATGTCTGAAAGTAAGAGCGGTTCCTCTCGCAATAATTCCTACCAATAGTAAAACTAAAGGAATGTGAAGGTAGGTAGAAAGCGTGGTGTAAATTTCTGGAAATCCTACAAAAAGAATCACAATGGCAATGATAAGCCACATGTGATTGGCTTCCCAAACCGGCGCAATAGATTCGTACATGATTTCTTTGGTGCGGGTTTTTGCTTTTCCTTTCGTGAAAAGTTCCACAATACCTGCACCAAAATCGGCTCCTCCTAAAATAACGTAAGCACAAATAGAAAGCCATAAAAATCCTATAACTACGTAAATCATGAGTTCGTTTTTTTAGCGTTAAACTTAGGGTCTGTAGGATCGTAAAGTTTCGGAACCATTTTAATTTGTCGGTTCAAAAGAAACACAATAATTAATGATAAGGAGACAAAAATTGCTGTAAAAAAGTAAAATGAGTATTGAATTCCCGGCATTGGCGTTACTGCGTCTGCAGTTTTCATAATACCATAAATAATCCATGGTTGTCGTCCTACTTCAGTTACGGTCCAACCTGCTTCCAAAGCGATGTATCCGAAAGGTGTTGCGATGAAAAAGGTTTTGAGCAACCAATTTTTAGTAAGCCATTCTTTTTTGAAAAATTGTGCGTACAAGTAAACCGAACCAATCAAAATCATAATCACTCCGAAGAAAATCATGATCTGAAAAGAGTAATGCACAACAGCAACAGGAGGCCATTCTTCTTTCGGAAAATCTTTTAAACCTTTTACTTCAGAATTGAAATCATTACTTACCAAAAAGCTTAAAACTTTCGGAATTTTTACCGCATATTTTATTTCGGCTTTTTCTTCGTCTGGAATTCCGCCAATAACGAATGAAGCACCTTTCTCTGTTTCAAAATGAGCTTCCATGGCTGCCAATTTTATAGGTTGTCTTTTGGCTACAGATTTTGCAGCAATATCTCCGCTAAGAGGAGCGCCAAATGCACCAATTAAAGCAAAACCAGCGGCTATTCTAAAAGCTTTGGTATGAAATTCTACATTTTTCTTTCGTAAAATTAAAAGAGCATGAACCCCTGCAACGGCAAAACCAGTCGCACAAAACGCAGCAACCGTCATGTGCAAGGCTTGTGGAAACCAAGCTTCATTAAACATGGCTTTAATAGGGTCTATATTAAGGTATTGCCCGTCAACATAATCAAATCCTGCAGGAGAGTTCATCCAAGCATTCGCGGCAACCACTAAAATACCAGATGCTAAACCACTTAAACCCACCAAAAACCCACAAAACCAATGAAACCATTTATTGAATTTATCCCAACCATAAAGAAAAAATCCGATGGCAATTGCTTCAATAAAAAATGCAGTTCCTTCCAGTGAAAAAGGCATTCCGAAGATGGGACCTGCGTGTTTCATAAATTCTGGCCATAAAAGTCCAAGCTCAAAAGAAAGCATCGTTCCGGAAACTGCTCCTGTTGCAAAAAGTATGGCTACACCTTTGCTCCAGGCTTTTGTTAGTCCTTTGTAAACTTCATTTTTTGTTTTGAGATATTTCCAATGGGCAAAAGCCATTAAGAAAGGCATTACCATACCAACACACGAAAAGATAATGTGAAACCCGAGAGACATGGCCATCTGCGCGCGGGCGGCAAGAAAGTCGTCCATATGTATTTGAATTTTTCAGGTTAAAGTTAGCGATTATTCATGTGGAAATAGCATGATTTAAAACAGTTTAAAGAGTTTTGCTTAGGCATTGCTTTTGATATTGAAAACTTTTGTTTTTGATTCTCAAAATTCTTTTTAGTAAACCTTATTTTTTGGCGATTTTTAACTTTCATAAACCGAAAAATTTCACGATATTTGTGAGCATTTTAACTAAAAAATAAACTTTTAAGCTATCTGAAATTTGTTGGTAGCAATCACTTAAATATGAGTCAGAAACAATATACAGCAAGTAGTATTCAGGCATTGGAAGGAATGGAGCACGTACGTATGCGTCCTTCGATGTACATTGGGGATGTAGGTGTAAGAGGGCTTCACCACTTGGTTTACGAGGTGGTAGATAACTCGATTGATGAGGCTTTGGCAGGATACTGCGACAACATTACGGTTTCCATAAAAGAAGGAAACGGAATTGAGGTGATGGACAACGGTAGAGGTATTCCGGTAGACTTTCACGAAAAAGAACAAAAATCTGCGCTTGAGGTTGTAATGACCAAAATTGGAGCCGGAGGTAAATTTGATAAAGATTCTTATAAAGTTTCTGGTGGTCTTCACGGTGTTGGGGTTTCGTGTGTGAACGCGCTTTCTAACGAAATGGTGACTACGGTTTACAGAGACGGAAACGTTTATCAGCAAATCTATTCTAAAGGTAAGGCGCAAACAGGCGTTGAAGAAATTGGAAATAGTGAATTAAGAGGTACTAAGCAGTTTTTCCAGCCAGATGATACCATCTTTACAGAGTTGGTGTACAACTACGATACTTTGGCAAACCGTTTAAGAGAACTTTCTTATCTTAATAAAGGAATTACGATTAGACTTACAGATGAAAGAGAAGTTTTGGAAGATGGCTCTTTCAGAACAGAAATTTTTCATTCTGAAGGTGGTCTAAAAGAATTCGTTGCTTTTATCGACGGAAACAGAGAATCTATCATGGAAAACGTAATCTTCATGGAAGGTGAAAGAGACGATATTCCGGTAGAAGTTGCGATGCGTTATAATACGTCATTCAACGAAAATCTACACTCTTATGTTAATAACATCAACACGCATGAAGGAGGAACTCACTTAGCAGGTTTCAGACGTGCTTTAACGAGAACGTTGAAGAAATATGCAGACGATTTGGGAATTCCACAGAAAGAAAAAGTAGATATTACGGGAGACGACTTCCGTGAAGGTCTTACTGCTGTAGTTTCTGTAAAGGTAATGGAACCACAATTTGAAGGGCAGACCAAAACAAAATTAGGAAACTCTGAAGTTTCTGGGGCTGTAGATAAAATTGTTGGGGAAATGCTTACCAACTTCCTAGAAGAAAACCCAAATGAAGCGAAATTAATCGTACAAAAAGTTGTTTTAGCGGCAAAAGCGAGACAAGCTGCGAAAAAAGCTCGTGAAATGGTTCAGAGAAAATCTCCAATGGGAGGTTCTGGACTTCCTGGAAAATTGTCTGACTGTTCTTCTAAAGACCCAGCAGAATCTGAAATTTTCTTAGTAGAGGGAGATTCAGCAGGTGGAACGGCGAAGCAAGGTAGAGATAGATTCTTCCAGGCAATCCTTCCGTTAAGAGGTAAGATTTTGAATGTTGAAAAATCTATGCTTCATAAAGTATATGATAATGAGGAGATTAAAAATATTTACACCGCACTTGGAGTTTCTGTTGGTACAGAAGAAGATTCAAAAGCGTTGAATATGGTAAAACTTCGTTATCACAAAATCGTAATCATGACCGATGCCGATATCGATGGTTCTCACATCTCTACGTTGATTCTTACATTCTTCTTTAGATATATGAAAGAATTGATTGAGAATGGCTACATCTATATTGCACAACCGCCTTTATATTTATTGAAGAAAGGTAACAAAAAAGTGTACGCTTATAACGAAAAAGAACGTGAAGAGTTTACTCTAGAAATGTCACCAGACGGAAAAGGAGTAGAGGTACAACGTTACAAAGGTCTTGGAGAGATGAACCCAGAGCAGCTTTGGGAAACTACTCTAAACCCAGAACACAGAATTCTAAAGCAGGTAACAATTGAAAATGCGGTAGAAGCAGACAGTGTTTTCTCTATGTTGATGGGAGACGAAGTTCCGCCAAGAAGAGAATTTATCGAGAAAAATGCAAAATATGCTAAGATAGACGCATAATTTGTTTAAAATATTTTTGAAAAGAGGCTATTCGTAGTCTCTTTTTTTTATTTCTCAAATTTTAGAATTGTAAGAGGTTTTCTATGAATATTTTTCTATTTTTGGGAAAATTAAAACACCCATGAAAATTTTTGTAGCCGGCGCAATTTTAGCGGCTCCCTTTTTTTATTCACAAAATTATCCTGTTTCGACAATCAATGAGACTTTAAAGAAAAACGCAAGTGCTGTAATTCGTGATGAAAGTATGCAAATTGAAATCAATAAAATTGATGAAATTGTCTATAAAAATCATTCTGTAGTAAGTGTCCTTAATAAAGAAGCGGTAGGATATGCGGCTCCAAGAATTTTTTACACAAAAGGAGATATTGTAAGCAATGTTAAAGTAATTGTTTATGATGAAACAGGCAAAAAAATAAAATCTTTTTCTAAAAGTGACTTTTTAGATGTGGCAGCCAACAGTCAAGGTGCTTTTTATTCAGACAGTAGAGCATTGATATTAAATTATACGCCTACATCGTTTCCTTACACAGTAGAATTTTCTTACGATCAAAAAGATGAAAATACAGTCTTTATTCCAGATTTTACGCCGTTTGGAAATTTTAATATTTCTTTAGAAAAAAGTTCTGTTTCTATTATTAATAATTCAGGAATTAATCTCCGTTCAAAAATCTATGATTCACCTTTTGGATATGCTTCTGTAAAGGCAAATGTTAATGGAAATGTAAAAACATATACTTATGAAAACATTCCAGCCTTAGATAATGAAGTTTTGGTTCCCAATCCACAAAAAATTTTACCAAAAGTAAGTTTTGCTCTTTCTAAATTTAATCTTGAAGGAAAGCAAGGAACTATCGACAATTGGAAGGATTTTGGAATTTGGTACCATAAAAATATTTTGGAGCCAGTATTTGTTTCAACACCTGCAATAAAAGCGGAAGTTGCAAGTCTAAATTTACAGGGATCTACAGAAGAAAAAGTAAAAAAAATATATCAGTATATGCAAAGTAAAACACGATATATTTTTGTGGCTTTAGGAATTGGAGGATGGCAACCTATGTTGCCCGATGAGGTTCAAAAAAAAGGTTATGGAGATTGTAAAGGTCTATCTACTTATATGAAAATATTATTAGACGAAGCAGGGATTCCTTCATATTATTGTAAAATAAATTCTGCCAATTCTTCGGTGTCTTTTGATGAAGATTTTCCAAAAATGGGAGGAAATCATATTATTCTAATGGTACCAACAGAAAAAGGGACAATTTGGTTAGAAAATACTTCCCAAGATATTGCATTCAATCACTTGAGTTATAGTACAACAGACCGTAATGTTTTAGCGGTAAAACCAACTGGGATAGAAGTTGTTGAAACTCCGGTTTATACAGCAAAAGAAAACAAAGAGAAACAAATAGTGGATATTGTAATTAATACAGATAAAACCATTACCGGAAAAGCCAAATTTAACTATACCGGAAATCAGTACGATTTTAATCTGATGTTTTCAGGGCTTTCTCAAAAGGAAAGAAACGACGCTATTAAATCGAGATTGTCAACTCTTAATTTTGAAAATGTAGAGATGAACAATTTTACCAATAACCGAGATGTAGCCTCTATTCAGTACGACGTAGATTTTAAAGCTTCCAATTATTCTAAAATGGTAGGAAATAGCTTTATCTTTAGAGCGGTACCGATATATAGTGAAGGGTTTTATCACGAAAATGAAACCAGAAATCTGCCTTTTGAAACTCAATTTGCCTACGAAGACGAATCTGAAATCTCTTATGAGCTTCCCCAAGGATATTTTATAGAAGAACTTCCCCAAAATGGAACAGTTAGTTCAGAATTCGGAACTTATAGTCTTAATTTTGAGAAAAAAGACACCAAATTAATAGTAAGACGAACAATTCAAATAAAAAAAGGGATCTACGCTAAAGAAAAATTTAATGACTATGTAAATTTCAGAAAGAAAATTCTGAATGCAGATAATTCTAAGATCCTTATTTCCAAGAAATCCTAATCATGAAAAAACTAATGATCACTTTAAGCTGCGTTTCTGCAGCTTTTCTATATGCTCAAAAGCAAGAATTTTTAAAAATGCCGAAGTTTGCGATTGAAGATTTAAAAAAATCTAAATCTGACATCGATGAAAAAGCTCCTGCCGAAATTCTTTATCGTTCCGTGCATTATAGAATTGATAACTCATCCGGAGATTTACTTAAAGAAATTGCGTATCGAATAAAAATATATGATAAAGACAAGGTAGAAGATTGGTTAAACCTTGAAATTTCTCTTTATGATGATAATATCGGAAATAAAGAAATTTTAAGGTCAATGAAAGCGTTTGTTTACAATCTTGAAAATGGTAATATTGCTGAAACTAAGGTTGATAAAAGTTCAAAATTCAAATCGAAAGACAGCAAATATATTACAGTAAACAAATTTGCATTTCCGAATGTGAAAAATGGTTCGGTAATCGAATATAAATATGAGGTAAGTTCTCCGTTTGTTTATGAAGTTCCAATGGCTTACATTGAGCTCGATATTCCTTCAGAATATACAGAGTATGTTTTTGATTCTCCAGTTCAAATGTCTTATAATGTTGATTTTACAGGAAGTCTTGCTCCAAAATATCGCAAGGTTGAAGAAGTAACTCTCTATGGAAGTTCTACAAAAACCTATCGTTTTGCATATGAAGATTTAAAACCTTTTAAGGGAGAAAGTTTTGTGAAAAACGCAGATAATTATCGTACAAAGATTAGAGCCGAGCTCCATTCAACTTATTTTAATAATAATTTGAAAACATACACATCAACATGGGAAGATATCAGAAAAAAGCTTTGGGATCATGAAGATTTTGGTAATCAATACAGAAAAGACCGTATTGCAAAAGATATTCTTTCTACTGAAATGATTGCTGAAAATGATGAAATGAAAAAGGCGCAAATGATTCATAATTATGTTAAAAATAATTACACATGGAATCATAATAACGGGTATTATACGGAAAACGGAGTAAAAGATTTAATTAGAACCAAGACAGGAAATGCAGCTGATGTAAATCTCTTACTTCTCAATATGTTTAGAAGTGCAGGCTTAAAAGCGTATCCAATTTTGGTTTCCACTGTTAAAAATGGTCAGGTAAATATTACGTTTCCTAATCTAGGAAATTTTAATTACGTAATTGTTTGCGCAGAAGCCAAAGGACAGTTATATCTTTATGATGCAACTTCAAAGCAATCTTCAGAAGGTATTTTGCCATCAAGAGTTTGGAATAATACAGGATTGTTGATAAAAGACGATAAAGCAGATGTTATCACATTAAGCAATGTAAAAATGTCTTATAGTAATCTTACTACCAAAGCTAAGATTAATGAGGATGGAAGTGTAAGCGGAATATATGAAGACCGTGATGTAGGTCTTTTTGCTATGAACGCCAAAGAAAATTATGATGAAAATCCTGAAAAATACAAGAAACAATACAAAGAAAACTTCTCAGTAGATTTTACCGATATTAAAACGAATCTTCTGGATAACGGCGATTTTGAAGCTAAAATGTCTTTCACTTCTAATAATATGATTGATAATATTGGGAAAAAGAAAATTTTCAATCCGCTTTTGTTTTTACATTCTAATTCTAATGATTTCGACCAAACGGAAGAAAGAAAGTATATGATTGATTTTATTTCGCCAGTTACAAAAACTAAAACTGTAGAAATTGAAATTCCAGAAGGATATGAAGTTGCAGATCTTCCTAAAAGCAAAAGAATTGTAACAGAAGATAAACAAATTAGCTACTCTTACATCGTAGAAAAAACAGATAAAAAAGTTACGGTAACTTCTCAATACAAAATTGCAAGCGCCGATTATCCTAAAGAATATTACCCTGCCTTCAAGCAAATCTGGAAAACTATTTCCGATAGCGAAAACCAGGTGATGAGTTTAATAAAAAAACAATGATTATGAAAAAGATTTTTCTAGTTTTTTGTTTTGTTTCGGTACATGTTATCGCTCAAAATTTTGTAATTGATCCTGGAACAACTGAAGAGGAAGTTAAAAAAACAGCTTCTTTAATAGATAAAAACGCAGAAGCGGAAATATTATATACAAGAACTTTTTATGATATAAATTCTGATTTTCATGTTAGTAAAACGGTTTTTACGAAGGTGAAAATATATAAGAAAAATAGAGCTGAAAATTGGCTAAATGTGAATATTCCAGTAAGGGATGGCCAGACAATAAATAATTTTGTTGGTAAAGTAAGCAATTGGAAAGATGGAAAGGTTGAAATTGTTTCTGTGGATAAACAAGAACAGCTAAAGGAAAATTTAGTTAAAGGTTTGAAGATTTTTAAGCTCGCATTTCCTTCTGTGAGTGATGGTTCTGTATTAGAATACGTATATACTGTTGATAATGCAGGAGGTATGAAAATTATTGAGAACTTGGAATTCGATATTCCTGTTGTCTATAAATTGTTTATGATGGAGTATCCTGAATCGTTGTTTTATAATTTTATTCATACAGCAAAAACCATTACACCTACCCAAAAGACAAGTAAACCTGTTATGCGGGCAGGAGGAAGTCATATGGAACTTCAGATGCTTTACGAAAATATTTTGCCTGTTAAAAATGAAGATTACATAAAAAATATAGATAATTATAGAGCTAAATTAACTCCAGAGGTAAGATCAATTGATACAAAAAATTATTGGTATACTACCTCAGAAAATTGGACAGAAGCTACTAAAAAACTTCATCAAAATGATACATTTGGTTTGTTTTTGAAGGCTAATGTTAGCGATGTTTTTCCTTCTGAGATAAGAGCGATTACTGATCAGAAAACTAAAGCCGATAAGATTTTTTCATTTGTAAAACAGAATTATAAATGGAACCAAGAAAATTCAATTTTGGCAAGCCAATCTTTTAAGCAATTTTTAAAACAAAAAGGAGGAAATAGCGCAGATATAAATCTTTTCTTAATTAATCTTTTTAGAAATTTGGGGTTACAATCGGATCCTGTATTGATTTCTACCGTGTCAAATGGGTTGCTTAATTATCTTGTTCCAGATTTGGGAAATGTGGACAAGGTCATTGCTTCGGTCAAAATTAATAATAGCTATTTTTTTTACGATGCTACTTCCTTTGCTTCACAAGCGAATGTTTTGCCAGAAGAAGATTGGAATTATAACGGAGTATTGGTTTTACCAAAAGAATCAGCAGATATTTCTTTTTCTAATACTTTTTTAAGTAAGTCTGAAGAAAAAATAAACTGTAAAATAGATATTCAAAATTCAAAAGTTTCAGGTGAGTTTAAAAAAAATAGCTCAGGAATGTTTGCAATTTCAGAGTATGATGAATTTGATAATAATCGTTTAAAGTACAATGATTATTTTAAGGAAAAATACCCCTTGAAAATTTCCAACGTAAATTCAGAACTTCTTAAGAATGGGAGTTTTGAATCTACTATACAATTTTCTTCTGAATCTTTAATAGATGTTGTTGGAAGTAAAATAATTTTTAATCCTCTGTTATTTTTAGTAGGTACTGAAGAAAATTTTAATCAGACTTCGCAGCGTCAATTTGATATAGATTTTCCATCACCTATTAATCGATCTAAAATTATAGAGATTGAAATTCCTGAAGGTTATAAAATAGATATTTTACCGAAAAATAAAATATTAGAGACTGATGATAAAGAGATTTCTTTTAACTACAAAACTGAAATTGTTGATAATAAAATTAGGATAACATCGAATATTTTAATCGCAAGTACAAGTTATCCAAAGGAATATTATCCTATTTTCAAACAAATTTGGAAAACCATTGCGAGTACAGAAAATCAAGTAGTAAGTTTAACTAAGAAATAATTTTCGCAAAACCATTCATTTTGAATGGTTTTTGCATTCATCTGCAAAATATCATTTTATGAAAAAATCAGTTTTAGTTTTTGCGGCAATGGCAAGCATGTTTTTCGTTTCATGTAAAAAAGAAACAACAACAGAAAAAACAACCAATGTTGCAGTAGTTTCCAAAAAGTTTGTTGTAGATTCTATTTTTGTAAAAGATTCTTTGAAGGTTAGTGAAAAACTCAATATAGAATATAGTTCTGATGTTTATGTGTACCCTTCCATAGAAAAGAAAGCGCTTTTAGACAGTATTTATTTTATTTATAAAGGAATTTCAGATTATTCTAAAAAAGGTTTGCAAGAGTTTCTTCAGAAAAATAAAGATCACTATTTTAATGAAACAAAATCACAAAGCAAAGATTGGATTGCGGATTTACAGTATCATCAAAATTGGTATACAAGCTTTAAGATGAAGCAGATTTCGCATCAAAACGATTTTTTACAGTTAGAATATCTTTCTTCTGCATATGAAGGCGGTGCGCACGATAATTATTGGTTTTCAAACCGTGTTTTCGATTTGAAAAATGAAAAAAAACTCGTTCTCTCTGATATTACAACTATGCCCAAGGCGAAATTGTCTCAAATTCTCAGAAAAAATTTAGATAAAAAACCTAGCGGAACTACCGATTCTAAAGGTGATGTTAAAAACTCAAAAATGCTGTTAGTGGAGGTTATTGAACCGAACGAAAACTTTTATTTTGACGATAAAAATCTGTATTTCCATTACAGTCCCTACGAAATTGCGGCTTTTGCAGCGGGAGATATTGTGATTCCGGTGTCTTGGCAAGATTTAAAAGGAACTTTAAAACCAGAGTTTATGAGCCGACTAAAGATTAATTAATATTAATGCTTCCCAATCAGGAAGCATTTTTTATTTTTGCATTAATGGAAAAAGTAGCTTTCATCATCAATCCTTTTTCGGCGAAAAAGAATTATCAACCGTTTTTGAACGAGTTGAAATCTAAAATCGTAAATCCTCTGTATTACATCTCAGATTCTATTGAGGGAACGGATAGGTTTATCCATGAAAACTTTGAAAATATTGATGTTTTCGTAGCCATTGGAGGAGATGGAACCATTTCTACTGTGGCGAGTAATATTATTAATTCAGAGAAAATTTTGGCAATTTTTCCGGCAGGTTCGGGAAATGGTTTTTCAAACGAAACGCAATTCAGTAAAAATTTAGATGAGCTTTTGGAAAAGATTAAAGCTAAAAATTCTAGAAAAATAGACACGTTTACGGTGAATGACAAGCTTTCTATTAATGTTTCAGGAACTGGTTTTGATGGTAAAGTGGTGAAGGAGTTTGAAAAAACGACTCGTGGTTTCAAAAATTACATTAAAGTTACGCTGAAGACTTTTTTCAGCTATAAACCTATAAAAATTAAATTTTTCGACGAAAAATATAAAGAGCATAACGGTAAATATTTAATGATAAATATTGCCAACACAAGACAATTCGGTAACCACGCTTACATTGCTCCGATGGCGAGTAAAAGTGATGGTTTGGTGGATATGGTTTTGGTGAAAAAGTTTCCGATTACGTATTCGCCACTTTTCGCTTATCGCATGTTTACAAAAAAGCTTAAAAGTGATGACTATGTTACGTACATCCCGATTTCAGAGATTGAATTTAAAGTAAATACCAAAAATTGGCATCTTGATGGTGAGTTTAATAAAATAAAATCTCCGATTCGCGTTAAAGTTCAGCCCTCAAGTTTAAGGATATTGGTGTAATTTTTAAAAGAAAACCTCACACATCATTCAATGTAAGACTTTTAAATTAATTTATTGCATTTTATTGCAAAATTTATCGACAAGATGGCTAATTAAAACAAGTCACTTATAATAATAAAAAAATTCGTGCACAATATTTTGTGCACGAAGAAAAAATATTTTTTTTTCATAATCATTTGCGTTCAGGTTTATTTATTTGTGTTTTTTTTACCGTGAAGATGAAATTTTCACAAATTTAGATTCTCCTTGCTTAAAACACACTATGCAAATGTTAAGAAATGATGGCCTTTAGCTTTTGTTTGCTCTAATTCTTGAAATAGTAACTGGAGAAACATTAAATCTCGATGCGATATGTTTTAGAGGAACAACTTGTAAAAACCTTGGAAATTGCTGTTCAATTAAGGAATAATTTGCTTTTGCATCATTATCAACCATCAAATTGGTCATGTAAAAAATGTAGATTAAATATTCTTCTACTATTGAAACACCAAATCTAGCCCAATCGTGATATGTAGTATATAAATGTTTTAAATCTTCAGTTTTAATAAGAAAGACTTCTGAATCTTCATATAAATGAATGCTATAAATACTGGGAGTGCCAAATTTATAACTTGAAAAATCTGTTATGAATTTCATTTCAGGCTCTATCCACATAGTTTATTCTTCACCATTTTCTTTCATTTGGTAAGCTCTGCTAATGGATTTTTCTGCAATAAAAACCCCTTTCGCAACTTCTCCCGCTTTTATTAGATATTCTCCTGCAGAAAATTGCTGTAATTCAAATTTTTCTAAGCCTTTTTCTAATATTTCAGGATTAAAATCGGGCAAGTAATAAAGAATTTTCTCTCTAAGTTTATCTTTAAAATTCATCGCAATTTATTTCACTTGTATAAACTCAAAAGTAAGAAAATTTAAATATTTGATTTTTAGTACGTCTAAAGTTCAAGTTTTTCCTCTATTTTACTAGGATTAGCTAAGCAATATTGTAATTGTTCTTTATCGAGTTGTTTCTCCCAATTGGCAACGACAACTGTCGCTACAGAGTTTCCTATAACGTTTGTTAAAGCACGACATTCACTCATAAATTTATCAATTCCTAAAATTAAAGTCATTCCCGCAATAGGAATTTCCGGAACAACGGCTAAAGTTGCGGCTAATGTTACAAAACCAGCTCCTGTAACTCCTGCAGCGCCTTTTGAGCTTAACATTGCAACTAAAAGTAACATCAACTGTTTTTCTAAAGAAAGGTCGATATTTAAAGCTTGTGCAATGAATAGTGAAGCCAAAGTCATGTAAATATTGGTTCCATCTAGATTGAAAGAATATCCAGTCGGGACAACCAGTCCAACAATCGCTCGAGAGCATCCTGCTTTTTCCAGTTTTTCCATAATTCCCGGAAGAGCTGACTCGGAAGAACTTGTTCCTAAAACCAAAAGAAGCTCTTCTTTTAAGTAAACCATCAGTTTAAAAATATTAAACCCGTTGTACCATGCAACAGCCCCCAAAACTAAAGTTACAAATAGGAAAGAGGTGATGTAAAAAGTTCCGACAAGAAAAATTAAATTGATAACAGAGTCAAGACCGTATTTCCCGATGGTGAATGCCATTGCTCCAAAAGCCCCAATTGGAGCCAGTTTCATCAACATGTGAACGATTTTGAAAATAGGAGCAGATAAAACTTGTAAAAACTCGGTTACTTTTCCGCTTTTTTCTTTGGTTAGAACTAATGCAACTCCCATTAAAATGGCTACCAAAAGTACCTGTAAAATATTTTCTCCAACCAACGGACTAAACAATGTTTCAGGAATGATATTCATGATGAAACCTGTTAAAGTGGTTTCATGAGCTTTTTGTTGATATTCAGCAATGTCGCCCGAAAGAGTAGCAGGGTCGATATTTAAACCTTCACCTGGCTTAATGAAATTTCCTACGATTAAGCCAATAATTAAGGCTAAAGTAGAAAATGTAAAAAAATAAATCATTGCTTTTACGGCAATTCTTCCTACTTTTTTAAGGTCGGTCATGTGTGCGATCCCCAAAGTAAGGGTAATGAAAATGACCGGCGCGATAATCATTTTCACGAGTTTAATAAAACCATCTCCTAAAGGTTTCATTTTTTCGCCCAGTTCGGGATAGAATTTTCCTAATAAAATCCCTAAAACAATGGCTACAATTACCTGAAAGTATAAATGTTGATAGATTTTCTTTTTCAAAATGAAGTATTTTGGGCGAAAAATAAGAAAATTTGATTTAAAACTGTATTGATTGGGTGAATAAATTCGGCGGAGCCTTTGGCTCCGCCGAATTTATTCTCATCAAAAACTTTAAACCTAAAACTTCAAACCTTTTATTCCACAGCAACAGAATCATCACCTCTGCCATCTGCAACCGCATGAATTTCTCCGTTTTCATCAATCAAAATCATTTCTACACGTCCCAATTGTCCCCATCTTTCAGATTTGTAACCTAAATTATCAAGTTTTTTAATGGTAGATTCTGGGAAGTTTTTTTCAAAAGCAACCCATTCAGGAAGCCATTGATGATGAAATTTCGGACTGTTTACGGCTAGATTTGCATTCAATTTAAAATCCAAAACATTTACTATAGATTGAAAAACCGAAGTCGGAATTGTCGTTCCTCCTGGTGTTCCAACAACCATGAAAGGTTTTCCGTTTTTCATTACAATTGTTGGTGTCATAGAAGAAAGCATTCTTTTTCCGGGTTGTATTTCGTTGGCTTTTCCGCCAACGGCGCCAAACATATTGGGAACTCCTGGTTTTATAGAAAAATCATCCATTTCATTATTAAGGAAAAATCCGGCGCCAGAAACAACGACTTTGCTTCCGTACAAGCCATTTAAAGTTGTGGTTACAGCGGCAGCGTTTCCATCTTTATCAATTACTGAAATGTGAGTAGTTTCTGTTGATTCTTTCGGCATGGAAACTACTTTTCCAACCTCAGAACTTGGGGTTGCTTTGCTAAAAGAGAAATTTTTCCAGCGTTCTTTTAGGTAAGATTCGGAAATTAAATAAGAGGTTTTGTCATCAATAAATTGTGGGTCGCCCATGTATTCTGCGCGGTCTGCGTAAGCTCTTCTTTCAGCTTCCACCATAATTTGAACGGCTTCTGGAGAGTTTAGTTGATATTGTTCAAGATTTTCAAAAGAAGACATTTTGAGCATTTGTGCCAAAAGAATTCCTCCGCTGGAAGGCAAAGACATTGAAATAATTTGGTTGTTTTTGTAAGAAAATTGCAAGGTTTTTCTTTCTAATGCTTTGTAGTTTTTAAGGTCGTTTAAGCCGATAATTCCATTTCCGTTTTTCATTTCATCAACGATGAGTTGTGCGGTTTTGCCTTCGTAAAATCCTTTTAAACCTTCTTTTTGAATTCTCTTTAAAGTTTCTGCCAATTGAGGTTGAATTAAAATATCCCCTTTTTTCCATTCAGAATTTTTAATAAATGCAATGGCGTTTTTATTGTGTTTTTCAAAATATTGTTTTTGGCTGTTTAAAAGTGAAGCTTCTTGTGAGGTAATAGAAAATCCTTTTTCAGCTAAATCAATTGCAGGTTGAATAAGTTTTTCCATCGGAAGTTTGCAATATTTCAACGTGGCATAAAAACCGGCAACAGAACCTGGGATTCCAACTGCTAATCTTCCATTTTGAGATAAATCTGTGTTGGCTTTTCCATTTTTGTCGAGATACATATCTTTTGATGATTTTTGGGGCGCAGTTTCCCGATAATCGATGCTAAAACTTTCGCCATTATTTTTTACACCCACCAAAAAACCGCCTCCACCAATGTTTCCGGCTTGTGGATACACCACAGCAAGAGCATACTGTGTTGCTACAACCGCATCATAAGCGTTTCCGCCCATTTTCAGGATTTTTGCACCGGCTTCACTCGCTAAAGGATGAGCGCTTACCACCACGCCTTTTTGCGAAACTTTTACTTCCTTTACAATGTTGATGTCTGTGTATTGCGCTGAAAATGAATATCCAAGCAATAAAATAAAGTAGGCGATTTTTCTCATCATTAAATTTTAAGGTCTAAATTACACTTTTTGTTTTATGGAAGTATCTAAAATATTTACTTTTGCCTTCAGTCTATAAATAAAAAGTAAATAATGGAGTCTTTTACAGAAAAAATACTTATTACAGGTGCTTTAGGGCAAATCGGAACGGAGCTTACCAACCGTCTTGTAGAAATACACGGTGCTGAAAATGTAGTAGCATCGGGTCTCGACAGATATCAAAAGGGGATTACTTCTGCCGGATATTACGAGAGAATGGATGTTACCAACACTCAGTTGGTAAGACAGGTGATTCAGGATTACGAAATCACGACGGTGTATCACCTGGCTTCACTTTTGTCTGGAACTTCAGAAAAGCAGCCAATTTTCGCTTGGAAACTTAATCTTGAACCTCTTCTTCATTTTTGTGAATTGGCTAAAGAAGGGTTGCTTAAAAAGATTTTCTGGCCAAGTTCTATCGCTGTGTTTGGGAAAGGAATTCCTAAGCATGATGTTGGGCAAGATGTAGTTTTAAACCCTACAACAGTGTACGGAATTTCTAAAATGGCGGGTGAAAAATGGTGTGAATATTACTTCGACAAGTATGGAGTAGATGTAAGAAGTATTCGTTACCCTGGTTTGATTTCTTGGAAAACTCCTGCAGGTGGAGGTACTACAGATTACGCAGTAGAAATTTTCTACGAAGCGATTGAAGAAGGGAAATACACAAGTTTCATTTCTGAAGATACAGGAATGCCGATGTTGTATATGGATGATGCTATTAACGCAACTTTGAAATTAATGGATGCTCCGAAGGAAAATGTAACCGTTCGTTCGTCTTATAATTTGGGTGGAATGTCTTTCACACCGAAAGAATTGGCGGCAGAAATTAAGAACGAAATTCCAGAATTTGAAATTGATTATAAGCCAGATTTCAGACAGGCAATTGCAGATTCTTGGCCTGCTTCAATTGATGATTCTGTGGCGAAAAAAGATTGGGGATTGTCTTACGATTTCGGAATTTCTGAGATGACTAAAGACATGATTAAGAACCTTAAAGTAAAATTGAATAAATAAATTAGTAGTTAAATTTAACTTTAATTAAAAGTGTTTTTAACGTCTGATTTTTAAATAATTATAAATTTTATCTAAAATTAAGTTTAATGATTTTGTTAACCTTTAATATCGTAAATTCTACTGCTGAAACCGAAAAGTCGGCAGGAATTTCTCTTCAGGAAAGACTGAAAATTACGGAAGGAAATACGAAATCTATTTTACATATTTTAGAACATTATGATACAAAAGCAAGTTTTTTTATTGAAGTTTCTATCGTAGAAAAACTGCAAAATTTAATAAAAGCAATTTCGGCTCAAGGGCACGAAATTGCTTTTTATAATGAAGACGCAACTCTTGAAAAAATTGAGCAAGTAAAAAAGCAAACTCAAGATTTTTTAGAAAAACAAATCAGAGGAATTCGACAAAAAAATTCTAATTATTCGTTGGAAGATTTGAAAGCTTTAGAATTTACTTACGTCTCGAATGTGGAGCATTCTAATATTCTTTTTCCTTTTAAAAGATTAAAAAGAGATACAGAAATTGTTGAAGAAAACGGGGTAAGTATTGTACCGGAAAGTATCTCGCCTTACAGTCAATTACCGTATAATGATTTTGTGTTTCAGGCTTTGCCGATGCAGTATTATCAAAACATGGTTTTTGAGACGTTGAAAAACGAAGAATTCGTCTTGATTTATCTCAACACTTGGCAATTTACCGATTTTAAAAAATTTGGCTTAAAAATGCCTTTTTACAGACGTTATAATTCGGGCAAAAAAATGGAGGACAAATTACATGACCTCCTTTCTTGGATTAACGAGAAGGAATTAGCGACTTCCCGCATGAAAGATTATATTTTTTAGTTTTCGGGATTCGGGATTCGGGATTCGAGATGCGAGTTTCGGATTTCGAGATTCGTTGCAAAAGTTAAAAATACTGAACTTTGTATTTCTTATTCCTTGTTCCTTATTTTGTAACACGTAACAGGTAACACGTACCTCGTAACACGCACCAATTAACTCAACTCAAAAAGTGTAATTTCAGGCAAAACACCGACTCTTCCAGGGTACGCCAAAACACCAAAACCTCTGTTTACGTACAGTAATTTACCTTCACTTTCGTATAAATCTGCCCATTTTGGGTATTTATATTGAACGGGCGACCATTTTACGTTTTTCAAATCTAAGCCAAATTGCATTCCGTGTGTATGTCCTGCAAGTGTTAAATGAACGTTTCCTGGATGTTTTTTTACGACAGCATCAAAATGAGAAGGGTCGTGGCTCATTAAAATTTTTGGAGCAGATTCTGGGATATTTCCTAAAGCTTTATCTAAATCGCCATATTGTGGAAACGGTTTTAAACCCCAGTTTTCAACGCCTAAAATGTATAATTTGTCCCCGTTTTTCTCGATTACACGGCTTTCGTTTCTAAGGTTTTCAAAACCTGCTTGTTTTTCATATTCAACAAGGGTTTTTAAGTTTTCAGATTTTTCTTCTTTAGATTTCCAATCTACATAATCTCCGTAATCGTGATTTCCTAAAGTGGCTAATTTTCCATCTTTCGCTTGGATGGTAGAAAAAAGAGGAATGAATGGTTTGAATTCTTCGGCTCTGTTGTTTACCATATCGCCTGTAAATAAAACTAAATCAGGTTTTTGCTCATTAATTAAATCAATCGCGTGTTGTAGTTTTTCGGGATTGTCGAAACTTCCGCTATGAACATCAGAAATTTGAATGATTTTATATCCTTTAAAGCTTTTACCCAATCCTGGGATTTTCACTTTTACCTTTCTTACTTTGTGGCGGTATTTTCCTAGTGTAATTCCGTCAACAAATAAGGTAGAAAGTGCTCCTCCTAAACCTAGACCTACTAGACTTAGGAATTTTCTTCTTTCAGGAAAGAAATTTTCGCCAGGTTTTGTAAAATTGAAAAGAAAAGTTCCTGTTCTGAAAAGATCATCAATCAACAAAAATAGGACGACAAATAATTTCGGTAAAATAAAAACCAAAAATAAAGAAACAACCACATGAAGTCGGGTAGGATCCTTATCCGAACGAGACATGTTGGAGATTTCGTACGCGAAAACTCCGTAAACAGTTAGGGTGATTGCCCAATACGCAATTCTTATCCAAAAATTATCGGTAAGTGTTCTTACTGCTTGGTAAATATATACTTCCAGAAATAGAAATATCGCGGTAATGATTAAAAAATTCTTCTGCATAAGTCTAAAAAAAGCACAAAAGAGATAACCTTTGTGCTTTTATATTTTTAATTAAAATTAAATTTTAAGGAAATCTGTAAACGATAGCATTAATGTTCATTCCGGCTCCAACCGAAGTCATCACAATGTTACCTTTTTCTTTAAACGATTGACCTTCCATTTTTCCTTTAATTATTAAATCGTACATAGTAGGAATGGTTGCAACAGAAGAGTTTCCAAACTCCTGAATTGTCATTGGAGAAATTGCGTGGTCGTATTCTTTAATGTCGTAAAGTCTGTGAAGTCTTTCAATCATTGCATAATCCATTTTTGCATTTGCTTGGTGAATCAATACTTTGTTGATGTCTTCAATAGAAAGACCTGCGTCTTCAATAGTTTCTTTAATCGCAACAGGAACGTTTTTTAATGCGTACTCGTAGATTTTTCTACCCTGCATTCTTACGAAAACTCTGCTTTGATCTGCATCTTTGTTAATTGATGAGCCGTTTGCTAAATATTCCAACTCCGGTCCGTTATCGCAGATGGTATTGTGTGCAATAATTCCTACATTTTCTTCGTCGGTTGCGGTAACAACAACTGCACCAGCTCCATCAGCAAAAATCATTCTGTTTCTGTCGTGCGGATCAGTAACTCTGCTTAAGGTTTCAGCACCCACAACAAGGATGTTTTTTGCCACGCCAGCTTTTATAAAATGGTTAGCTAAAATCATAGCTTCTACCCAACCTGGGCAACCAAACATCATATCGTAAGTGATGCACTTTCTGTTTTTAATACCTAATTTATTTTTTACGCGAGCTGCCATATTCGGCATGAAATCGGCGTATCCGTTTACGGTAACTTCACCAAAATTACTTGCGTAAATAATATAATCTAAAGTTTCTGGATCTATTTTTGCGTCTTCAATAGCGATTTTAGCAGCTTCGTAACCAATTTTAGAATTGCTTAGATCGTCTTCAATAAACCTTCGGTTTTCAATTTCTGTAATCTCTACAAATTTTGAAATAGTTTCTTCTGCAGGCTTGTCAATTTTTTGTCCGTCCTCTGCGTAAAATTCAGAATCTAAGAAATAATCTCTACCGATAATTCTGTTTGGAAGATAAGATCCTGAGCCGATTATGATCGTATTAGGCATTATTTTATATAATTTTTTTGAGGTTGCAAAGTTAATAATTAATATTAATAAGAAAGAATTAAAATTATTATTAAATTTGCAAAAATTGTACTTTACATTCTATGAAAAATAATCCTTCATTAAAAGGTCTTTTGATTGCATTGGTGGCGTTTATAGGAGCCTTTGGGATTTATTTCTTTTTTCTGGCGAAGAAAAATTATTATGTTGTAGACAACCCAACTCCCAAAACTTTTTACTTTAAGATTAATAATGGCAACGAAAGCGTTATTTCTGCAGGACAAACTGTGCCCGTAGATCTTGAAAAGGGTAAAAACAGCATTAAGGTTTTCGACCAAAATAAGAAATTAATATACGATTCTGCATTCGAGGTGAATAAAGTTAGGGGGTTAATTAATCTTGCCCATCAAGATTATTACATAAATGAGCAATTTTATGGGTACAACCTAAAGAAAGATTCATTACTTTTGGCACTTGATAAGACTGTGATTGATGGTAAAGCATATTTTGGAGGTGCAAAACGTTTCAATAAGCTTTATTCTGAAGATTTTTATTACAATGTAGATGAAGAGTATGACAAGCTTATCAAGAATGTACAAAAAGTAGAGTCTCGCTCAAAAATTTTTAGAAAGCAAGATTACCTTAATTATTATAACGAATATTACAAGTTTTGACAAAAGATATCAACGAAGTAACGCCTTACAACTCGGAGGCTACGAAGAAAAGCCAGGTGGAGGATATGTTTGATAATATTGCTCCGAAATATGATTTGCTGAACCATGTACTTTCAATGAAAATTGATGTTTTGTGGAGAAATACTTTGGTAAATTGGATGAGGAAAGATGCTCCGCAAGAAGTTCTCGATGTAGCAACAGGAACTGGAGATTTGGCAATTGCTGTACAAAAAGGAACGCAAGCAAAAGTGGTAGGTTTAGATTTATCGCAACAAATGTTAAATGTTGGCGTTATTAAAATAAAAAAACTTAAATTAGACGGCAAAATTTCTATGCAGAAAGGCGATGCAGAGAATCTTCCTTTTGAAGATAACAGGTTTGATGCGGTGTCTGTAGCTTTTGGAGTAAGAAATTTTGAAAACCTTACCAAAGGTTTAGGTGAGTTAAGACGAGTAGTGAAAGAAAACAAAAGTGTTTATATTCTAGAGTTTTCAAAAGTTGAAGGGTTTATGGGGCCATTATATATGTTTTATTTCAAAAACATTTTGCCGGCAATTGGCAGATTGGTTTCTAAAGACAACAGGGCTTATACTTACCTCCCAGATTCTGTGAACGCTTTCCCGTTTGGTGAAAAGATGAAGCAGATTCTTTTAGATACAGGATTTAAAAAAGTTGAATATAAAAAACTAAGTTTAGGTATAGCCACAATTTATAAAGCAACAAAGTAACCTATGAATAAATTTTTATTAAAAGCACTGGTTTTTGCCTCCGTAAACATCGCAGTTTTTGCAGATGCACAATTTAGAACCCGTAACAGAATGGATAGAAATGAAAGTTTCGACCAGCAAAAAGTAAGTTGGGGTTTTTATCTTAATGGCAACATGCTAGATTACCACCTCAATTTAAACCCTACCTATGGTATGGATGGGAATACAAGTCTAGTTACTTCAAAACCAAGCTATAGCTTTGGAGCAGGGCTTATCGCAAAAGTTAGAATCAACGATAATTTGGACCTTAGAATGGAACCAGGTTTACAGTTTGGACAAAGACAAATTGTGTTTTATACCCAACCCAATGATAAATATAAGGAAGGAACTTTAACAAATGCACCTTTCAATCCAATTGGCTTAGCTGAAAAAGATACTCATAGAGACATTAAATCTACTTTAATTGATGTGCCTGTTTTAATAGAACTTCATGGGGACAGATGGTATAATTCAAGACCATACGTCGCAGCGGGTGTTAATTATATTGTAAATCTTCAGTCAAACTCAAGTTCTACAGAAGATAACTTACAGGGGGTTTTCAGATCTACAACGCATAACTTTGCATGGTCTGCAGAGATGGGAATTCAGTTTTATTTCAATAAATTTAAACTAACTCCGGCTGTAAGAGGTACATTCTTTATGAATAATGAAATTGTAGCAGATAATGCAACAACTCCTCCTTATTGGACAGCGGCGATGTCTACATTACAGACAAGAGCAGTGATGTTTGTACTTAAATTTGAATAATTTAATTAAATGATAGTAAGGGAGATACAGAAATGTGTCTCCTTTTTTTGTTTTAAACCTAAATATCCTTGTTTTTAATCATTATTTTGCTATTTTTGTGAGTAGTTAGAATAGTAACCTGAAATGCTTCAAGAATTAGAAACTCAATTTTCGGAACTGGAAAAAAAGATTCAGAATCTTCACAAAAGTTATCAGAATCTTTCAGAGAGATTTTCAGAATTAAATGCCGAGCATAATGAGCTGAAGAAGAGATATGATGAGGAAAGAAAAAAGAATCAGGTTTTAGCAGAAGAACAGAAAAATATAAAATTGTATTCCGCAATATCAGGAAATCCTGAACACAATAGACTCATGAAAAACCACATCAATAGATTGGTGAAAGAAGTAGACTTTTGTATTGCACAGCTTCAAAACAGTGGATTGTAATGGACGTAAGAAGAATTACCATTAATATTGCAGGAAGAGTATATCCTCTGAATGTACCCGCAGCTGAAGAAGAAACGTTGCGTAAAGTAGGGAAGCAGATTGAAAATATGATTAAAGATTTTGAACAGAATTTTGACGTAAGAGATAAACAAGATGCTTTAGCAATGTGTGCCCTAAAACTAGGAACCAATGCTGAAATGCTTGCTCTTACCAACGAAAAAAATATAAAGTCTGCCAACGAAAGATTAGTGAAAATTAATCAAATGTTGGAAGATTCCGGGAAATAGATTTTTTTTCCTGACAAACCACTGCCTACAATAATTCTAACACATTAAAGGTAAACTCAACGCTAAACAATTACCGAACAAATGTCTCCTGAATGGCGCGCCGACTCGCTCGGATTACAGACAGAAGAAATCAGTTCAAATCGTGTTGATTAGGAGTTTACTCTCAATCCCTGAATTGTTGTAGGCTTTTTTTATGTATTAAAAGACAATTAAACTCAATATATATGACAGCAACAGCTATTATCATAGGTGTGATTTGCCTAGTAATTGGTGCAGCGGTAGGAATTTTATTTTCCAAAAGCTCACTCAATACAAAGGCAAAATTCATCATCGATGATGCCAAGAAAAACGCAGACAACCTTATTGAAAAAGCCACAGTACAGGCTGAATCTATAAAAAAAGAAAAACACCTTCAGGCAAAAGAAAAGTTCTTGGAACTGAAGTCTCAGCACGATGCAGACATTCAATCTCGCGAAAAGAAAATGCAAGAGGCTGAAAAACGTACAAAAGACAAAGAAAATAAGCTTAATGATGAGCTTAGCAAGACTGGAAAGCTTGAGAAGGATTTAGACCGTCAAATCGCAGATTATGCTAAGAAAAACGAGATTCTAGACAAAAAGCAACAAGAACTTGATTCAGCAACTGCAAAGAAGGTAGAAATGCTGGAAAAAATCGCAAACTATACCGCAGATGAAGCTAAAGCAGAATTGGTAGAAACCATGAGAGCAGAAGCTAAAACTAGAGCTCAGGCGCACGTGCAGAGCATTATGGAAGAAGCTCAGCTTAATGCTAAAAATGAAGCTAGAAAAATCGTTATTCAAACGATTCAGAGAATTGGTACAGAACAGGCAATTGAAAACTCTGTTTCTGTTTTCAATATTGAATCAGACGAAGTAAAAGGTAGAATTATCGGTAGAGAGGGTAGAAATATCCGTGCTTTAGAATCTGTAACGGGTGTTGAAATTATCGTAGATGATACTCCTGAAGCAATTCTTCTTTCTTGTTTCGACCCTGTAAGAAGGGAGATTGCAAGATTGTCACTTCACAGATTAGTTACAGATGGTAGAATTCACCCTGCAAGAATCGAAGAAGTTGTTGAAAAAACAAGAAAACAAATCGAAGAAGAAATTATCGAAGTTGGAAAAAGAACCATTATCGATTTAGGAATTCACGGTCTTCACCCAGAATTGGTAAAAATCGTTGGTAGGATGAAGTATCGTTCTTCTTACGGGCAAAATTTACTTCAACACTCAAGAGAAGTTGCGAATATCGCTGCAACAATGGCTGCAGAATTAGGCTTAAATGTAAAAATGGCGAAAAGAGCAGGTCTTCTTCATGATATTGGTAAAGTTCCGGAGCAAGAATCTGAACTTCCGCACGCTTTATTAGGAATGCAGTGGGCTGAAAAATACGGTGAAAATCCTGAAGTAGTAAATGCAATCGGAGCTCACCACGACGAAGTAGAAATGACATCTTTATTGTCTCCAATCATTCAGGTTGCCGATGCAATTTCTGGAGCAAGACCAGGAGCAAGAAGACAGGTTTTAGAATCTTACATCCAAAGATTGAAAGATTTAGAATCTGCTGCATTAAGCTTCGACGGAGTTTCTTCAGCATACGCAATTCAGGCAGGTAGAGAGTTGAGAGTAATGGTAGAAAGCGGAAAAGTGAACGACGAGCAATCTGCACAACTTTCTTACGACATCTCAGAGAAAATTCAGAATGAATTGACGTATCCAGGACAAGTAAGAGTTACTGTAATTAGAGAAACAAGAGCCGTAAATATCGCAAGATAATTTTCAGCTTTACAATAGCTAAAAACCCTTTCAAGAAATTGAAAGGGTTTTGTTTTTACCTAAAATAGGTTTGAATTTTTTTGAAATCAGTTTAAATTAAAAAGTAAAATAAGTGTTTTCGAGTATGTATTTTTTGCTTTGCTTAATGCTTTCAAAAATATCTTTATCACTAGAATCTTGTTCAACAAACCAATGTTTTAACCCTGCTTTTTCACGCATGGCAAAAATTCTTTTAAAATCTATTGTTCCGCTTCCTACTTCTGCAAAGTTTTGAGATTGCGCTTGCATATCCTTCACATGCCACAAAGGGAAACGTTTGGGATACTTTTCGAAATAATCTAAAGGATCTAAGCCTGCCTTGGAAATCCAATATAAATCTAGTTCCATCTTAACTAGATTTTCTGGGGTGTTTTTTAAAATAAAATCATAAAAAGTATTTTCGGCATCCATTTTTTCGAATTCAAAATCATGGTTATGATACGCTAGTTGAATTCCTTTTTGATGGGCGGTTTCGCCTGCTTTTTCTAGAATTTCAGGCAATTTTTTATAATTTTCCAAGGTGCGTTCTGCTTCTGGTAAATAAGCACAAACTGCATATTGAGCATCAACAAAATTTAAGTCGTCTAAAGTTTCGTTCCAGTTTTTTAAGAGTGTGCCGTTGCCGTGATCGGTAATTCCTGTTACATGATGAGAACTGATAATTTTTTGACCGTTGTTATCTAAAATTGTTTTAAACTCTTTAGGCGTTTTTCCAAAAAAAGTGCCGTTGTAACCATAAATTTCTAAATCTTTAAAGCCTAAATTTGCGAGTTGCTCTAAGGTTTTTTCTAAATTTTGATTAATAGAATCTCGTACAGTGTATAGCTGAATTGCCAGTTTTGTTTTCATCGAAGATGATTTTGAAATTCCGCAGGAATAAAGACCTAAAATCCCTAAAGAAGATAATTTGATAAACTCTTTGCGATCCATTATAAAAACGGCTTCATTTCGTCTTCTATTTGAGTTCTAAGCTGCATTAAGCGGATTGCATATTGCTCTTGCTGTTTTTCTTCGTCGGTTTCAGGAATCCACTTTGGGACGGTAAGTTTTTTACCGTTTTCGTCTACCGCAACAAATACAATAATGCAATGTGTTTTTTTATCGAATTTTGGCTGTTTTAAACTCCTTGAAAATACATTTATCGAAATATGCATACTCGAAGAACCGGTGTAAATTACCTGTGCTTCTACTTTTACCAGTTCACCAATTTTGATGGGTTCGTAAAAACGAATTCCTCCCACGTAAACGGTTACAGAATAATTTCCGCTCCATGTTGTTGCGCAAGCATAACCGGCTTGGTCAATCCATTTCATAACGCTTCCTCCGTGTACATTTCCTCCGTAATTTACATCTGATGGCTCAGAGATAAACTGGAAAGTAATAGGTTTGTTGTCCATTAATTCTAATTTTTATTAAAGGTATTTAATATTTTTTGAATTACTGATTTTTAATGGTCATTTTGTAGATTTCTTAATTTTTCCCTTATTTTTGGGCTAAATTTTATTTATGAAGAAAGTTTTTCACCTTAATACTTGCGATACTTGCAGGAAAATTTTAGCACAGTTCGATTTATCTGATTGGGAAAAAAGAGAAATCAGGAAAGAGCCAATTACCAAAGAAGAATTAGACGAAATGTACCAACATACAAAGTCTTATGAAGCTTTATTCAGCCGAAAATCTACACAAATTAAATTGAGAGGTTTGGATGTGAAATCTTTATCGGAAAACGATTTTAAAGACCTTATTTTAGACCATTATACTTTTTTGAAGCGCCCGGTTTTTATAACTGATAAAGAGATTTTTATTGGAAATGAAAAGAAAAATGTTGAGGCTTTGAAAGTATTTTTCGGAGTGGAGTAGGATTGTACGAATTTTTTAAGTTAAACCTAACGGGGTTTTCAAAACCCGTTAGGTTTTTTTGCCAACAGCAAAAAGTTGTTCAAAATAGACAAAAAATGAAAAAGAAAAACAACTTGTAACTAGCCCGGATAGAAACGGCATCCTTTTTTGGTAGTTGGCGGAACGAAGAGAAGAACACTACCAAAAAAGATACAGTGGATAGCCGGATTAAGCTCCTGAAAAAGAAAAAATCCGCTCTGCAAAACTGCAAAACGGATTTTCAAAATATCTAAATTTCCTTATACAAAAGGCGCTTTCACCACTTTTGCAGGAATATTTTTGTTTCTTACTTGGATGAAGATTTCAGAACCCAATTTGAAGTGTGGTTTGTCTACATAAGCAAGACCTAAACCTACTTTTTTCATCGGAGACTGCGTTCCAGAAGTTACTTTTCCGATTACGTTTCCTTCTGCGTCTACAACAGGGTAGTCGTGTCTTGGAACTCCTTTGTCTGTTAATTCAAAACCTACTAATTTTCTGGTAACACCTTCTTCTTTTTGCTTAGCGAAAGTTTCTTTAGATACGAAATCTTTATCGAATTTTGTAATCCAACCTAAACCTGCTTCAATAGGAGAAGTAGTGTCGTCGATATCGTTTCCGTAAAGGCAGAATCCTTTTTCAAGTCTTAAAGTATCTCTTGCAGCCAATCCGCAAGGAATGATGTCTTCTGCACCAGCGTCGATGATGGCGTCCCAAAGTTGTTCTGCAGCTTCGTTTTTGAAATAAATTTCGAAACCACCGCTTCCTGTGTAACCTGTGTTTGAAATAATAACATCTGAAACTCCTGCAACAGAACCTACCGTAAAGTTGTAGTAAGGAATTTCTGAAAGGTTAGTTTCTGTAAGTTTCTGAAGAATTTCAGTCGCTTTTGGACCTTGTACCGCCAATAAAGACATTTCGTCTGAAGCATTGGTCATTTTCGCACCAAAAGTGTTGAATTTTGAAATGTGATTCCAGTCTTTATCGATGTTTGAAGCATTTACTACGACAAAATATTTATCGTCTTCCATTTTGTAAACAATTAAATCGTCTACAATACCTCCGTTTTCGTTTGGAAGGCAAGAATATTGTGCTTTTCCGTTTTCTAGAGCATCTACATTGTTAGTTGTAACGTATTGCAAAAGGTCTTTAGAACCTGCTCCTTCTACGAAAAACTGTCCCATGTGAGAAACATCAAACAAACCTGCTTTTTCTCTTACTGCAAAATGCTCTTCCGTAACTCCGGAATATTGCACAGGCATTTCAAATCCTGCGAAAGGTACGATTTTAGCTCCTAGAGAAACGTGTTTGTCGTACAATGCTGTTTTCTTCATACTTATTTTTAGTTAAATTTATTTCTATTTTTTTACTTTAAAACTTTCAAATGTTTCATTGAATAGTTTCATATAATTTCCGTTCCAGTGTTTTTGCTCACAGTTAATCGAGACAATAAAAAGGTCTTTATCTTTTTGCAAAACCTTGGTAATCCAGAATAGTTTTTCTTTCTCTTCAAAATACTCGTAAAAGTATTCTGTATATCCTTTTTTACCGTTTTTCGTTTTGATTTTTGCTTCATCATCAGAAGAATGGTACAAGGCAAGGATAAACTTTTTCACTTCATTTTTAGGCAACTCTAAACCGTGATATTCTGAGATGGTAATTGCGCCAATTTGGCTACTCGGGAAGATATTCACAATACCTTCATTATCTGTTGCTTTCCACATTTCAGGTTTTTCAATAGAGTAGTTTTCACTTTCATAAACCTCGGTGCCTAAATGCTGGGAAAACAAAAAGCTTCCTGCAAAAATAAAAGCGGTGAATAAAATTTTTTTCATTTGTGTGTGTTAAAAATGATGTTTGTATTCTTCGAGAATAATCTTAAACCATTCGGTAAAATGTTCCGGATTTTCGCTCATTTCTTTATCTAAATCTTCCAAAGAAACAAATCGTACCTCTTCTACCTCGTCTTTATTAAGATTAAATTCTGCGTTGTAGTTTCCTATAAAAACGTGGTCTAATTCATGCTCCCACAAACCGCCACCAACATCTGCTTTATAAATAAAATGGAATTTTTCTGTAAGCTCAGTTTCAATGCCCAATTCTTCTTTCAGTCTTCGTTTTGCACCATCAAGATAAGTTTCCCCATTTCGTGGGTGTGAACAGACTGCATTGGTCCATTGTAGAGGAGAATGATATTTTTTTTCGGCTCTTTTCTGCAATAGCATTTCTCCGTTTTCATTAAAAAGAAATACTGAGAAAGCACGGTGTAGCAAGCCGTTTACATGAGCTTGCTGTTTTTCCATTAGGCCTAAAACATTATCTTCTGTGTTTACTAAAACTACCAGTTCTTCCATTCCGACAAATTTAAGTTTAAAAGGTGATTTTGTAAAATAAATGTTTAATTTTTTTAATAATTATGAAATATTGGGAAGTTTTAAAAGTATTTATTTTTTTTATTTTTTATTAAAAATGTAAGGAAAGCCCCTGAAATTTGTGGCTGTACATAAATTTTTCGTTAAATTTTTCATATTACTTAAGATTATAACCATGGTTTGAATGAGAAACATTAACTTTGCACTTTAAAATTTTGAGTGATGGAACTAGATTATATTGAGCATATCAGTCCGATTCTGAAAGACGGAATTAAAAATTATCTAATCGATATCGACGGAACAATTACAGATGATGTTCCCAATGAAGAGCCAGAAAGAATGGTAACTTGTGAGCCTTTCCCGGATGCATTAGCTACAATCAATAAATGGTACGACGAAGGGCACCAAATCTGTTTTTTCACTTCTAGAACAGAAAATCTAAAGCAAATTACAATCGACTGGCTAGACAAGCACGGTTTTAAATATCACAGTGTGCTTTGCGGAAAACCAAGAGGTGGAAACTATCACTGGATAGACAATCATTTGGTGAGAGCGACAAGATACAAAGGTAAATTTACCGACCTTATCGAGAAACAGGTAACCATTGAAGTTTTTAAAGAAGATTAAATTATAAAAAGGGTTTAAAAATTAAATAGAAAGGTTCACGCCTCAAAAATCTTTTAGTTTTTAAATCTTTTTGCATTTTTAAAATAGGATATATATTATTTATGAAAGTTTTAGCAAACGACGGTTTAGATCAGTCTGGAATTGATGCATTAAGAGAAAAAGGGTTTGAAGTAATTACAGACAAGGTACCTCAAGAGTTGTTGTTGGATTATATTAACGAACATCAGGTGAAAACTCTTTTGGTAAGAAGTGCAACGCAGGTAAGAAAAGATATTATTGATAACTGCCCGTCTTTAGAAATTATTGGTAGAGGTGGTGTTGGTATGGATAATATTGATGTTGAATACGCTAGAGAAAAAGGTATTCATGTAATCAATACACCGGCTGCATCTTCAGAATCTGTAGCTGAGTTGGTTTTTGCTCACTTGTTTTCAGGGGCTAGATTTTTACAAGATTCAAACAGAAAAATGCCTGTTGTAGGTGATACTGAATTTGCTTCTCTAAAGAAAGCTTACGCTGCCGGAATCGAATTGAAAGGAAAAACGATTGGTATCGTTGGAATGGGAAGAATCGGTCAGGAAGTAGCTAAAATTGCTCTAGGACTTGGGATGAGAGTAATTGCAGCAGATTCTAACGTGGGTAAAGCAAGTATTAAAGTTACGTTTTACAACAAACAATATATTAATGTTGATATTGAAACAGAGCCATTGCACGATGTTTTAAAACATGCTGATTTTATCACGCTTCACGTTCCAGCTCAAAAAGATGGATACATGATTGGGACTGAAGAATTTAAGATCATGAAAGACGGAGTTGCTATTGTAAACTGTTCTAGAGGAGGTGTGATCGATGAAACCGCATTAATTGCTGCTTTAGATTCTGGAAAAGTAAGATTTGCAGGATTAGACGTTTTCATCGGAGAGCCAAAACCTTCAAAAGAAATTTTAACGCATTCTAAAATATCTTTAACTCCGCATACAGGAGCTTCAACTTTGGAAGCACAAGATAGAATCGGACTTTCTTTAGCAGACCAGATTTCTAGTATTTTACAAATTCAGTAATAGCTCGGTTTGTTTAAATAATCTTTGTGTTTAAAGATTAGAAAGTGTCTCGAAGGAACCGCTTAGTAAAGGATAGGATAAAATCCTATCAAAAATAGATTAGTGTGATTATTCATAAAAAGCCCGGCGCAACGAAGTTGCGCCGGGCTTTTTCTTTATTGGTAAAAAATTATTTATTCTTCTTCAATTCGTCGCGAATCTCCGCAAGAAGCACTTCCGTTGCACTTGGTGCAGCAGGAGCTTCCGGAGCTGCAGCTTCTTCTTTTTTCATTTTATTGATTGCTTTTACCATCATAAATACAACCAACGCCAACAAGAAAAAGTTAATCGCCACGGTAATGAAGTTTCCATATGCAAAAATAGCAGCATCTGGAGCTAATTCCTTAGCTTTTGCAAGTGTAGCTCCCGCAGGAATGTTTTCTGCGCCTTTTCCCATAGCAAAATAAATGCTACTGAAATCTGGCTTTCCAACAATTGCCGCTACAATTGGCATAATTAAGTCATCAATTACACTGGTAACAATCTTGCCGAAGGCGCCACCGATGATTACACCGACAGCCAAGTCAAACGCGTTGCCTTTAATGGCAAACTCTCTAAATTCTTTAACAAATCCCATAATTTATATTTTTAATTGTTTTCAGGCAAAAATATCAATTTATAAATAGTATCAAAATAATTTCGGTATTTTTTTTAATTCATACCATCTCGTTTTTTTAATAATTATCTTTAAATTTAGTAAAAATCATTCAAGATGAAAATTTTTAGTGTTAAAAATATTAAATCTGCAGATTTATATACCATTCAAAATGAGCCTGTTTCTTCTGTGAATTTAATGGAAAGAGCAGCAAGTAAGTGCGTAGAATGGATTTTAGACAACTGTAACAACCATACAAAGTTTGCTGTTTTTTGTGGTAATGGAAATAATGGAGGAGATGGCTTTGCCATCGCAAGACTGTTGTATTTAAAAGGTAAAGACGTAGATGTTTTTATAGAAAAAGAAAATGAAAAATTTTCTCCTGATGCTTTGGTTAATTTTAAAAGAGCCAAAGAAATTTCTGGAATCGATATTTTTGATTTTCATGAAATTCATACTTATCAATTTAATTCTAAAACCATAATTATTGATGCTATTTTCGGAACTGGTTTATCGAGAAAATTGGAAGGAGCTCAAAAAAAAATTGTTGAAGATTTAAAGCATATTCAATGTCCAAAAATTTCAATCGACATTCCATCCGGAATGTGTGCCGACGAATTGAATGACAAAGACGATATGATTTTTCAAGCAGATTTTACGCTTACTTTTCAGTTTTGGAAAAAAGCGTTTCTTCATCCTGAATTTGGTGGTTTTGTTGGTGAAGTTAAGGTATTGGATATCATTCTCAGCAAAGAATTTATTCAAAACACAATTACCAATAATTTTGTGATTGACGAGGATTTAATTTCTCAAATTTTTAAACCAAGAAATGAATTTTCCCATAAAGGAAACCATGGAAAAACGGTGATCGTTGGCGGAAGTTATGGTAAAATAGGAGCTGTTGTTTTATCTACAAAATCAGCTTTGAGAGCGGGTTCGGGGTTAACATTTTCATTAGCGCCAAATTGTGGAAACGTCATTTTGCAAACAAGTGCACCGGAATCGATGTTTATTAATGGTGGCGAAAAAATGATTGAAGAAATTGAACAAATAGATAATGCAATCTACGGAATCGGTCCGGGGTTAGGAACTAACAACGAAACTTCAAAAGCTTTACTTGAATTTTTAAAAACTCAAACAAAAGCACTGGTTCTTGACGCCGATGCGCTGAATATTATTTCGACTCACTCTGAAAATCTAAAATTAATTCCTAAAAATTCAATAATTACTCCACACCCAAAAGAATTTGAAAGACTTTTTGGGAAAACTGAAAATTCATTTCAAAGGCTAGAATTGGCAAAAATGAAAGCCAAAGAACTGGAAATTTATATAGTTTTAAAAGACCATCACACCCAAATTATCAATCCTGAATCGAATGTTTATTACAATATTACGGGAAATTCAGGTTTGGCAAAAGGCGGAAGTGGCGATATTTTAACCGGAATTATCACCTCGTTTTTAGCTCAAAAGTATAGTTCTGAAGAAGCTGCTGTTTTGGGAGTTTGGCTTCATGGGAAAGCGGCAGATTTTGCGGCAGAAAAGCATTCAAAAGAAGCGATGCAGCCTTCTGATGTTATTAATGAAATCGGGAATGTTTTTCTAGAACTCAACAAAAAAGCCACAACTCAGTTGTGACTTTTTAATATTGATAGCAAAATTTTTTGGTTTAGCTTAAAAAAGCTGCCAATTGCTATTGATTTATTCAGGTTTACCGTTTTCTTCTTCGGTGATTTTAAAGTTTTTGGAGTAAATCATAATTACTAAACCAGCCACCATAAAAGGAATAGAAAGGATTTGTCCTGTATTTAAACCTCCAAATGAAATGAATTCTTCTCCTTGAGGTTCTTTCAAAAATTCTACAAAAAATCTTATAGCCCAAAGAATAATAAAAAACAAACCGAATAACCAACCTTGTTGATATTTTTTATCGGTTTTTCTATACAAGAACCATAAAAGTACAAACAGTAAAACGTATCCTATGGCTTCAAAAAGTTGTCCTGGAAATCTTGGAACTGTCAAGCCGTACTCGTCGCTCATTTGTGGAAAAAGAATAGCAAAAGGTGAGTTTGGATCTGCTGGTTTACCAATAATTTCAGAGTTGAAAAAATTACCCAATCTTACAAAAGCACCTCCTAAAGCCACCACAATTCCTAATCTGTCGTACACCCAAAAAGGATTTTTCTTAATGATGTTAAACGAGTAATATAGCGTGGTGAAAATTAAAGCGATTGTTGCGCCATGACTTGCCAAACCTGAAAATCCAGTAAATTCAAATTCTGGTTTTGTTCTGATAGGAAGAAAAACACTTAGGAAATCTTGTTTAAAAAGCTCTGGCTGATAAAAAATTACATGTCCTAATCTTGCACCAAGAATAGTTCCGATAAGTGTCCATGTAAAAAGTGGATCAAGATATTTTTGATTTACATTGTCGATTTTGAAAATTTTCGTCATTAAAATATATCCGAAACCAAAAGCAAAAACAAACATTAAACTATAAAAATGCAATGTAAAAGGTCCTAAATGAATTCCTACAGAAGGATCCCAAATTTTGTAAGTTGTTTCTAAAGAAACTTGATCGCTATCTTTTAAAGGCTGCTTAGACTTAACAAAGTATTTAAAATCTTCTTTATTTCCTGTCGGTTTAAAGTTTTTATCTAAAAACTGATATCCTTTTTGTTTTAAAATCATAAAAGAATTATCATAAAAAGCTCCTAAACCATTTTTAGACTCAAGATTTGCAGAGTTGATGATTACTAAACTATTGCCTATTTTTTTACCAGCAAAAGAAGCAAAAGTTTGTGCATCTGTTGTAGAGAAAACCTTTACTGGTACTTTTTGGCTGTTTACAATTAAATCTGCATCAGAAACTCCATCTGGATAATTCTGAGCAAACATATTTTGCACAAAAAATGCAAAAATCAAAAGATAAATTCTAAAGAATATGTTATTCATTATAAAAATGTTTTAAACTTTATTTTTTTTTCGGCGGAACAGGATCATAGCCACTTCCTCCCCATGGATGGCATCTCGCAATTCTTTTCGTGCCCATCCAAAGTCCTTTAAAAATGCCATGAGTTTGCAACGCTTCTATCATATAATGCGAGCAAGTTGGTTCATAACGGCAATTTTTGGGAAGTAAAGGCGAGATAAACCATTGGTAAAACCTAACGAGGATTACCAAAGGGAAAGTAATGATCTTGTTAATTCTGCTTTTCAAAACATTGCAAAAGTAGGGTAAAAATTTGAAAATTAGTTTAAATTTGTTGGAAGTTTAGGGTTGCGAATTGTTGCTTTTAGTGTTAATTCTAATGCTTTTCAATATTTGTTATGATATAGATTGTAACAGGAAAATCCCTTAATCGGTTTTTATAATTTCTAATATTAAAATTTTGACTCAAAATATTCCTTTAGCTGAAAAATTAAGACCAAAAACTTTAGACGATGTTTTAGGACAGGAGCATCTTACTGGTGAAAACGGCACCATTAGAAAAATGCTTCAAAATGATACGTTGAATTCATTAATTTTTTGGGGACCTCCCGGAACAGGAAAAACAACGCTTGCAGAAATTATTTCGGAAAAATCTGGACGAAAATTTTTTAAACTTTCTGCTGTTTCTTCTGGCGTAAAAGATGTACGAGACGTAATTGAAGATGCCAAAAAGCAAAATCTTTTTTCAGGAAAATCTCCGATTTTATTTATTGATGAAATTCACAGATTTAATAAATCTCAACAAGATTCTCTACTTCATGCGGTAGAAAAAGGTTGGGTGGTTTTAATTGGTGCAACTACCGAAAATCCAAGTTTTGAAGTGGTTTCGGCATTGCTTTCTAGAAGTCAGGTGTACGTATTGAAAGCTTTAACGTATGAGAAATTAGAAGAACTCATCGATATTGCCCTTGAAAGATTTAATAAAGATGAAAAAACTGATTTTACGATAAAAGACAAACAAGCTTTCATACAATATTCTGGCGGAGACGGTAGAAAATTGATTAATTCTGTGGAGTTGGTTTTGAATCAGTTCAAAAATTCATCAAAAAAAGAAATTGATAATGATGATGTGATGTCGGTTCTTCAAGAAACAATGGCGCTGTATGATAAAAATGGAGAGCAGCATTATGATATTATTTCTGCCTTCATTAAATCGATGAGAGGCGGCGATCCGAATGGAGCGGTTTATTGGTTAGCTCGAATGATTGCGGGCGGAGAAGATATCAAGTTTATAGCAAGAAGAATGTTGATTTTAGCTTCGGAAGACATTGGTTTGGCAAATCCAAATGCGTTGGTTGTAGCCAATAATTGTTTCCAAGCTGTGAATGTGATTGGAAATCCCGAAGCAAGGATTATTTTGAGTGAAACGGCAATTTATTTGGCAGTTTCTCCTAAAAGTAATTCGGCGTACATGGCGATTAACGAAGCTTTGGCTTTTGTAAAACAGACCGGAAATTTACCTGTTCCGCTGCATTTAAGAAACGCGCCTACAAAGTTGATGAAAGATTTAGATTATGGTAAAGAATATAAATATGCCCATTCTTACGAAGGTAATTTTGTAGAGCAAGATTTTTTACCCGAAGAAATTAAAGATTTGAAATTCTACGAACCCGGAAATAATTCTACTGAGAAAAAGATTTATGAAGAGCTCAAGAAAAAGTGGCAGAACAAATACTAAAAAACGGAAAAGGATATTCAATTTGAATATCCTTTTCTCTATAATGTATGGCAATATTTATTTTTTCATACTTGTAATGAAAAGAGTTTTCTTTCCATTATAATCTTTTACTTCAGCTTTAGCCATCAAGTCTGCAAAGATGTTTGTTTTTGTGTCTGCAAACTCGTATCCGTCGATTAAAACAGGAGTTTCTGCAGCCACACCATTTTGCTTGTTAAGTTCGCTTAAGCTAATGAAATCTAAAGTTCCATATTCTTTTTTAAATTTTACAGCAGCAAGACCATTTTCTGCAAGAAAGCTGAATTTTTTCAAATCCTGCGGTAGAGCAGCAGATGTTTTGTACACATTTACACTCTGTACAAATTCTTTTCTAGCATCAAACATTGCAACAGTACCAATGTTACCATTTGCAACAGCAAATTTGGTAGAAGGGTCTTTTTGTGCAAAAATGCTTACCGACGCAAACAAAAATAAAGAGTAAAGAAGTTTTTTCATAGTTGGAATATATCTGGATTAAATACTCGATAAATATACATGTTTTTTTCTTGATAACAATGCAATTTATTATTTTTTATTGCTCGTTTTGAGTTGAAATAGAAAAACACTACTGAAAACAGTAGTGTTTAAAGGAATGTTATTTAGTTGGGGTTGTTTTAAATTTTTATTATCAAAGATTTCTCATTTTAACATCAAATTTTATGCCTTGATGGTGAGTTATCAATTGATAGTTTTAATTATTACAATTACTTAAATTCTATTGTGTATAAAGTACCAATTCATACCTTTTTTAGATAATCCAATTCTTCTGTATAAATTCCATAAGAAAATCCGGACATTTTATGATTTTGTTGGTTTCAGAATCTAAGAAAAACAAAGTAGTACGTGCTTCAGTAATCTTTATTTTATCAGAATTGAAAATTTCATATCTAAATTCAATTTTTACTCCGGGTAATTTTTCCACAAAAGTGTGAATGGTTAATTCTTCATCGTAAAAAGCTGGTTTTAAATACTTAATATTGTACTCAGAAACAGGAAGCAAAATTCCACGGTTTTCAATCTCGTTATAAGAAATTCCTATGCTTCGGAAAAGTTCCACGCGCGCAACTTCCAGATACTCTGCATAGTTACCGTAATAGACGTATTTCATGGGATCTGTTTCTCCGTAACGTACTCGTAATGAGTGAGTTGTATGTATCATAATAACTTAGAAAATATACATACAAATATATTTTTAAATAATCAATAGGAGCAACATTTTTTTTTAAAAAGAAAAAAGTAGACATTTGCTGTCCACCTTTTTTTAACGAACAACTAAGCAATATCAGGGCATAAATATGAATGAAAATTTGATGATGATATGGCAAAATTGCCTTCAGTTTATGAGAGACAATCTCAATGCTGCTGAAGATAATTCTGACCTGAAAAAACTAGAAAAATCCTTCGATTTACTATTCGACAAAGTACAGCCAGTTTCACTGGTTGACAATAATCTTACGTTGATAGTTCCGAGTGATTTTTATAAAGAATATATAGAAGATAACTATTTGTCTTTACTTTCTGCTGCCCTGAAGAAGTATATTGGCAAAGGTGTTAAGCTTTGGTATTCTGTAATGGAAAATAAACCATCGGGACAGGAAAAACCTGTTACGATGAATATGAAAGGAAAAACTGTACCTACCCCAAAAGTACAGGAGACAATGCCACAAGGGTTTTCGGCAAATATTGTAAATCCTTTCGTAGTACCGGGAATTAAAAAAGTAAACATAGACTCTAATCTAAAGTCTGATTTTTCTTTTGATAATTATGTAGAAGGGGAGAGTAATAAGTTTGCTTCTACTGTAGCGAAATCGATTGCCAAAAGACCAGGAGCAACAGCATTTAACCCACTTTTTTTATACGGAGGATACGGTGTCGGAAAAACTCACTTAGGCCAAGCTGTAGGTTTAGAAGTAAAAAGCCAGTTTCCAGATAAAGTAGTTTTATACTTATCTTCTGAGAAGTTTATTCAGCAGTTTATTTCTGCTGCAAAAGCACATAAGCAAACAGAATTTGCCAACTTTTATCAGATGGTAGATGTGTTAATTATCGACGATATTCAGTTCCTTTCTGGAAAATCGGCAACGCAGGATAGTTTCTTCCATATTTTTGATTATTTACATCAAAACGGAAAACAGATTATCCTTACTTCAGATAAAGCTCCTGCAGATATTATGGATATTCAAGACAGGATTGTTTCTCGTTTTAAATGGGGACTTTCTGCAGAGATCAAATCTCCTGACTTGGAAACACGTAAAAAAATTATTGAAGATAAACTAAGTCGTGATGGTATTGTATTAACAGATGATATGCTTGATTTCTTGGCTGCTGAAGCGAAGACCAATGTAAGAGAGCTTATTGGTGTTATTAATTCTGTAATTGCGTATTCTACGATTTATAAATCAGATTTAAGTCTTGAATTACTAAAAGACACCATCAATAAGATTGCAGCCAATCAAAAGAAGATTATCAATATTCCTTATATTCAGGAGGTAGTTTGCGATTATTTCGGGATCAAAAGAGAGCAACTTCTTTCAAAAACTAGAAAAAGAGAGATTGCACTTCCTAGACAATTGGCAATGTATTTTGCAAAAGAATTTACCAACTCTACTTTCACTAAAATTGGTGAAGAAATGGGGGGGAAAGACCACTCTACAGTAATGTACGCTTGTGAGACAATAAAAGATGTTTCTAAGATCGATAAGGAAGTGAAAAAATACGTAAAAGATTTAACAGAAAGAATTAAACACTAAGGAAAATTTTACAACTTATATAAAAATGAAGGATAGATTTATTCTTCATTTTTTATTTTTGCATAAAATCAAATATCAAATATCAACTATCAAATGAAATTGTTAATGGTTTGCCTCGGCAATATTTGCAGAAGTCCGCTTGCGGAAGGAATAATGAAGTCTAAACTACCTCAAAGCTTTGAGGTAGATTCAGCCGGAACCATCGATATGCACGAAGGAAGCAAACCCGACAAAAGATCGATAGAAGTGGCAAGAAAATACGGTTTAGATATTTCAAACCAAAAATCAAGACCAATTACAGCAAAAGATTTAGATATTTTCGATAGAATTTTCTGTATGGATAAAAATAATCTTCGCGATGTACTTTCGATTGCTATAACAGACGAGCAGAGAAAAAAAATCTCTTTATTGATGCAAGATTTACATCTCAATCAATTTCCTGCGGAAGTTCCGGATCCTTATTGGAGCGGAGCAGAAGGTTTTGATCAAGTTTTTAAACAAATTGATGAAGCCTGTGAAATTATTTCAAAACAATTGATTCAAACTCAACCTTAACCTTAACCTTAACCTCAAACCATGCTTTTTTTAATCCCAGCTTATCTCTCAGAAAATACATCGATCACTCATTTTGCTCCGGTAATTAAAGATTACATTATGCAAACTGATTATTTCTTTGTGGAAAACGAAAAGACAGCCAGAAAAGTGGTGAAGTTTTTTGCGCCAGAGAAAAAACAGGCAGATTTAAAACTGTTTTTACTCGATAAATACACAGAAAATGCAGATGTGAAAGAAGCGCAAGAGTTGATGCTGAAAGGTCAAGATTTTGGTTTGCTTTCAGAGGCTGGTTTGCCGTGTATTGCAGATCCGGGAAATTTAATGGTGAAATGGTGCCATGAGAGAAATATAAAAGTAGTGCCAATTTCAGGGCCGTCTTCGATTATTTTAGCATTAATTTCGAGTGGTTTTAACGGACAAGAATTTACGTTTAACGGATATTTGCCTATAGATAAAAGTGAAAAGAAAAAGCAGATTCTTCAGCTTGAAAATTTGGTTCAGAAAACAGGATATTCACAGATTTTTATGGAAACTCCGTACAGAAATAACCAACTTTTTGAAGATTTAACTAAATTTTTATCGCCGAATACAAAACTGTGTATCGCCGCAAATATTAACGATCCAGAAACTGAATTTATCAAAACAAAAACCATTAAAGAATGGCAAAAACAAAAACCGGAACTTCATAAAATTCCGGCTGTATTTGTTTTAGGTAAATAGTTGATTTCTAATATTTTTCGTTGTTTTTCTTGGCTTGTTTTCGAAGTTTCCATTTCTTCCATAAAAATAAAATTACTGGGATGAAAAGTAGAAAGGGCCAGAACGAAATAATGCCAAGAATAAAGCCTACAAAACTGTTCCAACCTTCAGTTATTGAATCTCCAAAACGGCTTCCAAAACCTATTTTTGAAGTGGTGGAACTTCTTACTTTTTCTTTGAAAATAGTAAGGTCTAAACTGCTGTATTGCACTCGGTCGTCAATAAATTTAAGTCGTCGTTCAGAAATATCAATTTCGTCTTCCAATTCACGAATGTTTTCTTGAATTTCAAGCATATCTTTCGTGGTTTTGGCGCTTTTCAGCATGTCTCGATACTTCTCAAGATAAATTTTTTTGTTGGCTAATTTTATTGAAACATCGCTGTATTCTTCTGTGACATCGTCGGAAGAAATACTTTTCGAAATTACTGAACCCATTCCGTCTGAAAAAGAATTCACCAGTTTTTCAAAATTTTGATGTGGAACTCTAATCGTCATTCGTAGATTATCGGATTGATCAATATTTCTAAATCCTTCTGCTTGGATATATGCTTTATTTTCTTCAATGATTTTTAAAACTTGAGTTCGAGTCTTGTTAATGTCTCCAACTTGAACCGTCATTTCCCCATTTTTAATGATTTTTTTGTCGATTGTTTTGTTGGGATTTTCAAATTTAATATTTGCGTCTATTTTTTTATCACTTATTGAAGCTGCAGCAGGCTCTGCCAATTCAATATTTTCTAGGTTAACTTCCATTATTTTGTCTTCGGAAGCTACTTGTTTTTTACAGGAATAAATAAAAGAGAAAAAAGAAAGAGCGATAAATATATTTTTCATATAAAAGTTTTCAAAAGATTATCAAATATTATACTAAAATTTAAATATTTCTTTTTTATTTTTAAAGAATGAAAAAAAGTCTTGCTCTTTTAGGATTTCTAACAAATTTTTTATTTGCACAAGAAACGCCAACACTTACCGACGAAATGGCGGTGAAGCTTTCTGAAAAGCCACTACATTGTATCAATCAAGAATACCCGAATAAAACAGCACATATCATTAATAATTCTAATGAAGTACCGTTGAGCCCGAAAGAACTACATCCTAGTTTTTATGGCTGTTTCGATTGGCATAGCTCTGTTCATGGACATTGGATGTTGGTGCGACTTTTAAAAACAAAACCTAATTTATCGGTTTCAAAAGAAATTGAACAGATTTTAGATGAATCTTTTCAAAAAGAAAGATTACAGACAGAAGCAGATTATTTTTCAAAATATCAGTTAACAACAACGTTTGAGCGAACCTACGGTTGGGCTTGGCTTTTAAAATTAGACCAAGAATTGGCAACTTGGAACACTCCGAAAGCTAAAATTTGGCATCAGAATTTAAAGCCTTTAAGCGACAAAATTTTGAGTTCTTGGAAAGCCTATCTTCCGAAACAGACCTATCCAAACAGAACGGGAGTTCATCCAAATACCGCCTTTGCGATGGTTTTTGCATTAGATTGGGCAAGAGCTAATGGCGATAAAGTTTTTGAAAAAGAATTAGTAGAAAAAGCGAAATATTTTTACCTAAACAATACCAAAACTCCGGCTTATTTAGAGCCAGATGGTTCAGATTTTTTCTCGCCAAGTTTGGAAATTGCAGATTTGATGCGCCGAGTTTTGCCTCAAAAAGAATTTGTAAAATGGTTGGATGCTTTTTATGAAAAGAAAAGTATTGAAAATATTTCTCAAGTTCCGGTGGTGAGTGATTTAAATGATTATCAAACTGTACATTTAGTTGGTCTTTCCTTTACGAGAGCGTGGTGTATGAAAGGAATTTCAAAATCTTTACCCGAAAATCATCGTTGGAAAAAAGACTTTGAAACGAAAGCCAATATGTTTTTAAACAACGGTCTTCCGCTTTTATTTAAAGGGAATTATGGAGGCGACCATTGGTTGGCAAGTTTTGCGGTGTATGCATTGGATAATTGATTTTTTACTTCGCTAAAATGTTGGTGATGGAGCAGAAAACTGCTAAAATTATTGAAATAAAAACTGTTTAATATCGAATTCCAGCTTTTTTCAAAACGAAACTTAGAAGCCAAATCGGTCCAATCAAAAGAAACTGCAAATCTTTTAAAAAAGAAGGTTTTTTGCCCTCAATTTTGTGTCCCACAAATTGTAAAATCCAGGTGATGACAAAAACTGAAAGAAAGAGAATCCAAGATTGTGTTCCCAATTTTACATTGGCATAAGAAACAAAATGTTCCATAAGAAGCATTACGAAAATCATGATTACAGCAATTCGCCAAGATAATCTAAAGTAAAATACAGTAACCAAGCATATTGCAATAAAACTTGCAATGCTTAAAAATCCAAAATATTTTAGGTAAATATTCGGTGTAGGAATGTAAGAAATAAACCCTAGAATCGTCCAAAAAATAAGTGGCACACAAAACCAGTGAATCAGTTTGTTGGTAGAATTTCTGTGACTTTCGGCGTATTCTGCAAACAGCAAATCTATCTTTCTCATAGTTTCAATTTGGTGAAAGCTAAAATAATCATTTTTTGTAATCGGAAAAGACTTTCTTTATTTTTGTAAAGTAAAATCCTTAAGGTTTTGAAGATGAGTTGTTTGGGTTTTGTTGCTCTTTACTTTGAAAGTTATTATTCTTAAAACCTTTATCTTTGCACCACAATTACCACTATGAAAGACTTAATGGGTAAAGCGATTTGGGATTTTTATCATCATGAAAACCCAGAAGACTTACAGACCGAAACTTCTATTTCTGAGCTTGATGAACTTCCTGTTGCCTATCTTTTCAGAAACTTTGACGAGATGAATAATATCGAACGTAAAGCGCTAGAATTATCGAAAGGAAAAACGCTAGATATTGGAGCAGGAGCGGGTTCTCATGCATTGTATCTTCAAAATGAAAGGAATTTGGAGGTTATCGCTTTGGATATTTCTCCCAAATCTGTTGAGGTTTGTCAATTGAGGGGAATTCGCAGTGCGGTAGCGGAAAATATGCTTACTTTTTCTGGGGAAAACTACGATACGATTTTACTTTTGATGAATGGGACTGGGATTTTCCAAAGTTTAAAAGTGATTGATATTTATTTGAAAAAATTACATTCATTATTAAATGAAAACGGACAAGTTTTAATCGATAGCACCGATATTCTCTATATGTTTGATGAAGATGAAGACGGTGGTGTTTACATTCCTGCAGAAGGATATTATGGAGAACTCGATTATATTGTGCATTATAAAGGAGAGTCTGAAGACCCAATAAAATGGCTGTATTTAGATTTTAATACCTTGAAAAATGCCTCAGAAAATAATGGTTTCAAAATAGAAAAAATCTTGCAGGAAGAAGATTCTTATTTGGCGAGATTAACTAAGAAATAAAGTGTATGTCATTGCGATGAGCGAAGCGACGAAGCAATTTCTTAATAATCTTAGCAACTTAATATAAATCTTAATGTTTCAATTTTTTATCATTAAGTTATTGAAGAATTTAAACATTGCTATTAATTGAGATTACTTCATTCCTAGTAATGACAGGTAAATAACAAAACCACATGAAATTCATGTGGTTTTATCGTTTATTTAAAGCGCTGAAAACTTATCCAATCTCAATACCGTTCTCCACATTGCTGTCTTCTGGTGTTACGAAAGATAATTTCCCGTCTGGTTTTGTTGTTAATAAAAGCATACCTTGAGACTCAATTCCTCTAATTTTTCTTGGAGCTAAGTTTAACAAAATCATCACTTGTTTCCCAACAACTTCTTCAGGAGTAAAGCTCTCTGCAATCCCAGAAACTACCGTTCTTACATCAACACCAGTGTCTACCGTAAGTTTTAAAAGTTTATCTGCTTTTTCTACTTTTTCAGCTTCAAGAATAGTTGCTGTTCTCAAGTCGATTTTAGTAAAATCATCAAAAGTGATTTCTTCTTTCATAGGGTTTGCGTTAGGATTTGTTTTTTTATTGTTTTGTTTTGTATTCTCCAGTTTTTGGATTTGCTCTTCAATTACGCTGTCTTCAATTTTTGAGAAAAGAAGAGACGTTTCGTTGATTTTGTGACCAGTTTCCACTAGAACTGAAGTATTTTCTACCTTGCTCCAATCAGATTTTTCAACATTAAACATGGTTAAAAGTTTTTCTGAACTGAAAGGCATGAACGGTTCACATAATTGCGCTAAAGCTACGGCAATCTGAGCTCCAACAAATAAAGAATGTGCTGCTTTTTCTGGGTTGTCTTTAATGGTTTTCCAAGGCTCTTCTGTTTGAAGATATTGGTTTCCGAAACGTGCTAAATTCATTAAAGCGGTTAAAGAATTTCTGAATTCATAATTTTCTAAGAATCCTGCAACTTCTTTTGCTGCTTTGTTGATTTCGTTTAATTCAGGAGCATTTACATCACCTTGCGGAATAACGCCATCATAATATTTATGAATTAAAACCGCAACTCTGTTGATGAAGTTTCCGAAAATTCCAACCAATTCTGAGTTGTTTTTCGTTTGAAAATCCTTCCAAGTAAAGTTATTATCCTTTGTTTCTGGTGCAGACGAAAGAAGAGCGTATCTCAAAACATCTTGTTGCCCAGGGAAATCTTCCACATATTCGTGTGCCCAAACTGCCCAGTTTCTTGATGTTGAAATTTTATCATTTTCAAGGTTTAAGAATTCAAAAGCAGGTACATTTTTAGGCATAATGTAGTCGCCATGAGCTTTCATCATCGAAGGGAAAATAATACAATGGAATACAATATTGTCTTTCCCGATAAAGTGCACCAAATCTGATTCTTCGCTTTGCCAGTAATCTTTCCAGTTTTTACCGTTTTTCTCTGCCCATTCTTTGGTGAAAGAAATGTAACCAATTGGTGCGTCGAACCATACATAAAGTACTTTTCCCTCTGCTCCAGGAAGCGGAACCGGAACTCCCCAATTCAAATCTCTAGTCATTGCACGAGGTTTCAAACCGTCGTTCAGCCAAGATTTTACTTGTCCGTAAACATTGGTTTTCCAATCGTCTTTATGTCCTTCAATAATCCATTCATTAAGGAAATCTTCGTATTCATTTAAAGGTAAATACCAGTTTTTTGTTTCTTTTAGGATAGGAACATTTCCGCTCAACATCGATTTTGGATTAATCAATTCTGACGGTGAAAGAGTAGACCCGCATTTTTCACACTGGTCTCCGTATGCATTGTCGTTGCCACAGTTTGGGCAAGTTCCTACAATATATCTGTCTGCAAGGAATTCAGAAGCTTGCTCATCGAAATATTGCTCAGACATTTCTTCGGTAAATTTTCCTTTTTCATACAAAACTTTGAAGAAATCTTGGCTAGTTTCGTAATGGTTTTTAGAAGTAGTTCTGGAATATTCGTCGAAAGAAATTCCTAAATCTGCGAAAGACTTTTTAATGATTTCGTGATATTTATCAACGATATCTTGCGGCGTTACTCCTTCTTTTTTTGCTCTAATGGTAATGGGAATTCCGTGCTCATCAGAACCGCAGATAAACGCGACATCTTTTCCTAATCTTCTCTGAAATCTTGCATAGACATCTGCAGGGATATAAACTCCCGCCAAATGCCCTATATGAACCGGTCCATTTGCATAAGGCAATGCTGCCGTGATCAATTTTTTATTTGACATTATAGGTATTAAAATTTTAGATATGCAAAGATAATTATAATTTATCTAAACTGTAAGAAATGATTTTGTGGGAGGCTTGTCATATAATTCACCTTATAAATATTCATTTTGTTAAACGCTTGTTTGATTTTTTAGACATCTAACAACGGTATTATGCTATGAATAATTCATGTTAAGTTATTAATTATTAATTAATTGTGAAAAAATTAAGGTTTAATATAGAAAAAATTAATAAATAATTAATAAATATTAACAAGTGTTAGTTTTTTTTATAAATTGCAGTGCTGAGTTACAGCAAAGAATAGAAACTATATAAAAGATAATATTGTGAAAAATTTTACAACGGTATTAAAAATTGCTCCGGCTTTTTTATTGGCGAGTTCAGTAATGTTCGGGCAAAAGCAGGATTCTACTGCGAAGGAAAAAAAGATTGAAGAAGTTGTCCTTATTGGGTTTGGTGCTAAAAAGAAGTCTGATCTTACAGGTTCTGTAACTGCGGTTACGGAGAAAGACTTTAATAAAGGTGCTATTGTATCAGCTGATCAATTAATTCAAGGTAAAGCACCAGGTGTGAGAATTACAAATAGTGGAGGTTCTCCGGATTCGGCTCCAAATATTAGAATTAGAGGAGGTTCTTCGCTGAGTGCATCTAACAATCCCTTAATTGTAATTGATGGTGTTCCTTTAGATTCAACAAATCCGGCAGGGATCCAAAATCCATTAGCATTGGTTAATCCCAATGATATTGAATCATTTTCGATTCTTAAGGATGCATCAGCAACTGCTATTTATGGAGCAAGAGCTTCAAATGGTGTTATTTTGATTAAAACAAAGTCAGGAGGAGGAAGACTTAAAATGAGTTTTAATACAAATGTCTCTGTGGGAGAGGTTACCAAGTATATTGATGTAATGGATTCTGCTCAATTTGTAGATTTTGTTAAGAGCTATTTTCCAAATGATGTTTGGAAATTAGGAGTAGGTGGAAGTCCAACAAATCCTACTGTTATGGGGCAAGTTTACGATACTAATTGGCAAGATGTTGTGTATCGTACTTCTGTGTCTAGTGATAATAATTTTAGTGCATCAGGAAACTTGTTTAAAAAGTTACCAGTGAGACTTTCATTAGGTTATAATAGAACGGAAGGAGTTGTACGTAATGATGATTTAGAAAGATATTCTGCAAATCTACGTTTAACACCCACTTTTTTTGATAAACATTTAAAGGTTGATATTAATGCTAAAGGGTTTAAAGTAGATAAAAATACGGTCGATGCTTCAGGAGCTATTGGATCTGCATTATCTAGAAATCCTACATTGCCAGTATACAGTAGTGACGTTTGGGGGCAAAATGGACCTAATTATTTTGGTGGATATTATCAAAACTATTATGTGGATGGTTCAGGGAAATATAATTTAACTTACGATTCGAACCCGTTAGCGTTGCTTGAACAGAGACAACGCCCAGAGAACACAATGAGGTTTTTGGGTAATATGGAGCTTGATTACAAATTTCATTTCTTACCTGATTTAAGAGCGGTAGTGAATTTGGGAATGGAATCTTCTAGAACAAAAATTAGAGAAACTTATGATCAGAACGCAAGGAACTCTGTGATTAATCTTGTATACAATTCTCTAAATGACATTATCTATAACCCGGGATTAGCATATGCAGAAAATCAATTTACTAACAATAAGAATTTAGATGCTTATTTGGTTTATAATAAAAAAATAAATGATTTTTTTACTAATTTTTTGATTCAAGGAGGCTACACCTATCAAGATTTTAGGTATGATGGTAATAAGGAGCAGTTCTATGCAGATCCTACCGGTAGTGGAATTCGTATTCCTCAACCTAACAGAGCAAATCCAACATTTGGATATTTTAATCATTTGAATTTGCAGTCTTTTTTTGCAAGAACTAATATTGATATTAGAAATAAGTATTTATTTACGGCTTCTTTTAGAGCTGATGCTTCATCTTTATTTAGCGGATTTGATAATCAATGGGGATATTTTCCTTCGGCAGCTTTTGCATGGAAAATGCAAGAAGAAGAATTCTTGAAAAACTCTTCTTTTGTAAAAGAATTAAAATTAAGAATTGGTTGGGGGCAAACCGGACAGCAAGATATTACACAAATTGCAGGAGGTTTTTATCCTTCAAGACCTTTATTTTCTCTAGGATCTGAGAACGCTCAGTATCTTCCAGGGTATAATATTTACTCTGCGCTAGCTTTTAATCAAAATCTTAAATGGGAGACAACAACTAGTTGGAATGCTGGTTTTGATTTTAGTTTATTTGGAGGAGGAAGAATTTCTGGTTCAATCGATTTTTATGATAGAAAATCTACGGATTTGTTGTTGAAAGCTCCAGTTCCACCTGGACAAGGTTTAACAAATGAATTTTCGGATAACGTTGGTTCTTTGAGAAACCGAGGAGTTGAAATGAATCTAAATGTAAATGCTATAAAAAGTGAAAATGTTAATTGGAATGTTTTTGGAAACTTTTCATACAACAAAGGAGAAATTCTTGAGCTCAAATATTACGACAGAATTTCGGCAGGTGGAGATTTACCTGTAGGAACGGGTGTTAAAATTGCTTATCATGTTGTAGGTTTACAGCCTTATTCTGCTTGGGTTTTCCAACAAGTGTATGATCAGAATGGAAACCCTATTGCTGATACTTTTGTAGATAGAAACGGTGATGGTGTAATTACGAATGAAGATCGTTATGATGCTCAAATTGTACCTAACTTTACTTATGGCTTCGGAACTTCATTGAATTATAAAAAATGGGATTTAACAGCTAACTTGAGAGGTCAGATTGGAGGTAAAGTGTATGACGGAAGACATGTAGCTCAAGGTTTTATAAACCAAGTAAAACCTTCAAATTCTGAGCATTTAAACAATGCCCTTGATTTTTCTAATGGAAGATATTCGTCGAATTTAGTTCAACCAACAGACAATATGTTTTTCTCTGATTATTTTCTTCATGATGCTTCTTTCCTAAGATTAGATAATATTACTATAGGTTATAATTTTGAAAAAATATTTGGAAATAAACTAGATTTTAGAGTTTATGGTTCGGTAAATAATGCCTTTATTATAACAAAATACAAAGGGCAGGATCCGGAGAATTTTGGAGGTGTTGATAGCAATTTTTATCCAAGACCAAGAATTTATACAGTTGGTTTTAATTTCAATTTTTAATTTTAATTACAATGAAAAGAACAAAAATATATAGTTTATTGGCAGTGGCAGGATTGTTTTTTGCTTCATGTACAAATGATTTAGATACAGAGCCAAAATACGAACTTACATTAGAAGAACTTTTGGTAAGGGATCCTAATGCTGTAGAAGGTCTTCTTTCAAGAATGTACTCAACTTTTGCCTTATCGAGTGTTTCCGGTCCTGGAGATTCAGACATTGCTGGAGCAAATGCTGGTGAGTCCCCTTTTATTAGAGGTTTAGTAAATTTAAATGATTTTACTGCAGATGGTATGAAGAATCGTTGGGGGGATAATGGGCTAGATCAATTAACAACTACGACTGGATGGAATTCTAATAATAAGTTTTTCAAATATGTTTATGACAGAATTTATTATACAATTCCTCAAACAACCAACCTTATCCTTATTCTAAAAGATAAAGTAGATGTTGCTAATGAGGATCAATACATTAGTGAACTAAGGTTTTTAAGAGCACTTTCTTACTATTATCTTATTGACTTTTTCGGTAAAGGGCCTTTGGTTAATGATGAAACATATGGTTCTGCAACTCCTCTTCCTCAAGCTTCAAGAACAGAGTTATTTAATTTTGTAGAAAGTGAATTAAAAGATATTGAATTTAAGATAGCTACTTCTAATACTTACGGCAGAGCAAATCAGGCTGTAGTACAAATGTTGTTGGCAAAACTTTATCTTAATGCTGAAGTTTATACAGGAACTGCAAGATATAATGATGCAGGAACTTATGCTACGAAAGTTATTAATTCTGGGACTTATCAACTAGAATCTAATTTTGTGAAAAATTTCAGAGCAGATAATAATTTGTCGAAAGAAATCATCTTTCCTTTAATTGCTGATGCTGTTTCATCACAGAGTTATGGCAATACAACATATATTGTGAATGGTAGTCTGAATTCTACAACAATGACATTAGCAACCTATGGAGCCGCAGAAGGTTGGGGAGGTCATAGAGCAACAAAAGCTTGGTATGGGTTGTTTGCTTCAAACGCTTCGGGATTAGCTGCAAGTACTGACGTTCGCGCTCAACAATTTTGGTTGACAGGACATAATTTCGAAATGAGCGATTATAAGGAGTGGACAGATGGCTATCCTTCAATTAAGTTTTCAAACAAGAATACAGACGGAACGGGAGGAGTTATATCATTTTCTTCTACAGATTTCCCATTATTTAGGTTAGCAGATACATATCTTATTTATGCGGAATGTGCTCTTAGAGGAGCTACAACTGTAAATACAGCTCAAGGTCTTACCTATGTAAATTTAGTAAGAACAAGGTCTAATGCATCATCATTACCAACTCTAACACTTCAAAATATTCTTGATGAAAGAGGTCGTGAGTTTGGTCTTGAAGGAGTTAGAAGACAGGATTTAATTAGATTTGGAAAATTTACTGGATCAAGTTATTTATGGCCATGGAAAGGAGGTGTAGTAGGAGGTACTTCAATTTCAGATAACTATAAAGTATTTCCAATCCCTGCATCTGCACTTCAAGCAAACCCAAATCTTACACAAAATACTGGATATTAAGATTAAATAAACATTAGAATGAAAAATATATTTAAAATTATCGTTTTAGGATTAATATCTTTTTTTATATTTTCTTGTGAAGGAGAAGATGAAAAATTAGTCCTTAATAATACCAATCCGAGTACTTTAGCTGTTAATAAAACATCTGTTGTATTAGATGAAACTATTGCTGATCAAGCTGCATTAACATTTACTTATACTAATCCAACATTTAGTCCAAATATTGCATTTTCTAATTCTGTTGAATTTGCATTAGAAGGATCAAACTTTTCACCAAGTGAAACGGAAGAAGTTTCTATGGAAAGTAAAACATTTTCACTTACTCATCTTCAGATGAATAATATTCTTGCTTCTCTAAATATTGCACCTAATTCTGTAAAGGTTATTGAAGCAAGATTGAAATCAAATGCAAATAGCGTAACAGCATTTTATTCGAATATTATCAAAATTAATATTACAGGTTATGCACCTAATCCAGATTTGATATATCCAAAAATAAATGTACCGGGAGGATATGCAGGTGCAGCTGGGTATCAAGACTGGACTCCTGCTATTTCCCCAAATTTATTTTCTCCTGAAAAAGATAATAAGTATAGAGGTTTTATCTATGTTACAAATGCAAATAGTGAATACAAATTTACAATCAATCAAGATTGGGCAGGAGACAAAGGCGATGATGGAACTTTTACAGGTAAGCTTGTAGAAACAGGCGAGCAAAATATTAAAGCTGCAGCAGTTGGTACTTATTATTTAAAAGCTGACTGGTCTGCAAATACATATTCTGCAGTTCTGGCAAACTTCGGGGTAATTGGAGATGCTACACCGACAGGTTGGGGATCCGATACAGATTTTGTTTACAATCCTACAACAAAGACTTTTGTTATTAATTCAATTGCACTTAGTGCTTCTGGAGTATTTAAATTCAGAGCTAATGACGATTTGGCAATGAAGTTTCAGCCAGCAAGTGCAGATCAAACTCTTACTTCTGGAACAGGAGTGGTTACCTATCTAAGTACTGAAGGAACGGTTACAGGCGACTCAAGTTACAAAGTTGCAGTTTCAGGTAATTATAAAATAGAATTAGATTTACATAATTCAGCGAATTATAAACTTACTGTTACTAAACTATAAAAGTAATCATACATTAAAACTGTTGCTTTTTGGCAACAGTTTTTTTATTTTTAAAGCTTATAAATAATCATTATGAAGAAAATTACAACTGGAGTAGCTTTGCTATCCATGATGTTTGCAGGATTGAATGCACAATCTCTAAAATCTCCAGACGGAAAATTTGAAATGAATTTTCAACTGAAGAATGGAGTTCCTTTTTACAATTTAAAATATGATGGTAAAACAGTACTTGAAGATTCAAAATTAGGATTGAGATTATTTAAAGACACATCTATCAAATTTGCTTCGGAAATCGCGAAAGCTGAAGATGCAAAATTTGATCTTAACAACGGTTTCACAAAGACCGACGAAAAGAGAGACTCCAAAAACGAAACATGGCAACCTGTTTTGGGAGAGAAAAAAAATTACATAAACCATTACAACGAGCTTGCGGTTACCCTCAACCAAGCGGCAACAGATAGAAATATCATTATTAAATTTCGTTTGTTTAATGATGGTTTAGGATTCAGATACGAGTTTCCACAGCAGAAAAATTTGAACTACTTTGTAATTCGCGAAGAAGATTCAGAATTCGATTTTCCTACCGATATGAAAGCTTGGTGGATTGTTGCAGATTATGATTCTCAAGAATATCAATTCCAGGAAACAAAAGTTTCTGAAATCCCAGCAAGATGGCCAAAAGCGGCAGATGCAAATGCCTCTCAAACTTTAATTAAAAATGCAGTACAGTCGCCTTTGATGTTGAAAGTAGAGGGAAAAACTCCTCTTTACATTAACGTTGCAGAAGCAGCAGTTTTAGATTATCCCGCTTCTCACCTTGAGGTAGATGCGAATAATTTTAAGCTAAAAACTCACCTTACTGCAGATAGACAAGGTGCAAAAGGGTATATGCAAACTTCGGCAACAACACCTTGGAGAACTGTAATTGTTTCGCCAAAAGCAGAAGAAGTGATGGATTCTAAAATGTTGTTCAACCTGAACGAGCCCACTAAATATACTGATACCTCTTACATTCATGCAACAAAATACATGGGAGTTTGGTGGGAAATGATTATCGGAAAATCTCAATGGGCATACGGACAACCAGAATCTAATGTACATTTAGATACAACAGATTTCAGTAAATTAACGCCAAACGGAAAACATGGTGCAAACAACACTAAAGTAAAAGAATACATCGATTTTGCTGCTGCAAATGGTTTTGAAGGACTTCTTATCGAAGGTTGGAACATCGGATGGGAAGATTGGTTTGGACATTCTAAAGAATATGTTTTTGATTTCCAGACTCCTTACCCAGATTTCGACATCAAAATGTTGAATGAATACGCTCATTCTAAAGGAATTAAGTTAATCATGCACCACGAAACTTCTGGTTCGGCAACCAATTACGAAAGATTTGCAGACAAAGCATTCCAATTGATGAACAAATACGGATATGATGCTGTGAAAACAGGATATGTTGGAGATATCATTCCAAGAGGAGAACATCATTATTCTCAATGGATGATTAATCATTACTACAGAATTGCAGAAAAAGCAAATGAGTATAAAGTAATGGTAAACTCTCACGAATCCGTAAGACCAACGGGTGAAAGCAGAACCTATCCAAACTATATTTCAGCAGAAGCAGCAAGAGGAACAGAATATGATGCATTTGGTGGTAATAATCCAGATCATCATACTATTCTTCCATTTACAAGATGGATGGGTGGGCCGATGGATTATACTCCAGGAATTTTCCAAACAAAACTAGATTATTATTTCCCTGGAGATACTCGTTTTGTAAAAACAACGTTGGCAAAACAATTGGCACTGTATGTGGTAATGTATATGCCAATTCAGATGGCTGCAGATTTACCTGAAAACTATGCAAAACACATGGATGCTTTCCAGTTTATTAAAGATGTAGCTGCAGATTGGGACGATACTAAAATCTTATCTGCGGAACCTGGAGAATATATTCATACTGCTAGAAAAGCTAAAGGTTCAGAAAATTGGTTCGTGGGCGGTATTACAGACGAAAAAGCCTTAGATTATACTGTAGATTTTTCTTTCCTTGAAAAAGGTAAAAAGTATGAAGCTACAATTTATGAAGATGGTAAAGATGCAGATTATGTAAACAATCCTCAGTCTTATCACATTTATAAAAAGACAATTACAAGCAAAACAAAATTGCCTGTACATTTAGCAAGAAGTGGTGGTTATGCTATTTCGGTAAAGCCGATTAAATAGTTTTCCAACCTTTAAAATTTTTAGAAAATCCTTAGAGGGAAACCTTTAAGGATTTTTTTTGAAATTGATTAAAAACAGGCTTATCTTCATTTTATAAAATCATTGTTTTGACTTAGGAAACGGAGGCGTTAAAAAATTTTGAAAAAATTCCGTTAAAAAATCTCCATTGTTTGAGTGGCGGCAAAAATTTTGTTAGATGTCGAATTTTTATTTCCGCCCGAGTTTTGGAGATTTTAGAAATTTTTTCAAAATTTTAGCCGAGTTTCCAAGTCTTGAATTTTTGGTTATTTTGCTTCAAGGCAAAAGAACAAGGAATTAAAAATAGAATAAGTGTTAAAATTCTTAATTTGTGCTGAAAAACCATAGTATATAAACCGGCTCTTAAACAAAGAAAAAGATTATGAAAAATTTATATGCAATTGCAGCGCTGTCTGCAGCTTCGTTAGCCTTTTCACAAAAACCTTTAGATAAAGTAGAACCCGCTTTTTGGTGGAAAGGAATGAAAAATCCTGAACTTCAACTTTTGGTGTATGGAAAAGATATTGCCAAAAACGAAATCGAAATTTCTGATGGTATAAAAATTAAAGACCTACAGAAAGTTGAAAACCCCAATTATCTTTTTGTAACGCTGAATACTAATGAAATTAATGTTTCTAAGTTTTCAATCAACATTAAAAACGGAAAGAAAAAACTAGGTTCTTACACGTATGAATTGAAGGAAAGAAAACCCAATTCTGCCAATCGAAATTCGTATACTTCCAAAGATGTAATGTATCTCATCATGCCGGATCGCTTCGCGAATGGAGACGAAAAAAACGATTCGCAACCCGACCTTACCGAAAAAGCAAACAAAAACTTACCTGGAGGTCGCCACGGAGGAGATTTACGCGGAATTATCAATAATCTCGATTATCTTCAAGGTTTAGGGGCAACTGCAATTTGGCTTACCCCCGTTAATCAAGACAACGAAAAAGTATATTCTTATCATGGATATGCACAAACAGACCTGTATAAAATTGATGTTAGATACGGAACCAACGAAGAGTATAAAGAGCTTTCGCAAAAGCTAAACCAAAGAAATATGATGTTGGTGATGGATTATGTAACCAACCACTGGGGAATTTCTCATTGGTTAATTAAGGATTTGCCGACAAAAGATTGGGTGCATTGGTTTGCGGATGGAGAAAATGGTTTTAAGCGTTCCAATTACAAAATTTCTTCACAATTTGATACAAATGCGGCAGAAATTGATAAAAAATTGGCTTTAGATGGCTGGTTTGATACGACGATGCCCGATATTAATCAAAGCAATCCTTTGGTGTTGAAATATCTTACACAAAATGCAATTTGGTGGATTGAATATGCTGAATTAGGCGGTTTCCGTGTCGATACATACCCTTACAACGATAAAGAAGCGATGGCGAAATGGGCAAAAGCAATTACAGACGAGTACCCAAAATTCAATATTGTTGGTGAAACTTGGTTGAGTAACGCTGCTCATATTTCGGCTTGGCAAAAAGATTCTAAAACAGGAGAAGCTGCGAATTTCAATTCGTATTTACCTTCGGTGATGGATTTTCCTTTGTATGGCGAATTGCCAAAAGCGATTCAAGAAAAAGAAGGTTGGGATACGGGTTGGAATAGAGTTTACAACAGTTTTACAAACGATTTTTTATATAAAGACATCAACAATCTTTTGGTGTTTTTTGAAAATCATGACACAGAAAGATGGAACGAAATCTTTAAAGGTGACCCAAAAGCATATCAATTGGCATTAACTTTAATTTCTACCGTTCGTGGAATTCCGCAGATTTATTACGGCTCTGAAATTGGAATGCGTGGCGACAAAAATAAAGGTGGCGACGCAGATATCAGAAGAGACTTCCCTGGAGGTTGGAAAAATGATACTCAAAACGCATTTATTCCTTCAAAACAAACTTCAGAACAGAAAGAATTTTACGATTTTACTCGAAAATTGTTGAATTGGAGAAGAAATAAAGAAGTAATTCATACCGGAAAAACGAAAAATTTCGTTCCTCAAAACAATGTTTTTGTGTATTTTAGATACAACGAAAAAGAAACCGTAATGGTAGTTTTAAACAACAGTGATAAAACTGAAATATTAGATTTAAAAAGATTTGAAGAAGTATTAAAAAGTTTTTCTAAAGGCAAAGATTTTATCTCCGAAAGAGAATTTTCATTACAAAATACTTTGTCGGTTCCTGCAAAAACACCGATGGTTATTGATTTAAAATAATAAACCTACAACTTTGCCAAAGTTTAAAGCGATAATAATGTTACTTTGACAAAGCTTTTGATATAATTTATTTATGTTTAAAAATAATAATACATGAAAAAAACGACGATATTTTTTACTTGGGTATTATTGATGTTGAATTTTAAAGTGATTTCAGCTCAATCAAAACTTGAAAAAGAAAAAACTGAAATTGCACAAATGCTCGACGGTTTCAACGTTGCCGCAGCGAAAGCAGATTTTACAAAGTACTTCAATTATTTTGCTGACGAATCTACCTTTATTGGAACTGACGCAACCGAAGTTTGGGATAAAAAAGCTTTTATGATTTGGGCAAAACCGTATTTCGATAAAAAATCTACATGGAATTTTAAAGCTTTAAAACGAAATGTATATTTTTCAAAAGACGGAAAAATAGCTTGGTTTGATGAGTTGCTCGATACACAAATGAAAATCTGTAGAGGTTCTGGCGTTGTAGAAAAAATCGACGGACAGTGGAAAGTGAAGCAATATGTTTTATCGATGACTATTCCAAACGATGTGGTCAACAAAGTCGTTGAGGTGAAAGCACCAATTGAAGATGCTTTAATTCAGAAATTGAAATAATAAAAAGATAAAATCATTTATCAATCATCATTTATCAATTATAATATTTATGGCGAAAAAAATAAAACCAAATCTCTCAATGCTCCAAATTATCAACATGAGCATGGGTTTTTTAGGAATTCAAATGGCTTTTGGACTTCAAAACGGAAATGCAAGTAGAATTTTGGCAAATTTAGGTGCCGATGTGCATGAGCTTTCTTGGTTTTGGTTGGTTGCACCAATTACTGGTTTAATCGTTCAGCCCATTATTGGTCACATGGGAGACAATACTTGGAGTCCTTTAGGAAGACGAAAACCTTACTTTTTGATTGGGGCAGTTTTGTGCGCCATTGGTTTGGTTTTACTTCCCAATGCAGCCTCCGTAACGAATCTTATTGCTGCGAATGTGTTATTATTGGCAGTAATTTTCCTGGCAATGATGGATGCTTCCATTAATGTTGCGATGGAACCGTTTCGTGCTTTGGTAGGAGATATGTTGCCGAAACATCAAGGTACTTTGGGCTTTTCAGTACAGACTATTCTAATCGGAATTGGCGCTGTAATCGGGTCTTATTTACCAGATTGGTTAGCGAATTTTCATGAAAATAATCTTATATTCAATGATGTTTTAGAAAAATATTTTTCTTTTGGATTACCGCAGTGGATTTTAGATTTGAAATCTATTTCAAATGAAGCTCCTGAAGGTTTTGTTGCAGATAATGTGATTTATGCTTTTTATATTGGAGCTGCAATTTTAATTCTTTCTATTTTGTATACCATTTTTACGACAAAAGAGTATTCTCCTGAGGAGTTTGCCTCATTTGAAGATGGAAAAGAAGTGGTGGAAGAGAAATCTAAATTTTCAGATATTTTCAAAGACTTTGCGAATATTCCAACTCAAATGAAGAGATTGGGAATTGTGCAGTTTTTCTCCTGGTTTGCCTTATTTACGATGTGGGTTTTTACGACAAGTGCTATTGCAACGCATCATTTTGGGCTTTCACCAGAAGACACGCATTCCAAAGCGTTCAATAATGCAGGAGATTTAACAGGAAAGCTTTTCGGAATGTACAATCTTTGGGCAATTCCTTTCGCGTTTTTATTAACGCCAATTGCAAAATTTATTGGGAAAAAACAGACTCATGCTTTGGCTTTATTATCAGGAGGTTTGGGTTTAATTTCGATGTATTTTATTAAAGATACGTCCTTGCTTTGGGTTTCTATGATAGGTTTAGGCTTTGCTTGGGCAAGTATTTTGGCTATGCCTTATGCGATGTTGATAGAAGTTATTCCGCAAAGAAAAATGGGAGTTTACATGGGGATTTTCAACTTTTTTATTGTAATTCCGCAAATTATAAACGGAATTTTCGGAGGACCAATTGTTTCAAATATATTCGGGAAAATGGCGATTGATTACGTTGTTGTGGGAGGAGTTTGTATGGTGATTGGAGCTGTCGTTACCATGATGTTTATCAAATCTGAAAACGAAACTTCAAAAGAAGTTGCGGAAGAAATTAAGCAAGTACATTTTTAAATAATTTACTAAATATTTACAACTAAAATCCACCAATCGGTGGATTTTTTCTTATCCTAAATCAATGCGAGAGATTTCTTGTTTTTGCAATTTTGTCACATCAAAACAACAACAAGTAAATCATCAGTTATGAAAACAATATATCACAAAGCAGATTCAAGAGGCCATGCAAATCATGGTTGGTTAAATTCTTATCATACTTTCAGTTTTTCTGGGTATCAAAACCGAGATAGAATGAATTTCGGAGTTTTAAGAGTATTGAACGACGATACTGTTGCGCAGGGAATGGGTTTTGGAACGCATCCTCACAAAGATATGGAGATTATTTCTATTCCTTTGGAAGGCGATTTGGAACACAAAGATTCTATGGGAACAACGGCGGTTATCAGAAAAGGTGAAATTCAGGTAATGAGTGCGGGAACTGGGGTTCAACACAGTGAATACAATAAAAGTAAAGATGAAGAAGTGAAATTTCTTCAAATTTGGGTATTTCCAAGAAGCTTAAATGTAGAACCTAGGTACGACCAGAAAAGCATAAAAGAAGGAGAGAAGATTAATGATTTTCAACAAATTTTATCTCCAAATAAAGAAGATGATGGGGTTTGGATTCATCAGGATGCTTGGTTCAGTATTGCAAATTTCACTAAAGGAAACAGTAAAGATTATACTTTCCACAAAGAAGGAAACGGCGTTTATCTTTTTGTATTGAAAGGCAGCGCAAAAGTAGGAGATACTGTTCTAAGAGAAAGAGACGGTTTAGGAATTTGGGATACGCAAAATTTCAATTTGGAAGCTCTTGAAGATAGCGAAGTTCTTTTAATGGAAGTTCCAATGGAATTGCCAGATTATTTGAAATAAAATAATTGAATCACAAAAATCACAGAAGCTTTTTAAGATTATCCGCTTTTAGTCAGGTTGAAAAAAAAAAAATCTTTGCGGTTGCTGAGCTTGTCGAAGCGTGCATTAAATTTTTAATTAAGATTGAAAACGAACATTGATTAAAGCTTTATTTAAAAACTTAAGTATTCTTATTAGCAATTTTAAATTAAACTTAAAATAACTAAAGTATTAAAATCTTTTGCGATTTTTGTAGTTTGAAAATTAAGTAAATATAAATTATACAATGAAAATTTTAGCAATAGCAGGAAGTAATTCCGAAACATCAATCAATAAATTATTAGTTTCTTACGCATCAACTTTGGTTGAAAATGCAGAAGTAGAAATCGTAGATATGAACGATTTTGAAATGCCCATTTACAAACACCAAAGAGAAGCAGAAAGCGGTGTACCACAACAAGCTCACGATTTTGCAGCGAAAATTGATAATGCAGATGCTCTTTTAATTTCTCTTTCTGAGCACAACGGAACTTATTCTACAGCATTTAAAAATGTTTTCGACTGGACTTCAAGAATTAAAGACAGAAAAGTTTGGAATCAGGTTCCGATGTTGTTGATGGCTACTGCTCCAGGTGGAAGAGGCGGATTGGGAGTTTTGGAAGCGGCAGAAAAACGTTTCCCTTTACACGGCGGAAATATTGTGGGAACATTTACGTTACCTTTCTTTGGGGATAATTTTAATAAAGAAGAAGGCAAAATTTCTAACGAGGAGAAAAACAGCGAATTAAAAGAGAAAATTCAGAAACTTTCGGTGGCAGATTCTATCCTTGAAAAATAGAATTGCAATATTAAGTTAAAATTAATATCTTTGCAAAAATTAAAAAGACATGACATTTCAGGCTTGCAATACACAATATCTTTCCAAAAATGGGGAAATTGTGCACTCTGAAATTCAACGATAAAATCACGGCCGATAATCTACCAAGATTGTCGGCTTTTTTATTTAAGTAATTTAAAATTAAAAAGTGTCTTAGTCAAAACATAGTTATATTGTTACACTGGTACACTGTTACACTAAAATATTATGAGCAACACTTACAAATCAGCAGGAGTAGACAAAGAAGAAGGGTACAAAACGGTTGATAAGATTAAAAAAGCAGTCGGTGAAACCCACAATTCAAATGTGTTAAATCATTTGGGAAGCTTCGGTGCTTTCTACGAAATCGGAGGATACAAAAATCCTGTTTTGGTTTCTGGAACAGACGGTGTCGGTACAAAACTTAAAGTAGCTTTAGATTCTAAAAAATACGATTCTATCGGGGTAGATTGTTTTGCGATGTGTGCAAACGATATTCTTTGTCACGGTGCAAAACCATTGTTTTTCCTAGATTATTTAGCTTGTGGAAAACTAGACTCTGAAATTGCTGCAGAAATCGTTCTTGGAATGGTAAATGCTTGTAAAGACAATAACTGCGCATTAATTGGTGGTGAAACTGCCGAAATGCCGGGAATGTACCAACCAGGAGATTACGATGTTGCAGGTTTCTGTGTAGGAATTGTAGAAAAAGACCAAATTATTGATGGTTCTAAAATTAGAGCAGGAGACAAAATTATAGCATTGCCAAGTTCAGGATTCCACTCAAACGGATTTTCTTTGGTAAGAAAAGTTTTCCCTGATTTCAACGAAGAATTTGAAGGAAAACCTTTGTACGAAACGCTTTTAGTACCTACAAGATTATATTTTAAAGATATTCATAAAGTAATCGCTGAAGTAGAAGTTTCAGGTATTGCTCACATTACAGGAGGTGGTTTGTACGAAAACGTTCCTAGAATTATTCCGGAAGGATTGTGTGCTACAATCGATGCTTCAAGCATTCAAATCCCAAGCGTAATGTTGGAACTTGAAAAAAGAGGAGGTGTAGCTCGTGAAGAAATGTTCGGAACTTTCAACATGGGAATCGGGATGACGGTTGTAGTAGACGCTGCACAAGCTGAAAAAGTACTAAGCCTTCTTGAAGATGCCTATGTTATCGGAGAAATCACAGAAGGAAGCGAAAAAATAAATCTTACATTTTAATGTAGCTATATAACAATGTACTAGTTTAGCCATAACAGAATTGTTACATCGTTAAACTGATACATTGTTACATTAATTATGAAAAACATTGTCATTTTAATTTCAGGTTCAGGAACCAATCTTCAAAGAATTATTGATACCATCGATAGCGGAGAAATCCAAAACGCAAAAGTATCATTAGTAATTGCAGACAGAGAATGTTTCGGACTTGAAAGAGCAAAAAATCATAATATAGACCACGTTCTCATCCCGAGAGGGAAAAACTTCAGTACAGAGTTGAGTAAAGTGATTCCGGAAAATACAGATTTAATTGTATTGGCTGGGTTTTTATCCATTCTAAAACCTGAGTTTTGTGAAAACTGGAGCGGGAAAATTATTAATATTCATCCTGCTTTGCTTCCTAAATTTGGTGGTAAAGGAATGTGGGGACAACACGTTCATAACGCAGTGATTGAAGCAAAGGAAAAAGAAAGCGGGGCAACAGTACATTTCGTAACTCCTGGGATTGATGAAGGGGAAATGATTCTTCAAAAATCTTTCGAAATTACTGAAAACGATACCCCAGAAACGGTTGCCGAAAAAGTTCATCATATTGAATATGAGATTTTTCCAATCGCAATAAATAAAGTATTGAATAATCTAGCAGTCTAGTAATGTAGCAATTTATCAATAAAAGGATTATTACATTCTTACACTGTTAAATTAAAATTAAAAACACATTTAGATTTAAAAAAGTTTTCAACTAAGAAAATCTAAGTAAAAATAAAAATAAGACCGGAGGTGAAAGACCCGGTCTACAGTTTGGAATAGCTGTAAAAAGTTAAAAATTGAAAGTAAGATGAGCAAAAAGAGAGTTTTGATCAGTGTTTCTGACAAAAGCGGTTTGATTGAATTTGCACAGTTCTTGGAATCAAAAGACTACGAATTGATTTCTACGGGAGGAACGTTCAAACATTTGAAAGATGCTGGTTTAAATCCTATTCAGATTGATGAGGTTACCAATTTCCCTGAAATGTTGGACGGTAGAGTGAAAACGCTACACCCGAAAGTTCATGGTGGTTTATTGGCAGTACGTTCAAACGAAGAACACATGAACACTGTACAAGAGCACGGAATTGGGCTGATTGACATGGTAATCGTAAATCTTTATCCTTTCTTTGAGAATGTGAACAAAAACATTTCTTTACATGAAAAGGTAGAATTTATCGATATCGGTGGTCCTTCAATGCTTCGTTCAGCGGCAAAAAACTTTGATTCGGTTACGGTAATTACCGATGTTGAAGATTATGCAGCTGTAAAGATTGAAATGGAGCAATACGGTGATACATTTATTGAAACTCGTAAAAAATTGGCTGGTAAAGTTTTCAACCTTACTTCAGCGTATGATGCTGCGATTTCAAGAATGCTTTTAGACGAAGAATATCCTACGTATCTAAATGCTTCTTACAAAAAAGTATCAGATTTAAGATACGGCGAAAACCCTCATCAAACGGCAGCTTACTACGTTTCTACTTTTGAAAACGGTGCGATGAAGGATTTCGAACAGTTGGGCGGGAAAGAATTATCTTTCAACAACCTTCGCGATATGGATCTTTGCTGGAAAGTGGTGACTGAATTTAAAGAAGAAATGGCTTGTTGTGCCGTAAAACACTCTACACCTTGTGGCGTGGCAATCGGAACTTCAGCTTTGGAAACGTATCAAAAAACTTTCGAGTGCGATCCTGTATCAATCTTCGGAGGTATTGTAGCGATGAATTATAAAATTGATGCGGCTACAGCAGAAGAATTAAACAAAACTTTCCTAGAAATCGTAATGGCTCCTGAGTTTGACGAAGAAGCAATCGAAATTTTAAGAAAGAAAAAGAATTTAAGAATCATTAAAATCGTAAATCCAGTTTCAGACAAACAAACTTGGGTGAAGATTGATGGTGGAATCTTGGTTCAGGATAACGACAGTATTTTCTCTGATGATATTAAAGTAGTAACTGAAACTCAGCCTACAGAAGAGCAGAAAAAAGCATTATTATTCTCTCAGAGAGTAGTAAAATATGTGAAATCTAATGCTATTGTAGTATCAAACGGAGTTCAGGCTTTCGGTATCGGAGGAGGTCAGGTAAACAGAATCTGGGCTACACAACAAGCAATAGAAAGAGCAAAAGAAAAGTACTCTGGAGAATTGGTTTTGGCTTCTGATGCGTTTTTCCCTTTCCGTGATGTGGTAGATTTCTGCGCTCAAGAAGGTATCACAGCCATTATTCAGCCAGGAGGTAGTGTAAAAGATCAGGACAGCATTGAAGCTGCTAATGAGCACAAAATTCCTATGATGTTTACAGGAATTAGACATTTTTTACATTAATTAAAATAGAATTAAAAAATATAATTGAGATTGTATTTATAGCATTCAAAATTATATATTTGTAATATTAGACTTAGATAATAAATAAAGTATGAGAATATTAATCATAGGTGAAGGTGGAAGAGAATCTGCTTTGGCAGCGAAACTACAAAAAGACTCTAGAGTGAGCCAAATGTTTTTTGCCAACGGAAACGCTTCTACAGACAAAATAGGAACAAACATCCATTTATCGGAGATTAAAGAACTTAGAGATTTTGCAATTAAAGAAAAGATAGATCTTACAATTGTAGGTCCTGAAGCACCTCTTGTTGCAGGTTTGAAGGATGAATTTAAGAAGCACGATCTTAAAGTTTTCGGTCCAAATCAAAAGGTAGCAAGTCTTGAAGGAAGTAAGGCTTTCTCTAAGAAATTTATGCAGACCTATGATATCAAAACAGCAAAAGCAGTCGTATTTGATGCATACAATGAAGCTAAAGAATACATCCAAACTCAGGAGTATCCTTTGGTAATCAAAGCGAGTGGTCTTGCAGGAGGAAAAGGTGTGGTAATCTGCGAAACTTTAGAAGAAGCAGAAGCTACGATTCACGATTTCATGATCAGAAGAATCTTCGGAGATGCAGGGATCAGAGTGGTAATTGAAGAATACCTTGAAGGTTTCGAAGCATCAATTATCGCATTCTCAAACGGAAGCAAACTTTTCCCTTGTATTGCTGCAAAAGATTACAAAAAAGCAGGAAACGGAGATACAGGTCCAAACACAGGAGGTATGGGAACTGTAGCACCAAGCCCAGAATTCACAGCAGAGCATTTTGCAGATTTTGAAAAAAATATTCTTGAAACTACTTTAAAAGGTTTAAAAGCAGAAGGATTTGGCTTTAAAGGAATTATCTTCTTCGGATTGATGGTTACCAATAAAGGAACTTACCTTTTAGAATACAACATGAGATTCGGAGATCCGGAAACTCAGGTATTAATGGCTTTGATGGAAAACAATCTTCTAGACGTAATCAACGATTGTATGGACGGCAAAGACATCGAGCTTAAATTCAAAGACGAAAAAGCAGTTTGCTTGGTAATGTGTTCAGGAGGGTATCCTAGAAACATCGAGCTAGGCTTCGAAATCGTTGGAGAAGACAAAGTAAAACACAGCCAGCTTTTATACGCAGGTGCTGTGAAGAAAGGAGACAAAGTGGTTTCAAACGGCGGTAGAGTTTTAAATATCGTTGCTACAGGAGCTACTTTCGACGAAGCACGCAAAAAAGTGTACGAAGACGCAAGCCATGTACATTTCGATTATAGCTTCTATAGAGAAGACATCGGAAAATTTTAATATAACGCCCTGATTTTTTTTCGGGGCTTTTTTTTACAAAGCCAATTCAGAAAAAGGATGCCGCTGCAATCAGGGCTAGAAAGAAGCACGTAAAAAGAACAAGAAAAAGTCATTGTGAGCAGTAAGAGACAAACAATGTAGAAATCATTTCGAAAGATTACCACACTCCGTTGTACTTCGCTCGCAAAGACATCAATCATCATTTATAAATTATCAAAATGAATAACGGTATTATCATATTAGATTTCGGATCACAATACAACCAACTTATCGGAAGAAGAATCCGTGAGATGGGCGTATATTCGGAAATTTTACCATTCAATACACCATTAGAAACGCTTTTAGAAAAGCAACCAAAAGGTATTATCCTTTCTGGTGGACCAAGCTCTGTAAACGCAGAAAACGCACATTTAGTAGAAAAAGAATTGTACGAGCAGGGAATTCCTGTCTTGGGAATTTGCTACGGAATGCAGCTTACAGCACACCTTTTAGGAGGTAAAGTTCATAAAGGTGTAAAAGGAGAGTACGGTAAAGCACATTTAGAAATTGTAAAAGAATCGTCTCTTTTGAAAGGCGTTACCAACAATTCTGTTGTTTGGATGAGCCACTTCGATGAGGTAGGAGAATTACCTGTAGGTTTTGATTTAAATGCAAAATCTGGTGTTATCGCTTCTATTTCAAATGAAGAAAAGAAAATCTATTGCGTTCAGTTTCACCCAGAAGTTTCTCATACAGAAGAAGGAGGCAAAATGCTAGAAAATTTTGTTTTCGGAATTTGTGAGGCAGAAAAAAACTGGAAACTAACCAATTATATCGAAAAAACAGTTCAGGAAATCCGTGAGAAAGTAGGAGATCAAAAAGTAATTTTAGGTCTTTCAGGAGGGGTAGATTCTTCTGTTGCTGCTGTTTTAATTCACAAAGCGATCGGAGATCAATTAACGTGTATTTTCGTAGATACAGGTTTGTTGAGAAAAGACGAAGGCAAAAAAGTGATGGATAATTACGGAGAGCATTTCCACATGAATATTAAATTGGTGGATGCAAAAGAAAGATTCCTTACAAAATTAGCCGGAGTAGACGATCCTGAAGCAAAAAGAAAAATTATCGGGAACGAATTTATCTACGTTTTCGACGAAGAATCTCATAAAATTGAAGGGGCAAAATTTTTAGCTCAAGGTACAATTTATCCAGACGTTATCGAAAGTCAGTCGGTGAATGGTCCTTCTGCAGTAATCAAATCTCACCACAACGTTGGTGGTCTTCCCGAAGACATGGAATTTGAATTGTTGGAGCCATTAAGAGAGCTTTTCAAAGACGAAGTAAGAAAAGTAGGAGAAGAACTGGGAATTCCTCATCATTTGGTGTACAGACATCCATTCCCAGGTCCAGGTTTAGGAATCAGAGTTTTAGGAGCTGTAGACGCTGAAAAAGTAAGAATTCTTCAAGAAGCAGACGATATTTTCATCGAAGAATTGTACAAAAACGATTTGTACGAGAAAGTTTCTCAGGCATTCGTAGTTTTACTTCCTGTAAAATCTGTTGGGGTAATGGGCGACGAAAGAACGTACGAATACACAGCCGTAGTTCGTTCTGCAAACACCATCGATTTTATGACTGCAACGTGGAGTAGACTTCCTTATGAGTTTTTAGATACGGTTTCAAGCAGAATCATCAACGAAGTGAGAGGTATCAACAGAGTAGCTTACGATATTTCAAGCAAACCACCTGCAACTATTGAGTGGGAGTAATTTAAACTTACAATATTTTAAAACCAGCTTTTTTAAGGCTGGTTTTTTTGTGAATTTTCTCTTTATTTTAAAAGTATTTTAACATCAGAAACAAAAAAAATCACCGACCTTTGTTTCGATCAAAACAAAAAGTTATGCACAAAAATTATACAGGTCAACCTGTCATTACCATGAATAATGGCGTTGCAATTCCCGCTTTAGGATTTGGAGTTTGGCAAATGGAAGACCTTCAACAATGTGAAGATGCTGTAATAAAAGCTATTGAAGTAGGGTATAGGATGATTGATACAGCCTCAATATATCAGAACGAAACAGCGGTGGGAACGGCAATCCAAAAATGCGGTGTGAGCAGAGATGAACTTTTTATCACTTCAAAACTTTGGGTGCAATCTCACGGTTATGAGGAGGCAAAAGCGGCATTTCAAAGAACCTTAGATCGTTTACAACTCGATTATTTGGACATGTATCTTCTTCATTGGCCTTTCGGAGATTTTTTAGGAGCTTGGAAGGCGCTTGAAGAATTGTACAACGAAGGAAAAATTAAAGCAATTGGCGTTTGTAATTTCACTATTGAAAAATTGGAAGAGCTAAAAGCCAATGCAACGGTTTTACCGGTTATCAATCAAATTGAATTGCATCCTTTGTTCCAGCAAAAAGAATTGCAAGTGTACAATCGTGAAAATAATATCGTTACACAACCTTGGAGCCCGCTTGGAAACGGTAATGCGGGACTTTTAGAAAATGAAAACCTTAAAAATATTGCTGAAAAATACGGGAAAACTGTTGCTCAGGTTATTTTAAGGTGGCATTTGCAGGAAGGTTTCTGCGTTATTCCGAAATCTGTAACACCTTCACGAATTGCGGAGAATTTTAATGTATTCAATTTTGAACTTTCAGAAGAAGAAATGAATGTGGTAAGAGGATTAAATACTGACAAGAGACTGTTTTTCGATCCAAAAGATCCAGAATGGGAGCAAAAAATGCTTAATTCGAGAGCAGATATTTAATTTTTTTTCTCTTAATAAAAAAGGAAAGTCCGACAAAATTTTTGCCGGACTTTTTTATTCACTTATGAAAGTTTTACAAGCTTTTCAATAATTTTTCTGTGTCTGCAGTATCTTCACCTGCTGCTTTTCCTAGAGAAACAGATTTCTCTGCCCACAATTTAGCATTTTTCTTGTCACCAACTTTGTTGTAAAGATTAGCTAAAGTATCTGTATTTGCATAGTTTTCATCTTTTTTTACAGATTCTTGTGCCCATTTCACCGCTGTTTCAAGACCGGATTTTGAATTTACATTTTCGAAGAAGTTCCATGCGATGCTATTCAGTTCTTCAGAAGATAAACTTTGATAGTCTTTGTAAACATCCATTGCAAGAGTTTCGTAAGTTTTGTAATCTTTTGCTCTTGCCGCCATATTCATTTTAGCTTTTGTCAAAATTTTCGTAGACTCTTCTTTGGTCATAAATTTTCCTGTTTCAGCATAAAAATAAGCTTCATCCCAAGTTTTTGTAGTTTTGTTATAAGCTTTAGACATTACACCGTTTAGCTTAATGTTTTTATCTAAAGCGGTGTAGTTTTTCTCAGGAATTAATTTTAGCAATTGATCTTTTCTATCTACAAAAACTTTATAAAGAGGGCTTTCTGTACTTTTTATATTTCCTAAAAGCAAACCAACATCTTCTGTTTTAAGTTCTTTGTTTCCTGCGAAATATCTTTCTAAAACTTTAGCAGTATAATCTGCATCACTGTACATTGTTAATCCTGCAAGGTTTTTCAAAAATTCTGGGTCAGATTCTCCTTTTTCAAATCTTACTTTTAATGCGCTCAATCTTTTGCTTGGATCGTTGGCATCTTTTGCGATAGTGATAAAATCTTTCGCTTCTGGAGTATAACCTAAAGAACGGTGCACTTCTTCACCATCTCCGTTGATGAAAAGGTAAGTAGGATAAGACCTTACGCCATATTTTTTAGCAATATCCAAACCTTCACCTTTTTCCATGTCAATTTTTGCATTCACAAAATTCGCGTTGAAATAATCTCCCACTTCTTTCTGTGGGAAAATGTTTTTAGCCATCAATTTACATGGGCCGCACCAAGTGGTGTATGCGTCTAGAAAGATAAGTTTGTTCTCTTTTTTTGCTTTTTCTAAAAGGTTTTTAAATTGTGTTTCTTCAAATTTGATTCCCTGTGCAAACGCCGCAACGCTGATTACAAATGAAGAAAGAATCGCAAGTTTTTTCATTTAAACTAATTATTAATTGTTACAAATTTAAATATTATTGTATTCGGTTGTGAATAATCTTTTTTATTTAACATTCATTAAGTTTTCAATAGTTATATTTGAATATGGAAAGCAGAATATCATCTTTTTCTCCCATTATAGACGAAGAATCTAAAATTTTAGTTTTAGGTTCTGTTCCTGGCGTAAAATCTTTAGAAAAGCAAGAATATTATGCGCATCCTCAAAATGCTTTTTGGAGAATAATTTTTGAACTCTTTAATGAAAGTTTTACAAATATTTATTCTGAAAAATTAGCAATCTTAACGAAAAACAAAATCGCTTTATGGGATGTAATCGATACTTGCGAAAGAAAAGGCAGTCTAGATTCTGAAATTAGAAACGAAGAAGCGAATGATATTGAAACGCTCTTAAAAAACCATCCCAATATTTCAGCAATTTTCTGTAACGGAGGAAAATCTTTTAAAAACTTGCAAAAAATACTAAAAGATAAATCAAATATTGGTGTATATTTATTGCCATCAACAAGTCCGCTTCATACCATTTCATTTGATAAAAAATTAGCGGCTTGGGAAGTTATAAAAACGTATATATGAAACAACTTTTAACCGCTTTATTCTGCTGTATTTCGTTGCAGTTTTTTTCACAGTACTCTTATCATTTTGATAATTATGTTGTTTATGAAAATACCATTAAGACCGATGGTGAGAGCAATAAACATGAACATCAATATTTCGTGAACTCAAAAAATCATTCGTATGAAATGATTTTAGTAAGAGGGGAAGCAGAAAAAATAATTCTAAAAGTTTTAGATTTTGAAAATTATTATACACATTTTTTTGAGCTGAAAAAGAAGGATTTCCCTTACGCAGATTCAGATTTTGTGTATCTCTATTCAATTGAAGAAAAATTGTTTAAAAAACAGTTTAATGATGAAGATAAAAGAAGGTTCTTCAGTTATAAACCTATTAAGGAAGCAAATAGTTCTTATAACTTCGAGATTTCTGAGTATAGAAATGCGAAAATGAAAAGCTTAACTCAAAAATTTAAAGTAGAATTAGTGCCTTACACAGGAGATTTGGCGGTGGTTGGTTTGGGTTTGGCTGCAGATTATTACGGTATTTATAAAAAGCTAAGTTTTCCAGAAAACTTCGTGATGAAAAGTTCTTTGTCAAATTATAATACCATTAAAATTGTAGCGGTTGAACCGCAAAATTTTACTTTAAAGATTGATAAGATTGTTTACCAAAATACGCCACAAAAATAAATTATGAAGATTTGTATTTCCGCTATACTTTGTTTTTACTGTACTTTTTTATTTTCTCAAACTTACAATTTCGATTATGCAGTTGAAAGTAAAGCAGAGAATAATAATTTAGATAATTCCATTGAATATTATGATTCTAAGAATAATGCGAGAATGAGTTTTGAAGGAAGTGAAAATAAAATTTTTGCTGTTTTGTTTGATGAAAATACTCGTTTTAGGCATTGTTTCAAGGTCAAAACACAAGAAGAGAATTTTATATTTAATTATTCTCATAGTAATGATTTTAGTAAAGAGAAAAACTATAATATAAAAAAAGAACTAATTTCTATCAATAAAATCGACTCTTTAAATTTTGAGATTATTGGTTTTAAGACTAAAAGCAGGAAGACAAAGAAATTTATAGCTAGATTAACTTTAGAAAAGTCGGATTTTAATTTTTTGGAGATAAGCATTGATCATGCAAATTCTGAAGATATAAAGGAGGAACTTAAAAAGTTACTTCCTGAAAATTCTAAATTTTTCTTAAAAAAAATAAAAGTAGAGTTTGATACAGGCGTCACTTACAGCAAAATAAATACGATAAGAAAAATTAATTTTTCCTTAGTTATTCCTAATGAAATGAAGATAGTTCATTATAATCCTTTGAAAGAGTTTAATAATTAAATAGATTTAAATATGAAATATTTTCTGTTTATTTTTTTGATTTCATTTTCTGTAAAATCTCAAACCTATCACTTTAATTATTCTTTAGAAAGTAAAAGATTTGGTCCTGGCAAAAAAGATGTTTGGGATTTTGGAAGTGTCTTCTTCGATTCTAAAAATAATACTAAAATGAGTTTCTATAATGATTCGGCTCAACTAAAAGCTATTATACACGACCAACCTAGAGAAATGACTCATCTATATAACGTAGAAGTTGGAAAAGAAAATACAAAATTCAATTATTTGCACAGTAATACCTATTCTGAAAAAAGCATGTATGTTGAAAACCCCTATTTCATTGATGTTGAGCAATTGGCACCTTTGCTTTTTAAAGTGAATGTTTATGTTTACAACAACGAGAAAAAGACAAAAAAGCATAAAAAAGTTTCAGCTGTTATAACTTTAGAAAAAGCAGAATTTGAATATTTTTTAATTAAGAGTGATTTTTTGGGCGCTACTTATATTAAGGAACGTATTCTAGCCATGCTACCTGCAGATTCAAAATACTATATTAGCAAAGTAGAAGAAGAATTTTCGGATGGAAGTAAATATACTATTGTAAATACTTTGAGGAATATGGATATTGTATTATCCGTTCCGCAGGAGAATAAATAACAAATTTTGGGTACAAAAATACAGCAGCCAACTGCTGTATTTTTTTTATTTCAAGCAAACTTCGGGAAACACTTGACAAAGGGGTATCGAATGTCGTATATTTGCACCTCGAAAATTACACACTGTAATTGATTAATTTTTAAACCGTAATTTAAAAAATGAAAACATCAGATTTTAATTTTGATCTTCCTGCAGAATTATTGGCAGAACACCCTTCAGAACACAGAGACGAAGCTAGATTAATGGTTTTGGACAGAAAAACTCAAACAATCGAACACAAATTATTTAAAGATGTGGTAGATTATTTTGACGAGAAAGACCTTTTTATCTTCAATAACACTAAAGTTTTCCCAGCTCGTTTATACGGAAATAAAGAAAAAACAGGTGCTAAAATCGAAGTTTTCTTGTTGAGAGAGCTTGATAAAGAAACTCGTGTTTGGGACGTTTTGGTAGACCCTGCGAGAAAAATTAGAATTGGAAATAAATTATTCTTCACAGAAGACGAGTCTTTGGTTGCTGAAGTAATCGATAATACAACGTCTAGAGGTAGAACTTTAAGATTCTTATTCGACGGTTCTTATGAAGAATTCAGAGCGAAATTAAAAGAATTAGGAGAAACTCCACTTCCAAAATACATCAAAAGAGAGGTAGAGCCAGAAGATGCAGAAAGATACCAAACAATCTATGCTAAAATAGAAGGAGCGGTTGCTGCACCTACTGCAGGTCTTCACTTCTCTAAGCATTTGATGAAAAGATTAGAAATTAAAGGAATCGATTTTGCTGAAGTTACGCTTCACGTTGGTTTAGGAACTTTCAACCCAATCGAGGTAGAAGATTTGTCTAAACACAAAATGGAATCTGAAGAAATCTTCATCGACGAGAAAAATGCTCAAATCATCAACAACGCAGTAGACGAAAACAGAAGAGTCTGTGCTGTAGGAACAACTACAATGAGAACTTTGGAGACTTCAGTTTCTTCAAACAAAAAAATCTCTGCATTCCACGGTTGGACAAATAAATTCATTTATCCGCCACACGATTTCGGAGTTGCAAACTGTATGATTACCAACTTCCACACGCCAAAATCTACTCTTATCATGATGATTGCAGCGTTTGCCGGAAGAGATTTCGTAATGCACGCCTACGAAGAAGCCGTAAAAGAGAAGTATAAATTCTACTCTTATGGAGACGCAATGCTAATATTGTAATTAATTTTAAATGATAGATTATAAATTTTAGATTATTACAGAATTCTAATTTTGTTTTTAATCTAAAATTTATAATTTAAAATCTATAATCATTTTATTTTGAAAGACATCCGTACATTATCACTCGATCAGCTCAAAGATTATTTTGGTACAATTGGCGAAAAGCCTTTTCGTGCTAAGCAAGTTTATGACTGGATTTGGAGCAAAAACCTTCATTCTTTTGAAGAAATGACGAATCTTTCTAAAAATCTGAGAGATCACCTTACACGAGATTTTGTAATGAATCCTGCAGCGGTAGATCAGTTTCAGAAATCTACAGATGGAACCATCAAAAACGGAGTGAAATTGCACGACGGATTAATAGTTGAATCTGTTTTAATTCCTACCGAAACAAGAACTACAGCCTGTGTTTCTTCTCAAGTAGGTTGCTCTTTAAATTGCGAATTCTGCGCAACAGCCAAACTTAAAAGAATGAGAAATCTTGAGGTGGCGGAAATCGTAGATCAAGTGGCTTTAATTGATCGCCAAAGTAAAGAGTATTACAATCGACCGCTTACCAACATCGTTTTTATGGGAATGGGAGAGCCGATGATGAACTACAAAAATGTAGTAGAAGCCATTAAAAAAATTACTCAGCCCGAAGGTTTAGGAATGTCTCCTCGAAGAATTACCGTTTCTACTTCCGGAATTCCAAAGATGATAAAAATGTTGGCAGAGGACGAATTGAGGGTGAAACTCGCTCTTTCTCTGCATTCTGCTGTAGAATCTACTCGTAACGAAATTATGCCATTTTCCGATAAATTTCCTTTAACGGATATTATGGATGCGCTTCAATATTGGTACAAAAAAACAGGTTCTGTTATCACTTTTGAATATTGTGTTTGGAAAGGAATTAACGATAAGGATGAAGACATTAAAGCTTTAATTAAATATTGCCGACAAGTGCCTTCTAAAGTAAATCTTATCCAGTACAACCCAATTGGCGAAGGTAAATTTGACCACAGAAGTGTTGCTGCTGAAGAAAAATATGTTCGCGAACTAGAAAAAGCAGGAATTACCGTAATGGTAAGAAAAAGTAGAGGTGGAGACATCGATGCTGCTTGCGGACAATTGGCGAATAAAACAGCGGAGTAAAGAATTTCCTTCTCAATTTTTTTCTTCAAATCTTTTCATTTCGAAAAATAAAAATTACTACAGTAAAAACCATGCATTAGGATATATTCTAAAAGATCCTGTTTCAGTTCTATCTATTAAAAATTGATTGAAATCTTCATTTTTTTAAGAATTTGTGTGTGTAAAATCTTAAATTTACAACATAAAACTTATAATTAATGGAACTTTTTTTCGGAGAAGATGGCTTAGAAAATGTTTATTCTTGGGCAATTCCTCTACATGCGACGGTTATTTTAGCAGAAATGATTTACAGTCATTTTGCGGATGCTAAACTCTATGATAAAAAAGATGTTGCAACGAGCGTATTTTTGGCGCTTCTCAATTTCAGTTTAGACCTTTTGATGAAAGCTTTTGCAATGGGAGTGATGTTTTTCTTCTATTCGCATCGTCTTTTTTCATGGGATTTCAATATTTGGTATTGGCTCATTTGCTTTGTGGTAACCGATTTTGCCTATTACGTTTTGCATTATATCGACCATCATTCACGAGCGTTTTGGGCAGTTCATATCACGCATCACAATTCAGAATATTTTAACCTTACAACAGGTTTTAGAAGTCCGGTTTTACAGCCTTTGTACAGATATTTATACTTTTCGCCGCTTGCTTTTTTAGGTTTCAATCCGTGGCATATTATGGTGGTTTATGCAATTGGGCAGGTGTACGGAACTTGGGTTCATACACAAACCATCAAAAAAATGGGCTTTCTGGAATATTTTTTGGTAACTCCTTCACATCATCGAGTTCATCATGCGTGTAACATTAAATATTTGGACAGAAACATGGGAATGTGTCTGATTATTTGGGATAAAATTTTCGGAACCTTTGAAAAAGAAGATCCAAATGTTCCTGTAAAATTCGGGATTTATCCTAAAATGCCCAATCAAAAGCCAGATACGGTTCTGTTTTATGAATGGAGAAAGATTTACAAAGACATTTCGCAACCCAATATTTCTTTTTCAGACCGAGTGAAATATATTTTCAATTCTCCAGGTTGGAGACATGATGGAACAGGAAAAACGGTGAGACAATACCAAAAAGAATTTAATTTAAAACAAAAAAATAAGAAAGCTAAAACGAATGTTTAAAAGATTTTCTCTTGTCGGGTTTTTGATGTTTTCTGCGATTTTTTCTGCTCAAAAAGTAGAAAATTTTAAGCTAAAACCATACAGAATTGCTGTTTTAAATGATTCGATAAAAGAAACTTCTGGTTTAAATTTTTTTGAAGACAAATTATATACTTTCAACGACAGTGGGAATCCACCACAACTGTATGAGATTGATAAAAATTCGGGAAAGATTCTTCAAACCTTAAACATAACAGCAGAAAATAAAGATTGGGAAGCGCTTACGAATGACGGGAAATATTTTTACATCGGAGACTTTGGAAACAACGCTGGAACTCGTGAAGATTTAAAAATTTTTAAAATTCCATTTGATAATTTTCAGCTTAAAAATGATTCTTTACAAACAATTTCGTTTTATTATGCTGAGCAAAAAGATTTTACGCCAAAAAATCTTTCGACAGATTTCGATTTGGAAGCTATGCTTTATTTGAATGGAAAATTGCATCTTTTTACCAAAGAATGGGCTTCAAAATCGACAACTCATTTTATTTTAGATTCAAACAATTTTCAAAAACAAGCTGCTGAAAAGATAGAAACTTTCGATACTGGTTTTGTGGTTACTGATTCTTATTATTTCGACAAAAAGCTTTATTTATTGGGCTATACAAAGAAAACTGAGGTTTATTTAATGATTTTTAATGAGTCTGAATCTGGAATCTTTTTTAAACAAACGCCTAGAAAATTTTATTTAGGAAGTGCTTTAACGGTAGGACAAATTGAAGGAATTGCAGTGAATGAATCTGGAATTTATATTTCTGGAGAAGCCTTTCATTCTCCTATAAAAAATACGGATGCCTTCTTGTATTTTATTCCGAAAGAAAATTTAAATTTTTAAGTCGTGTTCTATGTTGAGATAATTTAATTTTCTCTTAAAACTGACCGAAAAAAAAATTATCTTTGTGAGAATTAAATATCAATTACCCATCATTCAAAGATAGTGGCGAATACTGTAGAAGAAATCAAGCGACCAATAAACGAGGAAATGAAACTTTTTGAACAGAAGTTTTACGAATCGATGCAGACTAAAGTACCTTTATTAGATAAAGTAACCCGTTTTATCGTTACCACAAAAGGGAAGCAAATGCGCCCAATGTTTGTGTTTCTTTGTGCAAAACTCACAGGTTCAGTAAACGAAAAAACGTATCGCGGTGCTTCGATGATTGAGCTTATTCATACCGCAACTTTGGTGCATGATGATGTGGTGGATGAAAGTTTTAAACGTCGTAATTTCTTTTCAATCAATGCTTTATGGAAGAATAAAATTGCTGTTTTAGTGGGCGATTTTTTACTTTCGAAAGCTGTTTTACTTTCTACAGACCATAAAGACTACGATTTATTGGCGGTAATTTCAAGAACGATACGCGAAATGTCTGAAGGAGAGCTTCTTCAACTTGAAAAAGCCCGTAAATTGGATATTACGGAAGATGTTTATTATGAAATTATTCGACAAAAAACTGCTACTTTAATTGCTGCATGTTGTGAAAGTGGTGCGCTTTCTAGCGGAGCCGATGAAACGGTCGCTAAAAAAATGATGGACTTTGGAACTTATACCGGAATGGCTTTTCAGATTAAAGACGACCTTTTCGATTACCTAAGTTCAAACGTGATTGGTAAACCTGTAGGAATTGATATTAAAGAGCAAAAAATGACTTTGCCTTTAATTTATACTTTGAAAACAGCCAACGAAGCTGATAGAAAGTACTACTTTAACACCATTAAAAAGTATAATAACGACCAGAAAAGAGTGAAAGAGTTAATAAACTTTGTGAAGTCTTCAGGTGGTTTAGAGTATGCAATTGGGGTGATGAAAGATTTCCAGCAGAAAGCCAAAAATATCTTAAACGACTTTCCCGAATCGGAGGCAAAAACTTCTCTTAATCTAATGTTGGATTATGTGATTGAGAGGGAGTTTTAGACTTCTCTTTCATCATTTTAATAAAATAAGAAGGTTTAATCTCAAACTTTCTGTAGAAATTGTCTGAAAAACTTTCTGCATTAGAAAACCCACAAATATTCGCCAATTCTTTTACATCGTATTGCAAATATTTTGCATCTGTTCTCAAAAGATTAATAATGTAATTTAATCGAAGATTATTTACGTATATATTAAAGTTTGAACCTTTGTATGTATTGATGATTCTTGATAAATAAGTAGAGTTTGTTCCTAATTCTTCAACAAGAGATTTCTGTGTAAGTTGGCTGTCTAGATAATCTTCGTCTTCCTCAAACTTTTCTAGCTGCGCTAAAACAGATTTTACTACAAGCGGATTAAGTCCCGGAATTTTTGAGTAATAATCATCTTGATTATCTGGTGTTTCTATATTTATGTCTTTTACATCTTGGTCCGAAACCGGCGTTACCACTGTGATGGTTTCGTTTTGAGATGATGTAATTGGGTCATTATAATGATTTGTATGCTTTTTTTCTTCTGCCTCAGAATTAATGATAATATTTTCAAAACGTTGCTTGTAAAGCTTTTTGATGCGATAGTAACGAATGCTGAAGAATAAAATGATCCCTAAACTGATAATAAAAATGAGCAAAAAGATGTTACTTCTTAATATAAGTAGGTTTTCTACCTTGTTTTTCTCTGAAATTAGCTTTTTTGTATCGTATTCTTTGTTGATTTTTGGGTATAGATATTTGAAGTTTTTCTCGTAAGATTTATCGAGAATCATCAATTTATTAATGTATTCTAGCTGTTTATCTCTATTTTTAATAGAATCGTTGTATTTAATCAGAATTTCGTAGGCGGATCTGAATTGAGGATCCAGTTTGTTAGATTCATTGTATTGTTTATCAATAACTTCCATGAATTTTACAGCAATTCCTCTTTTTCCAATTTTCCAGTTATTTAAACCCAAATAATAAATTTCCGTGATGTGCGGATACTTATCATTATACATTTCTAAAGCTTGAGTGAGTTTTTTTATAGATTCGCTGTAGTTTTTCTTGTAATATTCATCGGTTCCTTCCGAAGAAATGAAGTAAGGAATGTATTGGTTTAAGTTGTTGTCTTCTAAGTATTTAATGGTTTCTTTGATGAGTTTTTTGTTGTCATCTATTTTCCCCATTTTTGTGTTATTGTCTATGTAGCTGAGCATAGAATAGATGTAGTAAATCTGATAATCTTGCCCCAGTTTAGAATCCGTAGTGTGTTTTTTAAAGAAATCGATACAAACTAATAATTCTTTGGCGGCATCTTCATGCAGACCTAGATATATTTTATTCTGACAGATTTGATATATACTTTTATATATACTGTATTCATCATTTATCCTAGTTGCATATTTATTTGCAATTAAAATATCATCTAATGATTTTTGGTAAAACCCTTCCTGAGTGTACAAAGCACCTCTATTAAAATAAGCAGTTGCAAGCAACTTTTCATCATTAGACTTCATAGCTACATTCATAGCTTGATTTGCATAATCTATATTTTGAGGATATTTAGAAAAATTGCTTGCGTAGCGATAAGCGTAGATCAGAGCTTCATTATTTCCGTCATTTTTTGCAATTTTTATGTAATGCTGAATTAAATTCCATGCTTTTTTTTGGTCATTGTGAAAGCTGTCAATCTTTGCTTCAATTTCTAGATAATTCACGTTTCTTTTAGAATTTTCCTGTGCTTTTAAATTATCCGATAACAAGAAAATTGTAAAAAAAACTAGTAAAAATCTCAAAGTGAGGTTGTTACGAAATGTGTATTCTATTGAGGGAAGCACTTGTGGTTTTATTTAAAATTTAATAGTCTACAATATTAACATAATTAATTTGAATACGAAATCAAAAATTTAAAAATTGCCGGTCATTTTTTATGAATTCCCTGTCCTAAAATTTGAAATAGTAGGGTTTTCGGGTGTATGTTTGCAATAGAAAAAACAACCACAATCAAAAATTAACCCTCACAAAAATAGTAATTATGAAAAGATTAATATTTTTAGTATCAGCGGTTATATTAACTTCAGTAGTTTCTTGTCGTCAAGATGATGAAAACTTTGGAAGTGAAGATAGCCAGAATTTAGAACTTATACATCAAGCTACTCAGAAAATTTCTGATTCAACTAACACAACAGGTGATGAGGGTGATCCAATTGCTCCACCAAAAAAATAAAAACAGACCAAACCACACTCACATATATAACAATTTTTTTTTTTTTTTTCATCATTTGTGTTTTTAGATTCCTTGCGTGATTCACGCAGGGATCTTTCTTTTTTAAGCAGTTATGATTTTTTGTACATATTTTTAAAGATATCTTAAAGATGTCTGCTATTATGAAATGTTTAAAAAAAATACTTTAAAATATGAATTCTGCAAAATTGTTTTATTGCGTACAGTAAAATTTATATATATTTGTAAAAATCATAGTGCTATGCAGACAACATATATAGAAACACAACAGATTTCTTTTCAAGATTTTAAAAATCAGATCATTAGTGATTATAAATTGGGAAGAATCTCTCGAGAAATGTCGTACCTAGGTAGAAGAGAAGTTCTCACAGGAAAGGCTAAATTCGGGATTTTTGGGGATGGAAAAGAGCTACCACAACTCGCAATGGCAAAAGTGTTTAAAAACGGAGACTTCCGTTCTGGATATTACAGAGATCAAACATTTGCTTTAGCTGTAGACGCCCTTACTGTTGAAAGTTTCTTTGCTCAGTTGTATGCAGATACAAGCGTAGAACGTGAGCCTGCTTCTGCGGGAAGACAAATGAACGGCCATTACGCTACGAGAAGTTTAAATGAAGATGGAAGCTGGAAAGATTTAACAGCTCAAAAAAATATTTCTTCAGATATTTCTCCAACAGCTGGTCAAATGCCTAGATTATTGGGTTTAGCGCAAGCTTCTAAAGTTTATAAAACCGTAAAATTTGATGGTTCAGAAAAGTTTTCAAAAGACGGTAACGAAATCGCTTTTGGAACAATTGGTGATGCGTCTACAGCAGAAGGTCATTTTTGGGAAACTTTGAATGCGGCTTGTGCGCTTCAAGTTCCGATGGTGGTATCTATTTGGGACGATGGTTACGGAATTTCGGTTCCTACAAAAAACCAAAGAGCTAAAGCAGATATTGCTGAAATGCTAAGTGGTTTCCAAAGAAAAGAAGGAGAAAACCAGGGTTGTGAGATTATTCAGGTGAAAGCTTGGGATTATCCGGCTCTTTTGGATGCGTATGCAAGAGCAGAGCATTTTGCAAGAACAGAGTCTGTTCCTGTGGTTGTGCATGTTATTGAAGTTACTCAACCTCAAGGTCATTCTACGTCTGGTTCTCACGAAAGATATAAAAATGAAGAACGTTTAGCTTGGGAATCGCAGTTTGATGGATTATTAAAATTCAGAGAGTGGATTTTAAATTATTCAATCGAAATTGAAGGAAAAGAAGAGCTTTTAGCAACAGCTGAAGAGTTGGATGCAATAGACGAAGATGCTAAAAAGATTGTAAAAGCAGGTCAGAAACTGGCTTGGGAAAACTATCAGAATACAATTACCGAACTTAAAAATTCAGTTCTTCCTTTAGTTGAAAATCTTAAAGGACAAAATAGCGAGATTGAAAAGTATATCAGCAACTTTAATAAATTGGTTTCAAAAGCTAAAAAAGATATTTTCCATTTGGTAAGAAAGTCTTTAATGGCTACAAGAGGTACAAACTCTGCAGAAAGAAATCAGTTGATGCAGAAGTATAACGAGATTTTTGAAGTAGAAAAAGATAATTATTCTTCTCATTTGTACTCTCAATCTCAGTGGAAAGCTGAAAATGTAAAAGAAATTAAGCCAATTTACTCAGATTCTTCTGAAGATGTTGATGGAAGAGTAGTGGTAAGAAATAATTTCGATAAAATTTTCGAAAAGTATCCTCAAACTTTAGTTTTTGGTGAAGATGCCGGAAATATTGGTGATGTAAACCAAGGTTTGGAAGGTATGCAGGAAAAATACGGCGAAGTACGTGTTGCAGATACAGGAATTCGTGAAGCTACCATTCTTGGACAAGGAATCGGAATGGCGATGAGAGGTTTAAGACCAATCGCTGAAATTCAGTATTTAGACTATATTTTGTACTGTTTACAAGGGATGAGCGACGATTTGGCAACGGTTCAGTACAGAACAAAAGGTGGTCAGAAATCTCCGGTAATTATCAGAACAAGAGGTCACAGATTAGAAGGAGTTTGGCATTCTGGTTCTCCAATGGCAGGAATTTTAAATCTTTCTAAAGGTATTTTGGTATTGGTTCCAAGAAACCTTACAAAAGCTGCAGGATTCTACAATACAATGCTTCAAAGTGATGACCCAGCTGTAATTGTTGAGTGTTTGAACGGTTATAGACTGAAAGAAAAACAGCCAGAAAATTTAGGTGAATTCACTGTTCCTGTCGGAAAAATTGAGGTAACAAAAGAAGGAGCTGATGTAACTTTGGTAACGTATGGTTCTACTTGGAGAATCGTAATGGAAGCTGCTGCAGAACTTGAGAAAATCGGAATTTCTGCGGAAGTTATCGACGTTCAGTCTTTAATTCCTTTCGATTTAACGCATGAAATTGCTGATTCTGTGAAGAAAACAAACAGATTGGTCGTGATTGATGAAGATGTAGAAGGAGGAACTTCAGCGTTTATTCTTCAACAGATTTTAGAAAAACAAAAAGCGTTTAGATATTTAGATTCAGATCCTTTAACGATTTCTGCAAACGATCACAGACCTGCCTATGCAAGTGACGGAGATTACTTCTCTAAACCTTCTGCAGACGATATGGTTGAAAAAATCTATGCAATGTTCAACGAAACAAATCCTCAAAAATATCCTGCGATATTTTAGTGAGAATTTTTAGATAAAATAAAACCGCTTTCTTTTGGAAGCGGTTTTTTTATGCTGTAAGATTGAAATGAATTTTTTATTTCTTCTTTTTACTCACTTCCTTTACCAAAACATATCTAATTGAAGATGCATCTGCGGGAACGTTTTCACGTTTTTCTGTTCTGACAATCAATTTATATTCATAACCAGGTTCGTAGGTGAAACCTTCAATTTTTGTGTAGAAATTTTGCCATGGTGCGCTTTCTGTTTCTTTTACCTGAAGACATTTCATGGGCCCAACTCCAACGCAGTCTTTGGTTTCTGAGGCAATAAACATGGTTTTTTCGGAAGGATTTGAAACTTTCGGGGTAGAAGAGCATTGCGCAAAAGAAATTAAAATTAGCGCAAAAGAAATTGGTTTTAGAGCTGAAATAACTTTTATCATTATTAAATACGTTGTAGGGTTAAATTATGGATTTTTTATGATTTCTGAATGCATTGTTTTTCCAGAGAATTTTTGCTTACCGATAAGCAACTCAAAAAACATTCTAAAATCAGAAATTAAAGTCCAAATAGGGTATCTGTAGGTTGTAGGTTTATTTCTTTCGATAACAGCATGGCTAAACCATGCGAATCCATAGCCAAAAATAGGAAGGTAGAATAAAAATCTTTCTTTTCCAGAGGAAATTACGTATCCAATTACAAAGAAAACTAAAAATGTTCCTATAAAATGAAAAATTTTAGTGGCTGTTTTGCTATGTTCTGTAAGGTAGAATTTGTAAAATTCTTCATACGTTTTGATTCTTTCAGACATTGTTTTAATATTTTAGAGTTCCAATCATATAGGTTTTAGAACTGTTCAACGCTTGTGAACTTTCAGTATTCTCCTTTACCACTCCTTTATTACGAATGTAATTGGAGTGTATAAAGTAAGTATCCTTGTCTTCGCGTGTAATAAAACCTGTGTGAAAATCTAGTCCAACAATGTAAACTGTATTTTTTGGTTGTTTTAAAATATAATTTTCGAGGTCTTTTCTTTGTGTGAAATATTTTATATTCGAACAAAGTTTTTTAATCATTACAGACGAAGGTTGCTGTGCTAAAAAAACTCTTTCAATTTTAATACCAAAGTCACTAAGAGTATTGGTTACAAAATATCCACAAGCAATGCTTCCTGATTTTGGTTTGCGAGTGGTGCCGCCAAACGACCAAGGTGTATCTTTCCAGTATTTAGGAATGTCGTAGTTAATGAAAGTGAAAAAGTATGTGCTCTTTTCACTTTCAGTTTTAGAATGTATTTGCTTTAAGAAGTCTTCGTATTTTACATCAGAAACTATTGTGTTTATTGCGCTTTCATGATTTTGCATTCCGTCTTTTTTTTGACAGCTTAAAACCATAAGTGCACACAATAAAAGTAGTTTTTTCATGATTATTATGTAGTTCTCAACTTGCTGTTTTTGTAGCCGTAGAAGAAGTAAATAATAAGCCCAATCGCAAACCATAAACCGAACCAGAACCAATTGTCGTGGCTCATTCCTGTTAAAAGATATAAGCAAGAACTTAGACCGATCAAAGGAATTAATGATAGATTTTTAAGGAAAGCAATAACACAAAGTACTAGATTTATAATAATAAAGAAGAAAATAGAAGCTCTAAATTCACCTTCGGATGGATCTTTCCAATCCATTATATGATCAAAAAATTCAGGTTGAAAATAATGAAAACCAACCAGACTTCCAATAAAAATAACAGGGAAAATAATTTTTCCGTTAATGTAAGGAAGGTGAAATCTGCCTTTAATTTTTTCTTTTGCTGGAAGCATTAAAACACCCGCACAAACCAATACAAAGGCAAAAATGGTTCCGATACTTGTGAAATCTAAGATGAAACTTTTGTCGGTGAAAATAATTGGAACTCCCACTACAATACCTGTAATAATCGTTGCGAATGATGGTGTTTTGTATTTTGGATGTACATCCTGAAACTTTTGTGGCATTAAACCATCACGACTCATTGCATACCAAATTCTTGGCTGTCCCATCTGGAATACTAAAAGAACGGTTGTAATCGCAATAATCGCAATAAAAGATACGGTAAGTTCCATCCAGGCTACATTGGCGTTGTCTTTTTCAAAAATGAAAGATAGAGGATCTCCAACTCCGTCGAATTTTCTGTAATCTACCATTCCTGTAAGAACAAGAGTAAGTGCAATATATATAACAGTACACAAAACTAAAGAGATAATCATCCCTTTTGGAAGGGTTTTTTGAGGGTCTTTTGTTTCTTCGGAAAGAACACTTAACGCATCAAAACCAATGTAAGCGAAGAAAACCCCAGAAACCGCACTCATAACTCCGGCAAAACCATTTGGCATGAAAGATGAAACACCGGTTTCAGGATTTAAAGGTGTCCAATTTCCTGTGTTTACATATTTATAACCCACTAAAATTACCAGAACAATAACCGCTAGTTTTAAGATTACCAAGGCGTTGTTGAAGTTTTTACTTTCTTTTACCCCAACATAACATAGCCAAGTGATTAAACCATTAATGACCAAAGCTGGAATATCTACAATAAATTTTAAACTACCTAAAGGTGGTGCACTATTCCAAGCGTTGATAAGCTCTTTGTTGGTAGAATTATTGAGAATCGCTTTATGTGCTTCAGAATAGCTGCAGGTAAGGTATTCCGGAATATGAATGTCTAATCTTGCCAGAAAACTTGTAAAATAATCAGACCAAGAAAACGCTACATAAATATTCCCGAAAGAATATTCCATTATTAAAGCCCAACCGATAACCCAAGCAATGAGTTCTCCAAAACTCGCGTAAGCATAGGTGTATGCAGAACCTGCTTTTGGAATTCTACTTGCAAATTCTGCGTAGCATAATGCGGTAAAACCACAAGCAAAACCACAGATTAGGTAAAGTAAAATAACACCGGGACCGCCTCTAAAAACGGCTTCACCAAGACTACTGAAGCTTCCTGCGCCGATAATGGCGGCAATTCCGAAAAAAACAATGTCCCAAACTCCTAAAACACGGAGTAATGATGTTGAAGTATCTGTTTCTGAATAGGTTTTTCTCTTGAAAAGCTGGTTCATCCAATAGTATATTTTGAGTTGAAAGAAACAAAAGTAGTTAAATCTTTGAAATTATTAGCTTTTTCTTAACATTTCTTAATGAGAAGTTAATAAGTTTTAAAAAATAATCCACTTACTAACAATATGTTAAAAACCTTGTTTAAGCAATATCTTTTTGATATTTTCGTTGGTAAATTGTGGATAAATCTTATCTTTATATTTGAAGACCTAAACGATTAATTTTCAACACAGATCATTCAAAAATATACCCATTAATGAAGTCAAAAAAAATACTTTTAGCCGCAGCTGTTGTCTATTTTGGAATCAGCGACGCGCAACAATCACAATATTTTAGCCAAAAAGAAAACTATAGATTTGGGCTTGCCGAAAATCTTTATCAAACTAAAATTTACAACGCTTCTCAATACGAATATGCAAGGCAATATTTTTATAATCAAAACCTTTCGCAATCTAAAAAAGAAGCTGCGCAGTTTTTTGATAATGTAATTGGCGTTATTCTTCAAAAAAACCATGCAGAAGAAGGTTTAACAGCTTTCATGAAAGAATATCCAAATTCAGCTTATTTTGCACAGGCAAATCTTCCGTTGGCAGATTATTATTTGGCAAAAAAAGACTTCAAAAAAGCGCTAGAAACTTTAAAGAAAGTTAATCAATATCAACTTACAAAAGAAGAAAATACGCAGTATATCCTTAAGTTAGGTTATGCTAAATTTATGTTGGGCGATTCTAAAGGAGCGATTGATGCTTTGGAAGAAGCATACAAAACTGCAGATGGAAGCCAAAAGGGAGACATTGCCTATATGTTGGGACATTTGAATTATGCCAACAGAAACAATGTAAAAGCTTTCCAGTATTTTGATTCTATTAAAAATGAAGAGAAATATTCTAAACTGGTAAGACCTTATTATGTTCAGATGTATTTTAATGAAAAAGACTACGATAAGGCAATTTCTGAAGGAAATTCTTTATTAAACGAAGATATTTCTGAATCTTACAAAGCAGAAGTTCATAAGATTATTGGTGAAAGTTATTTCATGAAAGACGATTATGCTTCAGCATATCCTCACTTGAAAGATTATCTTGCAGTACAGCAGAATCCGAGCGAAAACGATCTTTATGAAATGGGTTTTGTAGCTGCAAAGCTTAAAAAATATGATGAAGCGGTTTCTTATTATAATCAATTGGTGAACTCAAATTCTGCTTTGGCACAGAATGCGTATTATCAATTAGGGAACGCGTATCTTGAGGTAGGGAAGAAGCAGGAAGCGCTTTCTGCATTCAGATCTTCTTATCAGATGAATTATGATAAGGGTGTGAAAAAACTGGCGCAGGAACAATACGCAAAACTAAGTTACGATATCGGAAACCCGTTTGAAAATCCTTCGCAGGTAATTCAGTCGTATATGACTGAGAATTCATCGGAAGCAGATAATACCGAAATGAAATCTCTTTTGGTAAAATCTTACCTTTATTCCGGAAACTATCGTGAAACTTTAAATGCGATTGATAGGTTGAAAAACTCAACTCCGGAAATTGATAAAATAGACCAAGAAGTTTCTTATTTACTAGGAACGGAAGAATTCAACAAAGGAAATTTTGATGAAGCCGAACGTTTCTTATTAAGAAGTTTAGAATTTAATATCAATAAAGAATTCAACAGCAGAGCGCTGTATTGGTTAGGACAAACGTATTATCAAAAAGGAAATTATCCTTCGGCAATTGTACGTTATGAAAAACTTTTAAACGAAACTTTCCCTGAAAAACAGCAACTGCCTTATGATTTAGGATACGCTTATTTTAAATCTAAAAAATTCGACCAGGCTCAAAAGTATTTTAAACAATATTTAAACAATCCAAAATCTGAGTTTAAAAATGATGCAGAACTTCGTTTAGCAGACATCGATTATGCCAATAACGACCTAGATTCTGCAATTGCGGTGTACGATGCCAATCAGGATGTTACAGATTATACTTTGTTCCAAAAAGCAATGGCTTTAGGGTTTAAAGGAGATAATAATGCGAAAATTTCAAACCTTAAAACGTTAATTTCTAAATATCCGGATTCAGAATACATGGATGATGCTCAGTACGAATTGGGTGTTGCGTATGCAAGTCAGGACGATTTTGGAAATTCTAATGATTATTTCTCGAAAGTGGTAAAATCTTCTTCAGACCGAGATTTGGTGGCAAATGCTTCCATTTACAGAGCTCAGAATATGATTGACCAAAACCAAGACGATAAAGCTTTATCTGAACTGAGAAGTTTGGGCGAACAATACAGAAATACGCAGTATGCAGACAAAATTGTTGCCGCTGCAAAACCAATCTTTACTAAAAACGGTGATGTTTCTGGATACGAAACTTTTGCTAAAAACTTAGGCGTAAATGTTGATGCTTCAGAAATTGACGAAATCAACCTTTCGACAGGGAAGCAATATTTTGCGAAAAAAGATTACAAAAATGCAATTTCTTACTATGAAAAGTATTTAACGCAAAACCCTACAGGTGAAGGTCTTTACCAAGCGAAATATGAGTTGGGAGAAAGTTATTACCAAACAAAAAATACAACGAAAGCATTATTGGTACTTCAAGATGTGGCGAATGTTGCCAACGATTATCAAGACGATGCACAGACGAGAGTAGCACAAATTCAGATTGCACAAGGAAATACGGCAGAAGCGAAAAAATCTTTGGAACAATTGGTAAATTCTTCAAACATCGGAATCAGAAACTATGCAAATGTAGAGTTGATGAAGATCTATGCTGAAGAAAAGAATTTCTCTCAAGCAGAAAAATTAGCAGATGCTGTAATTGCTAATTCTAAAAACTCTGCAGCCGTTATTGAAACTGCAAAAGTGATTAAAGCGAGAAGCTTAATGAACTCTGGAAAAGATAAGGATGCACAATCTGCTTACGCTTCACTCGAAAAATCTTCGAATACAGAAGTTGCGGCAGAAGCGTTGTATGCAAAAGCCTTTTATCAGAATAAATCTAAATCTTATAAAACATCAAACGAAACCATCTTCAAATTGGCAAATAATTATGCTTCAGAAGAATATTGGGGAGCAAAAGCTTTGGTTTTGATGGCGAAAAATTATGTTGGCTTAAAAGATAACTATCAAGCAAGTTATACCTGCGATCAGATAATTGAAAACTACGCCGATTTCCCAGAAATCGTAGCGGAAGCGAAAGAAGTGAAAAAGCAGATTAAAAAGTAAAACAGCAGGTAAACTTAAAAAGCAAAAAAATGAACAAACAAATTCAAATATTATCCATATTATTTCTAGGAATTTCTTCGGCTGCATTTTCTCAAATTAAAGAAGAAAAGCTGATTTTAAATAAAAAAAGAGAGCCAGAAGTAAAAAAAATCGAGAAAAAGAAAACTTCGGTGGAAACGGTAAAAAACTATCCGCCTGAAGAAAAATCTGCAAACCCAGTAAAATATACAATTACCGATGTTCCTGTGGTGAGCGATTTCAAAACATCAACCATTCAAGGTGAAGATGTAGCTCCGAAGTTTGATGGAACTGCTCAAAATAATTACGTGCAGTTTGGAATGGGAAATTATGGCAAGATTTTAGGCGATGCGCATGTTTCTAAAGTTCTTCAAAATAAATTGGAGGTTGGCGCAGATGCGCATTGGCTTTCAACAAGCGGTTTAAAGAAAGTTTACGAATGGGATTCTAAGCAAAGCACAGCCAATATTGGAGCGTTCTTAAATTCTTACGGAGATAAAGGAAAATTCAATTTGAATGCTGAATATGGTTTAGACAACTTCAATTATTACGGAATTTATGCTTTGGCGCCGTCTGCAGATGTAGATTTAAACCAAAAAGTAAATCAGTTTAAAGTAAATGGATACTACGATTTTTATTCAAATGAAATTTTAAATGATGTAAGAGTAAAATCTTCTTTTTTGAAAGACCATTTTGATGCAAGCGAGAATCAGGTTTCTTTGCTAGGAAATTTCTCTAAACATGCAGTAGAATTGGGTGATTCTGGGTTTACTTTAAATGCAGATTTGGGTGTAGGTTTAGATGCAGTAAACACGGAATTTACGATTCGTAATGCCAATACTTCTAATTTTGTAAATGTAGGTTTAACACCGAAAGTTAGCTTTAGAAAAGGAGATTCTTACCTAAGTTTAGGTTCTAATTTCTCTTTCTTGAATGGTAAAAACGATAATTTGCTTTTAGCAGAACAGTTAAAAACAAATAAAACGTATTGGTTTCCACAAGCTGAATTCCAAATTGCAGCCGTGAATGAGTTTAAATTTTATGGTGGAGTAGATGGTGGTTTAAAACTGAATACATATGGAGAATTGCTTCAGCAAAATCCGTTCTTGCTTTCTGACCAATTTCTAACACCTACGGAAACAAAATATCATTTTTACGCAGGTTTAAGAGGCGATATTGATGAGACTTTCAAATATGATGTTTCTGCTGGTTTTGGAAAAATGAACAATATTATGTTCTTCAGAGCCAACTCAATTTTCGATAATGCGTATACTTTGAACCGTTCTGCCTACAATTTTGCGAATACTTTTTCGGCGGTGTATGACGATGGAAATGTGAGTGATATTAAAGGAAGTTTACAATATTTCCCTCTTGAAAATTTGATTATTGATGGGGAAGTTCGTTTCCAAAAATTTGATTTGAAAAACTACGATAATATTTACAACGTACCACTTGTAACGGCATCTTTTGGAGCAAAATATACGATGTTGGAAAAGAAACTTCTTTTAGGCTTCAAAGGAATCTTCGCAACCGACAGAACAACAAATTCTTACAGTATTACATCGGTTCCAGATCCATTGAATCCGAGTTCTACCATTTTCCAGTCTAGTGAAAATACAGACGAAAAAGTGGGTGGTTATGCAGATTTAAACTTATCTGCAGAGTATAAATTTCACAAAAATTTTAGTATTTTCGCGGTCGGAAATAACCTTCTAAGCGCTAAATATTCTACTTTCCAGGGATATAAAGTTTTAGGAGCTCAGGTTTTAGGAGGCGTAAAAATTACGTTCTAAAATATGAGTAATGAGTAATTGGTAATAAGTAATTAATCAAAAATTACACATTACCAATTACTCATTACTAAAGAAACGGCTGCATAGTTTAATGGATAGAACTTCGGATTTCGGCTCCGACAGTGAGGGTTCGAATCCTTCTGCGGTCACTTGGACGGACAAGACATTTTTTTTAATGTTTTGTTCGTTTTTTTTTATGTAAAGTGCTGCTAATGTGTGTGTGATGCTGTATAGACCGGAGTTTAATTTTGGTCTTCGAAATAGATTTTATTGACATTATAATTTGTTCTATAATATCAGTGCTTTTTTTTAAGTCAACTTTTGATTTTAAACATTTATTTTTAATGTATCAATTTTTATTGCTTTCACTTTTAATCCAGATTAAGAAATTTCTTTGTGAGGATTTATAATGGATGGAAGAGCAAAAAAAAATAGAGTTTTTGAAAGTGTTATTTAACATTTAGTTGAATTCTATCTAAACAACGCAGCGATAAAAAGAATCCTCATATAAAAATATATTTTTTGTATATTCTTATATGAGGATTTTTATATGTCTTCTCTATGCGATTGATAATTTCACCTTTTTGTAAGTAAAAGTATTCAATAATGTTTTACATTTAACTGTTGGTCATAGAGTTGCTTTTTAATTATGGTATTCTTAATATAAAAGGTCCTTCAAAATAGGTTTTGTAAGAATCTATTAGCTTTCCTTTCATATCATATACACCTATTGTTATGTTCTGCTTAGATAACTTCATCTCTGATTCTGGGAAACTAATATTAATAGTTCCTTTTGATATTTTATCGCGTTCTACAGTGATTTTGCTTGTTGAACTATAGCTAACAACTCCGTGGGAAGGTTCTAATACTTTAATGGTTACAATTTTTTTATCATTAGTTTTATTAAGAAAAGTGTAGTTATAAGTATTTGTAATTTTACCATCTCGAACAAAAAACGTACTTCCAGCAGGTTTAATAAATTTGGTTTCCATGTCACCTCTGTTATACAATAAGAAAATTAAGAATCCGACTAAAAGTATTAAGATTGCAGCAAAGCCCTTCATTCTTTCAGTAAACTTAAACTTAGTTTGATTTTCTATTTCATTTTCAGATGCATATCGTATCAATCCTTTAGGTAATCCAACTTTCTCCATAATCTCATCACATGCATCAATACAAGCTGTACAATTGATACATTCGAGTTGCTGGCCGTCTCTAATATCAATTCCGGTAGGGCATACCACTACACACTGATGACAGTCGATACAATCACCCTTACCAGCGATTTTTCGATTTTCTCCATTTCTCCATTTAGCTCGGTTTTGACCTCTTTTATAGTCATAAAAAACATTGATTGTATCTTTATCTATTAAAACACCCTGCAATCTACCGTAAGGACAAACTAATGTACAAACCTGCTCTCTAAACCAAGCAAATATGAAATAAAATACAGAAGTAAAAAGTATCATTACCACAAAATTTGTAACATGAGCAAAAGGCCCTTGCGAAATGATTTTCAATACTTCTTCGTAACCCACGATGTACATAAACATAAAATGGGTTATTAGTAAAGAAATAACAGCATAAACCGTCCATTTTAAGCTTCTTTTCCAAATTTTTTCTGAATTCCACTCTTGTCTGGCCAATTTCATTTGCTTATTACGATCTCCTTCAATAAGATAATCTATCTTTCGGAAAACAGATTCCATGAAAATAGTTTGAGGACATATCCAGCCGCAAAAAATTCGACCATATGCTATAGTAAAAACGATGATAAATATTAAAGATGCTATAGCTCCTAAAGTAAGTATAAAGAAATCCTGAGGATAAAAAGGATTTCCTCCAATAAAAAATTCACCTTCTAAAACATTAAACATAAAGAGTGGATTACCATTTATTTTTACAAAGGGTATTGTGAAAAATATAATGAGTAGTAGATAGCTTACCAAAGCTCGGTAATTTGTATATTTCCCTTTAGGTTTTCTGGGAAACACCCATTTCCTTTTTCCAGATTGTTCCATTGTTCCTAAGGAATCTCTATAGGTTTCTGGAATGACAACCTGTCCTTGACCACCTTTTATTTTTTCTTCTTCTATTTTCGACATTAATAGTAAGCTTTTGTTATATTTTTATTAGTTTAAAATGATATGCAATAAAAAAATCATCACCCGTTACAATTTAAATGTCTCAATAGAATGAGGGCGCAAAAATTCAATATAAATTGTAATGTTGAAAGTATTCAAATTATCCATATTCAATGTAGAAGAAACTTTCTTTCGTTTTTAACTCCTTTTTTACTTATAAATGGTTAAAATAACTTTTACTGCTAAGTTTTGTGAGCATTTCTTTGTGAAAGTTTAATGAAGCAAAGGTATCGAATCGCATTCTCGGTTTTATGGTAGTTTTTACTGAAAAAATTGTTATTTTTATAAATGATATTCAAATAGAATGAAAGATCTGTATCCCATTTTTGATATAAATAGCCTGTCGACATGCCATTCAATTAATGAAATTTTCAGCATTGATCAATTTTCAGATTACTTGCCGGGAAATCCTCACACAACACAAGTTCATCGGCATTCATTTTATCATTTAACCTATTTTATCAAGGGAGGAGGGTATAATGTTATTGATTTTAAAATATATAAAGTTTTGCCACAAAGCTTGTTTTTTATGCGACCCGGCCAAGTTCACAGCTGGGATTTAGACTCTTCAGTTGAAGGGTACGTTATTAATTTTGCTCCTACTTTTTTTGATCAATTGCAGATAAGTTCGTCTCTTATTGATGAATTTCCTTTTTTTAGTATTTTTCACGAGGAGCAAAGAGTTGTTTTATGTGAAAACAAAAAAGATAAAATTCTTAATTATTTTCAGCAAATTATTACAGAGTCTCCCAATGATGCCAATCGCAATTCTCAAATAATTATTGCTGCAGCTATTTTACAAATATGTGGTTTGGCTAGCCAGGAAATTCAGAGTAGTTTTAATTTTGCTGAAAGTGGATACAATTCTCTGATATTTAAAAAATTTATAGAATGTATTGAAAATAATTTTTTGGAATTAAAAATGCCTAAAGATTATGCTGCATTGCTAAACATTACCCCAACTCATTTGAATTTTATTTGTAAACAGCAATCTATGTTTTCTGCGGGAGAGCTAATAAGAGATAGGATTATTTTAGAAGCGAAAAGATTGTTAGTTAATTTTAATCTTTCTGTAAATGCAATAGCTGAAAAGTTAAATTATCACGATTCTTCTTATTTTGTGAAATTTTTTAAAAAAAATACGGGCTTAACTCCAGAAGCTTTTAGAAAACAATACTATAAAAAAGAGTTTTAAGCAAATATTGGTTTTTAATATCATAAACTCCTTTTGAAGATTTTGTGTATTATCTATTAAGAAATATTCACGATAAATCTCAGGAATAATGCGGAACGTGGCAATTTTTTTGAGGATGATAAAAGAAAATTGTTTTTTCTTTAATAAAACCTTGTACTTTAAAATAATCAAATTAATCCTACTGAAAAGTAATTTTATAATACCCGTTCTCGTCCGTAACGTCTATTGCAATGCCGGTAAAGGTTAATTTATTAATTTGGTAACCATCACATCCGCCTTTGTATTCTGATGATTCTATGCTGAAATCAAAATTTCGCACGGATGAATAGAATTTGTAGTTTTTAACACCGTTATAAACCCCAACGTTTTCCAAGATTACTTTATGATCATCTGTTGTGGTGAGAGGTACGTTGGCTTGGTTTTCATCTTTAATATAAAATGTACCAAGACTTCCGTTGGCGATTAAATTTTCATTATTAGCATTTACAAATTCAAAAACAATAGGTTGTGGCGCATTGTAGCACTCTTCACCACAGGATATAAGTACCAAAGTAAGAATCAGAAAACATATTATTTTTTTCATGTGATAAAGGTTGAGGTGACTACATGTAAAGTTAATAATTCTTAGCTGATCACCCAAATGAGAAAGTATTCAAATTTATCTGTCAATATTTCTCTTACTATGGTTTCCATTGCAGAAATTGTCTTTCATTATAGAGTAAAATAGAAAGGCGCTCCCATTATAAGAGCACCTAATTGCCTATTAAATTTGTACCCTATTGTACGGGGGCAAATGTAGAGTTTGAGAGATTTACTTTTTTACGGTTTTCCGTAAAACGTGAAAAAAGATTTAAAAGTTATGTTTTTAGTTTTTCACACCACCAATTAAGAACTGGTACTATATCGAAAGAATTTTTTTACGCATAGCTTTTAATCTTAATAAAAAGAGTGAAGTTTAATATTAAAAAAATATTTCAGCTTGAAACATTAAAGTATTTTACAACCTGAAACGCAGCGGTAAAAATAATAACAGACAATACAATATATCTAAAAAGCTTTTCAGAAGTGTATTTAAGGATTACTTTGCCGAGAAAACTTCCTAAAATACTTATGATTACAAGAAAAGGAATCAGGAAAATGTATTCTTTTTGAAAGTAACCATTACTTGTGTACACAATTGCACGACTTGTATCTACACCCAAATCTATCAAAGCAGATGTTGCAATAAAAATATCTTTCGGAAGTTGAAAAGCCGCTAATGTAATACCTCGTATTGCGCCTCCTGTACCGGCAATTCCGGCAAGAAAACCAGAAGCAATTCCGCCTAAATATAGATTTTTATTAGTTTGAGCGAGCGTTTTATTAAAATTGATGATGAGATAAATGGCTAGAACGATAAGTGTTAAATTCATTGCAAGCTCAATTTGCTGGGTTGGGATAAAAGTTGTGAGATAAGCTCCAATAATCACAAAAATAACAGCAGGAATGCCTAGTTTAATGGCAATCTCTTTATTAATTCCTTTTCTGAACAGTGCTATTTTAGACAAGTTGCTAAAAACATGAAAGATTGCTGTAATTCCTAAAACCGTTTTAAAATCAAAAAATAAAGAAGCAACCGGTACAAAGAGTATGGAAGAACCAAAACCCGAAACAGTTCCCAAAATTTCTGAAAGAAAAGCCAAAACCAGAAATAGATAGTATTTATCTTCCATAAACAATCAATTTAGAATCCTAGAACAGTAATCTCTATGCAATTTTGTACTTTTCTAAGTTACAAAAAATGTGACGTGTTTCAACTAAAAATTTAGGTTTTTAATAAAGGAGAACTTTTCTTTTTTCCATGATCTTTTATCTGTTAAATATCCCAAATTTGTGGTACTTACAAAGTTTTTTTTGGGTAATTAATAAGTTTAATGGGAATGTGTTTTGGTTCCGAATTTTGTGATTTTGCTCTCTTGGACGGTTATTATTTTAGTAAATTGACAAAAATGTGGTGTTAAAGCCCATAAAATCGACTTTTTTGCGTTAAATTTCTGTAATGATACTAGGCTCGAATTGTCTGAAAGCATATATTTGCAACCTAAATTTATTAGACATGAAAGAACTTATTGAAAAAATCAACGCAGAATTTGAAGCGTTCACAACTGAAGCTAATGCTCAAGTTGAAAAAGGAAACAAAGCAGCTGGAACAAGAGCTCGTAAGTCAGCTTTAGAGCTTAGCAAACTTTTCAAAGATTTCAGAAAAGTTTCTGTAGAAGAATCAAAAAAATAATTCAGATTTTTTACCGGTTTTCTAAACCGGTTTTTTTGTGCTTTTTATTTTCAACTTTTCCTCTTTTTATCATCTTTTACAGAAGATATTCAAATGTTTTAACAGTTCATTTACAGGATAATGTTAATAAAATAATAAGTTTCACAAAATATTATAAATAAATCATTTGGTGTTGAGTTTTTTGGAATTTGATTTTATATTTGTTTCATCAAAAACAGCTCAATACCATGAAATATCTTTCTCTATTTCTTTTTTTTTCGGCTTTTGTTAATGCTCAAAAACTTCAGGTTCTAGATTCCGAAACCGGAAAACCTATTCCCAATGCCAGAATTATCTTAAAAGAACAGGTACTTTATACCAACGACGATGGTTTTGCACCGGTAGAAAACAACGCTTCAGATTTTGAAATTTCTGCATCTGGCTTCAACAAAGAACATCTTTCAACTTTCAAAAACTTGGTAAAACTAAAACCAATCGTAAGAGAAATTGATGAGGTGAAAATTGTGAGTGTAGATCTAAAAGAACTTTTTGATGATTTGTATTCGCATTATGGCAAAAGATATTATTCTAAACCTTCTTTGTATGATGTCACTTTAAAATCTAAAGGATTTAATAATGATAAACTTTATTTCTTGATTATTGCAGAAGCTAAATTATGGAGCAAAAGCAATATGTATAATTTTAGAGATGGATATCGTAAAGATTATGATGAAATTCTTCAGATGCAGTTGAATAACGTGAAGTATAAAAAAGAAATTAAATCGGACGCTATTTTTAACGCAAAAACGAATGAATTTACCCATTCGGAAATGGGAGAGTCTTTCTTTTCGTTTGAAGTATATAGAGCGCTTGCGAATATGAAAATGAAAGAGTCTAAAACTTCCGGAAAACTAATTGCCGAAGAAGGAGACGAGCAACTCATTAAAATGAAAGTGAAATCTGGAAACGGAATTATCATTGAAGGCGAATTTAAATACAATAAGGTAGATAAGGTGATTACGTATTACAACATGAATTATTTTCAAGCGGGGTATAAACCTTATAAACGAACCAATACCGATGGAAAAGAGTATGAATATCAATTAGGAGATGTTTCTACAACCTACGAATTTTATAAAAAAGATAAGAAATACATTCAATCTTTGAAAAGGAGCGAAGGAAGCAAGTTTTTTGTAATGTACGATGACAAGAAAGATGAAAGAAAATTTGTAAGTGAAACAATCTATAACACTTTTGAAGAATCGACCAAAAAAGGGCTCGAAAACAAAGTAGATTTTACCAAAAGTATTTGGGAAAATATACCTGTGAAAGACGATAAAGAGGCTACCGTTTTACTTTCCAAAGAAGAACAAGAGTTTGTGAATCAAAACTAAAGAATCTTAGAATGAAGAAATTTATAATAGCGACAATCGTTTTGGTTTCTTGTGCTTCAAAAGCTCAAATGCACCGCTTTATTTATGATGTAGAATATAAAAAAGACTCTACTAAAAACTTTACTACGAAGGAAAATTATCATTTAGACATCGATGCGAAAGATACAAAATATTATCCGCGAGATTTTTACATTGGCGATTCTCTGGTTGCGCACAACATCAATATAACCGATGGTTCTAAATTCAATACATCTCACATTATTACACACAAAAATGGCTCGTCGCAATATCAATATTACGATGTTTTAGAAATAGTAAATGCCGTATTGAAACTCACTTCTGAAGCTGCACAAAATTGGAAACTTACCAACGAAAAAAAGCAAGTGAGTTCGCTAAATCTGCAAAAAGCAACCACAACTTGGGGCGGTAGAAATTGGACCGCTTGGTTTTCGCCCGATATTCCTTTTCAGGAAGGTCCATATAAATTTCATGGACTTCCAGGTTTAATTGTGGAATTGTACGATGATAAAAATAATTACAAATTTGAGCTCGTAAAAACAGAGAAAATTTCGTCTCCAAAAAGAAATATTTACATCGATTATATGACGAAAAACAGTACTGCGGTTGATGAAAAAAAATACAAAGATTTAAAACTAAAATACTACGATTCCCCTGTAAACTACCTGCGAAATGCTTCTTCACAAACACGTTCTAGTGACGAGTTTTACCTTAATGATGGTACAAAAGTAGGGCAGAGCAATTCTCGTGAAGTAAATGAAAGGCTGAAAAATAAAATCAAAACTTACAACAACCCGATTGAGCTAGATAAAGCGATTCATTATTAGGCATTGAAACAAAAAATATCTGAATAAAACTCGCGTTTTTATCTTTAGGAAAGTAAAAAATTCCCCCAAAGGTTAAAGTACCCTTGCATCAAACTTTCCCGATTTCCCGAAAGTTCCTTTCACCCTCGTTGCAGCCTTTAGAGTCTTCCCGAAAACCTGTTGCACCCTAGAAAAATACTTTCGGATAAATTTTACAGATAACAACGAAAGTTTATTCAAACAAAAAAGCATCTGAATAGAAATTTTCAGATGCTTTTTTTTAGTTGAGATATAATGGAGATTACAAAATCATACTCAGCTGAATTCTTTTTCTCGCCTCATCAACTTCGGTAACTTTTACCTGAACGTGTTGGTGAAGTTTTACCACTTCATTCACGTCAGAAACAAAACCGTCTTTCAGTTGAGAAATATGAACAAGACCGCTTTCTTTAATACCAACATCCACAAAACAGCCAAAAGCGGTAATGTTATTAACAATTCCGGGAAGAATCATCCCTGTTTTTAGGTCTGTAATTTTCTTTACATTAGGGTCAAACTCAAAAACTTTTGCTGCTTTTCTAGGGTCTAAACCTGGTTTTTCCAATTCTTTCAGAATATCTTTTATGGCTAAAATTCCGATGTCTTCAGTAATGTATTTTTCAGGTTGAATTGAAGCGATTTTCTCTTTGTTTGCCACTAAATCGTTGGTTTTAATGCCCAAATCTTTCGCCATTTTTTCAACGATTCCGTATGCTTCAGGATGCACCGCCGAATTATCTAAAGGATTTTCGCCGTTCGTAATTCTAATGAAAGCAGCCGCCTGCTGAAAAGCTTTTTCTCCCAGTCTCGGAACTTTTTTCAGTTGCTTTCTGTTTTCAAATGCACCATTTTCGGCACGATAGTTTACGATGTTTTCAGCCATCTTTTCGCCAATCCCAGAAACATAACTTAGCAAAGATTTACTTGCTGTGTTGAGGTTAATTCCCACAGAATTTACACATTTCATCACCGTAGAATCGAGCTCATTTTTAAGCTGAGTTTGGTCTACATCATGTTGATACTGCCCAACTCCGATAGATTTAGCATCAATTTTTACCAATTCCGCCAAAGGATCAGACAATCGTCTTCCGATAGAAACTGCACCACGAACGGTTACATCGTAGGTTGGGAATTCGTCTCTCGCAATTTTACTCGCAGAATATACCGATGCTCCCGCTTCCGAAACTACAAAAACCTGCAAAGGTTTATCAAAAGCAATTTTCTTGATAAAGAATTCGGTTTCACGGCTTGCCGTTCCGTTTCCGATAGAAATCGCTTGAATGTTGTACGCATTTACCATAGAACGAATTTTCTTCATCGCCATCCCGCTTTCGTTTTGCGGCGCGTGTGGATAAATGGTTTCGTTGTGCAATAAATCTCCTTTTTCGTCTAAGCAAACTACTTTACAACCGCTCTTAAAACCTGGGTCTATCGCTAGAATTCTCTTTTCTCCCAAAGGCGGCGCAAGAAGTAGCTGACTTAGGTTTTCTGAGAAAATCTCAATCGCTTTTTTATCTGCTTTTTCTTTCGCTTCCTGCAAAGTTTCGTTGGAAATTGCGGGTTCTAGAAGTCTTTTATAAGAATCTTTTATGGCTAAAACAATTTGCTCTGCACTTTCATTTTTAGATTTAATGATAGCGTTTTCGATAAAATCTAAAGCCTCGTCTTTATCAATACCGATACTGAGTTTAATGAAACCTTCATTTTCGGCTCTTAACATGGCTAAAAGTCTGTGAGAAGGCGTTCTGTTTAGGTTTTCTTCCCACTCGAAATACTGAGAGAATTTTTGTGCGTCTTCTTCATCTTTTTTTGCTTTTACCACTTTCGAACTTACGACAGCCTTTCTTTGGAATAAACGACGCAGATTTTTTCTCACGTGCATATTTTCATTAATCCATTCGGCAATAATGTCTCTTGCGCCTTGCAAAGCCTCTTCTTCAGTAGAAACTTGGTCATTCAAATATTTTGAAGCCAAGAAAGAAAGGTCGTTCGTTTTCTGGCTCATAATGATTTTAGCCAAAGGTTCTAAGCCTTTTTCTTTTGCGGCATCTGCTTTGGTTTTCTTTCTTTTTTTGAAAGGCAAATACAAATCTTCGAGCTCCTGAATATCAAAGCTATTTTGAATTCTTTCTTTTAAATCTGGGTTTAAAGCATCTTGCTCTTCAATAGATTTTAAGATACTTTCTTTGCGTTTTACGAGTTCTTCAAACTGTTTGTTGAGTTTTGAAATTTGCTCAATTTGGGTTTCATCTAAATTTCCTGTCGCATCTTTTCGGTATCTGGAAATAAAAGGAATAGTGCAGTCTTCTGAGAGTAATTTTAAAGTGGCGTTAATGCTTTTTTCGGATATATTGAGCGTTTGCTGAATGTAGCGCGTTGTGTTCATGTATTTTTTTTGGAAAGGCTAAAATACAGACTTTTTTATAAAAGAATGTAGGATTGGAATATAAAAAAGCAGTACAAAAAATACTGCTTTCAAATGATAAATTTGTTTTATTTAATCGTTTCGTAGTAATAAACTGGAGAGAAGTTTTTCTCGTCGAAGCCCATAATAATTACCTTAAAGTTTTTGGCATCATCATTATTATAAAATTGTACGGTTGAAGGTTCTTTCGGGTCGAATTTTAGATTAGGTTCCCAATAAAGTGTAGTTCGGAAATCTTGTGAAGTATCCTTTGAAGTATCATTTCCGTAAATTGTATTTACAAAAGGAATCGTTTTATCGAAACCTGTTAAAGTAATTTTTTTCAATTTTGAAGGGCTTGTAGAATCACTTACCGCTCCGGTAATTCCGCCTCTTCGTGTATAGATAGCAATTGCGCCGCTTCCACCACCGGAACCACCTATAAAAGAGTCTTTAATAACTTTCACCATAGCGATTTCTGATGTGGATACTGAACTTACTTGTGAAGGGTCTATCTTCATTTCGTCGAGATAGATATTTACGTTACTTCCTCTAAGTTTAGGAACGTAGTTTCCCATATTCATTTCCAGGGTTAATCCGGCAACTCTTCCTTGTAGCCATTGTAAAATATTCATAGAACCGAGAGCGCTGTTGTTATTGTCGTTCACAAAATCGAATATCGTTCGTTGACACTTTGGAAAAGTGACCCACTTAAAGCTTCGTTCAGTGCTTTGGTTTTGTCTTTTTTGGAGTTTATTATTTCTACTTCCTGAATAAGTGTTGCTTTTTCATCAATAGAATTTTGATTATTTTTTGTTGTCACATATCTTTTCACCTCATTGTTTATTTGCTCTCCGCTATTACGTGGCACTAACTTGTAATTGCTTTCAAGAAGACTATTTTTTAATGGAACAAAAGAATAATCAGGCTGAAAAATAACCTGTACTTTTTCCTTAGGAATCTTCGGGTCGTTGAGTTGATAAGAAAATGTAATTGAATCTTCAAAACTTAAACCTTTCAAAGTAAAAAAGCCATTTGCATCGGTTTTTACCTGATAAAATTTAATGCCTTTTTCTGGCATATTAAACAAAAGATTCAAATCTGTATTTGCGGCTGGCTTTCCTTGAACTGTTACTTTTCCTTTATATGAAATGTAAGGTTGTGGTTGGTAACTAATAATAGGGAAAGTTCCCGCCATTATGGTAGACCAATTAAATCTTTTCCACTTTTCTGTAATTAGAAGAGCGTCTAGAGCTTCAGAATTATGATGTGGAGTAAAATACTGTGAAGGAGTATAAATTTTAGAAGTAATATCTCCTGTAAGCCATAAAGTGCTGAGTAAGCTATTTTCGTCTTCCGATGTTTTTGAATTTCCGTCACTTATAAGAACTGCATAATTTTCAACTTCGGAGTTTTGTTGAACATTAAAAGAGTTAAAGGCTTTTGGAGATTCATTTAAAGATAGAGATTGAATGGTGGGTTTTTGAATTTTTAATAAATCAGGCTGTACAAAACAAAGTCTCTGCGCCAAAACATTTTCTTTGTCATCAAAGACAGTAAACACCAAAATACCATTAATAAGCGTGTTGGTAGGAATTGTATAACTTTTTTCAATTATTTTATCTGAATTTACTTTAAAAACCAATTGATTATTAAGTGTCGCAATAACTTTATACAAAGTTCCGGGAGCAATATTTTTAGATTGAAGCGAAAACTTCACTGCATCGTTACTACTGTCCACTTGAAGGTGTATTCCTGTGCTTGAAACAGCAGGAAGGTCAATAAATTGTTTATTTCCTTTGGTATCATTTACAACGAGTTGATATTTTTTTCCAGTTTGTGGTGTTATTGAAAATGCTCCTACATTTTCATCAAAACCTTTAAAAGAAATAATTTTTGTGTTTGGTTTTTCTGAATCTATCACATAACCACTCCAATCTGAAGGAGGAATTCCTTTGGATTCAAGACGCACTGCAAATTTGGTATTGATACCGTCTAAAAAAGTTCCGCTTTCTGGGAAAGCAGAAGCAGTCCATTTTGAATCAGTATTGAGAACAACTTTCTGAGAAGAAGAAGGGTTGTAAACTACAATAGGCTTTATAGTTTGGAAATCTTCGTTGAAATTCGCCATCCACGTGGTGTAAGCTCTCACATAGTAAATGCCTTCCTGCGCATTTTTAGGAAGAGAAAGATTACCATTGCCACGACCATTAATTATTGGGATTATTTTTTTAGTGATTTGAGTTTTATTTGCGTCATACAACTCCACAAATAAAGAAGTAGAAATTCCAGAAGTATCATAACCGTTAAAAACAAACGAGGTAAACCAAATATTTTCTCCAGCGAGATAGCTGTTTTTGTTAAAAACCAAATGCACTTTCTCTTGAGGATATTTTTCTGAGAATGTTTTAATAGCTTTTTCAGCTTTATTCTGTGCCTGAAAATATCCTAAAGTCATTATAACGATTAGAAAGGAAAAAATTATTTTTGACATATCACGAAAAATATTTTAAGTAAAATTACTTTAATAAAATGTCAATCAGTTGAAAACAAATTACAATATTATTAAAAATGAAGACGATTTTATAGTAAATCAAGTTTTTTGTGATAAAAATAAAAATTTTTGTATTTCTTGATGTATGTTAAGGTTTGTAGAGTAAAAGTGCTCCTATATTTGCCCTATAAAAATTATCAAGGTTGGTAGATATTTTGATAAGTTTTATATTTAACAACTTTAAAACATTTAAATAATTAAATTAATATGAAAAAACTAAGCGTAATCGCATTGGTAGCTGTAGGTTTATTAGCAGCATCTTGTAACAAAGAAAAATCTGCTGATGCAGCTGCAACAGGAACAGAACAAGCAGTAGCAGAAAGCAAAGGTGAAGTTTTGAAAGCTGATGTTGCAGCATCAAAAGTAAACTGGAAAGCATTCCACAAAGGAGGTTTCGCACCAAGATGGGGAACTCTTTCTATCCAAACTGGGGAACTAAGCGTAGATGGTGGTCAACTTACTGCAGGAAACTTTGTAATCGATATGGCTTCTCTAAAAGTGGATCCAGCTTCTGTAACTGAAAAAGATAAAAAACCAGAAGATCTTGAAGGTCACTTGAAAAACCCTGATTTCTTCGACGTAGCGAAATTTCCTACTGCAGATTTCAAAATCACAAGTGTAGCAGATCTTGCAACTGCACCTGCAGATGCAATTGCTGGAGCTAACAAAACAGTAAGCGGAAACCTTACGCTTCTTGGTAAAACTGTCAACGTAACTTTCCCTGCAAAAGTAGATGTTGCTGAAGGTACAGCTGCAATTCAGGCTAAATTTACAGTAAACAGAGCAGATTGGGGAATCAAGTTTGGAACAGACGAGACAGATCCAGCAGAATGGATGATCAGCAAAGACATCGAAATTTCTGTTGATGTGAAAGCTGCAAAATAATTTTTTGAAGATTTAGATAACAGTTCGGGCTCATTTCGTAGAAATGAGCCCGAATTTTTTATATTTTTAGCAAAGGAAAAACGTTCAACCAAATTATGAACTACGAGCTTTATTGGTCAGTTCTCGATACGCCCGCGAAGTCGATACGAGCTTATGATATTTTGTTATACACGAGCATAATTTCATTTGTTCTCTTTGTTATTATTAAAATCTTCAAAAAGAGCATGGAAAATATAGAAAAGAAGATTCTATTATGGTGTGTAGGCGTTTTTTTTATTTTATCAATTTCTTCGTTTTTGTATCTGAAAATTTACGACAAAGACGAAGGATTTGTAAGTACTCAAAAAGCACTTTCATCTAATAATGTAAAAGTGGTAGAAGGTAAAATCAATAATTTTAAACGAATTTATGTAGGCGGTAGAAGAGGCGTTATACAAGAGTCATTTAATGTCGATGAGGTGTATTTTTCGTATTCAAGTGAGCTTTTGGCGGGTTTTCATTATTTCAATAAAACTAATAATGGAATTTTTCACGATGGTTTGCAGGTTAGAATCACTTATGGAAAAGAAAAAAATACAATTTTGAAAATAGAAATTGCAAAATAAGATGTAATTAAAAAACAAAAAAAATCCTAATTCATTTTTTTGAATTAGGATTTTTTCTTTAATATTTCTCAGACAAATATCGATATGCTTTCAGATATTTATTAAAACGATGGATATCTTTTGACGTAAGTTCGCGGTTTACACGTCTCAAATCCATATTGTCTCGTAAATCGTTGAGTTTTACGGCTACGGCAAGAGGAGAACGCTCTGTACGTTTGATGAAATCGTCATAATTTTCATCCGTGTCAAACTTGGTAAGACAACTGATTGCAAAAATAATATATTCAGGAAAACCTTCATTTCGTAAATATTCAAAACTGAATTCTTCAGGATGGTCTTCTACCACGTCGTGCAAAACGCCTACAATTTTTTCGTCGTAGGTTTTTCCGTATTCCATCACGCGCATTACGTGTGCAATGTAAGGAGCGTGATATTTATCTTTTTGCCCTTTATGTGCTTTGTCTGCTATTTTTATTGCTTTATGCAGTAGTTCTTCTTTAGTCATGCTTTTTTGAAAGTAGACTGCAAAAATAAAAAATGAAACGCTATTTTTCTCATCAAAAACGATGAAAAAATGATTAAAATTTAAAAATATAAAAGAGATTGAACTTTTACCACAGATTGTGGATTTTAAATCTTATCACTCATTGTTTATTTTTAATCTTTATTCTTTTGCCTTGAAGCAAAAGAACCAAAAATTCAAGACTTGGAAACTCAGCTAAAATTTTAAAAAACTTCCTAAAATCTCCAAAACTCGGGCGGAAAGTAAGGTTCGTATATTGTAAGATGAATTTTTGCCGCCACTCAAACAGTGGAGATTTTTTAACGGAATTTTCTCAAAATTTCTTAACGCTTCCGTTTCCGAAGTCAAAGACTAATTTTTTTGCTAAAAGAGTTTTATTTTTTAACTTTTTCTAATGGCGTTTGGATTTTGGCGATTTGTCTTTTTTTATCGGCAGAATTTAAAATTTTAATCATTTCCTGGTCAGATTCTTTTTTTACGAGACTTAAATAAAGCGAATCTGAAGGTTTTTTTGAAAGAATAGAGTATTGCAAACTGTCTTGTTTTTGCAACGGATTATATCGTAAACTTCCGTTTAACATTTTCGTATCCAATTTCGGGATTGTAACAGAGTCGATTTTCAATTTTGGACGCAATTCAGGAGTTGTTTGCGCAAAATAAATTGCCGGAAATATGAGTAATGACGCAAGTAAAGTTTTCATTATAATGTAAGTTTTCAATGTTTTTAGGATGAAGTTGTCATCTTAAAGTTAAATCAAATATAAGAGAATTTGCTCTGAGAAAGTAAAACCTAAAACGTTAAAATTATGCTAAATCCTTTTTTTGCGTACCTTCGCAGTTACAAAAAAACATTAAATGAGTACACAATTGATGAGCGATTCTTCTTGTAATCGCTTGAAAAAGGTTTTCGTACCTATAATTTCTACCCATATTTCTTTAACTAAATTCTTTTTAATGTAATGAAAAGAGTTTTAGATTTTTTACAGAAAAATAAGTACGAATTTTTGCTTTTTGCATTGATTCAGCATTTATACATCAGTGTTTTTTTAGACGACCTTGATTTTTATACAAAGGTAATTTGGCCAATCAATATGCTGGTTTTAGGACTGGGAAGTTTTGCTGTTTTCAGCGGAAAATATAGCTGGAAACACTGGTTTAGAAATATTCTTTTTGTTTTGGTGTTGCTTCTTCCCATCGGAATTCCTTTTTTTAAAGATGTTTCCTGGTATTTTAAAGTGTTAAACATCAGTTACGTTTTGTTCTTTATGACAATACTTTACGAATTGATGAGGTTTTTACTTAAACCAAGCTACATCAACCGTGATATTATTACGGCATCTATTTGTGGTTACCTGCTTTTGATTGAGATTTCGGTGTTTCTTTTACAGTATTTTATGTATCAAAATCCGACGTCTTTTAAAGGAATTGATATGAGCAGCAATGCTTCAATTTATACTGATTTGGTCTATTTTTGTTCGATAACTTTTACGAGTATTGGGTTTGGAGATATTACGCCCAATAATCATGTCACAAAGCTTATAACATCTGTTGTAGGGATTGTAGGGCAATTTTATGCTGTAGTTTTGGTCGGAATCTTAATCAGTAAATTTAAAGGAAACACAGAAAATAAATAATTTTAAACGATTCAAATAAAAAAATAAAAACATGAACGCAGGAAGAAGTTTCACCCCAAAAGAGTTTATTCTTTGGACAAGAAGAACGATTTACAAAGTATTTTTTTTAGCATTAATCCCAACTCTTTGCTTTTTTTTAGGTGCTAAATTTTTATCAATTCCGTGGCAACCGATTGCTATTTTGGGAACGGCAGTTGCTTTTATTGTCGGGTTTAAAAACAATGCAAGCTACGCCCGTCTTTGGGAAGCAAGACAAATTTACGGAGCGATTATTAATGACAGCCGTTCTTTCGCCTATACTTTAAGAGATGCTTTACAAGGAAATCCTGAAGAAATTAAAACCATTTTTTACAGACATTTTGCTTGGCTTACTGCGTTAAGATTTCAATTAAGAGAGCCAAGAATGTGGGAAAATATGCTACAAAAATCGAATATCGAATATTTGAATTACTATGAAATTCCTGAAAGAGTTTCTAAGCTTGAAGATGAGTTGAAACCTCTTCTCTCTGAATCTGATTACGACTATATTTTGAAGAAGAAAAATAGAGCAACGCAGCTTTCTGCAATGCAATCTAAAGACCTTTCCGAGCTTTACCAAAGCGGAAAAATTAATGATTTTCAGTGGAGTTTGTTGCAACAGTCGTTGTCTAAATTTACCGACAATCAAGGAAAAGCAGAGCGTATTAAGAATTTTCCTTATCCGAGAAATTTCAGTTCGATTACTACTTATTTATTGGTTTTGTTTGTGTTGTCGGTTCCGTTTGGTTTGTTAAATGAGTTTGATAAAATTGGTGCAGGAACTTTTCTTGAAGGTCATTCTATTTGGCTAAATATTCCTTTTACGATGATTCTTACTTGGGTTTTTCTTTCGCTTGATACAGGAGGAGAGAGCTCTATGAATCCGTTTGAAGGAAGTGCAAACGACGTTCCTATCACACAAATAAGCCGTACAATTGAAATTGATATGAGAGATATGTTGGATGAGCAGAATCTACCTTCTCCAATTGGTCCAAAAAATAATATTGTGCTTTAAGGAGTTTTTGTATTAGTGATTTCGGCGGCGAAGCCGCCGAAATCCTTCAAAAAAAAGTTGCGCGAACCGGAGGTTCGCGCAACTTTTTTTAATATCCTTAAGAAAAGATTTTAGTAATGACCTTTTTCAATGAAATGCGCCGCTACTTTTTCAGTTATAGCAACTACATTCGGATGATTTGTATATTTCGTGAATCTTCTCAGTCCAGAAAGCATCATTCTTTGCTCATCGCCTTCTGCGAAAGAAACAATTCCTTCTTTTGCTGCTGTAATAATCTTTTCAACTGCTTTATAAAGGTTTAACTGTGCCATAGAAGCTTCTACAGATTCTGGAGAGAAATGTTTTTCAGCTCTTAAAATTGCAGATTCTGCCATGTAAATTTGGTTTAGAATTTCAGAAGCATTCAACAGTAAATGTTGTTGTTTCTCAATATCCATCATGTATTTTTGAAGAGCAGCACCAGAAACCATCAAGAAAACTTTCTTAAGATTTGCGATAATTGCTTTTTCTTCACTCATAAATGCAGAATAATCAGGAACTTCAAAAGACGGAATTCCCATCAATTCTTTAGAAATTGCCATTGCCGGAGAAAGTAAATCCAATTCTCCTTTCATCGCTCTTTTAATCAACATTCCAACTGCTAAAAGTCGGTTGATTTCGTTAGTTCCTTCATAAATTCTACCGATTCTTGCGTCTCTCCATGCAGATTCCATTGGAGTATCTTCTGAGAAGCCCATTCCTCCATAAATTTGGATTCCTTCATCGGCTGTAACTTGCGTTAAATCTGATACGAAAACTTTCAAAATTGAAGCTTCCACTGCAAATTCTTCAACACCTTTTAATTCAGCTTGTTGGTGGTCCATTCCTCCTGCAACCAGTTCTGCGATTTTGTCTTCAACATTTTTCGCTAAACGGTAAGAACCTGCTTCACTTACAAAAACACCAGTTGCCATTTCTGCAATTTTCTTTCTGATCGCTCCAAAAGTAGAAATTGAAACACCAAACTGTTTTCTTTCGTTTGAATATTGAATAGAGTGATTTAAAATTCTTCTTTGTCCGTCTAAGTTTGCAGCAGCTAATTTTATTCTACCAACATTTAAAGCGTTTAAAGCGATTTTGAAACCGTTATTTCTTTCGCCCAACATATTTTCAACAGGAACTTTCATATCATTAAAGAAAACCTGACGTGTTGATGATGAACGAATTCCCAATTTGTGCTCTTCTTCACCGAAGGTCAAACTTTCAGGATTTTCCAATTCTGAACGATTGATAACGAAACCTGTAATGTTTTTATCGTCGTCAATTTTCGCAAATAAAGTGAAAGTATCGGCAAAACCTGCGTTAGAAATCCACATTTTTTGTCCGTTGATGATGTAGTGTTTTCGATCTTCAGACAATCGTGCTCTTGTTTTTCCAGAGTTTGCGTCAGAACCTGCATCAGGTTCAGTCAAGCAATAAGCTCCGAATTTTGTTCCTGCAGCCAAATCTGGAAGATATTTTTTCTTTAATTCTTCGCTTCCGTATAATAGAGTAGGCAAAGTTCCAATTCCCGTATGTGCGCCATAAGCTGTTGCTAATGAGCCATTTCCTCCTGAAACGTAATCACAAGCCAACATGGTACTCACAAAGCCCATTCCAAGACCGCCGTATTCTTCGGGAACAGTAATTCCTAACAATCCCATTTCGCCTAACTGACGCATTTTTTCTTCTGTAAGTGCGTAATCTTTTTTCTCAAAACGGTCGTGTTGAGGGATTACTTCTCTATCTATAAATTCTTTCGCAGAATCACGAAGCATTTTTTGTTCTTCATTCAGTTCTTCAAGACTGAAAATTTCGTTTGCCGGAATTTCTTTAATTAAGAATTCTCCGCCTTTTGGTGTAGCCATATTATTATTTTCTTTTTGTAAAATTTACTATGTACAATGTACGAGTGTTGTTTAATTTTTAATATTTTAAAGCAGTTTGATAATCATCAAAAAATACTTTATAGATTGTACTTTTTACCTTGTACAATTAAAGTAGTTCAAAAATACTCGCCGCTCCTTGTCCAGTTCCCACGCACATGGAAACCATTCCGTATTTGTTGCCGCGTTTTCTCATTTCATCTAAAAGCTGAACGGTTAATTTCGTTCCTGTGCAACCAAGTGGGTGACCGAGAGCGATGGCGCCTCCGTTTACATTGAGAATGTCAGGATTTAAGCCCAATTCTTTTTTAATGGCAACAGATTGAGAAGCAAAAGCTTCATTCAATTCAATAAGTTCGATGTCGTTCAGTTGAAGTCCAGCTTGTTTTAGCGCTTTCGGGATTGCATAAATCGGTCCCATTCCCATGATTCTTGGTTCTAAACCTGCTGCAGCGTAAGCCACTAATCTTGCTTCAGGTTCTAATCCTAATTCTTTCACCATTTCTTCACTCATCACCATTACAAAAGCGGCTCCGTCGCTCATTTGAGAAGAGTTTCCGGCAGTTACGCTTCCTCCGTTAGCGAAAACAGGTCTTAGTTTTGCCAAACCTTCCAAAGATGTATCGGTTCTTGGACCTTCATCTACTGAAAAATCAAACTTTTTGGTTTGCATTTTTTGGTTTTCATCCAAGAAATTATATTCAACAGGAATCGGAACAATTTGGTTGGCAAATTTTCCTTCCTGATTGGCTTTTAAAGCTTTCATGTGAGATTCAAAAGCAAACTGGTCTTGTTCTTCCCTTGTAATGTTGTATTGTTTTGCCACTTCTTCCGCCGTGTAACCCATTCCCCAGTAATAATCTGGATTGGTTTTAGCGATGTCGGTTTCCGGAACCGGTTTGTAACCCCCCATTGGAATGTAAGACATCGATTCTGTTCCTCCTGCAATGATGCAATCTGCCATTCCAGCCTGAATTTTTGCTGAAGCAATCGCAATGGCCTCACTTCCAGATGCACAATATCTGTTGACTGTAACACCCGGAACTTTGTCTGTATTTAAACCCATCAAGGAAATTAAACGAGCCACATTTAAGCCTTGTTCTGCTTCTGGCATTGCGTTTCCTACGATAAGGTCGTCTATTCTGTTTTTGTCTAATTGCGGAAGTTCAGCCATTAATTTTTCAATTACGGTTGCCGCCATTACATCGGGACGAGTGAAGCGAAGCGAACCTTTTGGCGCTTTTCCAACCGCTGTTCTGAATCCCTTTACGATATATGCTTGTTTTGACATTTTTTTATTAATTAAAAATTAGGTTAAAAATTTTTGCCTCGGAGAGGCGTGCTGTTAATAGCAACCACATTGCGGATTGTGCGGAGCTCCGTAGGAGCGACCTGTTAATCTTCAATCCATTCAAATAAATATTTCGAATCATATTCAATTTCAAATTTTTCCATAAAATCTAAATATTCTTCTTTGAATGTTTTCTTTTTATGATGTTCTTCTTGGTTTAAGATATATTTTACGACAGAATCTACACTGCTTTTAGAATAGGAAAATGCTCCGTACCCTTCTTGCCAATTAAATTTTCCATTCATCCATCCTTGTTCATTAATGAATTTTGATGAACCTGCTTTAATATCTCTTACCAAGTCTGAAATTGAAATTGTTGGACTCATGCTTATGAGGATATGAACATGATCCGGCATTGCAAAAACGGCAAATAATTTTTGATTTCTATTGGAAACAATACCTGTAATAAATTTATGTAATTCTTCTCTGTTTTCATTGGAAATCAGATTTTGTCTACCTTTTACAGCGAAAACAATTTGAATATAAATTTGTGTATATGTATTTGCCATAAGATTAATATTCAAAGATTAAAAATTGGTAAATCTTTTATTAACAGGTCGCCTCTACGAGGCTCGATGCTTTCTAAAATTATTATGCTATTAACAGTTCGCTCCTACGGAGCTTCCTATTAATTCCTCAACGGTTTTCCATTTTGCAACATGTACTGAATTCTTTCCAAAGTCTTTCTCTCACCACAAAGCTGTAAGAAGGTTTCTCTTTCAAGATTCAATAAATATTGTTCGGTAACGATTGTTGGTTCAGAAAGATTTCCGCCGACCATTACGTTGGCTAATTTGTCTGCAATTTTCTTGTCGTGTGCAGAAATGTAATTTCCGGTTAGCATTTGGTCAGTTCCTACGTAGAACATTCCAAGAGCATCTTTACCCAAAACTTTTACTTTTTGCTCAATAGGTTGAGTATAACCTTGTTCAGCTAATAATTTTGCAACTTTTTTAGCTTCGGCAATCTGTCTGTTTTTGCTTACGGAAACGATGTCTTTACCTTTTTCAAGAATTCCCATATCGTAGGCTTCGTATGCTGATGTTGCTACTTTACCCATGGCAATATTCATGAAAGCATCACGAAGTCTGTTGTTTTTCACATCATCGCTGTGGAATTCTCTTGACGTTCTCAAAGTCAATTCCTTCGTTCCACCACCACCAGGAATTACACCAACTCCCGTTTCAACCAATCCGATGTAAGTCTCTGCTGCGGCAACCACTCTGTCTGCGTGCATAGTCATTTCGCAACCACCACCTAAAGTCATTCCGTGAGGAGCAACCACTACAGGGATTGAAGAGTAACGTACTCTCATCATCGATTTTTGGAAATATGCAATTGCCATATTCAAATCGTCCCAATCTTGCTCGATTGCCATCATTAAAATCATGGCTAAATTGGCTCCAACTGAGAAATTAGCACCTTGATTTCCAACAACTAATCCGTCGTATTCTTTTTCAGCTAAATCAATCGCTCTGTTTAATCCATCCAGAACTTCGCCTCCTAAAGAATTCATTTTAGAACGAATTTCGAAGTTGATAATTCCGTCGCCTAAATCTTCAATCGCTGCACCAGAATTGCTCCAAAGTGTTTTGTTTTTTCTGATGTTATCTAAAATAATGAACGCATCCTGCCCTGGAATTTTATTGTATTCGCCAGAGTTTTTATCAACATAAATGCTTTGTCCTTCATCATTTACTTTGTAGAAAGTCTCAACATTTTTAACCCAGTCTGAAACTTCATAACCGGCTTCTTTTGCTAATTCAATTCCTTTTTGAACACCAACTGCATCCCAAATTTCAAAAGGACCATTTTCCCAACCGAAACCTGCTCTCATCGCATCATCGATTTTGTAAACTTCGTCTGAAATTTCTGGAACTTTATGCGAAACATAAGCGAATAGTGCTCCCAAAGATTTTCTGTAAAGCTCTCCGGCTTTGTCTTTTCCGCCAATTAAGACTTTAAATCTGTCAATTGGTTTATCGATAGTTTTCGTTAATTCTAAAGTTGGGAAAGAAGATTTTCCTTGAAGTTCGTACTCCAAAGTATCAAGATTTAACCCGTGAATTTCAGATTTTCCTTCTGCATTTTTCACTTTTTTGTAGAAACCTTGCTCTGTTTTAGAACCTAACCATTTATTATCAACCATTTTCTGGATGTAATCAGGAAGTGCAAAAACGTTATTGAAATCATTGGCTTCAGCGCCGCTTTGGCGAACGCCGTTTGCTACCATTACCAAAGTATCTAAACCAACAACATCCGCAGTTCTGAACGTTGCAGATTTTGGTCTTCCAATTACAGGGCCTGTTAATTTATCAACATCAGAAACGTTTAAACCTAATTTTTGAACATTGTGAAGCAAATCCATCATCGAAAATACTCCAATTCTGTTGGCGATAAAAGCAGGTGTGTCTTTTGCTAAAACGGTAGTTTTTCCTAAGAATTTTGCGCCATAATTCATATAGAAATCAATGATTTCCGGAAGCGTGTCGTTGGTCGGAATAATCTCTAAAAGAGGAAGGTATCTTACTGGATTAAAGAAGTGTGTTCCCGCAAAATAATGCTTGAAATCGTCGCTTCTTCCTTCTGTTAAAAGATGAATCGGAATTCCAGAAGTGTTTGAAGAAATCAAAGTTCCTGGTTTTCTGAATTGCTCAATTTTTTCGTAAACAGATTTCTTAATGTCTAGTCTTTCAACGACTACTTCAATAATCCAGTCTGTATTTTTTATTTTAGATAAATCATCGTCGAAGTTTCCAACTTTTATTCTATCTGCGAATTTCGGAGAATAGAGTAGAGCGGGGCTTGCTTTTTTCAGTTTTTCAAAGTTTTCAGAAGCGATTCTGTTTCGTACCGCTTTGTCGTCTTTGGTCAAACCTTTTTTCTGTTCTGCTTCAGTAAGTTCAAAAGGAACAATATCCAGGAGCGAAACTTCTACGCCAATATTGGCAAAGTGCGCTGCAATACCGCTTCCCATAATTCCTGAACCAAGAACCGTAACGTGTTTGATTCTTCTTTTCATTTGATATATTTATTTTATTTAGTGGTCTAAATGAAACCGTTGGGTTTTATTTTTTGTTGTTTAAATCGTTGGAAATTTTCATGATTTCAGACATTACTTCTTTGAAGATTTCTAATTTCTCAGGAGAAATTTTTTCCATCACTTTTTTGTTGAAGTTTACCACGACTTCTTTAGACATGTTTCTGGAATTCAAACCTTTATCGGTAAGTTTTATAATTACCTCACGTTTATCTGTCGTTGTTTTTTCTTTGTAGATATATCCGTTATCTTCTAAAAGTTTAATAATTCTGGTTAAAGAAGTAGGTTCTATCGCCATTTTCGGTCCCAAATTGGTACTTCTCGTTCCTTCTTTTGGGTCTATTTTTAAAAGTGTAAGCGCTTGTACAGCCGTAGAATCGTATTCCTGAGCAAGGTCTGAGTACATTTTTTGTACAGAAATCCATGTTTGCTTTAGAATAAGGTCAATGTTCTCTATTTTTTCTTTGTTATTTTGATCCATACTTTTTTGTGTTATGGTTTAATTCAAATGTAGCAAATATTATGCATGCATAACACTTTTTTACGTTAAAATTTGTTAACAATCTGAAAATGAAATAGATAAATTATATGAAAAGCATAATACTATGCATGCATAGTATGTGAAAAATGCAACGTAAATGTATTGTTAATGAATGTTTTGGATTAATTTTAAGATTTCTTCGAAAGATTCGCAATGGTAGGTTTGGTTGCGATATGTAATCACCCAAAAGTTATCTTGACGGTCAAATTTTAAATCAGAAAGATTTTTTTTGAAGTTTTTCTGCAAAAGAGAATACAACATTTCTGTATAAACATCTGGTGCTGAAATTTGAGGAGCAACAAATTGGTCATTAATTTGAAACAAAGAAGCATTCGTTAATTCTTCGTGTTGCAAAAGAATATCTTCCACAATTCCAGAATATAAATGTTGATTTTTTACGTACCAAATTTTATCTGCAAATTCCTTTGCTAAACGCCAATCGTGCGAAGAAAACAAAATGATTTTATTTTGCTCTTTCGCCAATTTTCTTAGTGTTTTTAGAATGATGATTTTATTTTTTTCATCCAAATGTGTCGTTGGTTCGTCCAGAATAATGATGGGGGAATTTTGCGTTAAAGCTCTTCCAATAAAGGCTTTTTGAAGATTTCCATCCGAAAGATTTTTAATTAAAACATCTTTATATTGAAGCAAATCTAATTCTTCAATAATCTCTGTAACTTCTTCTCTGTCCTCTTTTTTAAGTTCAAAATAGAAAGGATAATAAATGTATTTTCCCAGTGAAATAAGGTCTTCAACCGTATAATTTTGAGGAATATTTGATTTTGAAAAAACGACTGCAATTTGCTCTGCAATTTCTTTTACCGAAAACTGCTTTATGTTTTTATTTTCGATTAAAACTTCACCACTTAATAAAGGAATCTGGTGTAAAATAGATTTAATTAAAGTGGTTTTTCCGACACCGTTGTTGCCAATCAGAAGACAAACTTCACCTAAATTCAAATGCGTATTCACATTTGAAATTAACGTTTTGCTGTAACCGATATTTGTCTGTTTGATTTGTAGATGCATTTAATTCTTTTTAATGAAAGTGTTATAAATAATGATTAATAAGAATATGAAAATTGGTAAAAGACTGAAGAAAAAGTAATCAAATCTTTTCTTTTTAAGTCTGAAAAAACTATTAAGTGCTAAAATAATTGAACAAATCATAGAGATTGGAAATCCTATACATAAATGAAATAAGTTTGTATAGCTGTAAATCCAATGTAGAGATTGATTTAATCGAAATTGATTACCAAATTTAACCAAACTAAAACTCAATACAAATAAAAGAATGTTTGCAGTTATTAACAGTTTTTGTGTTATGTTGATTTTCATGTTTATTTTCAATTTTTCATGCAAAAAATCATTTGTCAATCTGTGCAATCTGCTAAATGTTTTTATAATTCACACTTTATTCTGCTTCAACAACATCACTAAAATTACAGGAATTCCGAAGACGGAGCTTATTACATTCAACGGAATTTGTGATTTTTCTGCTACAATCGAAAATAAAAGCATGATGAGCATTCCTAAAAGCATATTCAAAATCCATTGTTGCCAAAGTTTTGAAGGATTGTACGTTAATCTGCAAAAATGCGGAACAATAATTCCGATGAATAAAATTGGTCCTAAAAAAGCCGTCACAGAAGCTGAAAGTAGGGAAGATGCAAGAATAATCATTAGTTTTAAATGATTAAGATTTACGCCTAAACTTTGCGCATAAGCACTTCCTAATGAATTTCCAATTAAAGGTTTTATGGTTTTAAAACAGACCAATAAACCGATGGAAACTAAGATTGAGAGAACATAAATTTGATTTCTCGAAACTAAATTATTCGCCCCAAATGACCATAAAATGTAGTTTTTTAAGCTTTGATTTTCGGCATAAAATTGTAGCAAAGAAACAATTGCTCCTGCAAAGGCAGAAACCAAAAAACCGAAAATAATGAGATAAGATTTATCCTGAAATTTATTCGACATGGAAAGTAAAACCATCATCAATCCTAAACTTCCGATAATGGAAGACAAACTTAGAAAACTGTTTTGTAGAAAATCTGGAAGCGAAATATTGTACGAAAAGAAAATATAAAACGCCACCGATAAACTCGCGACAGAAGTAATTCCTAAAATATCTGATCCCGCCAATGGATTTTGGAAATATTCCTGCATTAAAAATCCAGAGGTTGGAACTGAAATGCCTGCCAAAAGCATAACTAAAACACGATTTACACGTATCTCAGCAATTTGGCTGTTGGAAGTTTCTCCCAAAAAGTCGTTGAAATGTAAATTTAAAAATCCTGTATTCAGATTAATAATTGACACCAAAATGATAGCCAAAAGTAAAACCAAACACAGAATTTTGAATTTTTTAGACATAAAATTGTCTTATTTTAAAAGCTTTTCGATTTTTTCATTCAGTTGTTCTTCGGTAATCATCCCGCTTGTTTCATCGATTTGATCGCCTTTTCTCATGAATGTAAACGGAATAGAATTTCCGTCCCATTGTTTAAAATTTGTCGCAAAAAAGTGTTGATCTAGAAGTGTTCCGTCCAACAAAATTGTTTGATCTGTAATACCTTGTTCTTTTGTGAAATTAGGAAGAACAGAGTTCCAGGCTTCTTTTTGGTCTAAACTGATAAAAGTAATTTTTACTGGCTGATTTTTTAGTTCTTCAATTTTTTTCTTGAAATGAGGAATTTCTCTCACGCAAGGACCGCACCAAGTCGCAAAAAAGTTGGTAATATATAAAGTATCATTCTTTTTGTCCAATAATTCTTGAGTTTGTGCCACAGAAACCATTGGAATACGTTTTGTGACGATTTCTTCGGTTGTAGCTGTGTTTTCTGAGTTTTCTGTAGTTTCATTTTGTTTTTTACAAGCCGATACAGCAACCAAAACAAATGCAGACAAAATGATTTTCTTCATAATTTTTTATTTATTTTTGAAATGAAGTTATGAAACAGCAAATTTACAAAGGCAAACCAACGGAGTTTCATCCGCTAAAAATAGCTAAAAAGCAAGACCTGACCAAAAATACTTTCGCTCTGGAATTTGATATTCCGGAAGCTTTTGTCGAGCTTTTTTCTTTTGAAGCAGGGCAATTTGTGAGCATTTTGTTTGAGGTTAATGGTAAAGAATCTATTCATGATTATTCGATAACTTCTGCGCCTTTCGAAAAGAAAATTTCCTTAGGAATAAAAATGAATTCGGAAGAAAGTAGCGCTGCTCAATTGTACAAAAATTGTCAGGAAGGTGATTTTCTTTGGGTAAGTAAACCGTCGGGAAGATTTACATTAGTCTCAAAACCGAGTGAGTTTCGAACTATTGTGGGGTTTGCAGCCGGAATTGGGATTACGCCAATTCTGAGTCATTTTAAAAACATTCTTCATAAAGAACCCAGAACAAGGCTTTTTTTATTTTACGGGAACAAAAATTCTCAGGATTTAGCCTATCGGGAAACGTTGGATAATCTTGCTCAAAAATATGGAGAAAGGTTGCAAATCTTCTATTTCTATTCACAAGAAAAGACGGAAAATAGTTTCTTTTACGGAAGGTTAGACGAAAAGAAACTCAATTTAATTATCAACCAGATTTTGCATTTGGATGATACAGACGAAGAATCTACAATTTGGGATGCGGTTGATGAAGTTTTAATTTGTGGAAAAGGAGAGATGATAAAGAGTCTCGCCAATGCGTGTTATCATCACGGAATTCCGAAAAATAATATCCATTTTGAGCTTTTTGAAGAATTTAATGACGATATTTATCCGCTAGAAAAGGAATTTCCTTTAATCGAAAATATTAAAGTTGAATTTCAGGTTTTAGGTAAAACTTATGAGACAGAACTTTCTGATAACCGTGAAAAAATATTGCAACAACTTTTGATGAAGAATTTCCCAGTTCCTTATTCATGTAAATCGGGGATTTGCGGGAGTTGTGAATGTTTTTTAGAGGAAGGAGAAGTAGAATTGTTAGAAAATGAATACCTAACCGAGAAGGAAGAAGCGCAAGGAAAAATTTTAGCCTGCATGTCGATTGCAAAAACAAAGAAAATAAAGCTTAACTTTGATTTTAATTGAGAATCATTAGAAACATATTCAAATTTATTTCTTTATCAGCAGAAGTGGTTATTTTGTTGATGTGTATTTGTAATGCATGGGTTTTTGGGCTTACTAATGGAAGAACATACAATAAAATTTCGAAAATTCCGCCGCGAGAAGTGGCGCTTGTTTTGGGGACTTCCCCGAGAATGAGATCCGGCCTTTCTAATCCTTATTTTACTAAAAGAATGGATGCAACTGCTTTGTTGTATCATCATGGAAAAATTAAAACCATTATTGTAAGTGGAGAAAAAAGTAAAGGCTACGACGAACCCGCTGCGATGAAAAACTACCTGATTTATCAAGAAGGCGTTCCTGAGCATATTATTGTGGAAGACCCGAAAGGTTTTAACACCTACAAAAGTATTCTTCGCTGTAAAAATACCTACAAAAAATCTAATGTGATTATTGTTTCACAAGGATTTCACAACTTAAGAGCTTTGTTTTTTGCAAGAAATAATTCGATGAATGCTTTAGGTTTTGATGCACAAGATGTGAATAAACCTGAAAGTTTTTATAGAAATCAATCAAGAGAAATTCTGGCGAGAGTAGTTGCTGTGGTGTACTACATTTTGGGAATTTCTCCTGACTAAGATTTTTTTAGAATGGATATCCGAAAGCGAGATTCATTGTTGGTTTCAAAGGTTGGAAATATTTGAATCTCCATCTTTCTGCATCTGGTTTATTAGGATCATATATTTTGTAAGCAAGATCAAGTCTCAAAGTAATGTAAGCCACGTTTATTCTTAATCCGAAACCACTTCCTATCCCCATTTGACTGATAAATTTGTTGAATTTAAACTGATCATCAAAACCTGTGTTTTTAATATTCCAAATGTTTCCCATATCTGTAAATATGGCGCCTTCGTACATGTCATTAAACGGAAGTCGGTATTCTATGTTGGTAGTTAGTTTAATATTTCCCATTAAATACGTTCTTACTCTCTCGTCAATTTGAGAAGCTCCCGGACCAAGACCTCCGAATGCCACCCAAGCTCGGATGTCGTTAGAACCTCCATTGAAATAGGAACGAACAAAAGGCATGGTAGATGAATTGCCATAAGGAATTCCGATTCCAATAAATTGACGGAGTGCAAGTGTTTTATCACCGTTAATTTTAAAATATTTTCTTACATCGAAATCAAATTTTACAAATTGCGCATAAGGAGTACCGAAAATTGTTTTTTGAGGATTAGTAACCAAGCTTCCTTCAGTAGTTTTTTCGTTAAAAAGACTTGGTATATTTCCTGCCAATTCTACTTTTCCGTTAAAATAAAATGCATTAGGGTAGTCTTTTTTACCAATTTCGTTATATACAAAGTTGTATATCAATGATGATATGATAACATCTTGCGTTTGTCTTTCCTTATTCACTAAAGTTCCGCTGAAAGCTAAAAGGTTGTCTGCTTCTTGCCCATTTACAGAACTGATGTAGTTTTGATCTTGCAGGATAATTGCTGTTACCTGATCTTTTGTGAGCAGCCCGTTTTCAAAATCTTGTTTTACTTGTGGATTATATTCGAAATAATCATTAAAGGCAGCTTCTCTTATCAGGTCGTCCCCAACAAAATAATCATAATATTTATCTTTATTTTTAGTGAAACTGAACTGTGTATTAAAAAGCGAAAGCCTGTGAGAAACTCTGTCGTTTACGTTGGCAAAATAATTTAATCCGGTATTGAAGTTTACTCTTCCCAAACCAATATTATTCTGTACTGAAGCTCCCAAAACAATTGATGAAGTTGGAGTGTATCTCTTTGGAATTATCTTATAATAAGAAAATGGCAACAGCAAGCGAGGGAACTGCAATGAAGCTTGTGCAGATAGTTCGTAGGCACCAATTCTATTGTTGTAATCTCTAGGATCTACAATTCTACCAAAAGTTCCTGCGACACTTGTGGAAAGGTTTTCTGCCCCACGAAATACGTTTCTGGTCGTTAAATCTACCGAAGGCGAAATTCCTAGATTCAGAAGTTGCGAGTAATTAATATCGGTTGCAACTTTCAGTTCGTATTTATCTAAAGGTTTTAGAATATATAATACATCGATTATACTGTCGCTCTTTGTACCGTTATCATTTTTTCTCCAATCGTCTTCAACTTTTAAAAGAGAAAAATTGTTCATAGATAAAAAGTTTCTTTTGGTAAGATTCAGTTTTTCTTGGTCGTAGATAGATTTGTTATCCTCAATTACCGCACGCCAAAGAGCCTGGGTTTTATATCTTTCGTCGATTTTATGAAAACGAATTCTTCTAAGACTATCTTTTTTGGTTCTATGCTGATAATAATCTGAGATATCATCTACTACCGCAACATCTATATTCCCAATCGTTGCAATTTTGTACGGAGTGTTTACAGAATCTTTATGTATCTCCAAGGTAAGCGGAACCTCTTTTCTGCTTTTTAATGAATCTGCTACAAAATAAACTTCGTTGTTTCCACTGTTGAATCTGTAGTAACCTCGGCTGCGCATAAGGTCGTTGATCCTGGAAACTTCTTTTTCAAGTTTAGTTTGATCTAGAATATCTCCTTTTTTGATTTCTGTTTTTGCAACACTCTCCTGGAAATTGGCTTTTATGCCTGGATCTGGAATGTTATAGTAATAATCTTTAATAAAAGTAGGACTATTGTGGCGAATGCTATAATGTACACTTGCTTTTTTACTTGCAGAATCTTTTTTGCCAGTAGCTTTTACTTCACCGTCCCAATAACCTCTGTAAGTAAGTCTTTTCTCTATAGATTCTGCACTTTTCTCGGTTTTTGTTTCATCGAAAATAATAGGTGGAGATCCCCAATTGTGAAAAATTCTGTCCATGAACAGGCTTTTTCCTACATATTCCTGCATTCCGTTCTTAATGAAAAGAGAATCTCTAAGTTTTTGATTTCTCATTTCACTAGGATAAGTCATATATTCATTTAGTACGGTATCGTACTTTGGGTTTGCCGCGTTGTAAAACCAAAGACTTAAAGGAAATAAAAAAAGTTGCTTTTTATTGGGTTTTTGTTGTACATAATCTTTCAACTCTTCATCGAAAGGTTGTTTTTCGTCTTCAAACGTAAAAGTGTTACTATTTAAAAGATATTTGCCATCGGGTACTTTTTTGGTGGTACTGCATGCATAAAGTAGAATAGTAAATATTGCAAATAACAGATTTTTATAATACTTTTGAGGAGAATTCTTATAATGCTTACAGCTCATACAATAAAAGTTTTACAGTCTCTTGATAAAAAGAAGTTCAGGCAAAAATACAATTTGTTTTTGGTTGAAGGTAATAAAATCATTTCTGAACTGCCTAATTCTAACTATAAAATTAAAGAAATTTTTTCTACTAATTTGGAAAAATTAGAGACAAATTCTGTTCCAACCACTCAGATTACCGAAAATGAGTTAAGAAAAATTAGTTTTCTCCAAAATCCTAAAGATTCTGTGGCGGTTTGTTATCTTGCAGAGGAAAGCGAGTTTGTGGAAAAAGATTTTCAAATTGTTTTGGATGGAATTCAAGATCCGGGAAATTTAGGAACTATTATTCGTCTTGCAGATTGGTTCGGAATAGAGCAGATCGTTTGTAGTGAAGATACAGTAGATTTTTACAATCCAAAGGTAATTATGGCTACAATGGGCTCTTTTACCAGAGTAAATATGGTGTATAAAAATCTTCCTGAATATTTGGCGCAGACAAAAAATGTAAATATTGGCACTGATATGACGGGTGAAAATATTTACTCTTTCCAAAAACCAAAGAGAATTAATTTAATTTTAGGAAATGAAGGAAACGGAATGCGTCCTGAAACAGAAAAACTTCTTTCAGAAAGTATTTGTATTCCGAGGTTTGGTAAATCTCAATCTACAGAAAGTTTGAATGTTTCTATGGCGGCAGGAATTATTCTAGGGCAATTATTTTCAAAATAAAAAAGAAACCATTTCAAAATAAAAAACTGAGATTAAGAAAAAATATTTCATTTCTTAATCTCAGTCTTAATCTTAGCCTCAACCTAAAAATTAGATCAATTGTTCCATACTAGAAACACTTTTTCTTTTCTGGTAATCTTCCAGTTTGTTTCTTACATATTTTAAAGCAATTGGAGCAAGGTAAATCAGCGCAATTCCTATGGCTTTTTTCTTCCAATTTTTACTGCTCATATTTTTCTTTGCAAAGTTGGCAACTAAAGCGGTTGTACCAATTTTAATCATACCATCTAAAGCGTCTCCAGATAAAGCTGTATTGGCAATTCCTAAGGCTGTATTTTTGCTGAAGATTAAATTTTTCACTTCAGAAGTAACCTGTTTTGCGATAACGTCTTTTCTTAAAACGGTTGTTTCTTCGCCGTCTTCATCGGTTTTTTCTTTTAGATATTGATCTGTAAAACCATTGGTAAAAGCACTTAAACTTTCTTTTGCATTTTTGAATGTAAGAAGAGCTTCTAAATCTTCCACTTCATTTTTAACAAGTTTTTTCTTTCTTCTAAGTTCTTCAAGGCTATTGTAATTTACGCTCATGGTTTTAATGATTTAAAAATTCTACAACTTTATCTGCAATACTTCCTACAATTCTCTTTTTATATGCTAAAACGAAAATCATAAGAACTGCATAGAATGCAGCCACGATTAAAAAACCATAGGCTGTGTTATCCAAAGCTTTGCCAATAAGATATGCTACTCCCAAATTGAATAGGAGAACAAAAAATGCAAACGCAATAAGAAACGTTACAAGGAAGGTAATAACCCCTGCGGAAATAGCAGTTTTTTCAGTTGCTTGTATCTTGATGAGATCTAGCCGTTTGGTTGCGTATTCTTTTAAAGTTTCTACCATTGTATTTTTTTTAAAGTTACAAAAAAAGGAACTTTAATCTCAAAGTTCCTTGCACTATTATACTGTGAAAATAATTATTTTAAATCATTCAAACCAGCTTCCACATCTTTTACTACATCTGTAGTTTTAGACACGATCTGATCTTTATATTTATCATAACCGTCTTTTACGGTATGCGCTACATTATTGGCAGTTTCTTTAAAAGTAGAAGAAATACTGTCATATTGCTCCTTCATTTTGTCAGACACTTCACCATATTTATTTTTAGCTTGATCTTTTAAATCATTAGCTTTGGTTTTAATCTTTTTTCTGGTTTCTTTACCTTCCTCTGGAGCGTAAAGCATTCCAAGGACAACTCCCGCTGCCGCACCTGCTAATAAACCTGCTAAAATCCCTGCTGTATTTCCTTTCTTAGACATTTCTTGTATTTTTTAATTGTTAATATATTGAGTTTAATGTTTTAAGTTTTGCAATTTACATACCAAATATCGGAAATCATTATTAAAAACTGTTAAAAATTTTTCACATAATTTAATATTGCATCAATTGTTTCTTTTTTGGTCATAGAAGTATTATCTATAACGATAGCATCTTCTGCCTGTTTTAGAGGGGCTACTTCACGCTCGCTATCAATTTTATCTCTTTCGATAAGGTTTTCACGCACTTGTTGTTCATCTGCATCAATCCCTAAACTAAGAAGTTCACTGTATCTCCTTTTGGTACGCTCGTCGATACTTGCGGTAAGGAAAAATTTAAAATCAGCATTAGGTAAAACAACGGTTCCGATATCTCTTCCATCCATAATAACGCCACCTTTTTCAGCTAATTTTCTTTGATGATCTAGAAGAAAATGTCTTACTTCAGGCTGTTTTGCAATATTGCTTACATTGTCTGAAACTTCGTTGCTTCTAATTTCTTTACTAATGTCGTTTCCGTTTAAGAAAAGAACAAGTTCATTTTCAACTTTTTTAAATTCGAGATTAATACGATTAAAGTTGTTGAAAAGATCTTCAAGGTTCAGTGTACCGTCTTTGGCAAGGCAATTTTGTAATGCAAACCACGTAACACCTCTGTACAGCGCTCCTGTGTCTAAATGTACAAGGTCTAGTTTTTGAGCAATGATTTTAGAGATTGAGCTTTTTCCTGTGGAAGAAAATCCATCAATGGCAATTACTGGTTTTTTCATAAAGCAAAGTTCAATAATTTTTCTTAAAAAATCAATTATTTAAATTGCTATTATTTCATTTTTCTATCCTAAAAATATGATATTTATCTACTCACCGCGTCGACTTGTAAGATCAACAGAAATTCCTAACTGATTTACGTTGGAAGAATTATGGTATCTAATATGAGCGTAATCTAAACGGAATCTCGAAAGTTTAATACCAAAACCTCCAGAAAGCCCAGAAAAGTTACGTTGGTCTGCAACGGCAAGCTCATTTCCACGTCTAACATTGTATCCTAATCTAATGTTGAAGCTTTTTTCTGGAAACAATTCTGCTCCTAAAGAAAAATGATCTGCAATTTTTCTACCGACGTTTACTTCCTGTCCGTTAAGGTTATATTCTTCAGAAATGTCGAATTGTTGTAAATCGTGAGCTGTAATCGTTACCGCAAGTGGGAAGTTAGGTAAAATTCTGGTGTATCCTAAATCTACTCTAAAAGGAAGATTTTCTCTAAGCCCATTAAATGATTTGAATTGATATCCAAAATTTCTAAATACTAAAGAAGCGGTTTCCTTATTTTTTTTGTGATGATATGTAATTCCTGCATTTCCAGAAATAGCTGAAGAAGTATAAGTATCGATTTTTGAAGTGATAAAGTTTAAACCCCCACCAATTGTCCAGTTTTCTTCAAATTTATAGGCATAACCTGCACCTACTGCAACGTCAGACGCAGAGAATTCACCCATTTCAAAGCCACTTTCGTCGGTTCTAGGGATATTTCCGTAGCTCATGTATCTTGCATTTGCGGTTAAGAAATGACCATTTTGCATGTCTTTGGCAAAAGCAATTGTTCCGTATTTTGAATCTGCTAAATAAGCTGTTGCATTCAAAGCGAGTTGCATATCAGAATCAGCATTCAGCAAAGAAGGGTTTGCAATCGCAAAAGATACGTCTTGATCTCTTACAGAAATCGCGTCGCCACCCAAAGCAGCTTGCCTTGCAGAAACCGGAATGTTTAAGAAAGGATAAACATTTGTTCCGTTTTGGGCAAACGAAACAAAACTTGCGAGCAATAGAGGAAAAACTAGAACTTTCTTCAATTCAGTATATAATTAATGCAAAAATAATTCTTTTTAGAACTTATCAAAATATTTGCAGAAGTATTTATGATTATTATTGTTAAATATTAGAAATAGTATTACAAAATTGTATGTTTTGTGATCTTTTAACCATGTTTTAAAATTGGTTTTTAATCATGGTTGTTGGGAAAAACAGATGATGAATTTAAAATCATTCTCCTTACTAAAATTTCTAAATACTAATTGGTATTAATGTTTATATTTGCAGAGTTAATTTTTGAACGAAATTAACACCTTAAAAATTATTTAAAAATAACATGAAATATAAAAGAATCCTTCTTAAACTAAGTGGTGAAGCCCTTATGGGAAACAGACAATACGGTATCGACACTGAAAGATTGCAAGAATATGCTGCAGAAATAAGAAAAGTAGTAGATAAAGGTTGTGAGGTTGCAATTGTGATAGGAGGAGGAAATATTTTCCGTGGTGTAGCAGGAGCTGCGAAAGGGATGGATAGAGTACAAGGCGATTACATGGGAATGTTGGCAACGGTAATCAACGGGATGGCTTTACAAGGCGCTTTGGAAGATGCAGGAATCAAAACTAGACTTCAATCTGCGATTGAAATGGATAAAGTAGCTGAACCATTCATCAAAAGAAGAGCGGTAAGACACCTGGAAAAAGGAAGAGTGGTGATCTTCGGAGCAGGTACTGGAAACCCATATTTCACAACAGATACTGCAGCAACATTAAGAGCAATTGAAATTGGTGCTGATGTAATTTTAAAAGGAACTAGAGTAGACGGTATCTACGACAGCGACCCTGAGAAAAATGAAAACGCAGTAAAATATAATTCATTAACTTTCGAAGAAGTTTTTGAAAAAGATCTTAAAGTAATGGATATGACTGCCTTTACTTTAAGCCACGAAAACAAACTTCCTATTATTGTTTTTGATATGAACAAAGACGGAAACCTTCTTAAAATTGTTGAAGGTGAAACAGTAGGAACTTTAGTTGATTTGTAAAATAAAAAAGCAAGGTAAAAGTAAAAGCATTACGCATCACTCATTACTTATTACCCATAATAAATGTGTAACTTTTCAAATTTTAAATATATAATGGAAGAATTAGATCTTATATTAGAATCTGTAAAACAGGACATGGACGCTGCAGTAAAGCACTTAGAACATGCTTTCCAAAGAATTAGAGCTGGGCGTGCTTCTACAGCAATGGTGCAAGATGTAATGGTAGAATATTACGGAGCGATGACTCCTATCAATCAGGTAGCTAATGTTTCTATTCCAGATGCGATGACGATTTCTATTCAACCTTGGGACAGAACTGCGATTAACGCGATTGAAAAAGCTATTATCAATTCAAACTTAGGTTTTGCTCCTTCTAATAATGGTGAAAATATTATCCTAAATGTACCACCTCTTACTGAAGAAAGAAGAAGAGATCTTGCGAAACAGGCAAAAGGTGAAACTGAAGATACAAAAATCGTTGTAAGAAACGCAAGACAAAACGGTCTGAAAGATCTTAAAAAATTAGAAGGCGTTTCTGAAGATATCGTAAAAGGTCTTGAAGCAGAAATTCAGGAACTTACAGATAAATATGTGAAAATTTGCGACGAGCATTTGAAAACTAAAGAAGCTGAAATTATGAAAGTGTAATGTCACGCTTTTACAATATATAAAAGAGATTTCCAACCTTGGAAGTCTCTTTTTTTTGTTTTTAAATTGTAGGAAAAGATTAAAAAAAGAAGATAAAAAAACATTGCTATTGATATAAATTTCCGTCTAAAAAAGAGTTCCGAAATGATTTATTAAAAGATAAAATCCTATCGCAACGAATAATATGATGTAATTATAAAAACAATTCAAAGAATAAATGTAATTTTAAAGAAGTGTTTTTTCGATAGTGATAAACTTGGTTTAAATATTGTTGAAATATGGCATCAATAGGGTTTTATATTTAAAAAAGCCATTAACTTAAAAAAAAAGCAATATGCAAATAGAAGCAAGAAATCTGAGCGTAGAAGATTATTACGGTTTGGTGGAAACCATGAAAAGAGCCTATCCCACAATGGCAGATTACATTTGGCCGAAAAAAAGCATAGAAAAATTGACGAAAATTTTTCCTAAAGGACAAATATGCATCACTGTAGATGGGAAAATAGCCGCTGTTGCACTTTCTATTATTGTAAATTATGAAGAGTTTGGCGACGATCATACCTATAAAGATATCACCGGAAACTATACATTCAACACGCACACCAATGCAGGAAATGTTTTGTACGGAATTGAAGTTTTTGTAGACCCAGAATACAGAGAATTGCGTTTAGGAAGAAGACTGTACGATTTAAGAAAAGAACTTTGTGAGCAATTAAACCTTCGAGCCATCGTTTTAGGAGGAAGAATTCCGCATTATCATAAATACAGCGATGAGCTTTCGCCGAGAGAATACATTAGAAAAGTAAGAGATAAAGAGATTTACGATCCTGTACTTTCTTTCCAGCTTTCGAATAACTTTTTGCCGATTAAAGTTTTAAAAAAATACCTTTTAGAAGACGAATCTTCAAAAGAAAACGCTGTACTTCTTCAATGGAACAATATTTATTACAGCAAAAAACCAAACACAATGCAAGACAGTATCATTCGTCTCGGTTTGGTGCAGTGGCAAATGAGACAGTTCAGAGATATTGATGCGTTTTACGAGCAAATCGAGTTTTTTGTGAATGTGATGGGAGATTACAAATCGGATTTTGTGCTTTTTCCGGAACTTTTCAACACGCCTTTATTGGCGCCATTTAATCATCTTTCGGAGCGTGATAGTATGATTGAATTAGCAAAACTTACCGAAGAAATTAAAAATAAAATCTCAGAGTTGGCAATCAGTTACAACGTGAATATTATTTCCGGAAGTATGCCTTATTTTGAAAACAACGAACTTTACAATATTTCATACTTGCTTCATCGAGATGGTAGAATTGATGAATATCGAAAAATTCATATCACGCCCAACGAAAAAAAATATTACGGAATGAAGGGCGGAAGCGAAATTAAAGCGTTCGATACCGATTGTGGTAAAATTGGTTTGGTGATTTGCTATGATGTTGAATTTCCCGAACTTCCAAGAATTTTAGCCGATCAAGGGATGAAAGTACTCTTTGTTCCTTACCTTACCGATACTCAAAATGCATACATGAGAGTTCGCCATTGTGCTGCTGCAAGAGCAATAGAAAACGAATGTTATGTAGCCATTGCAGGTTGTGTAGGTAATCTTCCGGGCGTAAATAATATGGATATTCAGTTTGGTCAGGCTGCGGTTTTTACACCTTCAGATTTTGCATTTCCATCAAATGCCGTGAAAGGAGAGGCAACGCCGAACACAGAAATGACTTTAATTGTAGATGTAGATCTGAATTTGCTAAAAGACTTGCATCATAACGGTTCCGTTCAGATTTTGAAAGATAGAAGAACCGATTTATATGAAATTAAAGTTATGTAACTTAAAATGAATAAGATAAATTGTGAAAAATCTGGCGTTCTTTTGGAACGCTATTTTTTTGGATTTTTATGAATATAGATTCATTAAAATTTACTAAATTGTATCTACCAAACAAAATTTATGAAGATAGCATACTTAGGTCCAGAAGCCAGTTTCACGCAGTTAGCAGCCGCTCAGATTTTCCCTTCAGAAGATTTACTTCCACAATCAAGCATTCTGGATTGTTTTAATGCGGTAATTAATGAAGAAGTAGATAAAGCTGTTGTTCCGCTAGAAAATTCCATAGAAGGAACGGTTTCTATGACGTTAGATTATCTTTATACCTTCAAAGTATATATAGAAACAGAATTGGTGATGCCTATTGCTCATCATTTAATGGTTCATCCAAAAAATAATAATGTCGAAAAAATAATCTCGCATCCACAAGCTTTAGCGCAGACATATCATTTTAGATTTGAAAATTATCGTGATATTCCTACACAAGATTATAGTTCTACTGCAGCTTCTGCGAAGCTTGTTTCTGAAAATCCAGAAGAAAAATGGGCAGCAATTGCCAATCGTTCTGCAGCAAAACTTTATGGTTTAAAGACTCTTCATGAAGATATTCAGGATTTTGAACAAAATCATACCAAATTTATCGTGATTTCTAAAAACAAAGAAAATCTAGAGCTAAATTTTCAGAAAGTTTCAGAGAAGACATCTCTTATGATTACACTTTCGGAAGATTGTGCAGGTGGTCTGCATCAAGTTTTGTCCGTTTTTTCATGGCGAAAAATGAATCTTTCCAAAATAGAAAGCCGCACTCTGAAAACGGGTTTAGGAAACTATTTTTTCTTCATCAACGTAGACAGTAAATGGCATCCTGTTTTGTCCCAAAACGCCATCGACGAACTTGTCGCTTTAAAAGCCGATGTGAAGTTTTTAGGGCATTATAATGAGTATATTTTTGTGGAGTAATTTTACGTGAATAATATTGATGTTATAGAATTGATTCCGATTATTGAAATTTCAAATTATCATGAAGGTATAAAGTTGCCTGAAAATGGACCTTATTGGGAGTTTCAAGATGATTGGGAAGAATATAACCAGAAGTGTAATCAATTATCTGGATTTTCAAACGGATTAAAATCTTATAAAAGAGGATCATCATTTTATAAAATTCATACTGCTTCAAATGAAGATTTGCTGAAGTTGATTGAAGTTAAAATGGAAGATTATGACGAAAATGACGGACTGGAATTAAAAGAGTGTTTGATGCCGTTTTATGGAGGCATGATTCTTAAAATTAATAATGAGGATGTTTTATTTCCTCAATGTTGCTCAGATCTCTCAAGTATTAATGATTGGAAAGGCTTATTAAATAATGAATGTCATTATTTCTATTGCGGTCATCCTTTTCCCAAGGTTTCAATAGAAGATGAAGAGATTATTTTTGACTTTGTTAATATTCAAATTAAAGAAAAATTTTGTCCTCCAATTCAATATGATAAAATAAGTTTGGGTAAAAAAGAATTAGCAACTGCCGTTTATAACGCAGAAGAATTATTGATTAATTTTGCTACAAGATTACATCAAATAAACTCTGAATTCAAATTAGAAATACCTGAAATAGATAAAATTTTTGTATTTGGCTTTGATTAGTTTTTAAACTGAATATTGTACATTTCTTTATATTAATCAATTATTATTTCTACCAATCATTAACCATCATTTTCCCAAAATATGTTTGATAAACCACAACGAAAACTAAAAAGATCGGCCAAAATGATTTCCGTGTTGAGTAAATACGGTTTCAAAGACCTTTTATCTCGAATGAACGGAGGCAAAAAGTCTGAAAACATCGATGTTCAAACCGATGAAATTGTTTCTAAAGGAACAGTTTATGAGAGAATCAGGCTGGTTTTGGAAGAATTGGGGCCAACTTTTGTGAAACTGGGACAAACTTTCAGCAATCGTGAAGATTTGCTTCCACCAGAACTGATTCAAGAGTTGCAAAAACTTCAAGATAGAGTGGAAGTGGTGGAAATGAACGTTAAAGAAATCCTCGAAAACGAACTGGGAATTTCTACCGACGAATATTTTGCTTTTATCGAGCCAAAACCTTTGGCAACCGCTTCTATTGCGCAGGTTTATCAAGCTGAATTGTTGTCTGGCGAGAAAGTAATTCTAAAAATTAAAAAACCAGACGTCCAAACCTACATCGAAGACGATTTATTGTTGCTGAAAGACATCATCAAACTGTTGTATTCTTATTCAGATTTAGGCGAAAAACTGAATTTAAAACAAGCGATTTCTACTTTTGAAAAGTCTTTGTTAGAAGAAGTTTCGCTCGTTAATGAAAAAGAAAATATTCTTCAGTTTGCCCGAAATTTTAAGAATAATAAAGAAACGTATGTGCCGAAAGTGTACGAAGAATTTTCCAACAATACCGTGCTTTGCATGGAGTTTGTGGATGGAATAAAAGTAACGGATAAAGCTAAGCTTCTCGAAAATGAAATTGATCCGGTTACCATTTCTGAACTAGGTTTAAGACTTTTTGTCTCACAAATTTTAGATTACGGTTTTTTCCACGCAGATCCGCACGCAGGAAATATTTTGGTGAAAAAAGACGGGAAAGTGGTGTTCATTGATTTTGGAGCTGTCGGAAAAATTCAACCGAATGATAAAGAGGTTTTAGAAAATCTGATTATCGCTTTTGTAGCGAAAAATGCTCATAAAATCGTTCGTTATTTAAAGAAAATGGCGGTAAGTTACAGCATTCCGGATGAAAGAAGATTTGAGAATGATGTGCGGGAAATTCTGGATTTCGTTCATAGTTCGTCACTCAAAGATATCGATGCAAATGTGGTGATGAATAAAATGAAAGACGTTTTGAAAGATAATCGTTTGTACATGCCCGATTATTTTTACCTGCTTTTTAAAGGAATTGGTTTAATAGAAGGCGTTGGAAGAAGCATAAACCCAGATTTGGATGTAGTGAAAAGTTTAAAACCATACTCCAAAAAGATTTTTGCCCGAAAACTTTCGCCCGAAAACCTCTTGAAAACCGGGATGGATAAAATGATGACCTTCACCGATAATGTAGATGAAATTCCTAAAGAACTCCGTTCTGTGCTTCAAAAACTGGACGAAAATAAATTTACCGTAACGAGTGAAATTAAAAATATTGAAAGAACCAACCAACTCATTAAATCGAGTATTGTTAATTTAATTTTAGCCATGATTTTAGGCGCAAATATTATTGCAACCGCAATTGTTTTTGTTTCAGAATCGGGCCCAAGAATCGGTGAAATGTCTTTGGTGGCGGTTTTAGGATTTTGTTTTTCGGTAATTTTAGTAATTATTTTAATGCTTAGAATTTTGAGAAAATAATTTTTTCATCAAGCAATTTCAAAGATTTTTTTAATGCTATTAATTGAAAATCATTGATTTTCAAACTTATGAATTCTAAAATGTTTTCAAACATTTTGCCTAAAAACTTTGTGAATAATGTGTAAAGGCTTTTTGAAGTAATATTAAACGATGAAGATTATTTTAAAATTTACGTTTTAATAAGAAGAATTTTAAAATCGATTGAAGAAAAATTCACCAAGAACATATTCAAAAAACTTCCATCTTCTAAGTTTCAGCGCCCATCATAAAATTTGCCTATCTTTGCAAAATGGAAAAACTCACTTTTGCAGATTTTGACCTTCCGGTTAAAATACTTGATGTTTTAGCAGATTTAGAATTATTCGAACCTACACCTATTCAGGAGAAAAGTCTTAAACCGATTCTTTCTGGAAGAGATGTGATGGGAATCGCACAAACAGGAACCGGAAAAACTTTAGCCTATCTTTTACCCGTTTTAAAAACTTGGAAATACAACAAAACAGGAAATCCTACGGTTTTGGTTTTGGTACCAACAAGAGAATTGGTGGTGCAGGTAACGGAAATTTTAGAAAAGCTTACAGAAAATATTACTGCAAGAGTAATCGGAATTTACGGAGGGAAAAATATCAACACTCAGAAACTTCTCTTCAACGATGGTTGCGATATTTTGGTAGGAACACCGGGACGAGTGATGGATTTGGCGATTGATAATGCTATTTCTTTAAAGGAAGTTCAGAAACTGATTATTGATGAGTTTGATGAAATGCTGAACTTGGGTTTCAGACCACAGTTGACACATATTTTTGAAATGATGAAAGAGAAAAGACAAAACATTCTTTTCTCGGCAACCATGACTGAAGCTGTTGATGATATGTTGGATGAATATTTTGCAAGTCCGATAGAAATTTCTTTGGCAAAATCTGGAACTCCGCTTGAGAAAATCGAACAAACGGCTTATAAAGTTGAGAATTTCAACACAAAAATTAATTTATTAGAACATTTACTGAAAAACACTTCAGAAATGTCTAAAGTGTTGATTTTTAATAATAATAAAAGACATGCCGACCTTTTATTCACCAAGATTGATGAGCTGTTCCCAGAGCAATTTGATGTAATTCACTCAAATAAATCTCAAAATTACCGTTTGAAAGCAATGAAACGTTTTGAAAACGAAGAGATTAGAGGTTTGATTACAACCGATGTAATGGCGAGAGGTTTGGATATTTCTGATATTACACACGTTATCAACTTTGAAACGCCCGATATTCCAGAACAGTATATTCACAGAATTGGTAGAACGGGTAGAGCAGATAAAGATGGTAAAGCCATTACTTTCGTTACTAAAAAGGAAGAAACTTTAGCTTTAGATATTGAATTATTGATGGACAAGGAATTAAAGTACATCGATTTCCCTGCAGAAGTTAAAATAAATCCTAAAAAGATTGCTGCTGAAGAGGAGCAAGTTGTGATGAAGAACCCAGCGCAGGTAAAACTGAATGAAGGTGGAGGTGCTTTCCATGAAAAGAAAGCGAAAAACACTAAAGAAAACTGGGGTGGTCCTTCAAAAAGAAAAGCACCTAAGAAATTTGGAGCCAACAGAGCGCAGCAAAAAGCAATTTCAAAGTCTAAAAGAAAGAAGTAATATAAAAAAAACGATTCTCAGAAGGAATCGTTTTTTATTTTTATGATAAACTACTTCATGTAAGGATTCATAACAGAAGTCCAAAGTTTATATCCTTCTGGTGTCATGTGAAGCATGTCTTCTACAAAAATATCTTTTCGAATATTCCCCTTCGAGTCGTTCATTACTTTGGTGATGTCAATAAATTCTGCATTTTTTTCTTTCTTCATAAACTTCTTAATCTTTTTGTTGGCTTCCTTCATTTGAGGCCAAAGATGTTCTCTGCTCGGCGAATATTTAATTGAAATATAATCTACTTCAATGTTCGGGAATTTTGCGCGAATTTTTTGATAAAAAGTTTTGAATCTTTCCACAACAACGTCTGCTTTTAGGTTTTTGTCGTCTGCAAAGTCATTTTCACCACAATATACAATAATTTGTTTGGGTTGGTAAGGAGAAAGTAAATCTTCAGAAAAATAATTTAAATCTATTAATCTTGAACCTCCAAAACCTCTATTGATAATAGTTTTTCCTGGAAAATAATCAGAAACATCCTGCCATTTGGTGAAAGAAGAACTTCCGATAAGCAGAATGGCATCTTTTTGAGGTGGTGTTTGTTGGTCTTTCTTTTTGAATTCTTGGATGTCTTGCCAAAACATCGGCTTTTTTTCTTGAGAAAAAGCTAAGGCAAATAGCATCAGTAATACTACTGAAAAAATCTTCTTCATTCTATCTAAAATTTTAGTGGAATAAAGGTAATAAAAAACTCCCGAAATATTCGGGAGTATATTTTATCTTTTGTAGCTAATGTAAGTGGTGTCAATTACAAAATCTCCATTAATGTCGATATTGTCGTACATCTGCTTTAATTTTAGCTCAGTACTACTAAGGATAATCACCTTGTAAGGTCTTTTTTTATCATTTTCAAAGTTGATGACCATGTCTTTTTTATCAGCATCATAAGTAAACGTTCCTTTAGTGAAATTTTGAGTGCATGTAGTACCTCCAGAAAAAGAACGGTAATTAATAGCCATATCTGTTCTAAAAGTTGTTACATCTTGCTTGCTACAAAAAGTTGGTAATTGTGTATCAAGAGCTGTTGTAAGGTCTGCTCCTGAAATGATTTCTGTTTTTTCTGTCTTCCAGTCACCTTTCAGCAACTCTAGTTCATAGCTCCAGACATCTTCATCTTTGCAAGAATTGAGTATTAAAGCAGAAAAGGCAAATAAAAGTAGGTGTTTTTTCATTTTCACAAATTTAAGAATATGCTAAAATAAAAATAAATTTGAAATATCTCTAACGAAATGGAGCTTTTTTGGCGTATTATTTATAAAAACTATTTTTTATCAATAATTTTTTCGATTTTATGCTAGTTACAGGTCTTTTTCTCGGTATAAACTCCTTGTCTTTCAAATTTAATTTTGGCATTTTTACGATTAATGGTCACGAAATACTTTTCTCTCACATCGTCACATCTTTCAGGTCTGAAAGTATTTAAATAAAAAAAATCATCATCTTTTCTGAAAGAACCAGCTTCGAAATTTTCAGAATCTACATAGAAACTGTGCGTATTGGCAACCAACACAGCTTCTCCGATGTTATCAACAGTCCCTATAAATTTTACCAGTTCTTGCTCGGTATTGAAATATTTAGTTTGATCATTTTTACAAGCAATAATATAATGAAAACAATTGTCGCCTAAACATTTTTGGAAAAAACCTTTTTTAGGAGCAGGTTCCAAAATCGTCATAGGTTCGGGAGTTTGGCTTTCATATAAAATGGCTTTTTCAGAATCAGGGTCATTGGTAAAAACTTTCCAATAATCATAATCTTGATTGGGCGTAATAAAAGGATAGCTGTTTGCAGCTTTTTCAAAAACTTCCGGAATTTTTTGATAACCATCGGTTTTAGCTGTTTGACTAAAAATCAACTGTGAAAAGAATATTATTCCAATGCTTGATATTTTTATCATAAGGCTAATTTGTTTGAAGACTGCTAAATTTTAATAACAAAATCAATTTCTAGGATCTAAAATCATTAATTCTGGGTTAAATTTAATACTTTTTAAATGTTTATCGCTATTAAATTAAACATAAATCTCTTACATTTGTTGTATGATACACGACCAACGCGCAGAAAAATTCAGGCAGATTGTTGAAAATAAATTTCAAATCTACAACTCACTTTTTATGAGTTTGCCGTATGATAAAATGACGAATATTGGGATGTTGCTTCCTTTTCTGTATGAGGAAAGCAGAAATGGATACGAAGCCGGAAAAACTCCCGAAGATATATTAGAAGAGTTTTTTAAAAATCATACCGATCTTCAAACTGAAGACCAAAAATTAGAATTACTCTTTAAAATTATTCAATATATAGAAAGGCAAGTCGTTTTGTTTGATAGTATTGAAGACGCTGCTTTCCCGAGTTTGCATTCTGAAAGCGACAACGGAACAGTGGTAAATATGTACGAAAAAGCAGTAAACAATCATCAACTTGAAAAAGTGCGAAAAAAGTTGGAAGACTTCAACGTGAAAGTGGTTTTTACAGCGCACCCAACACAGTTTTATCCAAACTCGGTGCAGAAGATCATTCAGGATTTGAGAGGGGCAATTACAACCGATTCTGTTACACAGATTGATACTTTGTTGCAGCAACTTGGGAAAACGCCTTTTGTAAATAAAGAGAAACCTACGCCAATTGATGAAGCTTTAAGTATTATTACGTATTTACGTTTTGTGTATTATGAAACGGTGGGAGATTTGTTCACAAAAATTAAAAAAACATTTGAAAACGGTCATTTCAACCTTCATGAAGACATTATTCAGCTTGGGTTTTGGCCAGGAGGTGACCGCGACGGAAATCCTTTTGTAACGGCAGAAGTTACCAAAAGAGTAGCGGCAGAACTTCGAGAAGCCATTTTAAAATCATATTACAATCATTTAAAATTTGTAAGAAGAAGGCTTAGTTTTAGAGGTGTTTCTGAAGTTTTAAGAGATTTAAGTGAGCATATTTACAGAGCGATTTACGACAATAGAGAAATTTCCTGCGAAATTATCTTGAAAAAAGCGAAAGAAGCAGAACATATTTTAATTCATCAACATAATGGTCTTTTCTTAGATATTTTACAAGGTTTTATAGACCGTGTGAAAATTTTCGGGACTCACTTTGCAACTTTGGATGTGCGACAAGACAGTAGAGTGCATCAACAAGTGATTGACACAGTTTATTCTGCATTATTTGGAGATGAAGAGGCAAATTTTCAAACAAAATATACAAAGCTTATTGCTGTTTCAGAACAAGTAGATTCTAATCAATTTGAAGGTATTGTAAAAGATACTTTGGATACGGTTAGCCAAATTACTGAAATCCAAAAATATAATGGCTTGAGAGGGATGAATCGCTACATTATATCAAACTCAGACGATGTGAAAGATGTGATGAATGTGTATGCGTTTTTCAAACTTTGCGGCTATCAAGACGACGAAATTAAGATGGATATTGTTCCGTTGTTTGAAACCATGGAAGGTCTTGCGAATGCAGAATCTGTGATGAACGATTTGTACAATCATCCAATTTATAGAAAGCATGTTGAAAAGCGTGGCAACCAACAAACCATTATGCTTGGTTTTTCTGATGGCACAAAAGATGGCGGTTATTTGAAAGCGAACTGGGAAATTTACAAAGCAAAAGAACTTCTCACCGCAATTTCTGAGCAAAACGGAATTAAAGTCGTTTTCTTCGACGGTAGAGGTGGTCCACCGGCGAGAGGAGGAGGTAAAACTCACGATTTCTACGCATCACAAGGGAAAACAATTGCCAATAATAAAATTGAACTTACCATTCAAGGGCAAACAATTACGAGTATTTTTGGGAACAAAGAACAAGCGTCTTTCAACTTTGAACAATTATTGACTGCCGGTGTTGAAAATGATGTATTTAAAAGCAACAAAAAAGACCTTTCAGAAAAAGAAAGAATTTTAATTTCTGAATTGGCGGAAATCAGCTTTAAAAAATACTCAGATTTGAAGGCGCATCCAATGTTTGTGCCTTATTTACAGGAGATGAGTACGCTTCAATACTATGGGAAAACCAATATCGGAAGTCGTCCATCAAAAAGAGGAAGCGGAAATGAGTTGAAATTTGAAGATTTAAGAGCGATTCCGTTTGTGGGTTCTTGGTCGCAGTTGAAGCAGAATGTTCCCGGGTTTTTCGGTTTTGGTTATGCAATGAATCAATTGAAGGAGCAAGGAAGATTTAACGAAATTAAAGAATTGTATTTAGGTTCAGATTTCTTTAAAACTTTAGTTCTGAACTCGATGATGAGTATGAACAAGACTTATTTCCCGTTAACATATTATATTAGAAACAACCCTAAATTCGGCGAATTCTGGACGGTTCTTTTTGATGAATACCAACTTTCAAGAGATATAATGCTTGAACTTACGGGCTTTAAGATTCTTCAGCAGGAAGACCCGCTTTCGAGAAAATCAGTGAAAATTAGAGAGAAAATTGTTTTGCCGCTTTTGAGTATTCAGCAATATGCTTTAATGAAAATTCAAAAAGGTGAAGGTGATAAAGAAGCGTACGAAAAATTGGTAACAAGGTCTTTATTCGGGAATATTAATGCGAGTAGAAACTCTGCTTAGAATATATTTTAAACTAAAAAAAACACTCTTTTAAGCTTATTAAAAGAGTGTTTTTTTTTGTTTTAGTTGCGATATTTACGGCAAAATGTATTTTCCAAACTGAATCAGCCACAAATAATATCCTGAAATTCCACCTACCGAACCTGCTGCTAAAAATGTTAAGACTTGGTTTTTCGGAAGCATTCTAATAACGATAAACAGTACGATAAATCCGATGATAGCTGTAATTCCGTGTATTGTCCAAATATTCATGTTGAAGTATCTTGTAAGCCTCATTTCGTCGCCTCGCATCGATTTTTCGCCCGTAAAAAGATAAGCTAAAGTCCATAAAACTGAATTGGCACTTTGCCGAAGCCAAAACAACGAGCAAAAGACGAGTAGCCATCCTGCAAAACTTGTTTTGTTGCTAGAGAATACTTTTTTTCTGTAAATTATAAGAAAAATAAGACCAATTGTTCCCGTAATCATGGTTTGAAGGGGACCGCCGAGAAGTATCAATATATTTTTTTTTCGTAAGTCTAGCCTTATTTTGTCATATTCTTCTTTACCCGGAAAGTTTTCTTGTTTTCTTATTTCATTTGTATACTTTCTTTCTGTTTTTATTAGATATTCAATAGTTGCATCCCTGTCAATATGTGTGCTTTGATAATCTATTCTGGCATCATATCCAAAATATTTTGCAACAGCGTAATGACCGCATTCATGGCTTAATGTTCCAATGACCGTCATTATAATAAACGAAAAAGTAAGAATTAGAAATAATTTTAAATCGAAATATAAATACTTCATGGTATTAGTTTCTAATCACTAATTTAATTAAAATTTAGAGTATTAATTACTATTTTTATACTTTAAAAAACTACATCGCATGCTTACACACATTCATCCGAAGCTTCCAATGAGAAACAAAGAAGAAACTAAAGATTATTATATACAGCAACTTGGTTTCGAACAAATAGGGTCGGATGAATATCCGGATTATTTAATGTTGAAAAAAGACCATGTAGAAATTCATTTTTTTCTGTTTCACGATATAGATTCGAGAGAAAATTATGGAATGGCATATTTTAGAGTATTAGATATTGAGAAATTTTATAAGTCTTTGCTAGATTCTAACGTAGAGATTCATCCCAATGGAAGCCTTCAAACCAAACCTTGGGGTGTAAAAGAGTTTGCACTTCTAGATCCAGTATGTAATTTACTTACTTTTGGAGAGTTGGCTTAATTAAAAATGAGCTTTATTGTTTTTTAAAGCTCATTTTTAGATTGTTTTCGAATTAAGTGTTCCTATTTGTAAAAAATATTTTTCAGTTTTTCAAAAACTTTTCATAGAAAGTTCCTTCTTTTGTCTGAATTTTCAGATAATAAGTCCCGTTTTGGAAGTCTGAAACTTTAATTGATTTTTTGTTTTTTTCTGTGAGAATACTTCTACCTAAATTGTCAAAAACTTGAACTGAAATAACGTCTTTTTCTGAGGCAATATTTAGAATATCTTTTACAGGATTAGGAAAAATAGCGAATTGATTTTTCTTCACCAAATCCGAAGTACTTAACGTTGCATTGAAAAGACTTCCGAAATTTAAAATTCCATATCCCATTTGATTGGTGTACGTTGGCGCAAGTGAAGCGGTTGCACGTAATGAATTTCTCATATTGTCTCTGTTCATCGATGGAAAAGCCTGAATAAAACAGGCGACTCCACCCGCTGCAACAGGTGTTGCAATAGATGTTCCGGTGGCGGTGATTACACTGCTTTCATTTACGGTAACTGTGGCTGTTCCTCTTGCTGCTGCGTCGGGTTTTATAATTCCTAAAGAATTGGGACCATAAGACGAAAAAGGAGACGAAACTCCTGCCAAATCTACGCTTCCAATCGTAAAAACTTTTGAATTATCTGCAGGTGTCGTAATATATTGCCATGGTTGTTGACCTGAATTTCCTGCTGCAATAAGTACGAAAATTCCCTTGTTAACAGCTATTTCTGCGCCTCTTGCAATGAAAGATTTACTTCCGTTCATATCGTTGTAGGTGTAGCTGTATTTTGGGTCGTCGAAAATATTGTAACCAAGAGAAGATGTGATAATTTCCACGCCTTGTCTGTCGGCTTCTTCGGCAGCTTCAATCCAATAAATTTCTTCCTCTGGAATTTCGACAGTGGCGTTTTCGCTTCGGTAAAGATAAAAATTGGCATCTGGAGCAGAACCCACAAATTGATCTTGAACATAGCCTCCAATCGCCCCCAAAACAGCAGTTCCGTGTGCATTGAGAGTGGCATCGTAGATGTTTGAGGTTTTCGTAACGAAATCATACCCACCTTTAATTTGGGAGTTCGTCCAAAGTCTTGCGAAAGTAGAACCCGTATTTACATTCGGGAAACCAGCATCAATAACGGCAATGTTAATTCCGGTTCCTGTGTAACCTGCTAAATGAAGTGGTTTTAAATTAATTTGGTCGATTTGTTCCAAGCCTGTTCCATAATTGAAAATGGTATTGGTAAGCTCGGTTTCCTGGAATTTATTTTGATGCTGAACTTTTACGGTAAGTGAAGAGTTTTTAGCAAAACTTTCAACAGATTGTACAAAAGCTAAAGTTTTAATTTGATTTACTTGCGCCTGATTAGCATTTACAACGACACCATTCAACCATTTTGATTTATCGCTCACTGTAATTCCAAGATTTTGAATCGCTTGAATATACGTTGTTTCAATCGGTGCATCTTGAATGTTCAATGGAATTCCTAGCGTTGTTCTTCTGTTAATTGATTTTTGACTCAGTTCCGTTAAAGGATTAGCGTAAAAAGCGGCTGCATTGGGTTTTCCTGTAAAATACACAAAAACAAGTTCAGTTTGTGCGGAAACTGAAACAGAAATTCCTATGAGTAAAGCAAATAGAGATTTTTTCACGTATTATTTTTTAGTAAAGATAAAACAAAATCAATAAAATTTTTGGAAGCGTTTTAAAATGCTTATTTTTACGAAAATATTTTATATATGAAAAAGATTCAGATGGTTGATCTGCAGAGTCAGTATTACAAAATTAAGAACGATGTAGATAATGCGGTACTTAATGTAATGGATTCGGCAGCTTTTATCAACGGCCCTGAAGTAAAATCTTTCCAAGCAGAATTGGAGTCTTATCTTGATGTAAAACACGTAATTCCTTGCGCGAACGGAACAGACGCGTTACAAATAGCTTTGATGGCTTTAGACCTTCAGGAAGGCGATGAGGTTATCACGGCAGACTTTACTTTCGCAGCGACGGTAGAAGTAATTCATTTATTGAAACTAAAATCGGTTTTGGTAGATGTAGATTATGATACATTTACGATCTCAACAGAAGCTATTAAAAAAGCAATTACACCGAGAACAAAGGCAATTATTCCTGTTCATATTTTCGGACAATGTGCCAATATGGAGGAGATTCTGAAAATTGCTGAAGAAAATAATTTGTATGTAATTGAAGACAACGCACAAGCAATTGGTTCCGAATATACTTTTGCAGACGGAACTGTGAAGAAAGCAGGTACAATGTCTACTGTAGGAACGACGTCTTTTTTTCCTTCTAAAAATTTAGGTTGTTATGGAGATGGTGGTGCTATTTTCACCAATAATGATGAACTTGCACACCGTTTAAGAGGTATCGTAAATCACGGAATGTACGAAAGATATTACCATGATGAAGTAGGGGTGAACTCTAGATTAGACAGCATTCAGGCGGCAATTCTTAGAAAAAAACTTCCTCATTTGGATTCTTACAATGAAGCGAGAAGAAAAGCAGCAGATTATTACGATGAAGCTTTTGCCGGTGTTGAAAATATTTTAACCCCGAAAAGAGCAGAAAATTCTACACACGTATTCCATCAATATACTTTAAGAATCTTGAACGGGCAAAGAAATGAGCTTCAAAAGTTCTTAACGGAAAAAGATATTCCTGCAATGATTTATTATCCTGTTGCTTTAAGAAAGCAAAAAGCATATTATCAGGAATCTAACGATGCAGATTTTGTAAATACGGATAAGCTTTTGGATGAGGTAATTTCTCTTCCAATGCATACAGAATTAGACGATGAGCAGCTGAAATACATTACAGACGCTGTTTTGGAGTTTATGAATAAATGAAAAAGAAAATTTTTAAATACAAGTTGGTGTATTGGGTGAGCCTAATCACCAACTTTGTTACTGTTGGGATATTTGGTTTTGCTTCCTACAATAGACTTTCTGTGGGAGCGTATTCAAATATAAGAGATATTGTATTTTCAAGCACTACTTTTTCTATTGCTGTTACTTCTTTAATTTCGTTATTTTTTTTACTGTCGAAAAATAGAAACTCCGTTAAGACATTTTCTATAATGCTGATTTTATTGCTATCAACTTTTTCCATAGGAATTTTAGATTCAATGATTATTAAAGGCGACTTTGATTATGATAGGTTTACCATCTCATTGGTTTTTCTTATGTATGCTATTACGGTAGGGTTTTTGCTTATGGCTCGTAAGTTTAGAATAAAAGAAGATTTTAGATTTGTCGAAATAGACGAAATAGGGACAAAAAAAAATAATTAATAACCACACAAATCATATCAATATGGCGATTCTTGTCACGGGAGGTTTAGGATACATTGGTTCACACACGGTTGTGGAACTTATCAATAACAATTATGAAGTAATAATTGTAGACGACCTTTCGCATTCAGAAAAATTTATTTTACATAATATCGAAGAAATAACAGGAAAAAGACCGATTTTCTATCCGTTCGATTTGAGAAGAAAAGAACTTCTTACACAGGTTTTTGATGCTCATCATATCGAAGGTTGCATCAATTTTGCGGCTTTCAAAGCAGTAGGAGAGAGCCAGGTAAAACCTCTTGATTATTATGAAAATAATTTATTTTCGTTAATTAATATTCTTCAGGAATTTAAGGAAAGAAATATTTCTAATTTCATCTTTAGTTCTTCTTGTACCGTTTATGGGCAAGCCGATGAAATGCCAATAAACGAAGAAACTCCTCTTAAAAAACCAGAAAGTGTTTACGGTAAAACAAAGCAAATGGGAGAGGAAATTCTGATGGATTTTGCTAAAGCTTACCAAAGAAAAATTACACTTTTAAGATATTTCAACCCGATTGGTGCGCACGAAAGTGCTTTGTTGGGCGAATTACCGATTGGAGTTCCAAATAATCTTGTTCCTTTTGTAATGCAAACTGCCGCTGGAATTAGAGAAAAACTAAATGTTTGGGGAGATAATTATCCCACAGTAGATGGAACGGCGGTGAGAGATTATATTCACATCACAGATTTAGCAAAAGCACACGTTGCAGCTCTTAAAAAATTGATGAATGATACTTCTGATGAAACTGTTATTGATATTTTCAACTTAGGAACGGGGAAAGGTTCTTCGGTTTTAGAAGTGGTAAAAGCTTTTGAATCTGCGAATAACGTGGAAGTTCCTTATCAAATCTGCGATAGAAGAGAAGGTGATATTACGATTGCTTATGCAAATGCAGATAAAGCAGAAAAAGAACTGAATTGGAAGGCAGAAACGTCTCTCGAAGAATCGTTAAAAACCGTTTGGGAATGGCAAAAATACCTTCAATCTAGAAATTAAGAATTTGTTTACAAGGAAAAGTGAAAAATGTGTCTATTTTAATAACTTTTTTACTTACTTTGTAATGATTATACAGAAATAATAACTTTTTATTTATGAAAACACAAAGAATAGGAATAACATTTTCCTCGTTCGATCTTTTGCATGCAGGACACATTAAAATGTTGGAAGAAGCAAAAACAGTTTGCGATTATTTAATCGTTGGTTTACAGATAGATCCGTCACACGACCGTCCGAATAAAAATAAGCCTACACAAACCATTGTAGAAAGATATATTCAGTTGAAGGCAGTAAATGCGGTTGATGAGATTATTCCTTATTATACTGAGGAAGATTTAGAAGATATTTTAAAATCTTTTGTTATTGATGTAAGAATTATTGGTGACGATTATGCTGATAGAGATTTTACAGGAAAACAATATTGTATCGACAATGGAATAGAGATTTTTTACAATAAGAGAGATCACAGATTTTCTTCTAGTGATCTAAGAAAGAGAATCTACGAAGCTGAAAAAGCAAAAGCTGAAAAAAACGGAGAATTAGCGAAATAATTTTTCATTTTAAGGTTAAAACAAAGATTCCGGTCGCGAAGCGACCGGAATCTTTTGTTATTCTAAGCCAATAATTACATTGGTACTTGTTGATCGTCTCCCTGTGCGTTAGAGTTGATATCTTTTTTACGCTTCGGTTGCTCAACCTTTTCGTTTCCTTGCTTAAATCTGTATGTTAAAGATAAAGAAAACTGTCTTGGTTGCCATTGCATATAAGAATCTCTCGTGAATGTAGAAGTTGTAGTGGTACTTCTCATTGCTCTTGTGTTGAAGATGTCTTGAATGTTAAAACTTACTGTTCCATCTCCTTTCCAGATTGTTTTCGATGCTCCAAAATTCAAAGCATACATATCTTTCCTGTCTTGGTTTTGAGTTTTTGTTGCACCTCTGTAAAACCCTTGGATTTGGAAGTTGAAAGTTTTATCTATTTTAAAGGTAGAAGTAAGTCTTGTTCTGGTAGAAAAACCTTTTCCTTCAAAAGACTGTGGTTCTGCAACTTCAGGACCTGTATAAACTCCTTTCGTGTTGTAACCAAATAAATCTACATTTCCTAAGAACTTCAACCATTTTGTAGCATCCCAACTAAAGTTTAGGTCTAATCCATAAGTATCATTTGTTCCTAAGTTAATTGGTTTCGTGTGGAAAACTGTAGCTAATTTACCATCAATAAGTTCTTCTTTAAAATAAGTAATCATTTTAGTGTCATCGGTTTGATGTCTAAAATAAAGAGTAGGGTTTATAGTAAATTTACTTTTAGAAATACTGTATCCAAACTCGTAAGAATCTACATAAGAGGGGTTCAGATCAATGTTTCCATCAAAAATATTCAAGTTATCACTATAACTTGGATTTGGAATCAGAAAGTAAGATCTTGGTCTATCAATTCTTTTTGAATAATTTACCAAAAACTGATTGTCTTTTGCAATTTCATAGCTCAAATAAACGCTTGGGAAAAGATTATTGTAGTTTTTTACCTCATTTTTTACATCCCCATTCATATTAAGGTAATTGATGTCAATTCGTGAGTTTTCATTTCTTAAACCTAATTGATAGCCGAACTTTCCTATTTTACTTTTAAATTGAGCATAACCCGCATTAAACATCTCTTGATATTTTGCATCATAGGTATATTTATCCATATAATCCAAGAAAGGGTTGTTAGAAGTACTTTCTTGTACAATATTTTGATAATTGTTTCTGTTTACATCAATTCTATATCCTACTTCCAGCTTAGAGTTTTCACCAATTGGTAACTCATAATCTGCTTTACCAATTAATGTTTTGTTTTTTGTGGTTTGATTAATAATGTCTTGTAACTCAAAAACACTATCCTGTGTCTGGTAGATATCGCTGTCGTTGTACGAGCGGTTACTTTGTAAGCTTAATGATAATGCTAAGTTTTGTCCTTTATCATCAAATTTATGATCTAAACCAAAATCTCCTTGAAAAGCTAAATTGTTGTTGCTTCCCGTAATTTTTCGATTTCGGGTACTAATAGAATTGTTGAAAAGATAATTTTCATAGTTAATGTTTCCAAAATTATTTCCATCAAAAGTACGAACTGTTCCCGAAGCATTTACAGAAGTTTTTTCAGTTAAGTCAACCACCAAACCTGCGGAAGCATTATAGTTGTCGTTTTTACTTTTAGTAATCGATTCATTATGGGTTTCACGGTTAAGACCTGAGCTGAAGTAAGCGTCATTTCTTTGGGTGTTTTTAGATTCTCTGTAACCACCGCCGCCGTTTAAGAACCAAGTAAAGTTTCCTTTTCTCCAGCTTAGATTGGTGTTTAGGTTGGTGTTTGGTAAGTAACCAACTGTCCCTATTACACTTCCGTTGAAACCTGTTTTTTTGTTTTTCTTTAAAATGATATTCAAAATACCGGCAGTTCCACTCGCTTCAAATTTTGAAGAAGGGTTGGTAATTACCTCAATTTTTTCAATCTGATCCGCAGGAATACTTTGCAAAGCATTTGCGCCGTCATCAATTCCTAATAATGCAGAAGGTTTACCATTGATAAGGAATTTTACGTTAGAACTCCCTCTCATCGATACGGTTCCGTCTGTGTCAACAGAAACCGAAGGTACATTTGCCAAAACATCTTGAAGGTTTCCTCCTTTACTTACAAGGTCTTGAGATGGGTCGTACGTTCTTTTATCAAGTTCTACTTTATAAGGTTTTGTAGATTGCGCAGTAATTATAACACCTTTAATTTCTTGAGTTTTTGCATTCGTCGTCACAGCTTCTGGTTCAATAGATAGCGCGCCGATATTTCCTGCAGTATTAATTTGTTTTGTGAAGCTTCCTTTTTTATAATCGATTGCTTCAATGGTAACGTTATAGTCTCCTAACGCGAGATCGATTGCATATTGACCTTTTTCATCCGTAAGCGCAGCATCGCTGAGCATTTTATTGGTTTTGTGAACAAAAGTTACAGATGCATAAGGTACGGGCTGATTGTCTTTGTTTACCACAGATCCTTTTACGTTCACTTTTTCTTGTCCGAAAGCAAATGCAGCCGCAGATAATACGAAAGTAAGCCCTAAAGTTTTTTTGGTAAACAGACTGACGATTTCAGTTTGATTCATAAGTTCTAATTGTATACAGATTGCAAAAAAAATATGATAATAAAATTATTATTAATGATATGATTTTTGGAATCCGGTTAGTTTGTTTATTATTCTTGCTATATAAGACTAGATTTAACTTAAAATGTTAAATTTTAAATTGTTAAAAAAAGGTTAAATATTTTTACTATTTGATATTACGCGAGTTAAGCCACTCTTGATACACTTTTGCATTTCTTGCATGCTCTTCTGCATTATCAGTAAATTTATGCAACCCCGGTCTTGATGGATCTGCACACATAAATATGTAATTGTTTTTTTCTGCATTCAAAACAGCGTCTACAGAGTTTTTATCGGTAATACAAATTGGTCCTGGTGGAATTCCTTTATTAGCATAAGTATTAAACGGCGACGGAGTCGTAAGATGCTTGTACAACACTCGCTGAATATTGTCTTTAAAATTACTTTGTTTGTTCATCGCATAAATTACAGTTGGGTCGCTCTGCAATTTCATGTCCTTTTTGTATCGGTTAAGATAAAGTCCGGCAATGGTTTTCATTTCGTCTGGTTTACCACCAGATTCTTTGTAAACGATAGAAGCTAAAGCATAAATTTGCTCTCTCGTTAAGCCAGATTGCGCTTCTTTTGCTTTACGTTCTGCAGTCCAAAAACTTTGATATTGGTCTTCGAATTTCTTGAAAAATTCTTCCGGAGTTACCGTCCAATAGAAATTGTAAGTATCGATAAAGAAATATTTTTTTAGATCTTCTGCAGAAGAATATCCTTTTTCAGTCGCAATTGTATTGAGGTCTTTTACAAATTGTAAAGAATCGAGTTCTGTTTTTTTACTCACTTTTCCAATCATTTGGTAAACATCGCCGAAATCCCCAATTCTGAAAGAATTTTCAGATTGATTTCCAGCTTTTATCATATTCACAAGATTAGAGTTTCCCATCCCTTTTTGGAAATGATAACGTCCCGGTTTGAAGCGTTTCGCTAAATCTTTTTCAAGGGCAACTTCTTCAAATTCACCTTTGTTATCCACATATTTTGCGGCAGAATCGATGATTTGCTTAAACTCTGCATTGTGCGGAATCAAAACATATCCATCTTTCTGAATATTGTTTCCGTAATATTTTTTATAAAATTTAAAACCGAAAAATCCGCCGACTGCAATACCTGCAAGTACGACTGTGAGAACTGCTTTTTTCATAGTTTATCGAGATTCGGATAAGTTTTTTTGTTAAAATTAAATATTAGTTTCTCCCTTGAAAACCTGTTGTGCCGGTCCTTCAAGCCAGATGTTGGTGAAAGATTTTGCATTTTTTTCTGCATATACTTTAAGATTTCCGCCTAAAGTTTTTACCGCGATATTTTCGGCAGAATTTTTGGCTAAATACGTTAAAGCTGCTGCAGTAACGCCGGTTCCGCAACTGTAGGTTTCGTCTTCTACGCCACGTTCGTACGTGCGCACAAAAATTTCATCTTCGGTAACTTGTTCTACGAAATTTACGTTGATTCCTTCTTTTACGTAGTTTTCTGAATTTCTAATGGCTTTTCCTTTTTCAAAAACATCTACATTTTCAATTCCATCAACATATTGAATGTAATGTGGTGAACCGGTATTTAAAACGAAATCATTTCCATCTGCTATAATTTCAGAAACATCGCTCATTTTAAGTTTTACAATGTCGCCGTTTATTTCTGCTTCATGAATTCCGTCAATTGCCGTGAAAATTGTTTTTTTATCTTTAAAAATCTCTAAAAAATGGGCAAAAGCCACAGAACAACGCGCTCCGTTTCCGCAAAAGCTTTTAGAACCGTCAGAATTGTAATAATCTACTTCAAAATCAACACCTTCGGCAAGATTTATTTTAATTAATCCATCTGCGCCAATGCCAAATCTGCGGTCGCAAAGTTTTTGTATAGATTCTATCGAAAGATTGTTCCATTCGCCATTGCGATTATCAATCATTACAAAGTCGTTTCCTGTTCCTTGATATTTATAAAAATTCATCATGATTTTAATCTGAAAAATAACGTGCAAAATTACGGATTATTAAACGAAAAGCGAACAGCACATTGCTATTCGCTACTTATTTAGAATTGTTATCGTCTGAAACCGTTTCCGTTTGACCTTCCGTTGTTTGAAGAATTATTTTGTCGGTTATTGTCGTTTCCATTCCTAAAACCTCCTGAATTCCCACGGTTGCTATTTCCGTTTGAATTATTTCTAAAACTTCCGCCGTTATTTCTTGGTTGCGACTGTTGGTTTTGAGGAGTATTTTTGAAGCCGTTATTTCTTCTTGGATTATTATTCTGGTTAGAATTATTTCCTTTATTTTGGAAGCCGTAATTTCCTCCTCTTGGGTTGTTGTTTCCGTTTGAACGTCTTTCTATATATACTTTCTGTCTGCCATTTCCATAATAATAAGGTCTTCCAGAATCGTAGTAATAGTGGATGTCGTTTCTGTAGTAATATCCATCATTTCCCCAATAACCACCTCCTCCATAATAATTACTTGGAGCATAATAATATCCACTGTCGTAGTATGGATCTCCATAGCCGTATCCTGTGTCTGTATAAACTGCACACGAAGAAAGGCTCAGAAAGGTTATTAAACTTAGAGATATGTTAACTAAATTTTTCATTTTCTTAAATTTTCTTTTGTAAACTTTTTTGCCATTCTAATAAACCGTTAATGGCCATCAAAGTAAATACCAAATATTGCACCGAAGTTATACCCAGTTCTCTATGAAGCATCATTGGAATACAAATAAGATCTCCAATAATCCAAAAATACCAGTTCTCTACACGTCTTTTCGCCATCAACCACATTCCGACTAAAAATGTCGAAGTGGTGAAAACGTCTAGCCAATTTCCCCAATCAAGATGATATAATCCTAAATTGATGCCTTCTGCAGAAAAATGATTGTCTATAAATGGTTTGAAATAATAAACAAAGGTTACCAAAATCGCACTAATAAAGAAAAGAGTCCCGCTTGAAATCCAATCTTTACGATTTGCAGGTTCAACTTCTACATGAATTTGATCTTCTGAGTGACGAGACCATAAAATCCAGCCATAAATACTCATCGCCGTGTAATAAACATTAATGAGACAATCTCCCAAAAGCCCAGAATTGAATAAAATATAAACATAAATTACCGTAGAAATAATTCCGGTAGGATAGACCCAAATATTTTTCTTTACAGAAAAATAAACGCTAAGAATTCCGAAAACAGTTCCTGCAGATTCTAATGCAATCTGGCTTGTTGTGTAGTTTTCGTAGGGTTTTATGAAGAGGTCATAGAGGTTCATTATTGCAAAAATATGTAAAAAAAATATGCTGTATAATTCTGCTAAAAGAATTGATAGTGAATTTATTATTGCCGATATTTAAAGTTTTTATTTTAAAAGTTGGTAATGACCGTTAATATTTCTAAATTTTTTATATTTTCGTAAATCTTTAAATAAATAAAAAAAACTTATGTCTAAAATTTGGACCAAAAAGCCAATGAGTGCTTTTGAGGCAGATCTTAAAAGCAGTGAGCTGAAAAGAGTTCTAGGAAAATGGAGCCTTACTGCGATCGGAATCGGAGCTATCATCGGCGGAGGAATTTTTGTACTTACCGGAACTGGAGCTTACTATCATGCAGGACCTGCATTGGCGGTTTCGTTCATTATCGCAGGTATTGCGTGCGTTTTTGCCGCACTTTGTTATTCAGAATTTGCATCTATTTTACCTGTTGAAGGTTCGGCTTATGCCTATGCATACGGAACTGTGGGAGAAATTTTTGCTTGGATTATCGGTTGGGGGCTCATCCTCGAATATGCGATGGGATCAATGACGGTTGCCGTTTCATGGTCGGGATATTTTAATAAACTCTTGAAGATGTTTGGTCTTCATTTACCAGACTATCTTACATCAGACCCTGCAAGTTACGCGGGAGAAGGATTTTCTATGAATCTTCCTGCATTTTTAATCGTACTATTTGTTATTTCAATTCTTATTAAAGGAACAAAAGAAGCTGCAAAAGCCAACAACTTGATCGTAATCATGAAGGTTTCTGCAGTTTTATTCGTTATTATCGCGGGTGCTTTCTTTATTAATGCAGAAAACTGGAATCCTTTTATTCCTGCTGTTCAAGAAGTGATGGAAGGTGATAAAACAAAAGAAGCTTACGGTATTCAAGGTATTATTTCCGGAGCCGCTGCAATCTTCTTTGCATATGTAGGTTTTGATGCCGTTTCTACTCAAGCGGGAGAGGCTATCAATCCTAAAAAAGATGTTCCTTTTGCAATTATCGTTTCACTTTTGGTTTGTACAGGTCTTTATATTTTGGTGTCTTTGGTTTTAACTGGGATGATGCATTATTCAGACTTTAATCCTCAAGGTAAATACCCAGATGCAATTAAAGCGCCTGTTGCGTATGCTTTCGAAATTGCTGGTCAAGGTTGGGCAGGTTACATCATTACAATTGCAGCAACTGTTGGTTTGGTTTCTGTATTGATGGTAATGATTATGGGACAGTCTAGAATTTTCCTAGGAATGTCTAAAGATGGTTTGATTCCTAAAATGTTCAGCGATTTGCACCCGGTAAGAAAAACTCCAGCAAAAAGTTTAATGATTTTGGGAGTTGTAATTGCTACTGTTGCAGCGTTTACACCCATCAGTAAATTAGCAGATATGACAAGTTTCGGAACTCTATTCGCCTTTACAATGGTTTGTGTTGCGGTTTGGATTTTAAGAAAGAAAGAACCAAACTTACCAAGAAACTTCAAAGTTCCTGCATTGCCTGTAATTGCAACTTTAGGTATTGCGATTAATCTATATTTAATCTGGAACTTAAGCCACGAAGCGAAATATTTATCTCTAGGTTGGTTAGCAATTGGGGTTGTAATCTATTTTACGTACAGTTTAAGAAATTCTAAACTTCACAAAGTAGGATTCGGAGAAACCTTCAAAGCTGAACAAGAGCCTTTGGAAAAACCAGATCTTGATCTTTAAGATTTTTAAAAATATATACCATAAATCCACAGTTCGTACTGTGGATTTTTTATTTTTGTTACTATGAAAAAACTGATCACAACTTTTTGTCTTTCGGTTTCTGTAATTTCTTTTGCACAGAAAATTGAAAGTTTTGAAACACTTCTTTCCGATAAAATTAGCATTCGTGCTTTAGAAGTGTATGATAATAAAATCTGGTATAGCGGAACGGATTCTAAATTCGGATATGTTGATTTAAAAAACGCTAAAAATCAAAAACAAATAAAGCTGTCTGAAGAAAAGTTGCAGTTTCGAACTTTAGCACAAGATAAAAATGCATTTTATACGATTAATATAGAGAGTCCTGCATATTTTTTTAGAATTGATAAAAAAAGTTTAAAGCATACTGTTGTGTATAAAGACTCTGCGAAAACAGCTTTTTATGATGCTTTACATTCTAATGAAAAAGGCTTTTATACATTTTCTGACCCCACAAATCAACTAAATCTGAAGTTTTTAAATTTCAAAGTTGAAAATGGTCTGTTTGTAAAAAAAGATTATAACTATTTAAAATTAAATGTTGGCGAAGCAGCTTTTGCAGCAAGTAATACCAATATTGCATCTTCTAAAAATTATGTTTGGATTGCTACCGGAGGAAATTCTTCAAGAATCATTCGGTTGAATTTAAAAAATGAAAAATTAGAAGCTTTTACAACGCCTTTCGTTCAAGGAGTTTCTTCGCAAGGAATTTATTCTATAGATTTTGCAAATGATAAATTTGGAATTGCAGTGGGAGGAGATTACACCAAACAGTCGGATAACATCAACAATATCGCAACATCTACCGATGCAGGTAAAACGTGGCAAATTCAAGCTTCTGGAAAAAATGCTGGCTACACCACTTGTGTGAAAATAAAACCAGGATCAAAAGGAAAAGAAATTATTTCCGTAGGTGACCAACATATTTCTTATTCTTCTGATTTCGGGAAAACCTGGACGAAAATTTCCGACGAAAAAGGTTTCTTCGTTTGCGAATGGATTGACGGAAATACCGTAGTTTTTGCAGGAAAAGATAGGGTAGTGAAAGCAAAAATTATTTTCAAATAATTTCTTTTTTAACTGTGTAGAGTTTGAATTTAACCTTAGTATTATTTTAAAATGAAAAAAATAAAAATACTTTCACTTTGTTTTTTACCTTTAATTTTTTCGGCTCAGAAAGTTAGAGTTTTTGTTTTGGCGGGGCAGTCGAATATGAATGGTTTTGGGTATAATAAAGATTTACCAGACGATTTAAAAGATATTAAAGACGTTTATATCTTTCAGGGAACTACAGCTTCCGATGGAGATAAAAAAGGAGGTTTAGGAAAGTGGGAATCATTAAAGCCCGGTCATGGAACGGGTTTTAAGTTTGATGGAAAAAAGAACATTCTTTCAGATCGTTTCGGACTTGAAATGTCTCTCGCCAAAAGATTGAAAGAGCTTTTCCCTAAAGATAAAATAGCTTTAATAAAATATGCAAAAGAAGGAACTTCGGTCGATAGTTTAGCTAAAGCAAATTTCGGATGTTGGGAACCTGATTTTCGTAGTTTAGATGGGATTAATCAATACGATCATTATCTTACTACGGTAAACTTGGCTTTACAGGAGTGGGATATCGATAAAGATGGGAAAAAAGACGAGGTAGTTCCTTCTGGTATTTTGTGGATGCAAGGCGAAAGCGATGCTGGTTTTACCAAGGAAGTTGCAGAAAAATATGAAGATCATCTCCATGAATTAATGAATTTAATGAGGGCGAGTTTGCGTAAAGACGATGTACCTGTTGTAATTGGTAAAATATCAGACTCTGGAAGAAATGATAAGGGAAAAGTTTGGGCTTTTGGTGATATCGTGATGAATGAACAGGAGAATTTCGTGAAAAAAGATAAAAAAGCAGCCATCGTACGATCTACAAAAAATTATAATTACAGTGATACATGGCATTACGACAGCACTAGTTACATAGATTTAGGTGTAAATTTTGCAAACGAAGTCTATAAACTCATTACAAAATAAAGATTTTACAAAAACCTAAGATCTCTCATTTATTATTCAGCATTAATGAGTAATTTTGCATACCTATTGTTAAAAATAGGATTTCAAATTTTTTCACATGAATTCTTTAGTAGATAAATATAATATTCCAGGACCTCGTTACACATCTTATCCAACCGTTCCGTATTGGGACGAAAGTTCTTTTTCGGCAGAACAATACAAGCAAACGGTAATTAGGTCTTTCAACGAAAGCAATGCAGAAGAAGGTATTTCAATTTATATTCACCTTCCTTTTTGTGAAGCTTTATGTACGTTTTGTGCATGTCATAAAAGAATTACAAAGCAACACAGCGTAGAAATTCCGTATTTGGAATCTGTTTTAAAAGAATGGAATTTATATTTAAAACTATTTTCAGAAAAACCAAAACTTAAAGAACTTCATTTAGGAGGCGGTACACCAACTTTTTTCTCTCCTGCGAATTTAAAAACTTTGTTGGAAGGTATTTTTGAAACCGTTGAAATAGCCGAACATCCAGAATTTTCTTTTGAAGGGCATCCCAATAATACGACAAAAGAGCATTTGCAAACTTTGTACGATTTAGGGTTTAGAAGAGTAAGTTTTGGGGTTCAAGATTATGACCCGAAAGTTCAGAAAGCCATCAACAGAATTCAGTCTTACGAAAAAGTAAAAGAAGTTACAGAATTTGCTCGTGAGATAGGATATAGAGGAATTAGCCATGATTTGGTTTTTGGTCTTCCGCACCAAAATTGGGAAGCGATGGAAAATACCATTAGAAAAACTATGGAATTGAAACCAGACAGACTTGCTTTTTATTCTTATGCACACGTTCCGTGGGTAAAGGGAGTTGGGCAAAGAGGTTTTGATGAAAACGACCTTCCAAGTGGTGAAGAAAAAAGAAAACTTTACGAAAACGGCAAAAAACTTTTGGAAGAATTAGGTTACATTGAAGTTGGGATGGACCATTTCTCTTTGGAACATGATGATTTGTACCAATCGATGCAGGAACGTAAACTTCATCGTAATTTTATGGGCTATACGTCGAGTAAAACTCAGCTTATGGTTGGTTTGGGAATGTCTGCGATTTCAGATTCTTGGTATGCATTTGCACAAAATGTGAAAACGGTGGAAGAGTACCAAATAATGGTTGAAAAAGGCGAAATTCCTGTGGTAAAAGGTCATATTTTGAACGAAGAAGACCTTTCTGTAAGAAGACATATTTTAAATTTAATGTGTCAGTTACAAACTGAATTTACCGAAGCTAATTCTTTCGCAGAACTTGATAACGCTTTAGAAATGTTGTCTGAAATGGAAAACGACGGTTTGGTAGAAATTTCAGGGAAACAAGTCAAAATTACAGAAAAAGGAAGAGCTTTTACCAGAAATGTTGCCATGGTTTTCGATTTGAGAATGATGCGAAACAAGCCCGAAACCAGAATTTTCTCTATGACTATCTAAAATTATGAAAAGCAGAATTTCTGTTTTTCTAATTTTACTGTATGCATTGGTTTTCAGTGTAAGTAAAACCTTGCGATTTCCCAACGATTGGGCAGAATCGCATTGGTTGATGGATTATCGTTTTGGATTTATTAAAAGAGGTTTAGCAGGAGAAATTTTCGGTTGGTTATTCCCAAAAACGGAACTTAGCATTACAGTTTTATCTGCAATTATTCTTTTTACGCTGTATTTTTTATTTTTATTAATTTCAGGAAAGGAGATTTTCAAAAAAGAGTTTGAAGTAAAGAAAATACTGTTTTATCTGCTGTTTTTTTCTTCGCAATACATCATTTTTTCGGCGCATTTAATCGGGTATTTAGACCATTTGATCTTATTATTCACGATTTTAACTGTGTTTTTAATTCGTAAAAAGAAAATTTTTATAGCTTCTTTGCTTTCAGCTTTTTCGGTTTTAATTCATGAAATTTCTTTTTTCATTTTAATGCCAATCAGTGTTTTTGCATTGATGATTTCGCAAATTTCTTCAGAAGGTTTTTCCTTAAAATTACTTGTAAAAAAGGAAAATTTTTTTCAGACTTTACAGTTTTTAAGTTTTCCATTATTGGCTTTATTGTCAATTTTTCTATTTTATGATGGTGAATCTTTGCAACACGCAAAAGTTTTTAATTATCTAAAACAATATTCTTTTATTGAAGAAAATCCTGCTGATTCTGTTGTCTCTGGTTTTACGAAATCTTTTTCCTATCAATGGGAAGCGCAAAGTCCGCATTTTTTTCAAAGAGTTTTTGTCTCAACTTGTACTATTTTATACGGAATTCCAATGTTGGCAATGACACTTTTTATCTTCAAATTTTTTGATTTTAAAAAGAAATTAGACTTGTTTTTATTGTTGATTGCGGTTTGTTTTTCTCCGCTTTTGCTTCATGCAATTGCCTACGATACGTATAGAATTTGGACTTTTCCTTTCGTGATGTTGTTTTTGGTCTTTTGGATTTTGCAGATGTATCAATTTCCAAAAAATAAAAAGTCTCATTTAAGTTTTTTTGAACTGTTTTTGTTCGTAATTTCTATCATTTTTACACTCTTCGTTCCAAATCATCTTTTTGATGGCGAAGTGGAGCGATTTTCTTTCCAAATAAGAGTTTTATGCTCTTTTCCGTTGGTTTTGGGCTTGATTTTCATCCTTAAAAAGTCTAATATTTCCTCATTTTAAGTTTTATTTTCAATCGATTTTATTGATATTGATTTGATATTTAACGGTTTAATGAATTATTGAATTGTTGAAGAAAAGTCAATTATGTTTTGTGGAATTCTAAAAACGGTTTTTTCTATCCATTAGATTTATATGAATTTCTCTGAAAATAAACGATTTCTATTGTTAAAAAATCAAAAAAAATACAATTAAATTGTTATATTTGCCGACTTAATTTAACGTAGTTATAACAAAATGCAAGGAAAAGGACTTATTACAATTGTTGCTATTGTCCTGGGGTTGATTTGCCTTAACGAGCTTATTCCAACCTGGTACGCCAGCAAAATTGATTCGCAGATCGAAGCTGCGAAAGGGAACGAAAGAGAAATCAAGAGACTTAAAGAAGAGACTCTGAATCTCGGTTACACAGAGCTTACTTATGCTAAAGCTAAAGACAAAGAAATGAAATTGGGTCTCGACTTGAAAGGAGGGATCAACGTTCTATTGGAAATCAATCAAAGAGATTTGATTAACGATTTAACCAATTTTTCTACCAATCCAGTTCTTATTGAGGCTCTAAACAGAACCGATGAAGTTCAGAAAAATTCTACAAAATCTTACATCGACAACTTTTTTGTTCAATTTGATGCTGTAAACAAAGAAAAAGGTACAAACCTTAAGCTTGCAGACACAGAAATTTTCGGAAATACAAATCTTTCTGAAATTAAATATGATACTCCAGATGAGCAAATCAAAAGTATTATCAGAAAAAGAATCGACCTTTCTGTAGGGACTGCTTTTGAAGTAATCAGAACCAGAATCGATAAGGTAGGTGCAATTCAGCCGAATGTACAAAGAGTACCAGGAACTGCAAGAATTTCTGTAGAAATGCCGGGTATGAAAGACATCGACAAAGTGAAGAAAATGCTTCAGACTTCTGCAAAACTACAGTTCTGGGAAGTGCAACAAGCTCAGGAAGTTGTGCCTTACTTACAAAGTGTAAGTGCTATGATTTCTGCTAAAGGTGATTCAATCGGTATTTCTAAGAAGACAGATTTGATGAAACTTCTGCAGTTAGAGAAACTTCAAGCAAACGGAGTTGGAAACATTAAACTTACTGATACTGCTGCAGTAAACAAAATTTTAAACAGCAAAGTTGCTCAGTCTTTAAGACCTGCAAACTTAAAATATACTCAGTTTATGTGGGGTTACAAGCCGGAATCTACTTCTCCGGAGGATCTTGTTCTTTACGCAATCAGAGGAAATATCAATCAAAAAGCGCCAGTAGACGGTGCAGTTGAAACTGCAAAAATTAGCTATGATGATTTAGGAAGAATCGTTGTAGATATGCAGATGGATTCTAAAGGTGCAAAAGAGTGGAAAACTCTTACCGAAAGAAACGTTGGTAAGCCTGTAGCTGTAACGCTTGATGGTAACGTTTATACTGCGCCAAATGTTGTAGGTGCAATTCCTAACGGTAGAACTCAAATCTCTGGAAACTTCTCTCAAGAAGAAGCTAAAGAATTGGTAGACGTGTTAGGAGCAGGTAAACTTCCTGCAGGTGCTAAAGTTGTTCAGGCTACACAAGTTGGCCCTTCATTAGGACAAGAGTCTATTGATGCAGGGATGATGTCTTTTGCTATCGCATTCCTTATCATTATCGTTTACATTATTTTCTATTACGGTGGAGCAGGTGTTTATGCGGTAATCGCGATGGTGATCAACATTTTCTATATCTTCGGAATTATGGATTCTGGTGATTTCACACTTACGCTTCCTGGTATCGCAGGTATGGTTCTTACCATGGCAATGGCGGTAGATACGAACGTAATTATTTACGAAAGAACTAAAGAAGAACTTTTCGCAGGTAAAAGTATTCTTGAAGCTTACAAAGATGGTTTCAAACACGCATTGAGTGCGATTATTGACGGTCACTTAACAACTTTGCTTACTGCGGTAGTATTGTTCTTCTTTGGAACAGGACCTATTAAAGGTTTCGCATTAACATTAATGATTGGTATCGTTATGACATTGTTCACTTCGGTTGCATTGTCTAGAGTAATGATCTTTACTAGACTTGAAAAAGGAAAAGGCCTTTCTGTTTGGACTGCTCCAACGAAAAACTTATTCAGAAATACTTGGATTGATTTTATCGGAAAGAGAAAAATCGCTTACGCTGTTTCTGCCGTTCTTACCATTATCAGTTTAGTTTCAATCTTTACAAACGGTTTCAAATACGGTATCGACTTTACAGGTGGTAGAAACTATGTGGTAAGATTTGATAAAAATGTAAATGCTAACCAAGTTGAAGAAGATTTAGTGAAACTTTTCAAAACTGAAGACGGTAAAAACTCTTCTGTTGAAGCTAAAACTTTCGGAAACGACAAGCAATTGAAAATTTCTACAGATTACCTTATCAACGATGAGTCTTTGAAAGCTGACCAAACTATTGAGAAAAAACTTTATGAAGGTTTAAAAACTCAACTTCCAGCAAATCTTACTTTTGAAGATTTCAAAGCGGCAGATAAAGGTACAACTGGTATTATTTCTTCTGAGAAAGTAGGCCCTACTGTAGCGGATGATATCGTTACTCACGGTGTTTTAGCGGTAGTTGCAGCATTAGCAGGAATCTTCATCTATATCTTGGTAAGATTTAGAAAATGGCAGTTCTCTTTAGGAGCGGTTGCTGCGTTATTCCACGATGCGGTAATCATTTTGGGAGCATATTCATTGCTTCACAAATTCATGCCTTTCAACATGGAGATTAACCAAGATTTCGTTGCGGCAATTCTTACAGTATTGGGTTACTCAATAAACGATACAGTAATTATCTTCGATAGAATTAGAGAGTATTTAAGAGAGAAAAAATCTGTAACTCTTGCAGGGTTATTTGACGATTCAATTTCTAGTACTTTAGGTAGAACTTTCAACACTACATTTACAGTATTGTTGGTAATCTTAGCAATCTTCATCTTCGGAGGAGACAACCTTAGAGGATTCATGTTTGCCCTACTTATTGGTATTGCTTTCGGAGCTTACTCATCAATCTTCGTAGCATCAGCAATTGCTTACGATTTCTTGAAAACAGGTAAAGAAGAAGACGTACACGGTAAGTCTACTACAAATAAAGAAGTGGCAACTTCAAAATAAATTTAACTACGATTAAGTTTTACGGACTGTCTTTTAAAGGCAGTCCTTTTTTTATGTTTTGAGATGAATATTTTTTGAATGTTCATCAAATAATTTCACTAAAACTATAAGTTTTGATTAATTTTGAACCTATGGAAAAATCAAAAAAAAGTGCAGCAATTGGCTTTATTTTTATCACTCTTTTAATAGACGTTATTGGTCTGGGAATTATCATTCCTGTAATTCCAAAATTGATAGAAGAGCTCATTCATGGCGACGTTACAGAAGCTGCAAAATACGGTGGTTGGCTGGCTTTTGCATATGCTTTTACACAGTTTGTTTTTTCTCCGGTTATTGGTAATTTAAGTGATAAGTACGGAAGAAGACCTATTATTTTAATTTCACTTTTAGGTTTTGCCGTAGATTATATTTTTTTGGCATTAGCTCCTAATATTGAATTGCTTTTTGTTGGACGAGTTATTGCCGGAATTACGGGTGCAAGTTTCACCACAGCAAGTGCGTATATCGCCGATATTTCTACCGATGAAGACCGTGCAAAAAACTTTGGGATGATTGGTGCAGCTTTCGGATTAGGTTTTATTATAGGGCCTCTTTTGGGAGGAGTTTTAGGATATTTCGGAGCTAGAATTCCTTTTTACGCAGCGGCAGTTCTTTGTTTAATCAATTTTCTTTACGGATATTTTATTCTTCCAGAAAGTTTAGATAAAGACAAAAGAAGAGAATTCGATTGGAAACGTGCAAATCCTGTAGGTTCTTTAAGATTTCTTTTAAAACATCCTGAAATTTCGGGCTTGGTGGTAAGTTTATTTTTAGTTTATATTGCAGGTCATGCGGTACAAACCAATTGGAATTATTTTACCATGAGCGAATTCAAATGGAATGAGCTTACTGTAGGTATTTCTCTTGGAGTTGTAGGATTACTTGTAGCTTTGGTTCAAGGAGTGCTTATTCGCTATACTACACCCAAACTAGGAGAGTACAAAAGTATTTATGTAGGTTTGGCTCTTTATGCAATAGGGATGCTTCTATTTTCTTTTGCCACGGAAGGGTGGATGATGTTTGTAATTTTAATTCCTTACTGTCTTGGCGGAATTTGTGGGCCAGCTTTACAGTCTGTAATTTCCAAGAATGTTGCGGCCAATGAGCAAGGCGAACTTCAAGGTGCTTTAACGAGTTTAATGAGCGTTACAGCAACTATTGGTCCGCCATTGATGACCAATCTTTTTTATCATTTTAGCGAAAAAAATGCAGCATTCAGATTTCCAGGTGCTCCTTTCTTTTTAGCCTTCATTATGATGGCTGTAAGTGTAGGGATTACCTATCGTGCTTTCGGGAAAAAGAATTCTTAAAAATTTTTTAAAATTGCAATGAAACCTAAGTTTTATCTTTAATCTTTCGTATTTTTACAGCATGGAATTAAGTTTTGGAGAAATGGCTCTGATTGTGATCGCAATCGTCGTTTTGTTTGGTCCCGATAAACTACCGCAGATTGCTCGAGATTTGGGTTCTGGAGTGCGAAAAATGCGTGGCGCTGTCGAAGACATCAAAACCGAGATTTTGAAAGAAACAGATAATCCTGTTTCTGATATCAAAAAGGAGATAGATAAAATAAAAGATGCTGCAAAAGATTTCAACCCGATGAAAAATCTTGAAGATGAAATTAACAACGCAGCTCCTAAAGAAATTGCCGACAACAAACCCGTAATTAAACCTTCTGAAGACGACTCTTACGAAGGACCAGTAAGCCGATAAATGGAAGAAATTATACTAAAAGATAAAGAACTTTTTCTTTATTTAAACAATTTGGGAAGCCAGCCTTTTGATGCTTTTTGGGAACTTGTTTCCGAGAGATTTGTTTGGATTCCTTTGTATGTAATTCTTTGCTATTTGCTTTATAAAAATTTTAGCCTAAAAGCTTTTATCTTCATTTTGATATTTGTTGCTTTGGGTACAACCGTTTCAGACCAGGTTGCAAGTATTTTTAAGCATGGATTTTTAAGGTTTAGACCTTGTAAAGACCCAGAATTACAGGGGTTGTTTAGAAAAGTGGTTACTCCGGGAAGTGATTACGGATTTTATTCTGCTCACGCTTCTAATACATTTTTTCTAGCGACTTACCTAAGTATTTTGTTGAAGGGAAAACTGAAGTGGTTTCCAATAGCTATTTTTGTTTGGGCGGCAGTAGTTTCTTACAGTAGAATTTATTTGGCGGTTCATTTTCCTGGAGACGTTTTGATGGGTGCTTTTATGGGAATTATTATAGGTCTTATTTTTTCTTTTTTAGCTAAAAAAGTTATTGCAAAACAAACCGTTCAGAATTAAACTATTAAGAAAAATAAATTTAAATATATACAAAATGTCATTAGCAATAGTGGCATTTTTTAATGAATATAAATATGCTAAATATCGTATTGGTAGAACCAGAAATCCCTAATAATACGGGAAATATTGGAAGATTGTGTGTAGGAACAGAAAGTAGATTACACCTTATTCATCCGCTTGGTTTTTTAATTGATGATAAAAATTTGAAACGTTCAGGATTAGATTATTGGGTGCATTTAGATGTCACCGAATATCAAAACGTCGATGAATGGATTGCGGTAGTTCCGGATAAATCGCGTGTGTTTTTGATGAGTTCTCATGCGCAAAAATCTTACCTTGAAATTGATTTTCAAGATGGAGATTGGTTGGTTTTTGGGAAAGAAAGTGTGGGTTTAAGCAAAGATGTTTTAGATCGTTTTGAAAATCATCTTACGATACCGATGTCTAAGCTTATTCGAAGTTTTAATATTGCCAATTCGGTTGCGTTCGTTGTTGGCGAAGCAAAGAGACAGTTGGGTTTAAAAGCGAAATAAATTAATCATTATGATAAGGTTTACCTTGCAAGATCTGGTCTGCTCGGTAAATCTGTTCCACAATAAAAAGCCGAATCATTTGGTGTGTAAATGTCATTTTAGAAAGTGACATTTTTTCGTTGGCTCTGCTGTAGATTTCATCCGAAAAACCATAAGCGCCCCCAATAAGAATATGAATCTTCTTCACCGAAGAATTCATCCAATTATCAATCTTTTGCGCAAATTCTCTGCTGGTAAATTGCTTTCCTTTCTCATCTAAGAGAATAACAGAATCGGTTTTATCAATGTGATTTAGGAAAAGTTTTGCTTCTTCCTTTTTCAGTAAATCTGGAGATAGGTTTTTTGCATTTCGTACATCTGGGATTTCGATAATTTCAAAATTCCAATGTTTTGGTAAACGAGTGAGATAATATTTTATTAAAGAAGTGATTTCTTTGTCATCCGTTTTGCCGATACATAGTAGAGAAATGCGCATTTTATTATCTTTTGTCTGCAAAGATATTTAATTTAAAACAGACTTATCGGCTTCAATATTTTGAAAGTCGTTGTAATTGTTATATTTTTACTCTAAACTAATAAGTGTTAGTTGAAAAACTCAAATTTTGGTACTGGATTAGTATTCATAGAAACATGGCAATTAAAACTCCCGCAATACTACTTAGAATTCAAAAATTTTTTGATGATATTCATATTCCTTTGCTTGGTATCTCGCTTTGGGAAATGTTTCAGATATATTTTGCCGGGATTTTTAAAGATAAAATAGGAAGAAAAGCGGCTGGAATTTCATGGAACTTTACCTTGAGTTTGTTTCCGTTTCTTCTTTTCTTGCTTTCGGTAATTCCTTATATGCCTCATTACGATAAGCTTCAGTTTTATATTTTTGAAGTTCTAATGCATAATATTTTCCCGAGTAATATTGAAGGAGATGTAAGAACGTATATTGAAAACAGTATCATCCCTAATATGAAAGGAATTAGTAATTATACCATTCTTTTTGCATTAATTTTCGCTACAAACGGAACTTTTGCGCTAATTAATGGTTTTAATGAAAATTCGGAAGAAAAATTGAGCGACGTAAAAGAATTTATTCTCTCATTTTTTATTACAGTAGGCTTTGTAACGATTATTTTCCTGTCGCTTTTCGGGGTGTATTATGTAGAGGTTGTAATGAAACTTTTTACCCCAAGTGCAAATATTTCTTGGCTGGTACAAAACCTGTCAAAGATTATTGGGTTTGTTTCGTTCCCGATTTTTTATTTTATTCTTTTAGCTATGTTTTATTGGCTTGGAACAATGAAAATCACGAGATTCAGACAGGCGATTCCGGGAGCGATTTTAACGACGGTGCTTTTTATCTTAACCACCTATGTTTTCGCTTTATATGTAAAAAATGTAGCAAGATACAATGTCTTGTACGGGTCTATTGGAAGCATGATTCTTCTTATGGTTTGGGTAAATGTAAACGTATATCTTCTTCTTTTCGGAAATCAGTTAAATATGGCGATTAGAAAGTTGAGAATAGAAAAACTGCTTTCAGATGAGCTTAAGAATGAAGCAGATCATTTTATTGCAGGTACGTCAGAACCAGATTTTGAGACAGATGAAGAGCATACAAGGAAGTTTATAGAAAAGTAAAAAGTCTTTTAATAAATAGAAAACCGGGCGATTAATCGTCCGGTTTTGTTGTGTTTTATATTGAATTATTATCCAGTTTTCTTCTTTTTCGAATATGAGAAAATTTCAAAACAAAATATCCGCTAATTGCCGCAATCAAAGACGCGATGAGGATTGCAAATTTAGCTTCATTTTGAAAATCGATATGGTTTTTAAACGAAAGTAAAGCAATGAAGATAGACATCGTAAAACCAATTCCTGCCAATAAACCAACTCCCCACATATGTATCCAAGTACTGTTTTGCGGCAAACTGCTTACTTTAAGTTTTACTGCTAAATAGGAAAATAAATTAATGCCTAAAAACTTTCCGGCAACCAAACCTGTAATAATTCCTAGTCCTAAAGTACTTCCTAAACCTTCAACCATACCATTTTCAAATTTGATATTTGTATTTGCTAATGCAAAAATTGGCATGATGAAAAAGTTAACGGGTAAATTAAGTTTGTGTTCCAGCTTTTCAAGTGGAGAAACGATAGTCTTAGACTCGTTTGTAGGAATGGTAAAAGCAAGGAGAACTCCTGCAATTGTAGCATGAATTCCTGAATGATGAAGGAAATACCATAGAAAAACACCCGGAACTAAATAAAAAACTAGCTTTTCCACTTTGAAATAGTTTAATAAGGCTAAAAAACCAACAATTCCGAAGGAAATCAATAAGCTAATCACATCGATTTGATCGGTGTAGAAAAATGCAATCACTAAAATAGCCCCCAAATCGTCTACAATTGCTAATGCTGCCAAAAATACTTTAATAGAGCCCGGAATTCTATTGCCTAAAAGCGAAATAATAGCTAAAGAAAACGCAATGTCTGTTGCCATCGGAATTCCCCAACCACTGCTAAATTCAGTTTTAAAATTAAATAAAAAGAAAATAACTGCAGGAACGAGCATCCCACCAACTGCAGCAAAAATAGGCAAAGACGCTTTTTTAAAGGTTGCTAATTCGCCTTCTATTAATTCGCGTTTTATTTCTAAGCCTACCAGTAGGAAAAAAATAGCCATAAGACCATCATTTATCCACATACTTACAGGGTATTTTAGGTGGAAAAGATCTGTGCCAATTTTTTTGTCTAAAAATTGAGAAAAGCTTTCGTTGAAGGAAGAGTTGGCAATAATCAATGCTATTGCAACGCAGAAGATGAGTAAAATTCCTGAGGATTGATTGCTTTTAAAAAATTTGTTAAAGTATATTGTTAAATTCATTTTGTTATATTCTGCGTACTCTAGAGACGCCGTTGATGTCTTTCAGCTTTTTAAATGTTTCTTCAAGCTGACCGGTATGTTTTACCTCAAGATTGATGTTTCCTGTAAAAATACCGTCATTAGATTCTATAGACATGCTCTTCATATCCATTCCCATTGCTCCACTAATTACAGTGGTAATATCGTTAATCATCCCCATTCTGTCCAATCCCTCAATCTCAATTTTTACTCTGTTTTTAAAGCTTTCTGCATTCACCCATTTTGCAGGAATTACCCTGTAATCATATTGAGCACGAAGGTTTATTGCGTTTGGACAGCCATCGTTGTGAACTTTAATTCCGTCTGAAATAGTGATGAATCCGAAGATTTTATCACCAGGAATTACGGTGCAACATTTTGCGTAAGAATAATTGAGCTTTTCTTCATCCTTGCCAAAAACAATCATGTCTAGATTCTGTTCTTTAGGTTCTTCGTAATGAACATTTTTGGTAGGAGATTTTCTAAACCTTGAAAGTAAATTGTTGAAAACGTTTTTACTTTCTATATATTTTCTCAAACTGCTTGCATCAAGCTCGTTGGTTTGGAATTTTAAAAATAATTCTTGCGAACTTTTTAAATTGAAAAACTTCTGCAGTTTGTTGATTTCTTCATCATTAAAATTAATTTTTGCATGGCGAAGTTTTCTCTGTAGAATTTCTTTTCCTTCTTCTACTAAAACGTTTTTCTGAGAGTTTAAAAAGCCTTTAATTTTTGATTTTGCTTTGGAAGTAACTACAAATTCCAGCCAATCTGCTTTGGGTTTTTGGTTTTGAGAAGATAAAATATCAATTTGATCACCGTTTTGCAGTTTGTAAGAAATAGGGACCAGTTTTCCGTTAATTTTTGCTCCAAGGCATTTCATTCCTAAATCTGAATGTACAGAAAAAGCAAAATCTAAAGCAGATGCATTGGTTGGCAAAATTTTAATTTCACCTTTTGGAGTAAATACAAAAACTTCTTTAGAGTATAGATTGAGTTTGATATTGTCTAAAAGCTCCGATGTAGAAAGGTTTTGCTGCTGTTCTAAAACATCTCTAATTTCGGTAACCCATTTTTCAAAATTTCTGTCATCAGAACTTTGTTTGTAGCCTTCTTTGTATTTATAGTGTGCTGCAACGCCTTTTTCGGCAATATCATCCATTCTTTCGGAACGAATCTGAACTTCAATCCATTTTCTATCAGGGCCTAAAACCGTTAAGTGTAAACTTTCGTAGCCGGTAGAACGTGGTTGTGTAATCCAGTCACGCATTCTGGAAGGGTTGGAGTGATATACGTCTGTTACGATAGAGTAGATTTTCCAGGCAAGAAATTTTTCGTTTTTTGCATCAGATTTATAAATAATTCTAATGGCATAGTTGTCGAAAACTTCTTCAAAAGGAACGCCTTGCTTCAGCATTTTTCTATAAATTGAGGAAATTGCTTTTGCTCTTCCTTTAATACTAAAGTTTAGACCTTCATCTTTTAATCGTTCAGAAACTTCGTTTTTAAATTCGTGGATGTATTTCTCACGAGATTCTTTTGCGAGTTCTAATTTTTGTGTGATCTCGTTGAAGATGTCTGGATTGTTGTATTTCAAAGAGAGATCTTCGAGTTCAGATTTAATATTGTATAAACCTAAACGGTGCGCCATTGGAGCATAAATATACACAGTCTCGGAAGCAATTTTTTTCTGCTTATCCGGAGCCATGCTTTCTAATGTTCTCATGTTGTGAAGACGGTCGGCAATTTTAATTAAAATCACTCGGAAGTCTTCGGATAGAGTAAGAAGCAGTTTTCTATAGTTTTCAGATTGAACCGATATGTTTTGGTGGTTCATGATCGAAATTTTGGTAAGACCATTTACGATTTCTGCAATTCTTGCCCCGAAAATTTTCTTTAAATCTTCGTAAGTGTAATCAGAATCTTCTATTACGTCATGCAGAAGAGCGCATGCGATTGAAGTAGCGCCTAAACCAATTTCTGTGGCAACAATTTTTGCCACGGCAATAGGATGGTATATGTAAGGTTCTCCCGATTTTCTTCTTTGGTCTTTATGGGCGTCCAAAGCGATATCGAAAGCTTTTCTAATTAATTTGTTGTTTTCTTCGTCTAAAGTACGATAGGTATTAGAAATCAGGTCTTTATATCGTGCGAGAATTTCTTTATTCTCTTGTTCCAGGTCATAACTCATTTTTCAAGTCTTTGTGTAAACGAAAATACGAAAAATAACTCCAATTGTCAATTCCTGAAAATAAAAAAATCCGCAGAATAAATCTGCGGATCTTCGGTTATCAGTTTTATAGTTAGTTTGTTTAAAATTTTACTTCAGAGTCCATTCCGGCGGTTGCACTCTTAAATTTAAGATCGTGACTTGGGTGAAGTTCAGTTTTGTTTTTGGAATCGATGTACTTTTTGATGGTACAATAAGTAGCGTCTTTAATGTTCATGTTTTCAAATGAATAACAGTTTAAAACAGAGTTTTCACTGAATACTTTTCTTGCTCGTTGTTCCTGTTCAGAATCATCGATTTGAACACTCGTCATGTAAGGAACATCATGATGGTCTTCTGTGATATAAACTATATAACTTTCGTTATCGAAACCTGCCATTTCCAGCTCGATTTCGAGTCTTTTACAATCGCTGTGCTTTTGAAAAACACCTGTAATAATTCTGGACATGATATTTGTTCTTTAGGGTAATGTAAAGATAAGTAATTTATTTTAAATTGTGTTAAATATTTTTGAATTATTTATCATTAATTTATTTTTGTTATTAAATCTACTTATATAATTATTTATTGAGTGAGAAATTAAAAACGCCTGTTGTGCTAACAACAGACGTTTTTTTTAGATAGATTTTTTAAACGAGAAATGAATTAATCTAATCTTTCGTTTTTAATTTCGTCTACAATTTCTGGGTTTAATAGAGTAGATGTGTCTCCAAAGTTAGAGAAGTCGCCCTCTGCGATTTTTCTCAAAATTCTACGCATAATTTTTCCTGAACGTGTTTTTGGAAGCCCGGAAACAAACTGAATTTTATCCAATTTAGCAATCGGGCCAATTTGATCAGAAATTAATTGATTGATTTCTTTTCCAAGATTTTCTTTGTTTCTGTCTTCTCCAGATTCTTTCAATATTACAAAACCGTACAATGCACTTCCTTTAATGTCGTGAGGATAACCTACAATTGCAGATTCTGCAACAGCAGGGTGCTCGTTGATGCTGTCTTCAATTGGAGCAGTTCCTAAATTGTGACCAGAAACGATAATAACATCGTCTACACGACCGGTAATTCTGTAATAACCTACTTCGTCTCTCAAAGCGCCGTCGCCAGTGAAATATTTCCCTGGAAATGCCGTAAAATAAGTTTCTTTATATCTTTGGTGATCTCCCCAAATGGTTCTTGCGATACCTGGCCACGGAAAACGAATGCATAAGTTTCCTGTCACTTGATTTCCAGTAATTTCATTGCGTTTATCATCCATTAAAACTGGCTGAATTCCTGGTAAAGGAAGTGTGGCGTATGTTGGTTTTGTAGGGGTTACAAATGGAATAGGAGAGATCATGATTCCTCCGGTTTCTGTTTGCCACCAAGTATCTACAATTGGGCATCTTTTTTGTCCAACGTGGTCGTTAAACCAATGCCAAGCTTCGTCGTTAATAGGTTCACCTACCGACCCAATTACCCTTAAACTGTCTAAATTATGTTTGCTTACCCATTCCGTGCTTTCTTTTGCTAAAGAACGAATAGCGGTTGGAGCAGTGTAGAATTGTGTTACTTTATGTTTTTCAATTACTTCCCAAAATCTATCGGGTTCTGGATAAGTTGGGATTCCTTCAAAAATCACTGTGGTTGCTCCGTTTAAAAGCGGACCGTATAAAATGTAAGAGTGCCCTGTAATCCAACCAATGTCTGCAGTACACCAGTAAATGTCGTTTTCCTGATAATTAAAAACATTTTTGAATGTGTATGCAGAGTACACCATGTATCCTGCACATGTATGAAGCATTCCTTTAGGTTTTCCCGTAGATCCAGATGTATAAAGAATAAATAACGGGTCTTCGGCATCCATAATTACGGTAACAAAATCTGCAGAAGCTTGTTCGTAGAGGTCATTCATCCAAAAATCTCTACCTTCTTTCATTTTTACTTCATTGTGGGTGCGTTTTACGACTAGAGTTTTTTCTACTGTTGGGCATTTTTCTAAAGCTTCATCGATGATTGATTTTAAATCTAAAACTTTACTTCCTCTATAACTTCCGTCTGAAGTGATGATTAATTTCGCACCGCAGTCATTCACTCTAGAAACCACAGCTGAAGCCGAAAAACCTGCAAAAATTACAGAATGAACAGCTCCAAGTTTTGCACAAGCCAACATGGTAATTGCCAGTTCTGGAATCATTGGTAGGTAGATGCAGACCCTGTCGCCTTTTTCAATTCCCATGTCTCGCAAAACATTGGCAGTTTTGTTTACTCTGGTGTATAACTCATGATAAGAAATATGCTGTGCTTCTTCTTTTGGATCGTTGGGTTCCCAAATGATGGCTGTTTTATCTCCTCTTACCGAAAGATGTCTATCTAAACAGTTTTTGGTAATATTTAGTTTTGCATCTTTAAACCAAGTGATTTTTGCTTCATTCATGTCATACTTTACCACTTTGCTCCATCTTTGGTACCAAACAAAATTTTGATCAGCAACTTTATCCCAGAATTTTTTAGGGTTTTTGATAGATTTTTTATACTCTTCAAAGTAGTGTGGTAAATCTTCAATCACGTAATTTCTCATATTTTAATTTTTTTTAGATATTTATTTTTATTTCGTGTGTCGTTTATTGATTAGCTTGAAAATTGATTTTTTCAAACCTTTATTTTAAGAAAAGTCAATCATTTATTTTGGATTTTTATATTCTAAAATCTTTTCCTGAATTTCCTCAATAATCTTCTCATCATCAATCGTTGAAGGAATTTGGAATTCTTTTCCGTCGATAATGGTTCTGATCAGTTTTCTTAAAATTTTTCCTGAACGCGTTTTTGGAAGTCTTTTTACAACCGCCACATTTTTAAGACAAGCAACCGCTCCAATTTTTTCTCTTACCGTTTTTACGATTTCTTTTTCTAAATTTTCCTCAGAGATTTCTGCTCCATTTTTTAAAACAACGGTAGCGAAAGGAATTTGTCCTTTCAGTTCATCATCAATACCTACAACTGCACATTCTGCGACATCTGGATGTGAAGAAACGATTTCTTCCATTTCAGACGTCGAAAGTCTGTGTCCTGCAACATTGATCACATCATCCACTCTTCCGGTGATGAAAACGTAGCCGTCTTCATCTTTTATAGCTCCGTCTCCGGAAAAATAATAGCCATTAAATTGTGATAAGTAGCTTTTATCGAACCTTTCGTAATCGTTCCAAATTCCCAGAAGCGCACCTGGAGGAAGTGGAAGTTTAATAACTAGATAACCTTCATGATGAGGATCTAGTTCGTATCCGTTTTCGTCAAAAACTTTAATGTCATAACCCGGAATTGGTTTTCCTGCGGAAGCTCTTTTAATTTTATAATCATCATCAAAAGTTATTAATCCTAACATAGGAGAACCTGATTCTGTCTGCCACCAATGGTCTATTGCGGGAACATTGATGTGTTCTGCAAACCAGTCTAAAGTTGCAACATCGCATCTTTCACCTGCTAAAAACTGTTTCTTGAAGTGACTTAAATCGTATTTCTTCACCAATTCTCCATCTGGGTCTTCTTTTTTAATTGCTCTAATTGCGGTAGGAGCGGTAAACATCGCAGCAACTTTATACTCGGAAATAATTCTCCAAAATGTTCCCGCATCGGGCGTCATAATAGGTTTTCCTTCAAAGATAATGGTTTTATTTCTGTTGATAAGCGGTCCGTAAACGGTGTAGCTGTGTCCAACAGCCCAACCAAAATCTGAAGCCGCCCAAAAAGTTTCACCGGGCTCAATTCCGTAGACGTATTTCATAGAAAACTTCAAGGCGGTTGCATATCCTCCTGTATCTCTTGCAATTCCTTTTGGTTTTCCTGTAGTGCCGGAAGTGTAGAGAAGATATAAGGGGTGATTTGATTCCACAGAAACACAATCTGCCGGTTCTGATTTGGAAACCAATTCCTCGTAATCAATCAAACCTTCGAACATTTCGCTTTGGTTTTCAACCAACTTTCTGTTGAAAACGATAATGTTATCCACTTTGTCTTGCGCAAGTTCGATGGCTTTTTCCACTAAAGGAAGGTAAGGAATTCTTTTGGCTATTTCAACACCTGCTGTTGCCGTGATTAAAACTTTTGGTTTACAATCGTCGATTCTTACCACCAATTCGTGCGGAGCAAAACCTCCAAAAACAACATTGTGGATAACGCCGATTCTCGCACAAGCCAACATTGCAAAAAGAGTTTGTGGAATCATTGGCATGTAAATTACTGCGGTATCTCCCTTTTTTAATCCTAGAGATTTTAATCCTCCTGCTAATTTTGATATTTCTTCTTTCGCCTGGTTGTAGGTGAATTTTTGTTTTTGATTGGTTACCGGTGAGTCGTAAATAATCGCAATTTCTTCTGCAAAACCATCTTCAATATGCTTGTCTATGCATAAATAAGACATGTTTAGTTTGCCGTCTACAAACCATTGGGTATAGTTGTTTTTATCTTCAGAAATAATCGTTTTTGGAAATTCAAACCAAGAGATTTCTTTTGTTTGTTCTGTCCAAAACTGTTCTTTGTTTTCTATGCTGCGTTTAAATAAATCGTTAGTATCCATAGTTTTTCTGTGTTTTTTTTGTAAATATTCCTTTATAGTAGTGTTTTAAAGCATTTCTTCTATCTGTTGCATAAGTTTTTTAATAGAGTAAGGTTTAGTAACATAAGCATCTGCTCCCATTTCTAATCCTTTTTCGATGTCTCTAGGATTGTTTTTTGCACTCAAGAAAATAACTTTCGTGTTGTGAAGGTTTTCTCTTTTTTTAATTTCTTCTAAAGTGCTGTATCCATCAAGGTTTGGCATCATAATATCTAGCAAGATTACATCGGGAGTAATGGTTTCTAGGAAATCTAAAACTTCTGTACCGTCTCTTGCGATAAAAACATCATAACCGCTTTTTCTAAAGCTATATTCTAGAGACATGAGGATTTTGTGCTCATCATCTGCGATAATTATTTTTTTCATGTTTTTACTTCTTTAATGTTCTACTTCATTGTTTTTCATTGGTAAACTCATGGTAAATGTTACTCCGAGACCACTGTTTTCGGCTTTTATATATCCGTTGTGCGCTTCAATAATTCTTTTGGAGATTGCAAGACCGAGTCCGCTTCCTGTTGGTTTTAAAATGTTTTGATTTTTAGACTGATAAAATTTATCGAAAATTAGTTGTAAATCTTCTTCCGGAATATGTTTTCCTGTGTTGAATATTTTAATAATTAAAAAACCGTCTTTTTCTAAAAATTTAGTTTGTACCGTACCTTGTTCTTCTGTAAATTTTAAAGCATTTCCTAAAATGTTTTGAAATAGCTGTATTAGGCGTGCTTCATCGTAATTTAATGTATTTTTTGTGAGAAGGTCAACTTCGCTTATATGAATTTGTTTTTGTTGTAATAGATGAAGAATTGGGTTTAGTGCTTTTTTATAGGTTTCAATAATGTTGTGATTCTGAATGTTTAAAACAATCTCACCGTGTTGAAGTTTGTCTAAATACAAAATATCATTAATAATTTCGCTTAAGCGGTCAGATTCTGTAATGATGTTGTTAAGGAATTCTCTTTTGATATCTAAAGGAATATCGTCATCATCTGCTAAAATCTCTCCTGCAGAACGAATGGCGGTGATTGGTGTTCGCAATTCGTGTGCTACAGAATCCAAAAAATCGTCTTTTTGACGGTCTTTTATGATTAAGTTTTGGTTGGCATTTGTAAGTTCATCCGAAAGTTGTTTTAATTCTTCGGATTTTTCGGTTAGTTTTTTATTGAGTGTGATATTTTCTTTCGATTCTTCTAAAATATTGAGAACTTCTTTTAGGGAAATTTTATCTTCTTTCGTTACTCCTTCAATTAAAATTTTAGCAGAAGCAGTCCCGATTCTCCCTGCTAAAAGGTTTTCGGAAAATTTAATAAATCTAGAATCGGCAGTTTCGGTTTGCGAATCAATATTGTATTTCAAATTGAAAATCCTCATCGCTTGTTCGGTTTTTTTCTGACCTAAAAATCTTTCCAAAATATTTTTAATATCAGAAACATAAGCAGTTCCTCGCCAAATGAAAGCGTTTTCATGATTTTGAATATACTTATCAATATCCACATACAATTCTGCGAAATTTCTTTCGCGATAATTTCCTTTTCTGCTCACAGAAATAATGGAGAATAACGCTGTGTTTACTAACATAGACCAAAAGAAGATTTGAGGAATATGTCCTAAATATGATATTTTAAAAAAATCGAAAGCATCATACATTTCTCTTAAAACACCTTTTAATTCTTGGTTGTAAGAGAAATAATATTGTGGAATGATTAAGCCGAAATAGCAAATAATTAATCCAGCAATTAGACCTGTTACTGCTCCTTGGTAACTTCCGCGTCTCCAAAAAAGAGCACCAAAAAATGATGGCGCAAGCTGAGTGATGATTACAAAAGAAATTAAGCCAACAGAATCTAGTGAAGTCTTTAAAATGAAATATTTATAAAAGGCAAAAGCGAAAATAATTAATCCAAAAATAGAAAACTTTCTAATATTGGTAATGTTTCTGGTATTTTGAGCTTCGTTTTCAGCTTTAAATTTTCCAAGCAATCCGTACGGAATAATTAAATTGTTGGAAAGCATGATGGAAAGTGTAATCGCCGAAATAATTATCATTGAAATACAAGAACTTAATCCGCCTAAAAATACCAAAACAGTAATTAAGGTGTTGTTAAAATGCTGCGGAATTAAAATTGAGTAAAACTCAGGATTTACGTTTTGTCCGTCGAAAATTAATCTTCCTCCCCAAGCAATCGGAAAAATAAAGAGTGTAAAAATTAAAAGGTAAAGCGGGAAAAACCAAATTGCGGTTTTAATGTGCTTTTCTTGTCTGTTTTCTACAATTGCGGTGTGAAATTGTCTTGGTAAAATACAAATTGCAGTTCCGGAAATCATACAAAGAACCATCCAGTTCATTGCACCTTCAATTCCGTTGAAAGTGTTTTTTTGTTTAAAATCTGAGAATTTTGAAGCTTTGTCATAAATATCTTCAAAACCATCAAAAACAAAATAAATAACGAAAACTCCAAGAACGATAATAAAAAATAGTTTCAAAAAGCTTTCTAGAGCAATTGCTGAAATTATACCTAATCTTTTTTCTGATGCATCCACATAGCGCGTTCCGTAATATGAGGCGAAAACCGCAATGAGAATTACTACAAATGTGGCGCTGTCTGTCAAAAGATTATTAGACACAGTGGTTTCTGTAACTAAATGAAAGGTTTCTGAAATGGCTTTTATCTGAAGCCCGATGTAGGGGATAACCGCAAATAAACAAACCAAGGTGATAATTGCGCTGAAACTTCTGCTGTTTCCGTAGCGTAAAGAGATGAAGTCTGCAAGTGAACTTATTTTATTAACCCTCGAAATACGAACAATTCTTGTGTTGATATAAATCCATGCAGGAATAATCATAATTGGGCCAATGTAAATCGTAAGATAATCAAGACCGCTTTTTGCGGCTACACCAATGCTTCCGTAATACGTCCAAGCTGTGCAATAAACAGCAAGTGACAATGCGTAGATGTATGGGTTGTTGATCCAAATTTTACTTTTCTTCTTCTCTGCGAGGTGCGCAGCTAAGAACAAAAGGGCAAGATAGATTAATACAACAGCAAATAATGCTAAACTACTCATCGTATTTTTTTATGATTACGAAAGAAATGATGATTGAAATAGACCACATGGCGAACAGATACACTAAAATCATTGGATAGCCTAAAACTTTTCGTTCACTATTAAACAAAAGTGAAATTGGAATGCTAAAAGCAATAAGTAAAGCGAAGCTTATGATGATAAGTTTTTGTTCGTGTCTTTTTTTCATTTTCTTTATTTTTAAACCACACAGGCAATTCTGCGCTGTGTGGCTTTAAAAAAACTTAACGTACTATGTTTATTGTTCTTCTTTGTCTGAAGAATATTCTCCGGTTAATGAATAGTATCCGAAAATAGCCATTCCACCAACAATAATTGGCATAAGAACAAAGAGAATAATAATTCCGAAAACCAGGTCTTCTTGTTTCCCTGAAGTAATTTTGGGGATTCCCATTACAGTTGTACCAAAGTAGCCAACTGCAAGTGCAACCAAGATCCAAACGATGCCTAATATTTTTTTTAATCCGTCCATTTTAATAGATTTAAAATTAATAAATTTTTGAGTGATAATGCACTATTCGTGAATATTATTGTTCTTATTTTTCAGATAAATTAATCCGATTACAAAACAAATTCCCGCCACTCCAATTGGGTACCAAAGTCCTTCCAGATACCAAGTTGGATGTCCTGCGTCTTTTCCTGTTGTTACTAAGTACGTTGCAACGGCAGGAAGCAATCCTCCAAACACACCATTACCAATATGATACGGTAAAGACATGGATGTGTAACGAATTCTCACTGGGAACATCTCTACCAAGAATGCTGCAATCGGGCCATAAACCATCGTTACAAAAATCACTTGGATAAATACCATTAGAACAAGATACCATTTTGTACTGTCGTTTACGGTGATAGATTTAGATACTTTTGGTTCTTCAGCTTTTCCGTCTTTCATGGCAACGCCAGAAGGAGTCCAGTGTACAATGCTGTCTTTTTTCATTAAAGTTCCGTCTGTGTAAGAAACTTCTTTGTGGAAAGTAATTAAACTGTCGGTTGTAATTTTGTCGTGTACCTTTACGGTTCTTTTTTCAAGAATACCTTCTGCAGCGATGGTTTTTGTCTTTAGATCAACACTTTTAAACATGCTGTCATAAATAGGTCTGTAAGAAATAATCGCGATAATCATCCCTGTCATCATTACCGCTTTTCTTCCAACTTTATCAGAAAGCCATCCGAAGAAAACGAAGAACGGGGTTCCGACAAATAAAGCTGTAGCCATTAAATAATCAACCTGGATAGATTCAATATTCATTACTTTTTGCAAGAAACTCATGGCGTAAAACTGACCAGTGTACCAAATAACACCTTGTCCCATTGCAGCCCCGAATAATGCCAAAAGAACAAATTTAAAGTTGAATTTATGTCCGAAGCTCTCTTTTAAAGGGTTTGTTGATGTTTTTCCTTCTGCTTTAGCTTTGGCAAAAAGAGGAGATTCTTTCATATTTTTTCTGATGATGTAAGAAACTCCCACCATTAAAATTGAAATCCAGAACGGAACTCTCCAACCCCAACCGTCAAATTCTGCTGCAGAAAGAGAGGTTTTAGTAATTAAAATAACAATTAAAGAGATGAAAAGACCTGCAGTTGCTGTGGTTTGGATCCATGAAGTCCAGTAACCTCTTCGTCCAGGTTGTGCGTATTCGGCAACGTAAGTTGCGGCACCTCCGTATTCGCCACCTAAAGCTAAACCTTGCAAAAGTCTCAATAATAAAACTAAAACAGGAGCAGCGTAGCCAATGGTTTCATAACTCGGGATACATCCGATAAGGAAGGTAGAGAATCCCATGATTAACAAAGTAACAAGGAAGGTGTATTTTCTTCCAATTAAATCTCCTAATCTTCCGAAAAACAAGGCTCCGAAAGGTCTTACAACAAAACCTGCAGCGAATGTTGCCAAAGTTGATAAAAAGGCTGCGGTTGGATTGTCTGATGGGAAAAACTTTGTAGCCAAAACTACAGCTAAACTTCCGAAGATATAGAAGTCGTACCATTCAATTAATGTTCCGAGAGATGAGGCTGTAATTACGCTCCAAATGGTGCGGTTTTTCTGCTTCTCGGTCATATTCTCGTAGCTTTCGTGGTGTAATTCACTCATATTGCGTGCTTTTATTTAATTAAACAAAATTGAAATTTTCAGTTATTGATTTTTTTATAGATAAATTTGAAGCTGTACAATAAATTCTCCTTTAGAAGTAGGGCTTTCTGTAGCGCTTGTGTAGACGGGTCTTGTAGAGTACTGGGTAGTGATTTTTGCGTGATGACCATCTAAAAACCAGTTGGCTCCCACATCGAATTGTGAGGAAGCTTTGTCTAATGCTTCATAGTCTTTATGTGTGTAGGCTGCAAAAGGTTGTATTCTTACTTTTGGTTTTTCAGCTTGGCTTGGTAAAAGAACTCCGGCTTGAGCGTATATTACATTTCCTGTTCCAATCATCGGTTGTAAATTTCCTGGTCCTGCAATGGCTCTTTGCCCTGCGAAATTTGGATCGCTTGCAGCGATATTCATAATTCCTAAGTTTCTTAAATAATTAGGTCCGAAGTTGTAATTGAAAAATCCGGCATATCCTGAAACTGCCATTTTATGCTTTGCATTTCCTACAGGAATGTCTGCAAATGCATCTACAGCCAATAAAGTGATGTCGTGTTTCTCGATGTTAGAATTTACAGAAGTTCTCGTTCCTTCCGCTTGGTGATAAAAACCAGCTCCTAAGTTGAAAACTTTTTTAGTTCCCAAATAAGAACCTACTTTGAAAGGAAGGAAGTTTGATTCTGTATCTAAAAATTGATATTCAAAATAACCTGCTTTAGACCAATTAGGGTTTCCGTTATTGTCTACCGCAACTTCATTCCCCGGAACTGTCGTGTTTGCAGGAGTAAGGTCTGTTGCGAAAGGTTTGTTTAGGCTTAATCTGTACTCAAATTTGCCATATTTACCTTTTGCGAAAATTCCCATCTGTCTTGCAAACTGGTCAGAATTATCAATTAAAGGCCAGCTGAAAATAGGGGAGTCAACTGTAAGGAAGTTGAGTGTTGAAGCCATGGTCATACGCGAAAGCCCCATGTAATAATGAAGTCCACCTCCTAAACTTAAGCTGAATTTTCCAGCTTCACCCGGCATAACAACTGCATATTCGTTCCATGCGTCATGAAAGAAAAGTTGGGTTTTTTTACCATTTCCGTATCCTCCAGTTCCTGATGTTCCTGTAGCACCGCCGTTTATAAAGGTTTGATTATTCATTCCTAGATGCAGGAGAATCATGTAGCGTTTAGAGATTTGAGCGTAAGTTAAGATACGGGCTCTTCTGTTTCCTACATTCCATGTATTGTTGGTGGGTTCACCTGCAACCATGCTTCCGGGATTCATTTGCGTGTTCCTTAACCAAAACTGGTCCCAGAGAATAAATCTAATGTATTTGTCTCCTTCAGGATTGATGTTAATTTTTAATCCTCCTCCATAATCTGGAGAGCCTTGTCCGTAAAGCGAGTTGCTTATTAAGGCTAATCCAATAAATGTGATTAATTTCTTCATAAATTATCAATTTTTCGGCGTTAATTTTATGAAAGCCAAATTGGAATTAATAATTTACTTAAAAAAATTTAATATATATTTGTGGTAAGTGTATAGTTATCTTATAATTGATGATTGATGATTGATGATTGATGAATTATGAATGATTTTTTTTATCCTTATCTATTATCATTTATCATTTATCATTTATCATTCATTTCTTAAAGCGTTCCCATTTAATAAGCATGTATTTATCAGCAAATTGAGTGATTATCAAACCGGAATCTTTGATGTTCTCGGTTTTTGAGATGTATTCTATTAATTCATTCTGTTTTAATATTTTATACACAGGGTGGAACTCAGAATGAGGTGGTCTTGTAATATTGTACTTTTTTATCCAAGAACTTATAGTAACGTGCGAAATTCCTAAAATTCTTTCAATTTCTCTGAAGGTTAATCCTTCCAAATAAAGTTGTAAAGCTTTGGTTACGTAGTAATCGTCAATTTGTTTTCCTAGTTTTTTTACGGTGAAATAGTATTTGCAATCTTTACAGTGGAAACGTTGTTTTTCGTTGATAATTCCGCTTTTTACTACGTTTTTACCTTTGCATTTTGGGCAAGTATTTTCCATAAGTATATTTTTTTAGCAAATGTATAATAATTTAGCAAAATATGTATTTTGCATTAAGGGTATATTATCTTAATGTGTCTTAATTATAGATAAAATTATCTTTTTTATTTGTAAATTAAAGATTATTTATTTTAAATTTGCCAAAAATTTTAGATAAATAAATGGAAATAGAAATTTCCTCATCCAAACATTTAATGTACGTGAGCGAAATACAGCAGGAAATGTATGATTCTGCTCAGCGTCGAGGAACTGGTATTGCAAAGCGTTCTATAGAATATCTTACTAAGAAAATTAGCGAGGGAAATGCTGTAGTGGCCACTGATAAGGGAAAATGGGTTGGTTTCTGTTATATAGAAACGTGGTCTCATGGTCAGTTTGTTGCCAATTCCGGATTGATTGTTTCTCCTGAATTTAGACACTTGGGTGCGGCTCGATTAATAAAAGATAAAGTGTTTGCTTTATCCCGAAATAAGTATCCAAATGCCAAAATTTTTGGTTTAACGACTGGTTTGGCTGTTATGAAGATTAATAGTGATCTTGGTTACAAACCCGTAATTTACTCAGAGCTTACTCAAGATGAAGAATTTTGGAATGGTTGTAAAAGTTGTGTGAATTACGATATTTTGATAAAAAAGGAAAGAAAAAACTGTCTTTGCACCGCAATGCTTTTCGTTCCGAATAATAAAAAAGAAAATAGTGCTGAAAACAATCAGCCGGAAAACAGATATAATAATGAGCAAGAAAGTAGTCTTAGCGTTTAGCGGAGGTTTGGATACCTCTTACTGTGCTAAATATCTTAGTGAAACACTAGGGTATGATGTGTATGCAGTTACTGTAAACACCGGAGGTTTTTCTAAAGAAGAAGAAAAAGAACTGGAGAAAAAAGCCCTTAATTTAGGGGTGAAAGAGTACAGGTGTGTAGACGCTCAAGAAGATTATTATAATTCTTGTGTAAAATATTTGATTTTTGGTAATGTCTTGAAAAACAATACTTATCCTTTGTCTGTAAGTGCTGAACGTACAATTCAGGCGCAGGAAATTGCTAAATATGCTATCGAAACTGGAGCAGATGCAATCGCGCATGGAAGTACAGGTGCAGGAAACGACCAGGTTCGTTTTGACTTAATTTTTCAAGTTATGTGTCCAAATGTTGAAATCATTACGCCGATTCGTGATATGTCGTTGTCTCGCGAAGAAGAAATTGAATTTTTAAAAAGTCACGGCTATGAAATGGAATTTCAAAAAGCACAATATTCTGTTAATAAAGGACTTTGGGGAACTTCAGTAGGTGGTAAAGAAACACTTACTTCAAGAAATAGTCTTCCTGAAGAAGCTTTTCCTTCGCAAATTCAGAAAACAGAACCTTCAGAACTGGAAATTGAGTTCAAAAACGGTGAAGTGGTTGCTGTAAATGGTGAAAATTTTAGTCATTCGATTTATGCAATTCAAAAAATAGAAAAATTGGCTTCTGCGTACGGAATTGGTCGTGATATTCACGTCGGAGACACGATTGTTGGGATTAAAGGAAGGGTTGGTTTTGAAGCTGCAGCGGCATCTGTCATCATCAAATCGCATCATTTGTTGGAGAAACATACGCTTTCAAAATATCAGCAAATGATGAAGTCTCAATTGTCAGATTGGTACGGAAACTGGCTTCACGAAGCACTTTTCTTAGATCCTGTAATGAGGAATATTGAATCTTTCTTGGTTGATTCTCAAAAAACTGTTACTGGGAAAGTTTTCATAACGCTTCATCCTTACCGATTTATTTTAAACGGAATTGAATCTGCACACGATTTAATGTCTGATAAATTCGGAAGTTACGGCGAAGCAAACAGAGCTTGGACCGGTGAAGATGTGAAAGGATATACAAAAATTCTTAGCAATTCTTTGAACATATATCATCAGATTAATCAAAATATAAATTAGAAAAAGTCTTGAAAGGACGATTTAGTAAAGGATAGGAGGTAAATCTTATCAACAATAACATAAAAAAATGGTTAATCAAAAAGAGTTAAAAACAGTAGGGATTATCGGCGCCAACGGTTATACCGGAAGCGAATTGGTTCGTCTGTTGGCTTTTCATCCTTACGTTTCGTTGCGTTTTTTATATAGTCGTTCAAATTCGGGAACAAAAATTTCAGATTTGTATCCCGATTTAACGACGGTTTGCGAAATGGTTTTAACAGATGAGGTTCAGGAGGTAGATGTCTTGTTTTTATGTCTTCCGCACAAGGAAAGTCAGAATTGGCTGTCTCAAAATACGGTAAACGCTGAAACGTTGGTTATCGATTTAGGCAATGATTTCCGCTTGGATGGAAATTTCGAAAACAGAAATTTTATTTACGGATTGCCTGAAATCAATAAAAAACAACTTTTCGGAGCAAAAAGTATCGCAAATCCAGGGTGTTTTGCTACGGCAATTCAATTGGCTTTGCTTCCATTGGCTCAAAAAGGAATTTTGAATGACGTTTTTACCACAGGAATTACTGGTTCTACCGGAGCCGGACAGTCTTTGCAGTCAACAACACATTTCACCTGGAGGAATGATAATATCTCGGCATATAAAACTTTAACACATCAACATGTAGATGAAATTTTGCAACAGTTGATTGCTTATAATAAAGAAGAAGTAAGTCTGAACTTCGTTCCATGGAGAGGAGATTTTGCAAGAGGAATTTTTACGAGTTCTACGGTGAAAACAGAGCTGGAACTTTCAGAAATAGTTCAATTGTTTAAAGATTTTTATGAAGATGCGCCGTTTGTAACGGTAAGTGAAAAACCAATTGATTTGAAACAGGTTGTCAATACCAATCGCTGTGTGATTCAAATTGAGAAGAACGGGAATGTTGTAGTTATTCATTCAGCGATTGACAATTTGTTGAAAGGGGCTTCCGGACAAGCCATTCAAAACATGAATATTGCATTGGGTTGGGAAGAAAATTTAGGATTGAACTTAAAACCGATTGCCTTTTAATGTCAATAATCAAATTATTTTTTAGTGAAAGTTTCCAGTCTTGTCCCGAAGCTTCGGGATTGTTTCTTTTGTTTGACTTCGTCGAAATAACATTCATCGACTGAAAGGAGATAATCTTCGATTTCAAGGCAAAAGAAAATATAAAAAGATGAATCATTCATCAAACATCAATTATCATTTATAAATAGACATGAATTTATTCAACGTATATCCATTATTCAACATCAATCCGGTTAAAGCTCAAGGTTCGTTTCTTTGGGATGATAAAGGAGAAAAATATCTCGATTTTTACGGCGGTCACGCAGTAATTTCTATCGGGCATAATCATCCGCATTATCAAGCTCAGTTAAAAAACCAGTTAGAGAAAATTTCTTTTTATTCAAACTCTGTTCAGAATGTTTTGCAAACAGAATTGGCGGAAAAATTAGGGAAACTTTCTGGTTTGGAAGATTATAATTTGTTTTTGTGTAATTCTGGAGCTGAAGCGAACGAAAACGCTTTGAAATTGGCGTCTTTCCACAACGGAAAATCGAAAGTGCTTTATTTTTCTAATTCATTTCATGGAAGAACTTCGGCGGCAGTTTCAGTAACCGATAATCCTAAAATTGTAGCGCCGGTAAATTATGACGAAAGATTCATAAAATCGAAATGGAATAATGTTAAAGAGCTTGAAGAAATCTTTGAAAAGCATGGAAATGAAATTTCATCAGTCATCATTGAAGGAATTCAGGGGGTGGGCGGAATTATGATTCCTACCGCTGATTTTTTAGCTAAAATTAAAGAATTGTGCGAAAAATGCGGTGCTGTTTTAATATTAGATGAAGTTCAGTCGGGTTACGGAAGATGTGGTTATTTCTTTGCTCATCAGGAATTTGGTGTTGAAGCAGATATTATCACGACTGCAAAAGGAATGGGGAATGGTTTCCCAATTGGAGGCGTTTTAATTCATCCTAAATTTAAAGCAAGTTATGGTTTGCTGGGAACAACTTTCGGAGGGAATCATTTGGCTTGTGTGGCGGCAATTTCGGTTTTAGACGTGATGAAAGAGGAGAATCTTATCGAAAACGCACAGAAAATGGGCGAATATATTGAAAATGAAATTAAAGATTTTTCACACATTAAAACCATTCGAAGGAAGGGTTTGATGATTGGGATTGAACTCGATAGAGACTGCTCTGAAGTGAGAAACAGCCTTTTGTACAATCATCACATTTTTACAGGAAACTCGAATGATAAAGCGGTTTTAAGGATTCTTCCGGCGCTTAACATTCAAAAAGAAGAAACTGATTTATTTATCAGTGCGTTAAAAACTGTTTTAGAAAATCTTAATTAACCACAAATCGAAGATTTGACGAAGTCAAAAGTTACAAAAGTTTTATGATTTTAAGAGCTAATAACATATTTAAAAGAGCATTGAAGCTTATGAAAATCTTTGATTTCAACTTCTGTGTTTTAAATGTTTTCATAGTTGTTAACTAAAATCTAATGTGACTCATGTGTTAAAAACTTTTGTGGTAAAAAATCAATTCAAAATGAAAAAATTCACCTCTGTAAGCGATGTTGAAAACTTACAGGATATTATAAAAAAAGCCTTAAAAATAAAAGAAAATCCTCTTTCGGAAACTGAAAAAGGAAAAGGAAAAACCATCGGACTTGTATTTTTAAATTCAAGTTTGAGAACCCGTTTAAGCAGTCAGTTGGCAGCTCAGAATTTAGGTTTGAATGTTTTAACTTTAAATGCAGCTCAGGAAGCATGGAATTTAGAATTCGCAGACGGAGCGGTAATGAATGGCGATACGGTAGAACATATTAAAGATGCGATTGAAGTCTTAAATCAATATTGTGACATCATTGCAGTTCGTTGTTTTGCGGGAATGAAAAGTAAAGAAGACGATGTAAACGAAAGTATTTTAAGTCAGTTTGAGCAACATGCAAAAGTTCCGGTCGTTTCTTTGGAGTCTGCGACGCGTCATCCTTTGCAAAGTTTGGCAGATTGCATTACGATTACTGAAAATTGGCCTTTCGACAAGCTTAAAACTGACAAAAAACCAAAAGTGGTTTTAACTTGGGCACCGCACATCAAACCTATCGCTCATGCCGTTGGAAATTCTTTTGCAGAATGGATGCAGGAAATGGAAGTAGATTTTGTCATCGCCAATCCGGAAGGGTATGATTTGGATAAAAACTTCACTAAAGATGTGAAAGTGATTCATAATCAAGAAGAAGCGTTGAAAGATGCAGATTTTATTTATGTGAAAAACTGGTCTTCTTTTGATGAGTATGCAGCGATGCCGGAAGTGAAAGAAAATTGGATGTTGACGAATGAAAAACTTCAAAAAACCAATCAGGCAAAAGTAATGCATTGCCTTCCGGTTCGTAGAAATGTAGAATTGAGTGATGAGGTGATGGATGGGGAAAATTCTATCATTTATCAACAGGCAAAAAACCGAATTTTTTCGGCGCAAGTGGTTTTTTCAGAAATTTTAGATGAATTAAATTCTAAATAAAAATCAAACCTAACAAGTTTCAAAAACCTGTTAGGTTTTACACTCTAAAAAGAGGTTTGTATGAAAGAAAAATTATACATCATAAAAATAGGAGGAGCGTTAATTGATGATGAGGAATTATTAGAGCAGTTTCTTGAACAGTTTTCTGAGATTCAGGAAAAGAAAATTCTGGTTCATGGAGGTGGAAAATTGGCGACTACTTTGGCCGATAAATTAGGAATTGAACAAAAATTAGTCAACGGACGAAGAATTACCGATAAGGAAACGTTGGATATTGTAGCAATGGTTTATGCAGGCGGAATCAATAAAAATATTGTCGCTAAACTTCAGCAAAAGAAATGTAAAGCGATTGGTTTTTCTGGGGCAGATGCCAATTTAATTAAAGCAACAAAAAGAGAGCACGAAGAAATAGATTTTGGCTTTGTAGGCGATATTACCGAAAAAAGTGTGAATAAAAAATTGATTTCTAAGTTGTTAAAATTAAATCTTGTTCCTGTTTTTTCTGCAATTACACACGACAAAAAAGGACATCTTTTCAATACCAATGCCGATACAATTGCATCGGTGATTGCTCAATCTTTATCGGTAAAATATGATGTTGAATTGTTGTATTGTTTTGATAAAGAAGGTGTTTTGGAAGATGTAAACAATCCTGAATCTGTCATTAAAAATATTTCGGAAGAAGAATTTTCAAATTTAAAAGAGGAAGGAAAGCTTCATAAAGGAATTCTTCCAAAGCTTGAAAATGCTCTTGGAGCGATTAAAAATAATGTAAGCAAGGTTTTTTTAATAAAAGAAACCCAACTAAAAAACCATATAGAAAACCATCATGCAGGAACTGAAATCTGTTTATAGTAAAGAAGAATTGCTCAATAATGCTATTGAATTATTAAAAAAACTGATTGAAATTCCGTCATTCAGCAAAGATGAGTTTAATACGTCGGTAGAGATTGAAAACTTTTTTAAAAAGCATCAAATTCCAACGAAACGTTTTAAAAACAATATTTGGGCGGTGAATAAAAACTTTGATGTTTTTAAACCTTCCATTTTACTGAATACACATCACGATACGGTAAAGCCTAACAAAGCGTACACGTTAGACCCATTTTTACCGATTGAAAAAGATGGAAAATTGTTTGGTTTGGGTAGCAACGATGCAGGAGCTTCTCTGGTTTCGATGTCGCAGGTTTTCTTGCACTTTTTCGATAAAGAAGATTTGCAATACAATTTAATTATTGCTTTAACAGCCGAAGAAGAAATTTCTGGTTTTGATGGTATTGAAGCGCTTTTTCCTCTGCTTCCAAACATTGAATTGGCGATTGTAGGAGAACCAACGCAAATGAATTTAGCTATTGCAGAAAAAGGCTTGTTGGTAATTGATGGCGAAATGAAAGGAACGCCTTCTCATGCTGCACATCCGAATTCTGATAATTCGATTGTGAAATGTATGGAAGATTTGCAGCAGATTTTGCAGTTCAAATTTCCAAAAGTTTCGGATTATTTGGGAGAAGTAAAAATTACGTTGTCGGGAATTCACGCCGGAGTTCAGCATAATGTGGTTCCGGAATCTTGTACTTTTACTTTGGATGTAAGAGTTACCGATGAATACAGTAATAAGGAAGCGTTTGAAATCATTCAGTCGCAGATGAAATCTTCATTGACAGCGAGGTCTTTCAGGTTGAATTCATCCAAAATAGAAATGAATCACCCTTTTGTACAAGCAGGTTTGGAAATAGGAAGGACAACGTATGGTTCGCCTACTTCTTCAGATCAGGCGATTATTCCGTGTACATCGGTAAAAATCGGTCCGGGAGACAGTACGCGTTCTCATACAGCCGATGAATTTATTTTCATCGATGAAATCGCAGAAGGTATTGAAATTTATATTAAGATTCTGGAGAAGGTTTTATAGGTTGGAAGTTGGAAGCTGGATAATGGAAGTTTATAAAGTTTTTTACTACAAAGACAGTTTCCGCAATGAATCTTTTGAGTTGTCATTCAGAACATAAACTTGAAGTTTACGAACATTGTTCAGAAAGTGGAGTGAAGAATCTTTTTTAAATAAAAAAATAGATTTCTCCTTTGTCGAAATAACAAAAAATATTAAATAAAAGGAAGATAAAGAAGTTGGTAGAAAACTTCCAGCATCAAGCTTCCATCTTCCAACAAAAAAAGAAATTACATGAAAAAAATATGGCAAAAAGACGATAATGCCACAAATAAATTAGTAAATAAATTTACAGTCGGGAAAGACCTTGATTTTGATGAGCGTTTGGCGAAATACGATGTAAAAGGTTCGATGGCGCACTGTAAAATGTTGGCGGAAGTCGGGATTATTTCAAGCGAAGAATCGGAGCAAATGCTTGTGGTTCTTGACGAAATTTTAGAAAATATAGAAAAAGGAAATTTTGAGATTGATGCTTCTGCGGAAGATATTCATTCTCAAATCGAATCTATTTTAATTGAAAAATTAGGCGATATTGGAAAGAAAATTCACACCGCTCGTTCAAGAAACGACCAGGTTTTGTTGGATATTAAGTTGTATTTACTCGATGAAATTCGTGAAATCACTGCTTTAACGGATGAATTCTTTCAAATTTTAATCAAATTAGCGGAACAACATAAAAATGTGTTGCTTCCGGGTTACACGCATTTGCAAATTGCGATGCCTTCTTCGTTTGGTTTGTGGTTTGGAGCGTATGCAGAAGCGTTGTTGGATGATGTTGAAATGTTGTTTTCTGTGAAAAATATCATCAATAAAAATCCATTAGGTTCAGCAGCGGGTTACGGTTCGTCTTTCCCGATTGACCGTGAAAGTACGACTTACAATCTTGGTTTTCAATCGATGAATTACAATTCGGTGTATGCTCAAATGACACGAGGAAAGTCTGAAAAAATGCTTTCGATGGCGATGGCAACTTTGGCGGGAACATTAGGAAAGTTTTCTTATGATGTTTGTCTGTATTTAAGTCAAAACTTTGATTTTATTAGCTTTCCGAAGGAATTTACAACGGGAAGCAGCATTATGCCGCACAAGAAAAATCCGGATATTTTCGAGTTGGTTCGTGCGCGTTGCAACAGAATTCAGGCTTTGCCGAATGAATTTATTTTGTTGACGAATAATCTTCCATCGGGTTATCATCGTGATATGCAATTAACGAAGGAAATTCTTTTCCCAGCTATTGATTCTTTAAAGGAATGTTTGGAAATTATAAATTACACGTTGCCAAATATTCAGGTGAAAGAAGGGATTTTAGAAGACGAAAAGTATAAATATTTATTCAGCGTAGAAAAGATAAATGAAGAAGTGAAAAACGGAAGCTCATTCCGTGATGCCTATGTAAAAGTAGGGCAGGAGATTGAAACTCATTCGTTTGATTTTGAAATTGAAAATTTAAATCATACACATCAAGGAAGTATTGGGAATCTTTGTTTGGACAAGGTTGAATATCAGTTTAATAAACTGAAGGGGAAATTATTGGGTTAAAAAATAAATTACCTCTTCTAAAATATTTTAAAAGAGGTAATTTTTATTTTTTCCACTTAGAATCAATCCAAATCAATCTTAAACTTAGTAGACTTTTTCACTTCATGCAAGACAATAGAACTGTGATATTGCCCAATATTCGGAATATTTGAAATAACATTTACCGTAAAATCATTGTAAGAATTGATGTCTTTTGCGATAATTTTTAGCATATAATCGTATTCGCCGGAAAGACTGATGATTTCCTGAACTTCATCGTGCTGCATAATGTTTTTCTCAAAAGTTTCAAGCACCTTTTTAGATTGCTCTTTCAGACGAACGTTGCAATAGACGACGATATTTAAACCTAGTTTTTCACGGTTTAAAAGTCCGACATATTTTTCGATAATTCCGTTTTTCTCCAACTGTTTGATGCGTTCATAGGTTGGGGTAAAGGTAAGACCAATCCTTTCAGAGATTTCTTTTACTGATAAGGTAGAGTCTTCCTGAAGAATACTGAGAATCATTCTGTCTTTTAAATCCATAAAATTATAAGGTTGAATAAAAACAAAAATAAGATTTATAATTGGAACTCAAGCTAAGAACAGTGTTTTTTAATTTATCCTCAATAAGATTTTGTCAGTTTCAAGAATTGTTATATCTTTGCACCTAATGAATAACACAGTATTTATATCATTAGAATTTCCGGGCGTAGACGCCCTTTACGATATTTATTTTATTTAAGCGAAGATATTTTCTTCGCTTTTTTTTTGTGAAAAATTAAAGACATATGTTTACGATTACAGAACTAAGCACAGAGAGAATCAACAGGATAGTAACCGAAGCCCTGGCTTTTGCCAATGGTAAAACGGCTAAAATTGAAGGAGAAGTTTTTTGCTCAAATCTTTTCTTTGAAGACAGTACAAGAACCAAAACGAGTTTTGATATTGCTGAAAGAAAACTAGGTTTGCAGGTGGTTCCTTTTGATGCTTCAAATTCTTCGGTGAACAAAGGAGAAAGTCTTTATGATACGGTGAAAACCATCGAAAGTTTAGGGGTAAATATCGTTGTAATTAGAGATAAGAAAGACAGATATTTTGATGAGCTTAAAAATATCAATATTCCCGTAATCAACGGGGGAGACGGAACGGGAAATCACCCTTCTCAATGTATGCTAGATTTGATGACAATCTACCAAGAATTCGGTAAATTTGAGGGACTTAAAATTGGGATTGTAGGAGATGTAAAACACAGCCGTGTTGCGAATTCTAATGCGGAAGCTTTAAGAAGATTAGGCGCAAAAGTTTACTTTTCAGGCCCTGAACAATGGTTTGACGAAGGAGCTTTAATTAACGGAACTTATCTTTCTGTAGATGAATTAATTGCAGAAGTTGATGTTTTGATGTTATTAAGGATCCAACACGAAAGACATGATTCTAAAATGAGTTTTTCAGCATCAGAATATCATAAAAAATATGGCTTAACGAAAGAAAGAGAAAAAGCCATGAAAAAAGAAGCTATCATTATGCATCCAGCTCCTATCAACAGAGGGGTAGAAATTGATACAGACTTGGTAGAATGTGAACGTTCTAGAGTATTCAAACAAATGCAAAATGGCGTATTCGCAAGAATGGCAATTTTAAAGGAAGCTTTAGAAGCAAAAGGGTACATTTTTAAATAAGAGTCAAGTGAAAAGTTAAACACATTCACAATTCCCCTCCTCTGGAGGGGTGGCGAAAATTCAAAGAATTTTTGACGGGGTGGTTTAAAAATACAAAGTCATCAAAATGAAATAGATGATTTATATAAAATTGAAAATTAAATAATAAAGAGATAAAAGTTTAAAATGAAGAAAAAGTTAATACTGGAGTCCGGTGAAGTGTTTCATGGAGAAGGTTTCGGAGCAGAGTTGGAAACGGCAGGGGAAGTGGTTTTCAATACCGGAATGACAGGGTATCAAGAGCTTATTTCTGACCCATCTTACTGTGGTCAGATTGTGTGTATGACCTATCCATTAATCGGAAACTATGGGATTAATAGAGATGATTATGAGAGTATTGAACCAGCAATTAAAGGTCTTATTGTAAAAGAACTTTGTGATTTGCCATCGAATTTCCGTACTCAAATTACTTTAGATGAATTATTTAAAAAGAAAAACCTTTCAGGAATTTCAGGTATCGACACAAGAAGACTAACAAGGATTCTTCGTAACCACGGTGTTGTGAAAGGTAAAATTGTAAACGTTGATGCTGATGAAAATGCAGTGGTTGCAGAATTAAAATCAACCAACTTCCCAACGAATCAGGTTGAGCAGGTTTCAACAAAAACTCCTTATGCGAACCCAGGAAGAGGTCTTAAAGTTGTACTTGTAGATTTTGGTTCTAAATTAGGAATTATCAGAGAGTTATCTCAAAGAAATTGTGATATTACTGTGGTTTCTCAAGATGTAACAGCAGAAGAAATTTTGTTGATGAATCCAGACGGAGTAATGCTGTCAAACGGTCCTGGAGATCCGGAAGATAACAAACATGCTCTAGAAATGATTAGAGGAATTTTAGGAAAAGTTCCGATCTTCGGAATCTGTTTAGGTCACCAATTGATTGGTTTGGCTTGTGGAGCTAAAACTTTTAAATTGAAATTCGGTCACAGAGGAGGAAATCACCCGGTTTTAGATTTAGAAAAAAACAAAGTGGCAATTACTTCTCAGAACCATGGATACGCAGTAGACCAAGAGAGTTTAAAAAATACAGATTTAGTTGAAACGCATATCGCATTGAACGACAGAACAAACGAAGGTTTCAAACACAAAATTCACCCTTGTTTCTCAGTTCAGTATCACCCGGAAGCAAGTCCAGGTCCAGAAGATGCGAATTATTTATTTGATGAGTTTATCCAGTTAATGGAAGATTTTAAGAAATAGAAACAAGAGCCAAGACGCAAGAATCAAGATTAATAAAAGAACTTATGCATAATTTTGAAAAGTTACTTTTTTGGCAAAAATCTATAATGTTAGCTAAAAATATTTATTTAGCATGTCAAGATATTAGTAATGATGAGAAGTTTGGAATAATTTCTCAAATTAAAAGAAGTGTAGTCTCTATTCCGTCTAATATTGCTGAAGGCTCTGGTAGAAATAGCAACAAAGAATTTAATCATTTTTTAGCAATTGCTTTAGGTTCTGCCTTTGAATTGCAAACCCAACTTATTTTGGTAAAAGAACTAAATCTTTTGTCTCAAGAAAAAGCAAGTGTTTTATTAAATGATATTTCTGAAGTTCAGAAAATGATTTATTCGTTTAAAAATAATTTAAAATAAAAGTCTAGAATCTTGGCTCTTGGCTCTAGAATCTAGATTCTCTAATAAAAGAAAATGGCAAAACGTACAGATATAAAAACAATTTTAGTAATCGGTTCAGGACCTATCATCATTGGTCAGGCGGCAGAATTTGATTACGCAGGAACGCAGGCTTGCTTGTCTTTGAAAGAAGAAGGTTACAAGGTTATTTTGATTAACTCAAACCCTGCAACGATTATGACGGATGTTGAAATCGCAGATAAAGTATATATCGAGCCGATTTCACTTCAGTTTGTAAGTCATATCATCAGAAAAGAGCGTCCAGACGCGCTTTTACCAACTCTTGGTGGTCAAACTGGTTTGAATATGGCGGTAGAATTGGAAAAATCAGGAATTCTTGAAGAATGTAAAGTTGAAGTCTTAGGAACTAAACTTTCAGCCATCAACAGAGCGGAAGACAGAGATTTGTTCCGTGAATTGATGAGAGAATTGAACGAGCCGGTTCCAGAATCAGACATCGTAAACACGGTAGAAGGAGCATTAAATTTTGCTGAAAATATCGGTTATCCTGTAATTGTTCGTCCAGCTTTCACCATGGGTGGAACAGGAGGTGGTATCGCTTCTAACGAGGTTGAATTAAAAGAAATCGCTGAACTTGGTTTAAAACATAGCCCAGTTACACAGTGTTTGATTGAAAAATCAATCGCAGGTTTCAAAGAAATTGAATACGAAGTAATGCGTGATGCAAACGACAACGCCATTGTGGTTTGTAACATGGAAAATATCGATCCAGTTGGAGTTCACACAGGAGATTCAATCGTTGTGGCGCCTTCTCAAACGCTTTCAGACAGAGAATATCAATTGTTGAGAAATGCTTCTTTAAAAATCATCAGAGCTTTAGGAATTGAAGGTGGTTGTAACGTACAGTTGGCTTTAGACCCACATTCATTCGACTATTATATCATCGAGGTAAACCCGAGAGTTTCTCGTTCATCGGCTTTAGCATCAAAAGCAACAGGATATCCGATTGCTAAAATTGCGGCTAAAATTGCGGTAGGTTTAACTTTAGATGAAATCATGAACCCAGTTACAGGTAAAACTTACGCTTGCTTCGAGCCAGCTTTGGATTATGTGGTAACTAAATTCCCAAGATTCCCGTTCGATAAATTCGAAACTGCAGACAGAAGATTATCTACTCAGATGAAAGCAACGGGTGAAGTAATGGCAATCGGAAGAAACTTCGAAGAGTCTTTACAAAAAGCGATTCGTTCTTTGGAAACAGGAATCAGACATATTGGTTTGAAAACGAAACAAGCTGAAGCTTTAACAGCGGAAGAAATCGAAAGAAGAATCAGAGTTTGTGATGACGAAAGATTATTCATCATCGGTGATGCTTTAAGAAGAGGTTACGATTGGGAACAAATTGTAGAATGGAGTAAAATCGATAAATTCTTCATCTGGAAAATCAAAAAATTAATTGATTTCGAAAAAACTATTGCAGATAATAAATTCAACAAAGAAGTTTTATTAGAAGCTAAAAAACTTGGCTTTGCAGATTTAAATATCGCTCACCTTTGGGACGTTTCTCAGAGAGAAGTATTCAATTTCAGAAAAGAAAACGGGGTAATGCCTGTTTACAAAATGGTGGATACTTGTGCAGCAGAATTCGAGTCTGAAACTCCTTATTTCTACGGAACTTATGAAGAAGAAAACGAATCTGTAGTTTCAAACAAAGAAAAAATCATCGTTTTAGGTTCTGGTCCAATCAGAATTGGTCAAGGTGTAGAGTTCGATTACGCAACGGTACACTCAGTTTGGGCAATCAAAGAAATGGGTTACGAAGCGATTATCATCAACAACAACCCTGAAACGGTTTCTACAGACTTCTCAATTTCAGATAAATTATACTTCGAACCTTTAACAGAGGAAGATGTAATGAACATCATCGAATTGGAAAAACCAAAAGGTGTTGTAGTACAGTTTGGCGGACAAACAGCCATCAATTTAGCTGATAAATTGGCTTCTCACGGTGTTGAAATTTTAGGAACTTCTCTGGAAGACCTTGATAGAGCTGAAAACAGAGATAAGTTTGAAAAAGCACTTCAGGAAATGCAGATTCCTCAACCGCTTGGTAAAACTTCTACTTCAAAAGAAGAAGCAATTGCCATTGCCAACGAAATTGGTTACCCGGTTTTGGTTCGTCCAAGTTACGTTTTGGGAGGTAGAGCAATGGAAATTGTTTACTCTGAAACAGAATTGGCGCACTACATGGAATTTGCGGTAGAAGCAAGCCCAGACCAACCGATTTTGGTTGATAAATATATGGTTGGAAAAGAAGTTGAAATCGACGCCATTTGCGACGGTGAAACGGTAATTATTCCTGGGATTATGGAGCATATTGAAAGAGCGGGAGTTCACTCGGGAGATTCAATTGCGGTATATCCTCCACAAAATATTTCTGCAAGCGAAATCGATACTTTGGTAGATTATACGAAGAGATTGGCAAAAGGATTAAACGTAATCGGATTAATGAATATTCAGTACGTTCTTTTTGAAGGAAACGTTTATGTAATCGAGGTAAACCCACGTTCTTCAAGAACAGTTCCTTTCTTATCAAAAATCACGGATGTTCCGATGGCAAACTTGGCTACAAAAGCAATTTTAGGCCAGAAATTAGCAGATTTAGGATACAAAAGCGGTTTAGTTCCAAATAAGGAAGGTGTTTTCGTAAAAGTTCCTGTGTTCTCTTTCTCAAAATTAACGAAAGTTGATATCTCTTTAGGCCCAGAAATGAAATCTACAGGAGAGGTTATGGGTAAAGACACGACTTTAGAAAAAGCATTGTACAAAGGATTGGTTGCTGCAGGAAGAAAAGTTCCGATGCATGGTTCAATCTTATTTACAGTTGCAGATAAACATAAGCAGGAAGCGGCTGATTTGGCAGAAAGATTCCACGAAGTTGGTTTCAGAATCTGGGCAACAGAAGGTACTGCGAAGTTTTTCGAAGAAAAAGGAATTCCTTGTAAAATAGGATACAAAATCGGAGAGGAGAGCGTAAACTTAATCGACTTAATCCAAAAAGGAAAAGTTCAGTACGTTGTAAACACCACTACGAAAGGAAAACAAGCTGAAAGAGACGGTTTCCAAATCAGAAGAATGAGTGTTGAAAACGGCGTACCTTGTTTAACATCAATGGATACAGTTGAAGCAATCTTAAAAGTAATCGAAAGCATGAGTTTCAAAATGGAAACAATGTAATTTTTAGTTACTACATTATAAAAAAGGGCTGTCATGATTTTTTCGTGACAGCCTTTTTATTTTTTCCTATGAATTTTTTTGAGAGCAGAAGTTATGATCATCCCAGATTTAACAAAATTTATCATCCTAAAAAATGATTTCTAAAAGTGATTTTGTAATTTTAGACAAAATTTAAATAAGTGAAAAAGTTACTATTCGCAATTTGCATATCGGCTTCGGCTTTAGGTTTTTCTCAAGATTATTCTGTACCTGCAGCAAGCCCGCGTCAGAAAGTAGAACAGCAGTTTTCAATGTCTAAAATTACCGTAGATTATGGTAGACCAGGCGTAAAAGGACGTAAAATATTTGGAGAATTGGTTCCTTACGGTCAAGTTTGGAGAGCGGGAGCGAATTCGTCAACGAAAATTACTTTTGGGCAATCAGTTAATTTTGGAGGGAAAATTGTACCTGCAGGAACGTACGGTTTATTCATTGTTCCAACAGAAAAAGAATGGAAGGTGATTTTGAATAAAGACTTCCAACAATGGGGCGCTTATACATACGATGCGAAACAAGATGTGGTAGATGTAACCGTTCCTGTAAATAATTTGAAAGAAAAACAAGAGTGGTTTGAAATTACTTTAAATCCTACTGATGAAAATTCTGGAAATCTGGTGATTAAATGGGATACTTTACAAGCTGAAGTGCCTTTGAAACCAGCAAAACAAGAAGCGGTAATTAAAATATCTGAAAAGCTGAAAGAAATCAAAAAGATTGAATCTGAAGCCAACAAAAAAGGTTAAAATGAATTTCTCAATTCAACCTGAATTAGAAAGTGAAAAATATCAATTAATCCCCTTACAGCAAGGGGATTTTGAAGCTCTATACAAAGTTGCTTCCGACCCAAAAGTCTGGGAACAACATCCGAATAAAAACCGTTACGAAAAAGGAGTTTTCGAAAACTTTTTTAGCGGAGCAATAGAAAGTAAAGGAGCTTTTAAAATTGTTTCAAAATCTACTGGAGAAATTCTTGGAAGTACTCGTTTTTACGATTACGATGAAACGAAAAACTCAATTTTTATTGGATATACTTTTTATGGAACTCAAACTTGGGGAAAAGGCGTAAATCCGCAAATTAAAAATATGATGTTGAAGTATATTTTTCAGTTTGTAGATTGTGTTTACTTTCATATTGGTAAAGATAATCTTCGCTCTCAAATTGCTTTAGAAAGATTGGGCGGAAACAAAATTGCCGAAGAGGAAATTGCTTATTTTGGAGAGCCGACAAGAACTAATTTTGTGTACGAAATTAATAAAGTGGATTATATTTAATTAATTTTACAAAGATTTTACGATCATAAATTTATAGTTAAAAAAAAGTCGGAAAAGAGAATGAATTAAACTGTTATGAAAAAATATAAAATACAAAAATCACCTTTCGTTGTCCCAACAACAGACGGGAAATTAATTGAAGAACATTGGGGAAATTCTACAGAAACTCCCAATATTTCTATTGCGCACATGGTTGCTCCGCCTAATTGGAGTGAGCCGCACCAAACACCTGAATTTGATGAATTTACATTAATTATTTCAGGAAAAAAGCAATTTGAAATTGATGGTGAAATCGTTGTTTTGGAACAAGGGCAAAGTATTTTGATTCAAAATGGAGCAAGAATCCGTTACAGCAATCCTTTTGAAGAGCCTTGTGAATATGTAGCGATTTGTCTTCCTGCATTTTCTATGGATTTGGTGAATAGAGAAGAAGAAACAGTATAAAAATGGCGTTACAAATTTGTCCGAAATGTAAAGAAAGTTCTTTTACATGGTTTATAAACGGAAAAACACATATAACAACTTGGAGTTGTTTTAGTTGTGATTACGAAGCAAAAGAAAATGAAGCAGAAGAATGCATCTGCGAACATTGCGAAAAGAAAACTAAAACAAAACTGAAAGATAAAGAAAAAGAATATTGGTGGTGTTCTAATTGTAATACAATCAGTGATTTATAATCGCTTTCAAGTAATTTGAATATTAAATGTAATTTTTCATTAATCGTAAATTTTGAAAGAAATAATTAAATTTTGTTCATTTATAAATCTTTATAATTTGAATTATTTCAGTAAGTTTGCCGCTCAAAAATAATTTAATGAAACGATTTTTATCTTACGGATTAATGCTTGCTTTTACAGTTTCTACAACATCTTGCGCAAGTATTATTACAGGAACGAGCGACAAAATTTCTTTTACATCACAACCAGAAGGTGCTAAAGTTTTCCATAAAGGAATTGAAAAATGTACAACACCTTGCGAAGCAAAAATCTCTAGGTCGTTAAGCAAACAAACGATTACTTTTCAAAAGGAAGGGTATGTTTCTCAAGAGGTTCAGCTTGCTAAAAAATTCAACCCAGTTACTTTGCTAAACATTATTTTGGGTGGCGCTATCGGAGTTGGAATTGATGCTGCAACAGGTTCTTTAACAAAATATTCTCCAAAAGCAGTTACCGCTGAATTGGTAGAAAAGCAATAAAAAAAAGCAGTGATTTTCACTGCTTTTTTAGTTTTATTTCAAAAGTTCTTGCAAAAATAAAAGAGTGTGATTCCAAGCTCTTTTTGCCATTACTTCATTATAATCAGGAGATTCGGGATTGGTAAAAGTATGCTTAGAATTGGCGTACGTTATAATTTGCCAATCTGCTTTTCCATCGTTCATTTCTTTCACCAAATTATTGTAATCTTCTGGCGTTACGCTCTTGTCTTCGGCAGGATTTTCAACTAAAATTTTTGTGGAAATCGCTTCATTCGGTCTGGTTTGGTCTTTTCCAATGCTTCCGTGGATGGAAACAACGCCCAATACAGGAAGTTTTCCTCTTGCAGATTCCAATGCTCCGGTTCCGCCAAAACAATAACCAATAACGGCGATTTTCTCAGGATTTGCTCCGTTTTTCTTCAATTGTTCTAATGCTAAAGAAATTCTCTTTTGATAAGCTTGAAAATCTTTCTTGTAAAAACCCGCTGTTTTTGCTGCAGAAGCATTGTCGGTTGGGATATTTCCTTCGCCATAAATATCTGCAATAAAAGCAATGTAGCCTTGCTTTTCTAAATTTTTTGCTGCTGTTTTTGCTTCTTCGTCGATGCCTTTCCAAGCGGGAAGAATTAATACTCCTGGAAGTTTTTTACCAGCGTTTGAGGTTACCAAACCATTCAGTTTTTGAGCTCCGTCATGGTAAGAAACTTTCTTTAAATTCTGACTGAAAACCGCAGTGGAAGTCAGTAATGTTGCAGTGATAAAAAGTGATTTAATCATTTTAAATATCTGTTTTTTGATTGTGAATCTTTGGCAAATTTAATTAAAACTATGATTCGTTTTTTAAATAAATTCAACTTTAAATAAATATCGTAAATTATTTTATTATAATGATTTATGAATTTTAATTAATGTTTAGATTAAATATTATTCAGGTCTGTAAAATTGATATTGCCCGTTTTCGTAATACGCATAAATATGTTGCAAACCGTTTGTTAAAATAATTTCAGAGGCACCAATAATTGAGTTGTATCTTGCCGTTTGTTCGAAGGTTTTTTCGGTTAATTTAATGTGCGGCGCTTTACATTCAATTAAAATTTTAGGCTGCGTTTTTTCGGTAATTAAAAGGTCTATTCTTTTGGTTAAACCATTCAGAAGGATTTTTTTTTCAGTAATTAAAGCAGAAGCCGAATAAGATTTTACCGTCATATAATAATGTACCCAATGTTGCCTTACCCATTCTTCGGGAGTAAGCAAAAGGTAGGTCTTTCGAACCAAATCATAAATAAAAAACTTATCTTTGTCTTTCTTGAATTTAAAATCAAAAGTTTCCTGAAAATTCAGTTTTGGAAGTTCCATTTATACGATGAAAGAATTAGATTTAATCCTCAAAAATATTAAAAATAAAGAAGTATTACCGATTTATTTTTTCCACGGAGAAGAACCTTACTTTATTGACCTTGCTGTAAAAGCGCTTGAACACGATTTTCTTTCTGAAGACGAAAAAGCCTTCAACCAAACAGTTGTGTACGGAAAAGATACCACTTACCCTGAAATTTTATCTTTAGCAAGACAATTTCCGATGATGGGAGACAAACAAGTGATTATTGTGAAAGAAGCGCAAGATTTGAGGATGGGCGAAGATGAAACCAAAGCGTTCGAAACGTATTGCGAAAACCCAATTCCGTCCACAGTTTTAGTTTTTGCCCACAAACACAAGAAGTTAGACAGTCGCAAAAAGGTCACGAAGCTTTTGGATAAAGGCAAGTTTTTATTTTTGAGTGAAGCGGTAAAAGACTTCAACCTTGCGAAATGGATTGCCGATGAATGCATTAGACTTTCGATAAAAACAGCTCCAAACATTTCCCATCTTCTCGCAGAGTATCTTGGAAACGACCTTTCCAGAATTGCCAACGAACTCGGAAAACTAAAAATGATTCTGAAAGAAGGAGAAGTTTTAGACGGAACTTTAGTAGAAAACCACATCGGAATTTCCAAAGAATACAACGTTTTTGAGTTGCAAAAAGCTCTGGGACAGAAAAATGCAGATGCCGCCATGAAAATTGCTTTTTACATGGGCAAAAACCCTAAAAACAACCCTTTTGTGATGATGTTGGCGAGTTTGTACAATTATTTTTCGAACATTATTATTTACAACACAATGGCGGGACAATCGCCGCAAACTATTGCTTCGCAAATGGGTATCAATCCTTATTTTGTGAAAGATTTTGCCGAAGCTGCGAGATTTTATCCCCTAAAACACGCCACAAGAGTGATTTCTATTTTACGCGAATTCGACATGAAAGGAAAAGGTTTAGGCGCTGTAAACATGGATGATGCAGAGCTGATTCGAGAGTTGGTCTACAAAATTATTAATGTGGATAAGATTAAAATGAAGGTGTAAAAGTGGATAGTGAGTTGCCAATTTTGGTTTGCAAGTAATTTTTTTATTATGGCGACAAATTCCGCCCTCCATTCCCGCTTTTTTGCTCCGCTTCGCTGCACAAAAAGAGCTCCATTCAGGTCGGGTCGCAAAGTAGATTCCAAAACAAAAGTATTATTGAAAACCTACATAACGAATATTGACAACTATCATTAAATTTCTTTCAATAAAACATATAAAATTACGAAATTAGCATCTTTGAAATAGATAAATAAATTTATGGAACAAAATATTTTAGATTGTGTGATCATCGGATCAGGACCTTCAGGTTTCACGGCAGCAATATACGCAGCAAGAGCAGATTTAAAACCTGAATTATACACTGGTCTTGAACCGGGCGGACAATTAACTACCACTACTGAAGTTGATAATTTCCCAGGATATCCTGCAGGAATTACAGGGCCAGAAATGATGATGGACCTTCAGAAACAAGCAGAAAGATTCGATACAAAAGTTCATTACGAAATGATTACTAAAGTTGAGTTTTCTAAAGAAGTAGGCGGTGTTCATAAATTATATGCAGGAAATAAGGAGATTTTTGCTAAATCAGTGATTATTTCTACCGGAGCAACGGCAAAATATCTTGGTCTTGATGACGAGAAAAAATACAATGGAGGAGGGGTTTCTGCATGTGCTACCTGCGACGGATTTTTCTACAGAGGAAAAGATGTTGTAGTTGTAGGAGCGGGAGATACAGCAGCTGAAGAAGCAACTTATCTTGCTAAATTGGTGAATAAAGTAACGATGTTGGTAAGAAAAGGCGAGTTCAGAGCTTCAAAAGCAATGGTTCACCGTGTAGAAAATACTCCGAATATTGAAGTGAAATTTCACCACGAATTAATCGGTATTGAAGGCGAAAACAACTTAGTAGAAAGAGCAGTGGTAATCAACAACCAAACTCAAGAAAAATCTACAGTTGATGTTCACGGTATTTTCATTGCAATCGGTCACAAACCCAATACAGATATTTTTGTAGGACAAATCGATTTAGATGAAAACGGATATATCGTAACAGAAAAAGGTTCTTCTAGAACCAATTTACCAGGAGTTTTTGCTGCAGGTGATGTGCAGGATCATATCTACAGACAGGCAATTACAGCTGCAGGAAGCGGTTGTATGGCAGCAATGGATGCCGAAAAATATTTGGCAGAATTACATTAATATCAATTTAAAATATAGAACGCACCGAAAGGTGCGTTTCTTTTTATGAGAAATTTAGTCTACATTTTCCTTGGGGGTGGAGTAGGAAGCGTTTTGCGCTATCTTATCTCGATGTATACGCAAAAACTGGTTAAGATTGGAAGTTTTCCTCTTGGAACGCTTTTAGTAAATGTTTTGGGATGTTTTATGATTGGTTTTTTTACGTCTTATTTCATGAAGAGTGATAATTATCTAAAATATTTTCTTATCACAGGTCTTTGCGGTGGTTTTACCACATTTTCGACATTCAGTATAGAAAATTACTCACTTTGGGAAAACCAACAATTTGCAACTTTAATTTTATACATCGTTTTTAGTATTTTGCTAGGATTCATCGCTGTTTTTGGCGGAATGAAGATTCAAAATATAATGTAAAGAAAAATAAATCGTCTGATTTTGAATTGATTATTAATTTTGAATAAAATTTACCTTAAAAATGTTTTGGGAAAAGAAAAAAACGCTCTATATTTGCACCACTGAAAACGAGAGATCGTAGCAAGTAAGGAGAGTTGGCAGAGTGGTCGATTGCGGCAGTCTTGAAAACTGTTGACTGTAACAGGTCCGGGGGTTCGAATCCCTCACTCTCCGCCAGTTGGGAAACCAAAATAATCTAAAACGCTGTAAACAATATGTTTACAGCGTTTTTTGTTTTTGATATAGTGTCTAAATATATCAAAATATATCAAAATAAAAGTGACCTATTTAATGACCTATTTGAAAATAGTAAAACAGGTCACTAAAATTTCTGGAAAACCCGACTAATAGGCTGTTTAAGGATTGCACATCTTGCAAAAAGTGGTAACAAAAAGTAATTTATTAATCATTTAAAGTTGTCACAAAATGAGCAAAACATTCAACCTATTATTCTTTATAAAAAATGTGTTTTTTTACTTGTTTTTTGTTATAGAATATATTAACAGATACTTTTATTATTTTCAAGTTCACTTGCATAATTAAAAGTTGATTTTTGATAGCGAGGCAAATATTTTGACAATGATTTTATTGTAAGTGAAAGAGCTTCTCTAAATTCGTTTTTTGAAGAGAGAGATAAAGCAAGAAATATATCAACAGCATCATCTAATTCATCAGAATAACTCAGCTTTTCATTTCTTAATATTTTAATACTTTCATCTATTTTTCCGTTATTTCTCAAAGTACTTGCGAGTTGAATGTTTGCTCTTCGTCTTCTTAATCCTTCAAGTCCTTCTTTAATTGCTTCTCTATAAAGAGGTTCAGCTTTTATTTCATTTCCAGTTGAGTCAAAAGCACACGCTCTTTCAAATGAGATTATGGCTTTTTGAGTTGATTCGCTTAATTTATTAGTGTGTTCAAAAATTGAATTTATAAACTGTTTGTCTGGAACTGTTCCAATTAATTCCCAAATTTCTTCCAACTCAAGTTCCCAAGTTTGATTGTTTTCCATCATTTATACAGATTGTTTTATAATATTTCTGCTAACCAAAAACTTCCGACGAAGCGAAGGGAAGAATTGATTGAAACCTAACAAAGTGGTTCGACGAAGTCAAAGATCAGTTTTCAACCAACTGAAGCCAATGCTTTTTCGGTGAAGTGAAATTACAAATAAAATACGGAATTGAAAAGCAGTGGCGGCGAAGAATATTCAAATTTTGACTCTGTCGAACCACTTCGTTAGGTTTCAATTTGAGTATTTTGGTTGCTGAGCTTGTCGAAGTAAAGTCCGCTTTTGCTAATACACTCTTTACTTTGTAGTCATAAAAATAATGATAAAATAAATACCTTTAATAACTCTATCCTTAGGTGAACTAGCTAATACACCAGACATAAGGTTTAACGAACATATTAGTCCTAAGTATAGAAAAAGGTTGAGTCCGCTTAAAATAGAATATTAGATGAGAACTATTAAAGATTTTAAAGAACCCAACCCATTTAAAATAGAGCGTAAAACTATGAAAAAAAGCAAAACTTACAAAAATTATTTAGGTATCGATGTTTCGAAAAAGACGTTAGATTATTGTCTGTTGAATCAAGATGGAGACAGACTTTCCCACGGCAAAATACAGAACGAACAGAAAAGCATTCAGAAGTTCATTAATGAATTAAAAGAAGCCGAAGAAACACTGATTATCTTTGAAAACACAGGAATTTACAGTGCAATATTAAGTTTTGTACTGAGCGAATTGGGTTTATGCTACAGTGAAGTACCTTCCTTGGAAATCAAGCGTTCACAAGGGATAACAAGAGGCCAAACGGATCGATTGGATTGTTTTCAGATAGCGTGTTATGGCGTTAGAAACTGGGATAAAATTCAGTTAAGTACCTTTCCAGCGGAATGTTATCAGAAACTGCAGCTATTGTTTGCGGAGCGTGAAAAATTAGTATCCAGCATCAAAACCTTTTCCAGAACAGGTGAATGCGAAACGTTTTACAGTTCAGAAGTAACAAAAACATTGATGAAAATCAACAAAAAGACCATAAAACAGCTTCAAAAGCAATTAGAATTAGTGACAGAGGAAATCAGTGTGTTAATCCGCAGTAACGAGGAATTAAAGCAACAACAGGAGCTTTTGAAGACTATTCCGGGAGTGGGTGAGATGGTTTCTATGTATTTGCTTTTGGTAACAAAGGGATTTACGAGATTTAAAACTTGGCGAAAATTCGCCTGTTATAGTGGAGTAGCTCCGTTTGAACACAGTTCAGGAACGTCGGTGAGAGGCAAAACCAGAGTGAGTCCGTTTGCGGATAAAAAGATGAAATCGTTGCTTCATTTAAGCATTTTAACAGCGATAAAATACGACAAAGAATTAGCACTATATTACGAGCGTAAGAAGGCAGAAGGTAAACATAGTTTAGTAGTTCTCAATGTTTTGAAATGCAAGATGTTGAGTCGGATATTTTCTGTCATTCAACGCAAAACACCTTATGTAAAAACGATGCAATATGCCGCTTAAAAAAAGTGTTTTTTTACTTGTTTTTTGTCATAGAATA